>NZ_CAJPVH010000052.1 GCF_905397395.1 Cupriavidus campinensis
CGCCGCGCCGCTGGCCGACCGCTTCTACGTGATGGAGCACGGGCAGATCGTCGAGCGCTTCGCCGCCGCCGAGCTGCAGGCCAAGATGCCGGTGCTGAACGAACTGCTTGGCGTGTAGACATATAGGGAACCGCATTTCATGACTTTCGATATTGGGATTCCCCTGCCGGCGCTGATGTCCCAGCTGCTGCTGGGTCTGGTCAACGGCGCCTTCTACGCGATGCTGAGCCTTGGGCTGGCGGTGATCTTCGGCCTGCTCAACGTGATCAACTTCGCCCACGGCGCGCTGTTCATGCTCGGCGCCGTGCTCGCCTGGGCCGGCATGGAGTACGCCGGCCTCAACTACTGGGTCATGCTGGCGCTCTCGCCGCTGGTGGTGGCCGTGCTTGGCGTGGTCATCGAGAAGACCATGCTGCGCTGGATCTACAAGCTCGACCACATCTACGGCCTGCTGCTGACGCTGGGCATCACGCTGGTGATCGAGGGCGTGTTCCGCTCGATCTACGGCGTGTCCGGCCTGCCCTACTCGCCGCCGGACGCACTGCAAGGCGCCACCGACCTCGGTTTCATGATCCTGCCGAACTATCGCGGCTGGGTCGTGCTGGCCTCGCTGGTGGTGTGCTTTGCCACGTGGTTCGTGATCGAGAAGACCAAGCTCGGCGCCTACCTGCGCGCCGGCACCGAGAACCCGAAGATGGTGGAAGCGTTCGGCGTGAACGTGCCCCTGATGGTGACGCTGACCTACGGCTTCGGCGTGGCACTGGCGGCCTTCGCCGGCGTGCTGGCCGCGCCAGTGGTGCAGGTCTCACCGCTGATGGGGCAGAACCTGATCATCGTGGTGTTCGCGGTGGTGGTGATTGGCGGCATGGGTTCGATCATGGGCGCCATCCTCACCGGCCTGGGCCTCGGCGTGATCGAGGGCCTGACCAAGGTGTTCTATCCGGAAGCGTCCTCCACGGTCGTGTTCTTCATCATGGTGATCGTGCTGCTGCTGCGTCCCGCCGGTCTGTTCGGGAAGGAAAAATAAATGCTGGATTCGCAAAACCCCCGCGGCCGGGCCGCGCTTTACGGCATCGCGCTGCTCGTCGTGGCGCTGGCGCCGATGCTCGGCGCCTACCCGGTATTCGTGCTCAAGGTGCTGTGCTTTGCCCTGTTCGCCTGCGCCTTCAACCTGCTGATCGGCTACACCGGATTGCTGTCGTTCGGCCATGCGGCCTTCTTTGGCGGCGCCGGCTACGCGGCCGGTCACGCCATGAAGGTCTGGGGCCTGACACCTGAACTGGGCCTGCTGATCGGCACCGCCGGCGCGGCCATCACGGGCTGGGCGATGGGTGCGCTGGCCATCCGCCGCCAGGGCATCTACTTCTCGATGATCACGCTGGCGCTGGCGCAGATGCTGTACTTCTTCTGTCTGCAGGCACCGTTCACCGGTGGCGAGGACGGCATCCAGGGCATTCCGCGCGGCAACCTGTTCGGCCTGCTGCCGCTCGGCGATGACCTCGTGCTGTACTACGTGGTGCTCGCCATTGTGGTGGTGGCGTTCGCGCTGATCGTGCGGATCATCCATTCGCCGTTCGGCCAGATCCTCAAGGCCATCAAGGAGAACGAACCGCGCGCCGTGTCGCTCGGCTATGACGTCGATCGCTTCAAGCTGGCCGCCTTCGTGCTGTCGGCGGCGCTGTCCGGGCTGGCCGGCTCGTTGAAGGCGCTGGTGCTCGGCTTCGAGACGCTCACCGATGTGCACTGGTCGATGTCCGGCGCCGTGATCCTGATGACGCTGGTGGGCGGCCTCGGCACGCTGACGGGCCCCATCGTCGGCGCCCTGGTGGTGATCGCGCTGGAGAACAAGCTGGGCGACCTCGGCATGTTTCTCGCCAGATTCACCGGCCTGGACTGGTTCAATACGCTCGGCGAGTCGGTGACGATGGTGACCGGCGTGATCTTCGTGATCTGCGTGCTGACGTTCCGGCGCGGCATCGTCGGCGAGATCATCGCCAAGGCGGCGCAGTGGCAACAGCGCGTCCCGCGCCGCCGCGCCGGCCCCGCTCAGCCTTCACATCTCGTCGATCGCGGTTGAGGCCGTGACCACGCCGGCCTCTTTCTCCAGCGAGAAGCGGTCGCGCGTGGTCACGTAGAAGCTCGCGCCAAAGCGCCCCACGGGGAAGTAGTCCTGCAGGCGCACGCGCCAGCGTTCGGTGTCGATCAGCCCATCCCGGGCATGCAGCCGCAGCACGCGGCCGATGAAGATCTGGCGGCTCGCGGTTTCCAGCGTCTCCCACAGCGTGCATTCGAACGCGACGGGGGCCTCGGCAATGCGCGGTGCCGCCACCTGGGTGCACGGCGCGGCGGTGAGCCCCACCCGCGCCAGTTCGCTCACATCAGGCGGCAGCCGTTCGCCGCAGCGATGCATCTTCTCGGCCATGGCCTCGTCGCTGAGGTGCACCACGAACTCCTTCGTGCGCACGATATTGGCCGCCGTGTCCTTCAGCGCGCCGTCACCCAGGCGATTGACGCTGATCATCACGATCGGCGGCTCCTCGCCCAGCATGTTGAACATCGAGAACGGCGCGGCATTGGCCGTGCCGTCGGGGCCGAGCGTGGTCACCAGCGCGATGGGCCGGGGCACGATCAGACTCGCCATGAGCTTGTAGCGCTGGTATTCGGTAATGGCGTTGAAGTCGATTTCCATGAGGTGTTCCGGTCAGCCCTTGCTGGTCTTTGGCAATCCCAGCATCTGCGCCAGGCTCTTCTCGCCCTGCATGCGCGAGGTTTCGATCCGTTCCTCGAGTTCGCGCAGATGGGCTTCCATGCGCGCAACCGCGCCGGCGGCGTCGCGGGCCTCGATGCAGGCGACGATGGCCGCGTGCTCGTCGTGCTCGCACGGTGCATGTCCGGGCGGCTCATAGAGGCCCACGATCAGCGAGCAGCGCGACACCAGTTCGGTCAGGTAGCGTTGCAGCACCGGGTTGCGCGCCAGCGCCGCAATCCGCAGGTGAAAGCCGCTGGCCAGCCGCGCCCACGAGGGCTGGTCGAAGCGGTGCATGGCGTCATGCTCCTCGGCCAGCTGGCGGCGCAGGTCGCGCAGGTCGGCCTCGGTCACGCGCGTGACGGCGAGTTCCACCAGCACGCGCTCCATCGCCCGGCGGGCCTCGAAGATCTGGCTGGTTTCCTCGGGCGTGGGC
This sequence comes from Cupriavidus campinensis, assembly GCF_905397395.1. Classification (GTDB taxonomy): domain Bacteria; phylum Pseudomonadota; class Gammaproteobacteria; order Burkholderiales; family Burkholderiaceae; genus Cupriavidus; species Cupriavidus campinensis. The sequence continues at coordinate 3,183 of NZ_CAJPVH010000052.1, forward strand.
TCGGCAATCACCGCGCCCTTGTTCGGCCGCAGCGCCACGATGCCATCGTGGGCCAGCTTCTCCAGCACCCGGCGCACCACGGCACGGCCCACGCCGAACAGCTGGCACAGCTCCGGCTCGGGCAGCTTGGTGCCCGGGGTCAGGCGATGGTTGAGCACGCCGTCGAAGATGGCCTGATAGATGCGCGTATCGGCATCCTCGGCGGTCTCCTCCCCGATGGGATCGACGGGCTTGGCGGTCTCTGAAGCGCGCTTGGTGGCGGCCTTGACGGCGGCCTTGGCGGCCGCAGGCTTCCTGGCAGCTTTGGTGGACATGACTTCGGTCAGGGAAACGATGGCCATGATATTAGCGTGAAGGGATCACAGCGGCAGGGGCCGCGGCGTCCGCGGCATCGACGGCGTCCATTGCGTCGCAGATCGCGCCCGGCGTGGTCAGCCAGACCTCGCCATGCGAGCGCCGCGCCGCGATATGCGCCAGCGCCCGGCGCAGGTGCCGCAGCCGGTACGGCTGGCCCACCAGGTAGGGATGCAGCGCAATGCCCATTACCAGCGGCTGCGGGTGTTGCGGATCGTTGGCCTGCGCCAGCATCTCGTCGAACTGGTCGATGATCATGTCGGCAAAGGCGGCGCCGTCAAGGTGGCGCGCGATGATCATCGGGATGTCGTTCAACTCCTGCGGATAGGGAATCGACCACAGCCGGCCGCCGCGCGTGGCCATGCGCACCGGGCGGTCATCGTGCGCCCAGTTCAGCGTGTAGCGATAGCCGGTCTCGGCCAGCAGGTCCGGCGTCACCATCGTCTCCGAGATCCACGGCGACAGCCAGCCGCCGGGCGCCCGCCCGCTATGTGCGGCGATGCGCTCCCGGCAGTGCACCAGCAGTGCCCGCTCGCCCGCCTCGTCGAACTCGCTCTGGCGATGGGCGTTGGTGTGGCCATGGCCGATCAGCTCGTCGCCGCGTGCCAGGCAGGCGTCCAGCACTTCGGGGCAATGGTCGTACAGCGCGGTGTTCAGCAGCACGCCGGCCGGCATCTCCAGCCGGTCGAACAGTTCCAGGCAGCGCCACACGCCCACCCGGTTGCCGTACTCGCGCCAGCTGTAGTTGAGCACGTCCGGCTGCGGCGAGACCGGCCCGAGGTTGGCGCCCAGCCCCTCGCCAAAGGCGAAGTGCTCGATATTGAAGCCGAGGTAGACCGCCAGCCGCGCGCCATTGGGCCAGCGGAACGGATCGGCGTCGGTAATCGGCCGGTACGGAAAGCGGCCATGGTCGCGCAGCGGGCCGAAGGTGGGAAGCCCGGCGGCGGCCTTTGTGGCCGCCAGCGGACTCGGGTTTTGCGTCATGGAGGGATGCCTCTCATCAAATGTGCCCCGCTTTGGCCCATCGCGCACCGGATTCGTGCGACATGAACCATGGCGGATCGTATGCAGTCAGGTTTGCAGATCGTTCGCAAAATGCGGGCCAGATCGTCTGCATCTTGACGGGTCAATCGCTCCAGGATCATTTTCGGTTTTGTCGACGGATTGGCACGGCTCTTGCGAGCCGGGTGGTTCGAAGCACCCATCCACCCTCGATCCGCCCATCCGGAGAACTGCCATGTTTCGTCCCCAACGCCGCGCCCTCCTCGCGACCGCCGCCGCTGCCTGCGTCATGACGGCGCTGCCCGCCCATGCCGCCGACACCATCAAGATTGGCCTGATCACGGCGTTGTCCGGCCAGTCGGCCCGCGCCGGCGAGTCGCTGACGCGCGGCATGACCGTCGCCATCGACGAGATCAATGCCAAGGGCGGCCTGCTGGGCGGCCGCAAGCTGGAACTGGTGCGCCGCGACGACGAGGGCAACCCGGCCAAGGGCGTGCTGGCCGCACGCGAGCTGATCTACAAGGAAAAGGTGGCCGTGCTGTTCGGCGGGCTCGACACGCCGGTGTCGATGGCCATCGTGCCGATCGCCAACCAGGAGAAGGTGCCGTTCATGGGCCCGTGGGCCGCCGGCACGCCGATCACGCGCAACGGCGCCAATCCGAACTTCGCCTTCCGCGTGTCCGCCGTGGACGAGGTGGTGGACAAGGCGATGCTCCAGTACGCCCAGAAGACCTTCAACGCCACCAAGCCCGGCCTGATCCTGGTGAACAACCCGTGGGGCGAGTCGAACGAAAAGGGCATCGTCGCCGCGATGGCCGCCAAGGGTGGCAAGCCGGTGGGCGTGGAGAAGTTCGAGGCCAATGACGTGGACGTGGTGCCCCAATTGGGCCGCCTGAAGGCCGCCGGCGCCGACGTGCTGCTGATGGTGGGCAACGTTGGCCCGTCCGCGCAGGTGGTGAAGTCGCTGGACCGTATGGGCTGGAAGGTGCCGGTGGTCTCCCACTGGGGCCCGGCCGGCGGCCGCTTCACCGAACTGGCTGGCCCGAACGCCAAGAACGTCCACTTCGTGCAGACGTACAGCTTCTTCGGCGCGCAGACCCCGGTCAGCACGCGCGTGGTGAGCGACCTCAAGGCCAAGTACAGCGACATCAAGGGCCCGGACGACATCACCCCGGCCGTGGGCGTTGCCAACGCCTACGACGCCACGCAGCTGGCCGCCCTGGCGATCGCCAAGGCCGGCAGCACCAAGGGCGATGCCATTCGCGAAGGCTTCTACAAGATCGACCGCTATGAAGGCCTGATCAAGACCTACGTGAAGCCGTTCTCGCCGACCACGCATGACGCCCTGAGCGAAAACGACTACGTCTGGGCGCAGTTCATCGACAACCGCATCGTGCCGGTGGCGAAGTAAGCCGTTAGCAGCAACCGATGGTTTGCTCCCCGCTCCCGCGCGGCTGCGGGGAGCAGAACGAATACAAGGATTCACCATGCTTTGGATCTCCGCCCTCATCAGCGGGCTCGGCCTGGGCAGCATGTATGGCCTGATGGCCCTGGGCTTCCACATCACCTACGCGGTGTCCGCCACCGTCAACTTCGCGCAGGGCAGTTCGATGATGCTGGGAGCAGTGCTGACGTACAGCTTCGCGCAGACACTCGGCTGGCCGATGCCGCTCGCCATCGTGCTGGCGCTCGGCCTGTGCGCACTCTACGGGCTGGCCGTGGAATTCCTGGCCGTGCGTCCGTTCGCGAGCCGGGGCTCCAACGCGTGGCTGATGGCCACCGTCGCGCTTGGCATCGTGCTCGATAACGTGGTGATGCTCGCCTTCGGCACCGAGCCGCGCAGCCTGCCCTCCCCGCTCGCGGCACAGTCCGTGCAGCTGGGCGATACCGGCGTCGGCGTCTATCCGCTGCAACTGGTGATTCCCGTGGTCGGCCTCGCGCTGGCGGCCGTGCTGCACTACGTGCTGCGCCGCTCACGCTGGGGCGTGGCGATGCTGGCCGTGGTGCAGAACCGCGACGCCGCGCGCCTGATGGGCATTCCCATCCGCCGCACCATCGCCGGCGCGTTCGCCATTTCCACGCTGCTGGCCGGCATTGCCGGCGTGCTGATCGCGCCGCTGTTCAACGTGCAGGCGGACATGGGCACCGTGTTCGGCCTGAAAGCCTTCGCCGTGGCCATTCTTGGCGGGCTCTCCAGTGCCTGGGGCGTGATGATTGCCGGGCTGATCTTCGGCGTGGCCGAGGCGCTCATCACCGCATCGCTGGGCTCCAGCTACACCCAGATCATCACGTTCGCGCTGGTGATCGCGCTGCTGGCCCTGCGGCCGGACGGCCTGTTCGGACGCGCGGAGGTACGCAAGGTATGAACGATTCGATGGTTTCCTCCAATCCGCCCGCTTCGCCCGCGCCGCTGGCCCGGCCGGCGCGCGCCGCCGCCCCGCTGCTCGGGCTGGGCACGCCGCTCCAGATCCTCGTCATGCTGGCCGTGCTGCTCGCCGCCGCCGGGCTTGTGCTGTCGCTCAACGGCTATTTCGTCTTCGTGATTGCCGGCGTGGCGATGCTGGCGATCTGCGGCGTGGGCCTGAACCTGCTGCTCGGGCTGACCGGGCAGGTGTCGTTCGGCCATGTCGGCTTCTATGCCATCGGCGCCTATACGGTCGCCATCCTGACCGGCCAGGCCGGCTGGAGCTTCTGGGCCGCGTGGCCGGTGGGCGCGCTGATCGCCGCGCTGCTGGGCGGCCTGCTGGCCCTGCCCGCGCTGCGCGTGAAGGGCCCCGGCCTGGCGATGGTCACCATCGCCTTCGGCTTTATCGTCGAACACGGCGCCGTGGAGTGGCGCGCGCTGACCGGCGGGCAGAACGGCCTGATGGGCATCGCGCAACCGTCGCTGCCCGGCGTGGAAGGCGGCGAACGCGCGCTGGCGCTGATCGCGCTGGCCGTGCTGGGCGTGGCGCTGGCCGCCTATGCCCGCATCGCGCGCGGCAGCTGGGGCGCGGCGATGCGTGCGGTGCGTGACAGCGAAACCGCCGCGGCGTCCATCGGCGTCAATCCGCTGGTGGTCAAGACCGTGGGCTTCGCGTTCTCCGCCGCCCTGGCGGGGCTGGCTGGCGGGCTGTTCGCGCCGTTGCAGGGCATGGTCACACCGGGAATGTTCTCGTTCCTGCAATCGATCCTGTTCGTGCTAGTGGTGATGATTGGCGGAGCGGGCACGGTAGCCGGCCCCGTGGCGGGCGCCGTGGTCGTCGGGCTGCTGCCCGAGCTGCTGTCCAGCCTCGAAAACCTGCGCCTGCTCTGCTTCGGCATGCTGTTGCTGGTGGTGCTCTGGGTGGCGCCCACGGGCATGGTGGGCGTGGTGACGGACCTGCTGCGCCGCCTGCGACCGGCCCGCGCTGCGGCCGCCCACGCGGCGGCGCATGGCGCGCAGTTGCCGGTGCGGCCGGCAGAAACGCGGCGCGGGCTGTCGGCGCTCGGCCTGTCGATGGTGTTCGGCGGCGTGCGCGCGGTCGATAACCTGTCCTTCGACCTGCCGCCAGGTCAGGTGACGAGCCTGATCGGCCCCAATGGCGCCGGCAAGTCCACCGTGCTGAACATGCTCTCCGGCTACTACCGGCCGCGCGAGGGCGGGCGCCAGCTTGGCACGGCGCCGCTGCCGGCGCGTGGCGCCTGCGACAGCGCGCGGCAAGGCATCGCCCGCACCTACCAGACCACGCAGCTGTTCGCCGGCATGAGCGCCACCGACAACGTAGCCATCGCACTGACAAAGGGCCGCCTCGGCACGCTGCTCGGCATCGCCGGCTTCACCGCGCCTGCCGTGCGCGAGGAAGCCCGCGCGCTGCTGGCCGCCTGCGGCTACACCGGCGACCCGGACGCCAGCGCCGCCGACCTGGCCCACGTGGACCGCCGCCTGGTGGAGATCGCCCGCGCGCTGGCCACGCGGCCCGCCGTGCTGCTGCTGGACGAACCTGCCGCCGGCCTCTCGCGCGAGGACAAAGCCACGCTGGGCCGCCTGCTGCGCAAGATCGCCGACAGCGGCGTGGCCGTGGGTCTGGTCGAGCACGACATGTCGCTCGTGATGGATGTCTCCGATGGCATCGTCGTGATCGATGCCGGCCAGCGCCTGGCCGTGGGCACGCCTGAGGCAATCCGCACCGATCCTGCCGTGCGCCGCGCCTATCTGGGCGACGCCGCCAACGCGCCGGCCCGCAAACCCTCGGCCAGCCAGCCGGTTGGCGGCGCGCCGCTGCCGGAGGTGCTCGGCGTGAGCGCGTTGCGCGCCGGCTATGGCGCCGCGCCGGTCCTGCACGATGTGGACCTGCAGGTGCGCGAAGGCGAGATGGTTGCGCTACTGGGCGCCAACGGCGCCGGCAAGTCCACGCTGATGCGCGCGCTGGCGGGCCTGCATCGCCCGGTGCAGGGCGGCATCACGTTCGACGGGACCGATCTCGCCCGGCTCGACGCCGCACGCATCGCCGCGATGGGCGTGGTACTCGTGCCGGAAGGCCGGCAGGTGTTCCCGGAGCTGTCCGTGCTCGACAACCTCCGCCTGGGCGCCTTCCCCTCCGGCCCGCTGCCGCGCGTGGAGATGATGCGCCGCGTGGAATCGATGTTCGCGCGCTTCCCGCGCCTGCGCGAGCGCCAGCACCAGCGCGCCGGCCTGCTCTCCGGCGGCGAGCAGCAGATGCTGGCCGTGGCGCGCGGGTTGATGTCCCAACCGACCGTACTGCTGCTGGACGAACCGTCCCTCGGCCTCGCGCCGAAGGTCATCGACGAGTTGTTCGCCTCGCTCGACACGCTGCGCGAGGCGTCCATCACCATCCTGCTGGTCGACCAGATGGCCGCGCTCGCGCTGTCGCTGGCGGACCGCGCCTATGTGCTGGAGGAAGGCCGCGTCGTGGCCAGCGGCCCGGCCGACGCACTCGCGCGCGACCCGGCGCTCGTGCAGGCCTATCTGGGAGGACATTGAACCTGCGATGACACCATCCCTCCACACTTCCGCCCTCGCCCCCAATCTCGCCCATTCCCGCGAGGGCATGGTCACCAGCCCGCACGCGCTCGCCAGCGAGGCGGGTCTCGAAATCCTGCGCGATGGCGGCACCGCCATCGAAGCCGCCATCGCGATCGGCGCCACGCTGGCCGTCACCTATCCGCACTTCACGGGGCTGGGCGGCGATGCCTTCTGGCTCATCAGCGACCGCGCGGGCAACGTGCGCACGCTATCCGGCATCGGCCAGGCCGCGCAGACGCTGCCAGCCTTCGGCGACGCCATTCCCACGCGCGGCCCGGGCGCCACGCTGACCACCGCCGCCACAGTCGATACCTGGGACCGCGCCTACGCCATCAGCCGCGACGTCTGGGGCGGCCGCCAGGACTGGTCCGCACTGTTCCGCCGCGCCATCGCCTACGCGCACGAGGGCTTCCCGGTCACACCCTCGCAACATTTCTGGCAGACCTTCCGGGCCGATGAACTGGGCGGCTGGCCCGGCTTCGCGCAGACCTTCATGCCCGACGGCGCGATTCCGGCCATCGGCACAACCCTGCGCCAGCCGGCGTTGGGCCGCAGCCTGGAACGCATCGCCAGCCATGGCGCGCGCGAGTTCTATGAAGGCGAGCTGGCCGAGCGCATCGTCGCCGGCCTGCGCGCCGTGGGCTCGCCGTTGCGCATGGCGGATCTGGCGGGCACTGCCGCGCGCGACGCGCTGCCGCTGCGCGTGCCCTATCGCGGCGGCGAGCTGCTGAGCCTGCCGCCGCCCACGCAGGGCGTGACCACGCTGCAGATCCTCGGCATCCTCGACCGCTTCGACCTCGCCGGCATCGCCGAAGGCAGCGCGGACTACTACCACCTGCTGGTGGAAGCCGTGAAGGAGGCGTTCATCGAGCGCAACCGCTACGTGGCCGACCCCGAGTTCGTCGACGTGCCGGCCGAGGCGATGCTCTCCCCCGCCCGCCTGGACGCCATGGCCGCCCGCATCGACCCGGCCCGCGCGCTCGACTGGCCGCACGTCTACCAGCACGGCGACACCGTCTTCCTGAGCGCGGTGGACCGCGAGGGCCGCTGCGTGAGCGTGCTCCAGACCGTGTATTTCGACTGGGGTAGCGGCGTGATGGCCGGCGATACCGGCATCCTGTGGCACAACCGGGGCGCGGCGTTCAGTGTCGATCCGACCCATCACAACGCGATTCAACCGGGCAAGCGCCCGTTCCATACGCTGAATCCGGGCATGTATCTCAAGGACGGAAAGCCGCGCCTGCTGTACGGCACGCAGGGCGCCGACGGTCAGCCGCAGACGCTGTCGGCGGTGCTCACCCGGCTGATCGACTACGGCATGGACCCGCTCACGGCGCTGGCACGGCCCCGCTTCCTGCTCGGCCGCACTTTCTCCGACGCCGGCGACAGCCTGAAGCTGGAAGCGGACGCCGGCACGGATGTAATCGCAGCCCTGGCACGCCGTGGCCATGAAGTCAGCGTCATTTCGCCGCAGAGCCCGCTCGCCGGACATCCGGGCGTCATCGCCATCGGCGAAGATGGCGCGCTGGCCGGCGCGCACGACCCGCGCAGCGACGGCGTGGCGATGGGGGTGTAACAGGGCACGGCGGGGACGTAGCGGTTTTGTATCGGCGAGGAACCCGCCCCGGCGGGCCTCGTCAAAGCAATGACTGTCGCCATGGCTGTCGGCTCGCGATCACGATGCGTTGCAGCGTGAATGCCAGGCCGCGATAGTCCACAATCCATCTCGGAGGCCGCCACTGCCACGCGGCCCCGCGTCCCCAGCAACCGCTCCCCTCTCGCCAAGGAGAACACCGTGCTGAGCCCACACGAACTGGCCACGCTGATGCTGATCGGCAACGGCCCCCATACCCGCTCCGATACGGCGGACGCACGCGAGATCGATCCCGTCGACCTCGATGCACTCGTCGCCCGCGAACTTGTCACCCTGCAAGCCGAACAAGGCCGACGGCCTTGCCCGCAAATCACTGCCCATGGCCGCTCGATGCTGAAAGCCGTCGGCCGGGAATGCTGAACCCTTCGCACTGACCGGACCGCTGACCGCTGGCGGCATCAATGGGATGCCGCCGGCTGATAGCCATCGGAGACCCTTATCGCCGGCTGGCAATCCGACATCCCCGCGCGCCTCGACCGCCTGCCCTGGTCCGCCTGGCACTGGCGCGTGGCCCTCGCCCTCGGCATTGCCTGGGTGCTCGACGGGCTGGAGGTCACCCTCGTCGGCTCCGTGGGCGCCGTGCTGGAGCGGCCCGACACGCTCGGGCTCTCCGCCTCGCAGGTCGGCTGGACGGGCTCCCTCTATATATTAGGGGCCGTCATCGGCGCGCTGGTTTTCGGCCGCATGGCCGACCGCCTGGGCCGCAAGCGGCTGTTCCTCGCCACGCTGTTCGTCTACATGACGGCCACGCTGCTGACGGCGTTCTCCCCCAATTTCGCGTTCTTCGCGCTGTGCCGCTTCCTGACCGGGCTCGGCATTGGCGGCGAATACGCGGCCATCAATTCCGCCATCGACGAACTGATCCCGGCGCGCGTGCGGGGGCGCGTCAACCTTGCCATCAACGGCAGCTTCTGGCTCGGTGCGGCGCTGGGTGCGGGGCTGAGCCTGGTGGTGCTCGATCCGCGCGTGCTCGGCCCGGTCTGGGGCTGGCGCGCCTGTTTCGCGCTGGGCGCGGTGCTGGCGGTGGCCATCGTCCTGATCCGGCGCCACGTACCCGAAAGCCCGCGCTGGCTGGCCACGCACGGCCACCGCGCGGAGGCGGAGCGGGTGATTGCCGGCATCGAGGCCGAGGTGGCCGCGCGCCACGGCCCGCTGCCGCCGGCAGACCCCGGTGCGCATGTGGCCTACGCGGGCCGGCCCGTGCCCACCGTGCGCGAGATCGTGGGGCTGCTGGTGCGGCGCTACCGCTCGCGCAGCGTGGTGACCCTGATGCTGATGGTGGCGCAGGCGTTCTTCTATAACGCCATCTTCTTCACCTACGCGCTGGTGCTCACGCGCTTCTACGGCGTGGCGGAGGAACGCGTGGCGCTCTATATCTTCCCGTTCGCCATCGGCAATGCGCTCGGCCCGCTGATCCTGGGGCCGCTGTTTGACCGCGTGGGCCGCCGCAAGATGATCGCGCTGACCTATGTGCTCTCTGGCATCGGCCTGGCCGCCACGGGCTGGGCGTTCATGGAGGGCTGGCTGGACGCGCGCGCGCAGGCGCTGTGCTGGTCGGCGGTGTTCTTCCTGGCCTCGGCGGCGGCCAGCTCGGCCTACCTGACCGCGAGCGAGGTCTTTCCGCTGGAGATGCGCGCGCTGGCCATCTCCGTGTTCTACGCGGTGGGCACCGGCACGGGCGGCTTTATTGCCCCGGTGCTGTTCGGCATGCTGATCGAAACCGGCAGCCGGGGGGCGGTGGCTGTGGGCTACGCCATTGGCGCGGCGCTGGTGATCGTGGCTGGGCTGCTGGCGCTGCGGTTCGGGGTGGATGCGGAACGTCGGCCGCTGGAGCACATTGCCCCGCCGCTGGGCTCGGACGCCGATATTATGTCAATCCATAATAAAGACAGATAAATTATGAAATAGCATAATTTTTTGGCGGCTGCTATGCTATGGCATAACATCACCTTCGGTTCGAACCATGTCCTCCTTCGCCGCCCAGTTGGGCCCGCTTCGCAAGGCGCGCGGCCTCTCGCTCGGCGCTGTTGGCCGTCTGATCGGCATGGCGGCGCCCAACCTGTCGGTGGCCCTGAGCGGCAAGCAGGATGTGCGCGGATCGACACTTGAGGCCATCGCCACCGCCCTCGACGCCGAATGGGTGCTCGTACCGCGCGAGCATCTGGCCGAAGTCCAGCGCACCGTGAGCGGCAAGGCCACCGGCCCCGACCGCGCCGCGCCCACCTCGGTAGACCTGCTGCTCGGAGAATCCGATGCCTGACGGCCTGCGCCCCCGCTATCTCACCGTCCACCTCCACAACGTGCTGTGCGGCTACCTTTGCGAAGCCGGGCGCACCACGCGCTTTGTGCCGGGCGAAGCCTTCCGCGGCGATGCCGGACGGCCAACGCTGAGCCTCTCCCTGACGATTCCGGGCAACGAGGCGCTCACCGCCACGATCCTCGCCAACCCTTTCCATCCGGCGCTCTACAACACCCATGGCGAGCTGCCGCCCTACTTTGCCGGCCTGCTGCCCGAGGGCGAACTGCGCCGGCGGCTGGAAGCCACGCGCCACCATCCGGACGACCGCGACGATTTCGGCGTGCTGGCCGCAGCCGGCGAAGACCTGCCGGGCGCGCTGATCGTCCGCCCGGCGGACATCGACGCCCTGCCTGAAACCGTGCGCACCGTGGGCGTGACCGGCGGCGCGGACAACCTGGAAATCGCCGTGGTGGAAGGCGCCACCGAGGGCGCGGCATCGGTGTCGGGCGTGCAGAACAAGCTCGCGCTGTCCACCGCGCACGCCGGCAAGCGTTACACCATGCCCACCCACGGGCGGCTGTCGGACCTGATCGCCAAGCTGCCGGCCCGCAACGACGACAGCCAGATCTTTAACGAATATGTGTCGATGCAGCTCGCGCAGGCGGCCGGCGTGGCCGTGGCGCCGTGCAAGCCGCAGCCACTGGCGACCATCGACGTACCCGGGCTGGCCGAGGCGCTCGGCGCCGACCTGCACTTCCTGGCCGTGGACCGCTTCGACCGCGAACCCGGTGGCCGCGTGCATGCGGAAGACGGCTGCCAGGTGCTGACGCGCATGCCATCGCGCAAATACGCCGGCAACGACGCCTACGTGGCCATCGTCCGGCTGCTGGAGCGGCTCAGCGTGCGCGGCATCGAGGACGTGCGGCAGTTCTTCATGCGGCAGGCCGTGAACACGCTGATCGGCAACAGTGACGCCCATCTCAAGAACTTCTCTTTTCTGTATCGGAACGGGACCATGCCCGAGCTGTCGCCCGCCTATGACATCGTCAGCGTGGCGGCGCTGTCCGGCTTTGCGGCGTTTGGCCAGAACGTGGCCATCGACGGCCTGCAACGCAAGCAAACCCTGGAGACCTACCGCGATTTCGCCCGCGAGGCGAAGATCGCCGAGCGCATCGCCCTGGCGGCCGTGAAAGACGCCGTCACGCTGGCCCGCGAGCGCTGGCCGGCCTTGCTCGACACCCTGCCCACCCCGCCAGCCATGCGGACCGTGGTGCTGGAGCGGCTGGAGACATTGCCGCTGGCGCGGCTGGCGCGGCGCTGAGGGGGCGGGGGGCTTCCCCGGAATCGACCCTTATCGACCCCTATCGCGCCGTGGCCGCTGCGGTGTCGGCCTTTTGCGGATCGGTCACGATGGTCGCGCCGGCGTCTTTCAGCAGCCGCTGGAAATCCGGCGAGGTCATGATGATCTTCCCGGCGGCAGCCCGCAGGCGGTCAACCGCCTCGGGTGGCAGGGAAAACGACGTGGGGAGTTCATTGAGGTAGGCCAGCTCATCCCGGTCTTCCAGCCGGGCGAACGACACGTCGATGGCGTAGATCGTCGCGTCTGGCGTGCGGAGCGCGCTGGCAACCGCCGCATCCTTGTTCGCAGCGAACGCCGCCGAGCGGCGGACCTCGCCCATGGACCGCCAGCGCGCCTGACTGTCCTTCAGGAGTTCGGTCGCCTCATAGGAATAGTGGTCGATCGGCACGCCGGCGGCTTTCACCAGGATTTCGATCATGCCCGGCGGCGATTCAGACTTGTCCCATTCCGTTTTGGGAACGGAAAGCGAATTCACGACAAAGACGGCGATATGGCGCACCTGATCGAGCGGCGTCTGAAGGCCGACCAGGTGCAGCGCTTCCATCAGTTCCAGGGTGTCCAGCACGCTGCGCATGCCGAGGTTGTCGGAAACGCCGCCATCCACGACGTGGAGGTAGGGCCGGTTGATGCTGTCGCCAAACTCCGCCTCTTCCCTGATATGGCGAGTGGCGCGCGCGGCGGGCCGGGGCGGCTCGCTGTCCTCGATAAACGGCTGGATCCAGTCCGGCGCCTTGTAGTTGCAGCGACCGCCGTAGTTGTTCAGCGTGATTGGCGTGAGCACCACTGGCACGGCGGAAGAGGCCGCCGCCGCCCGTGACAGCCGCACGGCATTGAGGTCCGAACACAGCACATCGAACGTGGCCTGCGTAAAGGGCAGGCGTGCGCCCGTGGTGATATCGGTGGCCGAAGCCACGATAAAGGGGCCCTGCCCCCTGTTGAGGTCACCGAACGTCGCCCCGTGAAAGAGGATTTCGTCGTACAGATCCGCCGCAAGTTCCGAGCGCCCCCATCCGCCCGACCACAGGGACGGCCAGTAGGCCGGATTGAAGGTCCGGCGCGTGATCGTGCCTTGTACATCGCGCTTGAGGAACGTCTGCTCGTAGTCGTCGAACAGCCTTTCGCCGTAGAGCCCATAGGCCAGCGCCGTAAAGCTGCCGCCCGACACCCCGGTCACCACGCTCACATGGTCGAGCAGGCGGGACTTGCCCCGTGGCCCGACGACTTCGGTGTTGCGCAGGAACTCGAGGACGCCGTACGAGAAGGCCGCCGCACGGGTACCCCCGCCCGAAAAGGCCAGGATGACGAGGTTTTCCCTGCTGGCGGCAAACTGGGGGCGCGTGAAGAAGCGATAGCCGGCGTTCTGGTCTGCCTGGGCAATCGGCGGGTTGACCGGCCGGCTCGCACAACCGCCCAGCAGGAGGGTCAGGCCGGGCAGGAGCCAGAACGCAAGTGCCAGCCATACGGAGGTCGCGGAGGTGGCCATGGGGGTTGTCATCCCTAGCTGAGCCCATCCAGCACCAGATGCTGCCCGTGGATCGCTTGCGCACCCTCGGACGCCAGGAACGCCACCGCGCGCGCTGCCGCGCCGGTGGACACCCAGTGCGTGTGCTCCGCAGCCGGCATGGCGTTGCGGTTGGCCGGCGTGTCCAGAATGCCCGGGGCGATGCTGTTGACGTTGATGCCTGCCGCGCGCACCTCGCGGGAGAGGCTTTCCACCAGCCGCTGCAGGGCGCTCTTGGACGCGCTGTAGGCGCCCATCGTGGCCGCGCCGGCCGTGGCGCCGCGCGCGGAGACGGCCACGACCTTGCCGCTGCGCTGGAACATCATCGCCGGAATGAAATGCCCGGTCACGGCGACGAAGGACCACGCGTTCAGGTCCATCATCCGCAGCCAGGATTCCCGGCTCAACGCGTGGGTGGGCTCGCCCATCTCGAAGCCGCCGGCCACGTGGACCAGCACGTCGACCGCGCCGAAGGCATCGAGGATAGCCGCCGCCACCGGCGCCATGGCCGTGTCGGACGTGACGTCGGCCGCATGGAGCAGCATGCCGCCCTGGTCGGGCTCCGGATGGGCGAACACGGTCTGCAGGTGTTGCAGGTCACGGTCGATCAGGGCCAGCCGGGCGCCCTCGGCGGCGAAACGGCTGGCCACGGCGCGGCCCAGCGCCCCGGCGGCGCCAGTAATCACGACATGACGGGGAGGTGCGGTCGCATCCATCGATGGCTCCATGAAAGTTGCCCTTCCACCATAGAACCCGCGCGGCTGGACCGCCAAATGTTGCCGCGCGCCAAACTGTACAGCGCAGGCCGCGCCCATCTGTGCATGGCGGGCCACAGCCGGCTCGGGCATCATGCGGCTCCGGCCATGCCGGCGGGCGCCGCAGGTTGCCACTGGCGCGGCGCCCCGCACCACACCGTTCCAGGACCCGAATTGCCGCTTACCCGCCTCAAACAAAGTCAGACACTGCTGGCCGTGCTGGCTCTCATCGCCTCCATGGCCTCGCTTTGCGTGGGTACGTCGTTCGCCAAGAGCCTGTTCGGCGTCCTGGGCGCCCAGGGCACCACGGCGTTGCGGGTGGGGTTCTCGGCGCTGATCCTGCTCTGCGTCTGGCGGCCGTGGCGCTTTCCGCTCACGCGCGCCAATGCCCGCGCCATCGCGCTGTACGGCGCCGCGCTGGGCGCCACGAACCTGCTGTTCTATATGTCCCTGCGCACGGTGCCGCTGGGGCTGGCCATCGCCATCGAGTTCACCGGGCCGCTGACCGTGGCGGTGCTGTCCTCGCGCCGGGCCATCGATTTTCTCTGGATTGGCTGCGCCGTGACCGGCCTGCTGTTGCTGCTGCCGCTGGGGGCGTCCACGGCCCATCTGGACCCGGTGGGCATCGGCTATGCGCTCGCGGCCGGGGTGGGCTGGGCACTCTATATCGTGTTCGGGCAGATGGCGGGCAATGCGCATGGCGGCCAGGCCACGTCGCTGGGGCTGACCATGGCCGCGCTGGTGACGCTGCCGTTCGGGCTGGCCCATGCGGGGACGACGATGTTCAGCCCGTCGCTGCTGCTGGCCGGGCTGGCGGTGGGGCTGCTGTCGAGCGCGATTCCCTATTCGCTGGAGATGGTGGCGCTGAAACGCCTGCCGCGCCGCACCTTCGGCATCCTGCTCAGCATGGAGCCGGCCATGGGTGCGCTGGCCGGGCTGGCGTTCCTCCATGAGCAGCTCACGCCGATCCAGTGGGTGGCGATTGCCGCCATCATCGTGGCGTCGATCGGCTGTACGGCGACGTCCCGGCGCTAGGCGCCGATCTTAGTTGACCTGACTTAGTTAGCGGCGAACCAGTCGCGCGGGAGCCATTCGGCGGAGGGAGCGGAGGGGGCCGGGGCCTTACGGGGTTCGGCCAGCGTCAGGCTCACTTCGTGGAGCAGGCTGTCCTCGGGGTTGCGCCGCGTGGCGAAGCCACAATCGCGCATGATGGCCAGCATGCGGCGGTTTTCGCTGAGCACGTCGCCACGCATGCCGCGCAGGCTGGCGGCGCGGGCCAGTTGCTGGAGCCGCTGGATCAGGCGCCGGCCCAGGCCCTGGCCCTGCCAGTTGTCCGCCACCACCACGGCCAGTTCGGCCAGCCCCTCGTCGTTCACCACGTATTCGGCATTGGCGACGATGACCTCGCCAAAGGTGACCACCAGCGCCACATCGCGGTCCTGGCGACGGCTCACAAACCGAGCAAGCGTCTCGTTGGCCACCGGGCCACCGGTCAGGAAGCGGAAATAACGGCTTTCGCGCGACAGGCCATCCACAAAGGCTCGCAGGCGCCCGTGATCGGACACCCGGGCGGCGCGCAATGTCACCTGCGCACCGCCCCGCACGGTCCAGCTTTCTTCACTGATGGCCGCTTGCGCGTCGCGCTGCTCGTTCATCCACTTCATGACGCGCTCCTGACTACGTTTTATGTAGCCAGGAGTATAGGCGATACCCTGACTTTTGCAAACGTAGTTAGGGTGCTATGCTGGATTCACCATGACCGAACCCACCCAAGTCACCCTTCCGCCATGCTCCATCGCCGCCACGCTTTCCTTGATCGGGGAAAAGTGGACGATGCTTATCTTGCGCGATGTGTTTTCCGGGGTGCGGCGATTCGACGATTTCCTCCAGCGCCTGCAGTGCTCGCCCGCGGTGCTGTCCGCACGGCTCAAGACACTGACCGAAGCCGGCCTGCTGCGCCGGGTCAGCTATAAGGAACCGGGCGAGCGCGAACGCTTCCAGTACCACCCGACGCGCGCCGCCGTCGATTTGCTGCCGGTGCTGGTCGGCCTGATGCAATGGGGCGACGATCACCTCGCGCCCAGTGGCCAGGGTCCGGCGGAAGTACGCTCAAAAACCTCCGGGCTCAGGGTGCGCGCCGCCTTGGTCGACGAATCCGGCGCCCAGGTCCTGCCAAAGGACATGCAGTTGCTGTCCGCCTACAACGTCAAGTCAGACGGCAGCAACGAAGGCTGACCGGCTCCCCCCTCCCGGGTGCGCCCTCCCCGCGCGCACCGTGCGGAATCATTGCACTGCACCATCCCCGTGCCCACGCCCCATGCTGGCGCCGCACCATGATGCATAAACGTGCATTACACGCCGCTTTTCGTCCGAAAACCGGCTTTCCACGCGCCTGATACGCCCCACCACCGGCTGGCACACCGCTTGCGATACAGAGCACGGGCCGGTCAACGGCGACCTGCCCACCCCACATCAAACGCTGGCTATCTCATGTAGCCACGCGTCAGGACAACGGCGTCCCCAGAACTGGCCTTTGCCAGCCTCTCGGGACGCCTTTTGTTTTTGGAGCACAAGCATGAACGGTAAAGCCACCCGGATCGACCTGCTGAGTCTCAAGACCCCGCAGATGCGCGCCTTCCACCTGACCTGGATGGCGTTCTTTGTCTGCTTCTTCGCGTGGTTTGCCTGCGCGCCGCTGATGCCGGTGCTCAAGGGCGAGTTCGGCCTCACGCCGGGCCAGATCGCCAATATCAATATCGCCGCCGTGGCGGTGACCATCATCGTCCGCCTGATCATCGGCCCGATGTGCGACCGCTTCGGCCCGCGCAAGACCTACACCGGCCTGCTGGCCATTGGCGCGCTGCCCGTGCTCGGCGTAGCGCTGGCGCAGAACTACGAGACCTTCCTGTTCTTCCGCCTGCTGATTGGCGCGGTGGGCGCGAGCTTCGTCATCACGCAGTACCACACCTCGGTGATGTTCGCGCCGAACGTGGTGGGCACGGCCAACGCGGCGTCGGCCGGCTGGGGCAATGCCGGCGGCGGCGCGGCGCAGGCGGCCATGCCGCTGCTGCTGGGCGCGATCCTGATGATTGGCGTGGACCACACGCTCGGCTGGCGCCTGGCGCTGGTGGTGCCCGGCGTGCTGATGCTGATCATGGCCGTCGTGTACTGGAAGTTCACGCAGGACTGCCCGGAAGGCAACTACTCGGACCTGCGCGCACGCGGCGTGGCCGTCAGCGGCGCTAAAGGTGGAAAAGGCGGCGGCGGCTGGGCCAGCTTCAAGGCGGCCAGCGCCAACTACCGCGTCTGGCTGCTGTTCATCACCTACGGCGCCTGCTTCGGCGTGGAGATCTTCATCCACAACGTGGCCGCCACCTTCTACGTGGACCACTTCGGCCTGTCGCTGTCGGCTGCCGGCATGGCTGCGGCGAGCTTCGGCCTGCTGGCGCTGTTTGCCCGGGCGCTGGGCGGCTATGTGTCGGACCGCTTCGCCCGCCGCCGTGGCCTGGACGCCCGCTCGATGGTGCTGTTCGTCTTCATCCTCGGCGAAGGGCTGGGCCTGCTGTGGTTCGCGCAGGCGTCCAGCGTCACGCTGGCCGTGGTGGCCATGCTGATCTTCGGCCTGTTCACCCACATGGCCTGCGGTGCCACCTACGCGCTGGTGCCGTTCATCGACCGCAAGGCGCTGGGCGGCGTGGCCGGCATCATCGGCGCCGGCGGCAACGTGGGCGCGGTAGCGGCCGGCTTCCTGATGAAGGGCCTGGGCGACCTGCAACAGACCCTGACCTACCTCGGCGTGGCCGCCACGATCGCCGCGCTGTGCGCCATCGCCGTGCGCTTCAGCGCCGAGCACAAGGCCCAGGAGCAGGCCCTGTACGACAGCGCGCTGGCCAACTGAATTCGCATACGAAGAACCCCGGACAAGGAAAGCATCATGAAAATCATCATCGTCGGGCACGGCATGGTCGGCCACAAGTTCCTGGAATGCCTGGCAGACGCCGGCGCGCAGGACCTCGAAGTGACGGTGCTGTGCGAGGAGCCGCGCCCCGCGTACGACCGCGTCCACCTCTCCGAATTCTTCGCGGGCAAGTCCGCGGAAGACCTCTCGCTGGTGCCGGCCGGCTTCTTCGAGCAGCACAACAACATGCTGCTGCGCCTGAACGCCAGAGCCACGGCCATCGACACCGCCGCGAAGACCGTCACCACCTCCACCGGCGAGACGCTGGCCTACGACAAGCTGGTGCTGGCCACCGGCTCCTACCCCTTCGTGCCGCCGCTGCCGGGCAAGGACCGCAAGGACACCTTCGTCTATCGCACCATCGAAGACCTGGAAGCGATGCGCGAATGCGGCAACCGGGCGAAAACCGGCGTGGTCATCGGCGGCGGCCTGCTCGGGCTGGAATGCGCCAAGGCGCTGCGCGACATGGGCCTGGAGACCCACGTGGTGGAGTTCGCCCCGCGCCTGATGGCCGTGCAGGTGGACGAAGGCGGCGGCCGCATGCTGCGCCAGAAGATCGAGGCGCTGGGCGTCAAGGCGCACACCGGCAAGAACACCAAGGAAATCGTCGATGGCGTGGAAGGCACCCATCGCATGAACTTTGCCGACGGCACGCACCTGGACACCGACATGATCGTGTTCTCGGCTGGCATCCGCCCGCGTGACGAACTGGCGCGCGAGAGCGGCCTGGCCGTGGGCGAGCGCGGCGGCATCGCCGTGGACAACAACTGCCTGACCTCCGACCCGCACGTCTACGCGATTGGCGAGTGCGCGCTGTGGCAGGGCAAGATCTACGGCCTGGTGGCCCCCGGCTATGACATGGCCCGCGTGGCCGCCCGCCACCTGCGCGGCGAAGCTGCCGAATTCGGCGGCGCCGACATGAGCACCAAGCTCAAGCTGATGGGCGTGGACGTGGCCAGCATCGGCGACCCGCACGGCAACGTGCCGGGCAGCCGCTCGTACCAGTTCACCGACGAGCGCAAGCAGATCTACAAGAAGCTGGTGGTGTCCGACTGCGGCAAGTACCTGCTCGGCGGCGTGCTGGTGGGCGATGCCGAAGAATACGGCACCCTGCTCCAGATGATGCTGAACCGCATCGAGCTGCCCGAGTCGCCCGAATTCCTGATCCTGCCGTCCTCGGATGGCAAGGCCAAGCCGGCGCTGGGCGCCGACGCGCTGCCGGACACCGCCCAGATCTGCTCGTGCAACAACGTCAGCAAGGGCCAGATCTGCGCCGCCGTGGGCGATGGCGCCACCAGCATCGGCGCGCTGAAGACCTGCACCAAGGCCGGCACGGCGTGCGGAGGCTGCGTGCCGCTGGTCACGCAGATCATGAAGGCCGAGATGAAGAAGCAGGGCATGGCCGTCAACAACCATGTCTGCGAGCACTTCCCATACTCGCGCCAGGAGCTGTACCACCTGGTGCGCGTGGGCAAGTTCAAGTCCTTCGAGGACCTGCTGGCTGCGCACGGCAAGGGCCTGGGCTGCGATATCTGCAAGCCCACCGTCGGCAACATCCTGGCCTCGTGCTGGAACGACTTCGTGCTCAAGGAAGAGCACGCCAGCCTGCAGGACTCCAACGACTACTTCCTGGCCAACATCCAGAAGGACGGCACCTATTCCGTGGTGCCGCGCATGCCGGGCGGCGAAGTGACGCCCGACGGCCTGATCGCCGTGGGCCAGGTGGCCAAGAAGTACGGCCTCTACACCAAGATCACCGGCGGCGCGCGGGTGGACATGTTCGGCGCGCGGCTGGAAGAGCTGCCGATGATCTGGGAGGAACTGATCGCGGCCGGCTTCGAGTCGGGCCATGCGTACGGCAAGTCGCTGCGCACGGTGAAATCCTGCGTGGGTTCCACGTGGTGCCGCTATGGCGTGGATGACTCCGTGGGCCTCGCCATCGAGATCGAGAACCGCTACAAGGGCCTGCGCGCGCCGCACAAGATCAAGTTTGGCGTGTCCGGCTGCACCCGCGAATGCGCCGAGGCGCAGGGCAAGGACGTGGGCATCATCGCCACGGAACGCGGCTGGAACCTCTACGTCTGCGGCAACGGCGGCATGAAGCCCCGGCACGCCGAACTGCTGGCCGGCGACCTGGACCACGACACGCTGATCCGCTACATCGACCGCTTCCTGATGTTCTACATCCGCACGGCAGACCGCCTGCAACGCACCAGCACCTGGCGCGACAACCTGGAAGGCGGGCTGGACTACCTGAAATCGGTGGTGATCGACGACAAGCTGGGCGTGGGCGCCGAACTCGAAGCCGAGATGCAGCACGTAGTGGATACCTACGAGGACGAGTGGAAGAAGGCCGTGACGGACCCCGAGACCCGCAAGCGCTTCCGCCACTTCGTCAACAGCGACCTGCGCGACGACAACCTCGTCTTCCTGGAGGAGCGCGGCCAGATCCGCCCGGCCACGCCCGAGGAACGGAACTTGCAGCGCTCCCGCCTGAGCCACATCCCCGTGGTTGCCGTGCCCGCAAAAGCAGCCTGATAAAAGGAGAA
Source organism: Cupriavidus campinensis (assembly GCF_905397395.1). GTDB lineage: Bacteria > Pseudomonadota > Gammaproteobacteria > Burkholderiales > Burkholderiaceae > Cupriavidus > Cupriavidus campinensis. Next base: position 23,560 of record NZ_CAJPVH010000052.1, read on the forward strand.
CGTGATGCATCATTCCCATCATCCCGAAACCTGGACCGCGATTTGCACCTTGCGCGACATCGTGCCCAATACTGGTGTCTGCGCACTGGTTGATGGCCAGCAAGTGGCCGTGTTCCGCATCGGCCGGGGCGAGGAGGTCTTCGCCATCGACAATTTCGATCCGAACTCGCAGGCGGCGGTGCTCTCGCGCGGGCTGGTTGGCAGCCTGGGCGAGCGCGTGGTGGTGGCCTCGCCGATCTACAAGCATCACTTCGACCTGCGTACCGGCGAATGCCTGGAAGCCCCCGAGCACTCGGTGGCGGCCTACGCGGCCCGGGTCTACGACGGCAAGGTCTGGGTAGCCGCCAGCGAAGTCGCACGACAGGCCGAGGAAGAACTGGCGGCCTGAGCTGCTTCCCCCGCTTCCCGCATTGCCCCTCGCCCACGCCCAAGCCATTTGAGACGCCCCATGACGCCCACCGCCAACTCCCACGCCAAACCCCGACTGGTTGTCGTCGGCAACGGCATGGCCGGCATGCGCACGGTCGAGGAACTGCTGAAGCTGGCGCCGGACCTGTATGACATCACGGTGTTCGGCGCCGAGCCGCACGGCAACTACAACCGCATCCTGCTCTCGCCGGTGCTCGCCGGCGAGAAGACCGTCGACGACATCATGCTCAACACGCGCGAGTGGTACGCCGCGCATGGCATCGAGCTTTTGGCCGGCGACCCCGTGGTGGCCATCGACCGCCCCCGCCGCACGGTGCGCTCGGCTTCCGGCCGGGAGGTGCACTACGACCGCCTGCTGCTGGCCACGGGCTCCAAGCCGTTCATCCTGCCGGTGCCGGGCCATACGCTGGACGGGGTGATCGCCTTCCGCGACATCCAGGACGTGGAAACCATGCTCCACGCCGCCCGCAACCATCGCCACGCGGTGGTGATTGGCGGCGGCCTGCTCGGGCTGGAGGCCGCCAACGGCCTGCTGCGCCAGGGCATGGACGTCACCGTGGTCCACCTCGCCGACAGCCTGATGGAGCGCCAGCTGGACAAACCCGCCGCCGCGCTGCTGAAGCTGGCGCTGGAGCGCAAGGGCCTGCGCTTCCTGCTCGGCGCGCAGACCGCCGGCATTCTGGGCGATAGCCGCGTGACCGGCGTGCTGTTCAAGGACGGCAGCCAGATCCCGGCGGACCTGGTGGTGATGACCGCCGGCGTGCGGCCCAATATCGAACTGGCGGCCGGCGCCGGGCTGCGCTGCGAGCGCGCCATCGTGGTGGACGACACGCTCCAGACCTTCGACCCGCGCATCTACGCCGTAGGCGAGTGCGTGCAGCATCGCCAGGCCACCTTCGGGCTGGTGGCGCCGATCTGGGACCAGGCACGCGTCTGCGCGGCCCATCTGGCCGGCGCCGGCCATCGCCGCTACGTGCAGCAGGCCACGGCGACCAAACTCAAGGTCACCGGCGTGGACCTGTACTCGGCCGGCGATTTCATTGGCGCCGATGGCAGCGAGGATCTGGTCCTGCGCGATCCCCGGCGCGGCGTCTACAAGCGGCTGGTGCTGCAGGACGGCCGGCTCGTGGGCGCGGTGCTATACGGCGACGTGCAGGACGGCCCGTGGTACTTCGACCTGATCCAGAGCGGCAAGCCGGTGGGCGCCCTGCGCCAGCGCCTGCTGTTCGGCAAGACCCAGTGCGAGGCCCTGGCCGCCTGATTTACCGGCTGCGTTGCCACCGGCGTTGCTGGCTGGCTGGCATCCACCGAAAGAGAGACATTGCTGTGAACCTGTCCGATATTGCGGTGGTTTCCGCCACCCCCACCACCACCACCGCCACCACCTGCCCCTATTGCGGCGTGGGCTGCGGCGTGCGCGCCACCGTGCGCGCGGACGGCCAGGTCGAAGTCAGCGGCGACGCCGACCATGCCTCCAACTTCGGCCGGCTCTGCGTCAAGGGCTCGGCGCTTGGCGAAACCCTCGACCTGAACGGCCGCCTGCTGCACCCCCAGCTGCGCGAGGCCGATGGCGAGCTGCGCCGCGTCTCCTGGGACGAGGCGCTCGACAAGGTGGCCAGGGGCTTCTCCGACATCGTCGCCGCGCACGGCCCGGACGCCGTGGCGCTCTATGTCTCCGGCCAGATCCTGACCGAGGACTACTACATCGCCAACAAGCTGATGAAGGGGTTCATCGGCACGGCTAATATCGACACCAACTCGCGGCTCTGCATGTCATCCGCCGTGGCCGGCCACAAGCGCGCCTTCGGCGAAGACCTGGTGCCCTGCAGCTACGAGGACCTGGAGACCGCCGATCTCGTCGTGCTGGTGGGCTCGAACACCGCGTGGTGCCACCCGATCCTGTTCCAGCGGCTCACGCGCGCCAAGGAAGCCCGGCCAGCCATGAAGATCGTGGCGATCGACCCGCGCCGCACCGCCACCTGCGAACTGGCCGATCTGCACCTGCCGCTGCGCGCCGGCACCGATGTGCGCCTGTTCAACGGCCTGCTGAGCCATCTGGCCCGCGCCGGCAAGACCGACACGGCCTTCGTCGCCGCGCACACCGCCGGGCTGGAAGCCACCCTGGCCGCCGCCGAGGCGGACGACACCAGCGTCGCCGCCGTGGCCCGCGCCTGCAAGCTCGACCCGGCGGACGTGCAAGCCTTCTTCGACCTGTTCGCCAGCACGGAACAGGTCATCACGGCGTTCTCGATGGGCGTGAACCAGTCGTCGTCCGGCACGGACAAGGTCAACAGCATCATCAACTGCCATCTGCTGACCGGCCGCATCGGCCGCCCCGGCATGGGCCCGTTCTCGCTGACTGGCCAGCCCAATGCGATGGGCGGGCGCGAAGTCGGCGGGCTGGCCAACATGCTGGCTGCCCATATGGAGCTGGCCAACCCGGTGCACCGGGACATCGTGCAGGACTTCTGGCAGTCCCCGGCGATGGCCGACCAGCCCGGCCTCAAGGCCGTGGACCTGTTCGATGCCATCGAGCAAGGCAAGGTCAAGGCGGTCTGGGTCATTGCCACCAACCCCGTGGTGAGCCTGCCCGATGCCGACCAGGCACGCCGCGCGCTGGCCAGGTGCGAGCTGGTGGTGGCGTCGGACATCGTCACGCACACCGACACCAACGACGCGGCCCACATCCTGCTGCCGGCACTGGGCTGGGGCGAGAAGAACGGCACGGTGACCAACACCGAGCGCCGCATCTCGCGCCAGCGCGCCTTCCTGCCCGCGCCGGGCGAGGCCCGCGCCGACTGGGACATCCTCTGCGACGTGGCCCGCCGGATGGGCTTCGCCGGCTTCGACTACGCCGGTCCGCATGAAATCTTCGACGAACACGCCCGCCTGAGCGCGTGGCGCAACGACACCGCCACCGAGCTCGACGCACCGCGTGCGTTCGACATCAGCGGGCTGGCCGGGCTGGCCCGGGCCGACTACGACGCCCTCGCGCCCGTGCAGTGGCCAGTGCGCGCCAATCTGACCGAAGGCACGCAGCGCCTGTTCACCGACGGCCGCTACGCCCATCCCGATGGCCGCGCCCGCTTCGTGCCGACCGCGCCGCGCGCGCCGGCCCACGCCACGGACGACGACTTCCCGCTGATCCTGAACACCGGCCGGGTACGCGACCAGTGGCACACCATGACCCGCACCGGCAAGGCCGCGCGGCTCTCCGACCACCTGCCCGAGCCCTTCGTCGACATGCATCCGCAAGACGCCCTGCTGTGCGGCGTGGGCGAAGGCAAGCTGGCGCGCATCACCAGCCGCTGGGGCGCGATGGTGGCCCGCGTGCGCCATGGCGGCGGCATTCCGCGTGGCAGCGTGTTCGTGCCGATCCACTGGAACGGCCAGTTCAGCTCCGATGCCCGCGTGGGCGCGCTGGTCAATCCGGCGGTCGATCCGGTCTCGGGCGAGCCGGAGTTCAAGCACACGCCGGTGCGCGTGGAGGAATTCCGCGTGTCATGGCACGGCTTCGTGCTGAGCCGCGCCGCCCTGCCCGCCGACGCGCTGACGTACTGGACGCGCATCCAGGGCAAGCAGTTCCAGCGCTACGAGTTCGCCGGCCGGGAGACCATTCCCGACCGCGCCGCCTGGGCCCGCGCGCTGCTGGGCGTGCAGGACCCCGAGGCCGACTGGCTCGAATACGAGGACCGCACCGCCGGCGTCTATCACGCGGGCTATGTGGTCAACGACCGCATCGAGGCCTGCGTGTACGTTTCCACCCGCCCGGACCTGCCCTCGCGGGCGTGGCTGTCGCAACTGTTCGGGCAGGAGCGGCTGGAGGACACCGACCGCATCGGCCTGCTGCTGGGCCAGCCGATGGAGAAAGGCGCGGACGCCGGCCCCACCGTGTGCTCCTGCTTCGGCGTGGGCCGCAACACGATCTGCGACGCCGTGCGCAAGCACGACCTCAAGACCCCGGCCGACATCACCGCCTGCGTGAAAGCCGGCGGCAATTGCGGCTCCTGCGTGCCGGAACTGAAAAAGCTGCTGGTCGAAATCCGGGTGGCCGAAGCGGCATAAATGGTTGCCTTTCTCCGCCCTCCCGATTATCGGGAGAGCGGAGATATTAGGCACCCTTATCTCTGATATTAAATAATTCCCACAAACAGTTCATTTATTTCACCTACGATGACCTGATTGCATCGTAGCGGGGTGACGCCCTGTCATCCGCTCGAAAAATAATAATGGGCATGCTTGCCGTCATCAAGGTTGACCACCCGGGAATCCCAGGTGCTCGCCTTGATCGCCCAAGGGATGAGCACCAGCGATATCGCCAGGTATCTGGGCGTTACCGAATTCACGGCCCGCAAGCACCGAACCAATATCTCGGCAAAACTCGATATCCACTCCACGTCGCAGCTGGTGGCCTTTGCCACGACGCATGCCAATACGGCGCCCCGCGCGCCCACCCCGCTTCTTCCACCAGACACATTAAGCAAGCGTGAAAAAGACGTCCTGGAGAAGCTGAGCCTGGGCCTGACGGCCAAGGAAATCGGCAGAAATCTCAGCATCAGTCCCCGCACTGTCAGCAAACACCTGGAAAACATCCGTGCCAAAACCGGGTTGCAAACCCTGGCGGCTCTCATGACGATTTCCAGGCAACTCAGAATTCCCATGGCATCCGAAAATCCGGATACGCAATCGGAGTAATGGCGATTACCCCCTCCAGGCACCAACACTGGTTCTGCGATAAGTCACCGACCGCTATCGCAAAATCAACCGAATGCCAGCAACATTCAAAAGGGGTAACACCATGAATTGGAATCGATCATTTACCGACCTGATACGCAACGGGCGCCCCGCCTATTGGGGAAACTGGACCCTGGCGCCCAATATCAAACCCGGCGCGGTGGGCTTTGTTTCTCCGGACACCGGCGATTTCACGCTGGTCAAGGAGGAGACACCGGGGCTCTCGCTAAGCACGCGCGGTATTCCCAACCAGTGGAAGCTGTCCTCCAGCAACGTGCAGCGCAGCGAATCCAACGTCAACCTGGACGGCTCGGCCACCGATCCGGATACCGGCATCAAGGTGACGGCCGGCGTGGAGGTGAAGTGGGAATTCTCGACCGTGGGGTCGATCGCTTCCGAATTCGGCATCGCGTCGGAAACGTTCATCAGCGACCTGACCCTGCTCGGCAAGCCGGAAACCTACCAGTGGCTGTACGACCAGGCGCAATCGGTCAGCATGGGGTCGAACGGGCGGATCGCGCAGGGTTTCGGCGTGGTCACCAGCGCGGTCTATGCCCACAGCGGGCTGAACGTGGGCTCCCAGGACAACAGTTCCTCCTTCTCGCTGACCGGCTCCGCCGGCGCGGTGCAAGAGATGCTGGGCGGCGCCAACGGCAAGGGCTCGTTCGTCTCCACCCGCCAGAACAAGAGCGTGGACCAGCATCTCTGGCCCTACCAGGCGGAGCAGCTCGCGCCCTCCCCGATCCCGATCGCCTACACCTTCGCCTCGTTCGACGGGCCGCTGCTGATTCCGAACTGGATCAACCGGCTCGGCGCCTTCGAGGTGGTGTTCGACAACAAGCCCGGGTGCACCTACGTGACCCACATCCAGATCGGCTACGACTCGCCGGCGGGGCGCCAGCACGATGAGTTCTCGCTGAGCGGCGGCATTTCCAAGACCGTGAGCAACATCCCGCTTAGCGCGACCAACCTCCGCGTGGACGTGAAATTCCAGGGGGTCATGAACAGCGACCACTACGCCTTCAACTGGCCCAGTCCGCTGGGGCAATGGCTGACGGGGCGTCGCGCCATCGAAATGACCGGCGTCTGGCCGGGGCAGACCCACGCGCGGGAAGTCTGACTTCCCTCTTCATCGCAGAAACCTGAAGTTTTCCAAGGAGAAACACCATGGCAACGCTCGTCAACATCACTGCCAAGACCCCCACCGCCGTGCAGATCTGGGGATTTCACGATCCGTCCGACGTCGACGACGTGGCGGCGGCGCTCAATACCATCGCCAGCGGCCTGACCGGCAACGGCCACACGATTCACGTCATGTCCGGCACCCACGGCTACTGCGATGGGAAGATCGGCGCCGTGGCACAGCGCGAAGAGAAGTTCGCGGACGAGGACCGGGCCCTTGCGTCGCCCAAGACCAGGGACCAGAAACCCGTCGCCATCGCCGTGCATGACTTCAATAACGGCAACCTGCCCGGCCCCGACCGCGTGACGGCGGCCATGGCCAAGCTGAACACGGACATGCGCCGCATCGTGGGCAATCTCCCGGGCACCCACACCTTCCTGCTGGCCTACTGCTGCAGCGCAGGCACGCGTTAGGCTGCCGAAGTCTTGAAGGGCGCACGCCGCGATGCGCACGCGGCGTGGGCGGGCAGTCCGCACCTTGACATTTCATCTACTGCTGGACAAAATGTCCAGCATGAAGACCCGCACGCCCGAGCAGCGCCAGTTGCTCGACCAGATCAAGCAGATTGCCGATGGCCTCGGGCAGACGCTCGCGCCGTTCTGCGAGGTCGTGGTCCATGACCTGCTCGAGCCCGGGCAGTCGATCCTCGCCATTCACAACAACCTGTCCGGCCGCGCCGTGGGCGAGCCCACCACCGAGCTGGGCCAGGCCCGCATCACCGATCCGGACTACCCTCAGATCATCGCCAACTATCCGAACCAGTTCGCGGATGGGCGGCAGGCCAAGAGCACCTCGGTGGGCATCAAGGACAGCAACGGGCGCTATATCGCCGCGCTGTGCATGAATGTGGACCTGACGCTGTTCCGCAGCCTGCAGATGGCGATGGGGCAATTCGTCCAGACCGCCGTCGAAGGGCCGCAAGAGTCACTCGACCCAGCCGGCACCGATGCCCTGCGTGCCCGCATCGACACCTTCGCCGCCCGGCTGGCCACCACGCCCCGTGCGCTGAAGACCGAAGACCGGCGCGCGCTGATGCATGAACTCAAGGCGTCGGGCCTGTTGGAGGTCCGGCGCGCCATGGAAACCGTCGCGGCACATCTCGGTGTGTCGCGCGCCTCGGTCTATAGCTATGCCCGCTGATACCCGTCTGGCCCAACTCCTGCTCCTCGACAAATTCGACGTCGAAGCCGCCCTGCAACCGGACGACGTGCTGGAAGCCGTGCGTGAAGCCTTCGTGCTGCACAGCCACCGCGAAGGCCGCGTGTTCCCGCTGATCCGCGAGAAGCTGGCCACCGGCGGCGTGTTCGGCATCAAGGCTGGCGATGTGCCGAAGCAGAACCTGCTCGGCTTCAAGGCGGCCGGGTTCTGGCCGGACAACCGCGCCCAGGGCGGCGAGCCGCATCAGGCCACGGTGCTGCTGATCGACCCCGCCACGGGCCGCCCGCTCTGCGTGCTGGACGGCAACGCCATCACCACCGCGCGCACCGGCGCGGCCGGCGGCATCGGCCTGCAACTGCTGGCGCGGCCGAACAGCGCGCGCGTCTGCGTGTTCGGCAGCGGCGTGCAGGCGCGCGTGCAGCTGACCTATGCGCTGCGCCTGCTGCCGTCGTTGTGCCATGTGTCTTACGTCACCTTCAACCACCAGCGCGATCCGGCGTTCGAAGCAGCGTTCTCGGACCGCTGCCAGATCGAACTGGCGACGGACGCCAACGCGGCGGTATCGAAAAGTGATGTCGTCATCACCGCCACGCCCGGCGGTGGCGCCCTGTTCGACGCAGACGCCGTGCAGCCCGGTACCCACCTGAACTGCGTGGGCGCCGATACGCGCGGCAAGCGCGAGTTGCCGGACGGCGTGCTGGCCCGCGCGCGCGTCTTTGCCGACGACCGTGAGCAGGCCCGCGGCATCGGCGAATGCCAGTGGGCCGCCCAGGTCGATTGCACCGAGATTGGCGACCTGCTGACCGGCAATGCCATGTTCGACCGTGGCTCTGCCGACATCACCGTCTTCGACATGACCGGCCTCGCCCTCCAGGACCTGACCGTCGCCCGCTTCCTGCACGAGCGCGCCGTGGCCAATGGCACCGGCAAGCGCCTGGCCTGGCCCTGGTAATCTCTCACCTCCATCGCACACCCTCCCCTGCCATGACGACCCTGCAACTGCCCACCTACGCCGATGTGCAAGCCGCCGCCCTGCGGCTGGAAGGCCATGCCAACCGCACGCCCGTGAACACCTCGCGCACCTTCAACGAGATGGTCGGCGCCGAAGTGTTCTTCAAGTGCGAGAACTTCCAGCGCATGGGCGCGTTCAAGTTCCGCGGGGCGTTCAACGCCTTGTCGAAGTTCTCGCCCGCGCAGCGCAAGGGTGGCGTGGTGGCGTTCTCGTCCGGCAACCATGCCCAGGGCATCGCCCTCTCGGCCAGGCTGCTCGGCATGCCGGCGACCATCGTCATGCCGCACGACGCCCCGGCGGCCAAGGTAGCCGCCACCAGGGGCTACGGCGCCAACGTGGTGACCTACGACCGCTACAAGGAAGACCGCGAGGAAATTGGCCGCAAGCTGGCCGCCGAACACGGCATGACGCTGATTCCGCCGTACGACCATCCGGACGTGCTGGCCGGCCAGGGCACTGCCGCCAAGGAACTGTTCGAGGAAGTCGGCCCGCTGGACGCGCTGTTCACCCCGCTCGGCGGCGGCGGGCTGCTCTCCGGCACGGCACTGGCCACGCGCGCGCTGGCGCCGGCCTGCAAGCTCTACGGCGTGGAGCCGGAGGCCGGCAATGACGGCCAGCAGTCGTTCCGCAAGGGCGAGATCGTCAACATCGACACCCCGAAGACGATTGCCGATGGCGCGCAGACCCAGCATCTGGGCCAGTACACCTTTGGCATCATCCGCCGCGACGTCAACGACATCGTCACCGCCTCGGACGCGCAACTGGTGGACGCCATGCGCTTCTTCGCCGAGCGCATGAAGATGGTGGTGGAGCCGACCGGCTGCCTCGGAATGGCCGCCGTGCTGGGCATGAAGGACCAACTCAAGGGCCAGCGCGTGGGCGTGATCATCAGCGGCGGAAACGTCGATATCGCGCGCTTCTGCGAGCTGCTGGCAGCCTGAGCCCCGCCACGCCCCGCCCCACCACGCCCCACCCCGGCCGGGGCCTACATCTCCCCGGCCTGCTTCACCTCTTCCTTCGTGTCGCGCGCCGGCTCCGGCGATAGCTGCATGAAGATCCATGCCGATGCCGAGGTAATCAGCCCCACGCAGATGAAGGTGGCGTGGAAGGCCGGCAGCACTTCCATCTGGTGCGCGCCGTTCGCGCCAAATCCGGCCTGGAACGTGGCCAGCAGCGCGCCGGCCGACGTCACCGCCAGGCTCATCGACAGCATCTGCACCATCGACAGCATCGAATTGCCGCTGCTGGCGCTGCCCCCCGACAGGTCTTTCAGCGTCACCGTGTTCATGGCCGTGAACTGGATCGAGTTGACCATGCCGAAGATGGCCAGCTGCACCAGCGTCAGCGCCAGCGGGCGCGTGGGCGAGATCAGCGCGAACGACGCCATCACCAGCCCCACCACGAAGGTGTTGACCACCAGCACGCGCCGGTAGCCGTGGCGCTCGATCAGCATCGTCGCCAGCCGCTTGGAGGCCATGCCGGCGGCCGTGACCGGCAGCATCATCAGGCCGGCATCGAACGGCGCGTAGCCCATGCTCACCTGGAGCATCAGCGGAATCAGGAAGGGCATCGCCCCGTTGCCGATACGCGCGAACAGGTTGCCGAGCAGCCCCACGCTGAACGCGTGAATCTTGAACAGCTTCAGCGGAAACAGCGGGTTCTGGCGCTTGTTGGCATGCAGCACATAGGCCGTGAGCGCCGCCATGCTGCCAATCAGCAGCATCAGCACCGTGGCGTGCTGGAAGCCCATGCCGGCCAGCCCATCCAGCGAAAACGACAGCGCCACCATGGCCACGGCCAGCAGCAGGTAGCCGGTGACGTCAAAGCCGCCCATGCCGGGCAGCCGCGAATTGGGCATGTAGCGGATGGTGGCCAGGGCGCCGATGATCCCCACCGGCACGTTGATCAGGAAGATCCAGTGCCACGACAGCGTCTGCGTCAGCCAGCCGCCCAGCGTGGGGCCGATCAGCGGGCCGATCATGCCCGGAATGGCCACGAAGCTGAGCGCCTGGAGGTATTGCTCGCGCGGAAAGGTGCGCAGCACCGAGAGCCGCCCCACCGGCAGCAGCATGGCGCCGCCCACCCCCTGCACCACCCGCGCGGCGGTGAGCACCGGCAGCGTGGGCGCCCAGGCACACAGCAGCGAGCCGAGCACGAACAGGCCGATGGCGGTCTGGAAGATGGTGCGGGTGCCGAAGCGGTCCGCCAGCCAGCCCGAGGCCGGAATGACCACCGCCATGGTGAGGGAATAGGCAATGACGACCGACTGCATGCGCAGCGGGCTTTCGCCCAGGCTGTGCGCCATCGACGGCAGCGCCGTGTTGACGATGGTCGAGTCGAGCGTCTGCATGAAAAAGCCAACGGCCACGACCCACAGCATGATGCGCAGGTCGCGGTCCTGGGGCATGGAGGGGGGCATGGGGCTCCACGGATGCCAGTCAAAGACGCCACCTTAGGCCGGAGACGCGCCGCTGGCAAGTCAGGCGGCGGCTTACATCGACGCCCGCAGCCCCAGGAAGAAGCGCCGCCCGGCCGCCGGCTCGAAGTAACGGCCGTTGGCCTCGTTGACGATGACCGAGCCGATGTAGTGCCGGTCTGCCAGGTTGTCGATCCGGCCGAACAGGTACAGCCGGGTCCGGCCCAGCCTGAATTCGTAGCCGGCCTTCAGGTTGAAGACCATGTAGCCGGGCGCCGCCTGGGTGTTGAGATCGTCCGCATAGACCTGGCTGTCCGCCCGCGCCTCCACCCCCAGCATCAGCGGCGCCAGCGGCCGGTAGGTCAGCTCTGCGCCCAGGCTGTGCCGCGCCGTGCCGGGCAGCCGGTTGCCGGCCGCCACCTGCAGGCCCTGCGCGTTGAGATAGGCCTCCCCGAAGTACGCCGACAAATAGGTATACCCCAGCCCCGCCCCCCACTGCTGCGCCTGCCCGAACGTGCCGCGCCAGCCCAGTTCCAGCCCGCGCCGGCGCACGCCGTTCACGTTCTGGTAGACCGTGCGGCCGGCGTTGTTCGATACCGGCACCACCTCGTCGTGACTGTCCGCGTCGAACAGCGCGGCCTCCACCTTCTGGCCGGCCGCCTGCCATTTCACGCCGATCTCGCCCTGCCGGCTGGTGGACGCCTGCAAGCCCAGGTTGGCGCCCACCCCGCCGGGGCCGTAGGCCACCTCGGTCAGCGTCGGGGTCTCGAAGCCCCGGCCCAGGTTGGCGTAGACATTGAGCGTGTCGTGGGCGTGCCAGACCACGCCGGCCACCGGGCTGACGTTGTGATAGGTGGAGGTGCCGCTGTCGTCCGGGCTGGCCGCCGTGACGTAGTGATCGTCGATGCGCAGCCGGACCATGCTCGCCCGCAGCCCGCCCACCAGTTCCCAGGCGGGATGCACGGTCCAGTTGAACTGGGCAAACGCGCCGTAGTCGGCCGCCTCGTCGGTCTCGTCCCGGCGCAGCGCGCCCTGCTGGCCGTTATCGTTCACGTAGCCATGGCGGGCGTCGCGCATGGCGTTGGCCTCGATCCCGGCCGTCCATTGCAGCGGCAGGCCGTTGGCCGTGGTCTTGCGCGTCCACGCCAGCGCCGTGCCGCCGTAGGTGCGGTCCAGATCGACAATGCCGCCCGCCGACGAAGGCGCCGCGCCGCTGAAGCCGAGCCGCTGGGTCAGCTGCCGCCCGCCGCCATAAAGGCGGAAGTTCAGGCTGTCACGCTCGTTCAGCTGGTGTTCGACCACCACGCCGGCCTGCGTCTGCTCGACATCCTTGCCCGTGTTGAACTGGGTGGCCGCCGGCACGGCCTGCCGGGGGTTGGCGTCCGCCTGGGCGCGCGTGAGCCCGAGCGGGTCCTCGGCCAGCGGCTGGGTGAAGTAGTTGAATTGGCCGGTGATCTTGGTGGCCGTGGTCGGCTGGGCCACGATCTTGGCGTTGAGCTGGTAGCGGCGTGCTGCGCTGTGGTCCCGGTAGCCGTCGGTCTGGTAGGTCCAGGCGTCCAGCGAGCCGCCGAGGCGGTCATTGCCGCCGGCCAGCGCCACGCCGGCCTGCCATTGGCCGTCCGAGCCGAAGCCCGTGGCAGCCCGCCCGGTGAACCCGTCCCTGGGCGGATCGGGCGTGAACACCTGCACCACGCCGCCCGAGGCATTGCCGTACATCTGGGCGAACGGGCCGCGCAGCACCTCCACGCGGCTCGCGTTGGCCAGGTCGAAGGTGGACGCCTGCCCCTGCCCGTCCGGCATGGTGGCGGGAATGCCATCGACAAACAGCCGCACCCCGCGCACCCCGAAGGTGGAGCGGCTGCCAAAGCCGCGCACGGCGATCTGGAGGTCCTGGGCGTAGTTCTGGCGGTCCCGCACAGCGATGCCGGGCACGGTCAGGGTCAGTTCGGAGAGATTGACCAGCGGGGACGCCGCCGTGAAGGGGTCCACGGCGATGCTGCTGACGGCGGCCGGGGCATCAAACTGGCGCTGCTCGCTCCGGCTGGCGCTGACCACCACATCGGGCAGCGTCTTCTCGTCGGCGGTCTGGGCCGTGGCTGCCGGCATCGCCAGCAGCGAAGCCAGTGGAAAGATGGAAAAACGGGAAAGGGTCCTGCCGGTGGCGTGCATGGGGGCGCGTTCCAGAGAGTAGACACCTCGCGCGCGGAAAGTCGCGCGAGGCATAGTCTACCCAAACCGGGGCGCCCCGCCGGAATCAGTTGCCGCCGCTCACCAGCGTACGCGCCTCCACCACCTTGTCGCGGTAGGCCTCGAAGATGCGGCGCAGCGCCTGCTCCATGTTCAGCTTCGGCTGCCAGCCCAGCTCCTCGATCGTGTTGTCGATCTTCGGCACGCGGTGCTGCACGTCCTGGTAGCCCTTGCCGTAGAACTCGCCGGAGGACGTCTCCACGATCTTCGTCTTGCGTGCCTCGTCG
>NZ_CAJPVH010000053.1 GCF_905397395.1 Cupriavidus campinensis
GCGTCCCGCGAAGCCGTGGCGGCCGCCACGGGCGGCACCGCCAAGGCACCGGCCGCCAAGTCACCAAAGGCCGCGCGCGCAGGTTCGCGCAGTTGACGCCCTCTTTCTCGCACCCCTCCGGGACCGGCGCCGACGCCTAGCGCGGCGCGGCCGGTGCATCGCGCCAGTACCGCCGCTCTCGCTGCCGGTATGACGATATCTTCAGGAGCGACCCCGCCGTGACGATCGACACCGCGCCCGTTTCATCCGTCCGATACCGCGCGATGCCCTCACGCCCATACCGCCGCCAGACATCGGCGCGCGGATGCCGGTAGCGATTGCCGAATCCCAGCTGGAACACCGCCGCCTCCGGCTGCACCGCGCGCAGGAACGCCGCGCCTGAAGACGTGCCGCTGCCGTGGTGCGGCACCAGCAGGACATCGGCACGCAGGTCTTCCGGCGGCACCGTGGCAACCAAACCCAGTTCCTCGCGCACGCCGATATCCCCGGTCAGCAAGAGGCTGCGGTGCGCCGTGGCCACCCGCAGCACACAACTGCGCGCATTGCTTGCCAACCGCGCGCTGCCGAGGTCCGACGCCGACGGATGCAGGATAGTGAAGCGCACGCCATTCCACGTCCACGCCGCGCCAGCCTCACACGGCTGCCACGGCACTGCGCTGCCCAACGCGCTACCTTCGATCGCCGCTGCCTCAATCAGGAGCCCGTGATCGAGCGGCGCCCCCGTCAGCCGGCGCCCCACCGGCACTGCCGCCAGCACCTCGCGCACGCCCCCGGCATGATCCGCATCCTCGTGACTGACCATCAGCGTATCGAGCCGCCGCACGCCCATCGCCCGCAGCCATGGCACGATCACCTGCCCACCCGCACTTGCCCCTGACGGGTATCCCGGCCCCGTGTCATACAGCAGTGCATGGGCCTTGGTCTCGACCAGTACCGCCGTGCCCTGCCCAACATCGAGTGCCGTGACACGGAACTCCCCGGCCGGCACAGGCGTCCGGCCCGCCAGCAGCATCGGCATCATCAGCAACGCCCCACACCAGCGTGGCGGCGCACGCACCGAGGGACGCATGGGCCGCCGGGCGGGCCGCGGGCCGCCCGAGGGCGTTGCTGCCCGGAGATCCGCCGCCCGTTTGCGCGGCATCAGCACGAGCACCACCCCGGCAGACGCCAGCACCATCCAGACGGGCCCCGGCTGCGCCGCCTCCCAGATGGCCCACGCTGGCGCCGCAAGCCAGGAGAGCGCCCCGGACAGCCAAGCCATCGCTGTATGCGCAATCGCCAGCAACGGCCCGGCCAAGATCGCCGGCAGCACGGCGCCGGCCAGCGCCAACGGTGTCACAAGCAGGCTCACCACCGGAATGGCGACAGCGTTGGCAAGGCAAGACACTACAGACACCTGTCCGAACAGCAGTAGCGTCAGCGGCACGAGACCAACCGTCACCGCCCACTGCGTGCGTGCGGCGCCCGCCAGCGCCGCCGCCACGACCGCCCTCGCCCTCTGCCACCGCCCCTCCGCCCTTGCGTGCCGAACCGGCTCGCGCGCGGCAAGGAAGATCGCCGCCACGGCGCCGAAGGACAGCCAGAAGCCGGGCGACATCACGGCCCATGGGTCGATCATCACCGCCACACCTGCCGCCCACGCGAGCACGACCGATGCCGGTGGCGCCCGGCCACTCCACAATGCCAGCGCCGCCACGGCCAGCATGCTCACGGTACGCATCGCCGGCACCTGCATCCCGGCGATCAGTCCGTAGCCCAAGGCAGTCAGTACCGCCACCACGAGCGCCGCCTGCTGCGCCGGCCAGATCAGCGGCAAGGGCCGGCGCAGCCGCCGCCCCAGCCCGAACGACCGCCGCCACAACGCCAGCACCAGGGCGCCAGCCGCGCCCGAGATCATCGTGATGTGCAGGCCCGAAATGCTGACCAGATGCGCGATGCCGGTCCGTCGGAACACCTCCCAGTCCTCGGTGGCGATGCCGCGCTGGTCGCCAATCACCAGCGCCACGAGCACAGCCCCAAAGCGCGCGTCCGGCGGCAGCGCCGCGCGAAGCCGGTCGCGCAAGCCCGCCCGCCACGCCTGTACGCGAATTGCCCATGGCAGCGGCCCCGCCTCCTCCGACGGCGCGCCGGCGCGCACATAGCCAGTTGCACCGATACCCTCGCCCAGCAGCCAGTACGCGTAGTCGAATCCATGTGGATTGGCCAGCCCGCGTGGCCTGCGCAGCCTGACCGTCAGCCGATAGCGCTCCCCCGGCTGCAGCGCCTCCGGCGGATCCCGCCAGGTCAGCAGGAGCCGTGGTGGCAGGCGCGCCTCATGCAACCCGGTTACCGCGAACAGAAAGCGCGTGCCCTGGCTTGCCACATCGGGCAGCCCGGCGACCATGCCGTGTAGCTCGATGTCGCGCCCCGCCAGGGCTGGGTCCAGCCAGTCTGCCATCCTGCTGTCGGCGCGCCATGCCGCCCACCCGAACCCCGCCCCGCACGCAAGCGCCACCACGACCCCGCGCCACATCCACATCCTGAGAACGGACGCACTTCCCTCGCCCACCATGCGCCCATGACGACAACGCGCGACATACGTCAACGCCACCACGCCGATGGCCCCCGCCAGCGCCTGCCACCACCACCGCCACGCCGACGGCAATCCGGCCTGCTGCTGGAGCCACCAGCAACCCGCGACGAACGCCATCAGCACAGCTCGCATCACACCTCCGGGACAACGCTTTCCGATGGCGTATTTGTACTGTGCGCGATGGCGCCAAAACGTTAACGAATGATGTGTTTTTGTGGAAGATTGTTAAAACGGCGGCTGGCGTATTGCCACGCGTTCAGCGCGGCGCCATGATGTCTGCAAACGCCGCCAGACGCGGCAGCGCTGCCACCGAGTTGCGCCACATGGCCTGCGCCAGCTCAGGTTCCGGCACGCCGCGCAGTTCGCCGAGCACGCGTGCCACGCCCACCACCTCGCCGGGCGTGTTGCGCGCCTTGTGCTGCTCGCCGAACTGGTCGTCGGAGAGCCAGGCCGGCGCGATGTCAGGCGCATCGGTCTCGAGCACGATGGCCTCGAGCGGCAATTCCGCCGCGAGCCGGCGGATCTGTCTGGCGCGGGAGAAGGTCAGGTTGCCGCCGAAACCGAGCTTCATGCCGTGCTCGACGTAGCGGCGCGCCTGCTCGTGACTGCCGTTGAAGGCGTGTGCAATGCCCTGCCGCACGCCCACGCGGCGCAGTTGCGCATAGACCTGATCCTGCGACTTGCGTACATGCAGCAGCACCGGAAGATCGAAATCGCGCGCGATCTTCACCTGCTCGGAGTAGAGCCACGTCTGGTGGGCGGCGTCCAGCCCCGGGACGAAGAAGTCGAGGCCGATTTCGCCGATGGCGACGAAGCGCGGGTCGTCCATCGACGCAGCCACCTGGCGTCGCAATTCGTCCAGATGCGGCTGCCCGGCGCCGGGTGTACAGAGGGGATGGATGCCGAGCGCGTAGACGCAGAGGGCGCCGCCACCCGCCTCGGTGCCGGCATGCGCCAGCGCGCGCACGGCATCGAAGTTGGACACCGCCACGGCCGGCAGTACGATGCCCGAGACGCCGGCCTCGGCCGCCGCGCGCGTGACGTCCGTGCGATCGCTATCGAACTCGCTGGCGTCGAGGTGGCAGTGGGTATCGATCCACATGGCGGGGCGGGGGCGGCAGGTCGGTTGGGGTAGGGATCGATGACCGATCAGCGTTCGCGGTGCAAGTGCCCGTCACGCAGGCGCAGCACGCGGTCACAGCGGCCAGCGAGGTCCGTGTCATGCGTGACGATGACGAAGCTCGTGCCTAGCGTGCGTGACAGCTCGAGCATCAGGTCGTACACGCCGCCGGCGGTGTGATCGTCGAGGTTGCCGGTGGGCTCGTCGGCCAGCACGCAGGCCGGCTGGCCGACCAGTGCACGGGCGATGGCCACGCGCTGGCGCTCGCCGCCGGACAGCTCGCCGGGACGGTGCTTCGCCCGCCCGCCCAGGCCCACGCGTTCGAGC
The DNA here is from genome assembly GCF_905397395.1 of Cupriavidus campinensis. Classification (GTDB taxonomy): domain Bacteria; phylum Pseudomonadota; class Gammaproteobacteria; order Burkholderiales; family Burkholderiaceae; genus Cupriavidus; species Cupriavidus campinensis. The sequence goes on from NZ_CAJPVH010000053.1 coordinate 4,020, forward strand.
ATAGCCTGCGCGGCGGCACGCGCCTCGCGTTCCTTGAGGCCGCGGATGCGCATCGGCATGGCGACGTTGTCCAGCGCGGTGAACTCGGGCAGCAGATGGTGGAACTGGTAGACGAAGCCGAGCGCGCGGTTGCGGACGGCGTTCCGCTCGCTCTCGCGCAACGAGGTGAACGGCTTGCCGAGCAGTGCAACGCGGCCGGCGTCGGGGTTGTCCAGCCCGCCCAGCACATGCAGCAGCGTGGACTTGCCGGAGCCTGACGCGCCGACGATGGCAACCTTCTCGCCGGCGTCCACGCGTACATCCACGCCGCGCAGGACGTCCACATCGAGGCCGCCCTGGCGGAAACGCTTGGACAGGCCCTCGGCCACCAGCACCGGCGTGCCGGACTGCACGGCGAGGCCGGGAACTGCCGGCATGGCGGCGGCTTCCTGGAGCAGGGAGGTGTCACTCATAGCGCAGCGCCTCCGCCGGGTTCACGCGCGCGGCGCGCCAGCTGGGATAGATCGTGGCCAGGGTGGCCAGCACGAAGGAGATGATGCCGATGGTGGCGATGTCGTTCACGCGGGGGTCCGAAGGCAGTTCGCTGATGAAATAGATGTCACGTGGCAGGAACTGCACATGCAATACCCGCTCGATAAAGGGCACGATCACGTCGATATTGGTCGCGATCAGCGTGCCGCCAAGCACGCCGAGCACGGTGCCGATGAAACCAATGGCCACGCCCTGGACGATGAAGATCTTCATGATCGAGCGCGGCTGGGCGCCCATCGTGCGCAGGATGGCGATGTCAGCCTGCTTGTCGGTGACGGTCATGACCAACGTAGAAACGAGGTTGAACGCCGCCACGGCGATGATCAGCGTCAGGATGATGAACATCATGCGCTTCTCTGTCTGGACGGCAGCGAACCAGTTGCGGTTCTGCTTGGACCAGTCGCGCAGGTACAGTTCGCCGCTCATCGTGCCGGCCAGTTCCTGGGCCACCTGGGGTGCCTGCTGCATGTCGGACAGTTTGAGCCGCACGCCGGTAGGACCGGACTGGCGGAACAGCGTCTCGGCGTCCTTGATGTCGATCAGGGCCAGGGCGCTGTCAAACTCGTAGTGGCCAGACGAAAACACGCCGACCACCGTGAACTGCTTGAGCCGCGGCAGTACGCCGGCCGGCGTGATGGTGCCCTGCGGCGCCACCAGCGTCACCTTGTCGCCGACGCGCACGCCCATGGCGTTGGCCAGTTCGTTGCCGAGCGCGATGCCGAAGCCGCCCGGCACCAGGGCGTTCATGCTGCCGGCGCGGAACTGGTTGCCAACGTCGGAGACCTTTGGCTCCTCCGCCGGGTCCACGCCGCGCAGCAGCACGCCGCGCACCGCGTCTTCACGGGTGAGCATGGCCTGGGCGGCCACGTAGGGCGCCGCCCCCACCACTTCCTTGTTCCGCATGGCCTCGGCGGCGGTCTTGTGCCAGTCGGGCAGCGGCCCGGGGGCGATAACCTCGATATGGGCGAGGACCGACAGCATGCGGTCCCGCACTTCTTTCTGGAAGCCGTTCATGACCGACAGCACGACGATCAGCGCCGCCACACCGAGCGCGATGCCAAGCATCGAGATCATGGAAATGAACGAAATGAATGTGTTGCGGCTGGCGCGCTTGCTCGCGCGGGTGTATCGCCAGCCGATCTGCCACTCGTAGGGAAAGTTCAAGAGGAATCCTGTTGTTCGGAAGTCGCGCCGGCGGGCCATCCGCCCCCTTGGGTGACGGAAAACTGGCGCCGGCCAGCCGGAAGTTTACAATCTCGGCAACCATGATGACGCACCTGACCCTGATTGTGCCCTTTTCCGTCCCGCCTGGCGCCGGCAACGACGCCACGGACGACGTCGTCTCCGGCGCGCTGCTGCGGCAGTTGGAGTTGCCGGCGCTCGGAAAGTTGCTCACCCGCGCCGCCCCGGGCCTGCGCGAGACCCACGACGACCCGTTCCTGCGCACCCTGCCGCAGGAACGCTGGCTGGCCGGCCGGGCCGGCCTGGACACCCGCCGGGTGCCGACTGCGCCTTTTATGCGCCTGGCCGACCTGCGGCAACGTGCCGCGGACCGCCAGCCGGACGCCGCCCAGGCGCCGCCTGCCGCCGACCTTAGGCGCCAGGAAGACGGCGACCAGGGCTGGGCCTGCCTCCAGCCGGTCCATATTCATGCGGCACGGGACCACCTCGTGCTGATGCATCCGGACCAGCTCGAGATCCGCGCCGACGAGGCCGCCGCGCTGCGCGCCGCCATCGACGACCTGCTCCGTGAGTCCGGCATTGCGCTGGACGCGCCCCACCCCGCCCGCTGGTATGTGGCCGACGATGTGTTCGGCGAGCTGGAAGCCACCACGCCAGTGCGCGCCACGGGCCGTAATATCGACATCTGGCTGCAAGCCGGTGCGCGGGCGCGCGACTGGCGGCGCCTCCAGAACGAGATCCAGATGACCTGGCACGACCATCCGGTCAACCAGGCGCGCGAGGCCGAGGGCCGCCTGACCATCAATTCGGTATGGCTCCACGGCGGCGGCAAGCTGAGCCTCGTCAACCGGCTGGCCGACGCCGTGCTGACTGACGACCCGTTGCTGGCCGGCCTGGCCCTCGCCGGCGATAGCCTGCTCGACCCGCAGCCGGCCAGATTCGAGGAGATTGCGAAGGCCGACGGCCATGTCATGGCGATGCTCGACACCGCCGCCGAGGCCCATATCGCCCAGGACTGGGGCCTCTGGCTCGAGCGCATGCACGCGCTCGACGCCCAGTGGTTCACCCCGGTGCTCGCAGCCCTGGCCGATGGCCGCATCATGGGTGTCACGCTGGTGCTGGGCGGCGAGAACCACTATGCCGAGTTCACCGTGCGGCGCGCCGACCTGCGCAAGTTCTGGCGCGGCATGGGCGCGCGCGGCGACTGGCGCGCCCTGCTTTCCGACCTGGCCATGGTGGCCTGATCCGCGCGTTTTCCCTTCTCGCGCCCGTTTTCTGGACGAACGACCATGACCCGGATCGCCATCCGCTCCTATTCCGAACCCCACGCCGATGTGCTGGCCAAGTCGGGCCTGCACCCGACTCTGGCCCGCATCCTGTCGGCGCGCGGGGTGCTGCATCCGTCTGAACTGGCTACCGAACTGCCGGAACTGACGCCTCCCACAACGATGAAGGGCATCGGCCACGCGGCCGAGTACCTGGCCGATGCCATCGCGGCCAACCGCAAGCTGCTGATCGTGGCCGATTACGACTGCGACGGCGCCACGGCCTGCGCAGTGGGCGTGCGCGGGCTGCGCATGCTCGGCGCGCGCGTGGATTTCATCGTGCCGAACCGCTTCGAGTACGGCTACGGACTGACGCCCGAGATCGTGGCGCTGGCCGCCCAGCAGCAGCCGGACGTCATCGTCACCGTCGACAACGGCATTGCGTCGGTCGATGGCGTGGCGGCGGCCAATGCGCTCGGCATCGACGTGGTGGTGACCGACCACCACCTTCCCGGCGCCGAGTTGCCAGAGGCGGCGGTCATCGTCAACCCGAACCAACCCGGCTGCGAGTTCCCGAGCAAGAATCTGGCCGGCGTGGGCGTGATGTTCTATGTGCTGCTGGCCCTGCGCGCGGAACTGCGCCGGCGCGGCGCGTTCACCCAGGCGACCCAGCCGCCGCTGCAAACCCTGCTTGACCTGGTGGCGCTCGGCACCGTGGCGGACGTCGTGAAACTGGACACCAACAACCGCATCCTCGTGGCCCAAGGCCTGCGCCGGATGCGCGCCGGACGCATGCATCCGGGCGTGGCGGCGCTGTTCCGCGCGGCCGGGCGCGAGGCCACGCGGGCGAACACGTTCGACCTCGGTTTCGGCCTGGGTCCCCGCCTCAACGCGGCGGGACGGCTTGCCGACATGTCGCTCGGCATCGAATGCCTGCTGACCGACGACCCGAACCGTGCGTGGGAAATCGCCCAGGAACTGGACGGCATGAACCGCGAGCGGCGCGACATCGAGGCCGGCATGCAGCAGGAGGCCTTGCAGATCCTGGAGGCGCCGCTGGCGGGGCTCGATCCGGCGTCGCGCTACACGGTCAGCGTGTTCAACGACACCTGGCACCAGGGGGTCATCGGCATCGTGGCCTCGCGGCTCAAGGAGAAGTTCCACCGCCCGACCATCACCTTCGCGCCGGGTGACGAAGAACATATCAAGGGTTCCGGCCGCTCGATCCCGGGGTTCCACCTGCGCGATGCGCTTGATCTGGTGTCGAAGCGGCACCCCGGCTTACTGGTGAAATTTGGCGGACATGCGATGGCGGCCGGACTGACCGTCCGCTCGGCCGACTTCGATACCTTTATGTCGGCGTTCGAAGCCGTTGGCCGGGAATGGCTGACGGACGACCAACTGGCGCGCGTGATCGAGACCGATGGCGACATCGAGGAGTCGTGCTTCAGCCCGGAATTCGTCGGATTGCTAGAAGGTCAGGTCTGGGGCCAGGGCTTCCCGCCCCCCACGTTCTGCGGCGAATTCGACGTCTTGCGCCAGACCGTGCTCAAGGGCAAGCACCTGAAGCTGCAACTGGGACGTGGGAGCCAGCGCTTCGACGCGATCTGGTTCAACCACGCCGACGCCCTCGACGGCGCCAGCGCGACGGTGGCCTACCGGCTGGACAACAACACCTTCAACGGGGTCACCCGCGTGCAACTGGTAATCGAACACGCGCAGTAAATCGGCAAACGCTGGCGGGACTGCGGAAATCTGGTACACATTTCCGCTGTTCTACGATTTACGCGTGTATTCGAGCGCCTGAACAATGGCCGCTTCTTCCCTCATGGTTGAAGCAACATGGCCAAACTCCTGCGCAGCAACGGCGCGCCGCTCGGCGCGCAAATCACCCTTTTCCCGGGGAATCGGCTCCAGTTCAAGGTGTCCGGTCTGGGGCCAAACAAGAAACATCTGGTGCTCCGGAGTACCGACAGTATCCTGACAGTCGTACCGTTGAAGGTCGACGATAGGCGGATCGAGCAGGTACTTCGGCTTGAGGTCCAGGCTCACAGTATCGTGAGCCGCCACATTGTTCATGTGGATGCGTACGCGACTGACGCGCAAGGACGGCCGCAGCTTAGGGACACTAATACCGGCAGGGTGACGGTCGAGATTCATCCGAAACTCGTTCTACCGGAACCGAATACCGAACAGGGCGTTCTCGCGCGGATGTTAATCGTTGAGAATGCAAGCCCCGACCACGAAAAATACGTAAACCAAGGCGACGCACGCGAAAGCATGCAATGGATGGTGCATGTCTTGCGCAATCGACTGAAACTTGGCGCCCAGCATTTCGCCGCGCGCGGTGCGACCGACCTGACTACATTGATTAAGGCAAAGAACCAGGTAAGGGGCTTCGAAAACTATCCAGCCATTGCGCCCGATCAACACCAGATGCTCAATCGCACACTGGACATTGCTCACGATGGAACCCATCTCCGTCAAAAGGAATACATGGCGTACGTCGCCAGCGCGTTGGCGGTCGCAAAAGGCGAAAATTTCGGCCCCGATCCAAGCCGAACCGGGCTGTATGCCTGGCGCACGCTGGACTCGAGCCACCCAGGCCAAAATTTCCAGAAATTCCAGAGCAAGGGAGGACAGGATTTTTATACCTTGACCGAGGGGTTTCTCGCCAGCTTGCAGCCGAAAAACAAGGCCAAGCCCTAAGGGAAAGACGATGAGATCTAAGTGCGTATCGTTTGCTTTGCTGGCCGCCGCTTCTCTGAGCGGATACGCCGGCGACGGCCTGCCGGATGGATTTTCTGAAAAACCGGTGGGCCGTTTCACGGTCTCCAAGGAACGCCATTATCGAAATCCGGCGGGCGCAATACGCCATTTTCTTGCCACATTCCATAAGAACGACCAACGAAACCACTTTTGCGTAGTCGGCTACAAGTGGTCGGATGGAAGAAAGCAGGTTTGGGTGCACTGGCGGGAGCCGCAAACGTTAATCCTGTGGGGAGGAAGCCGCTATCCAGAGTACGTACATGAAAGCCTCATCATGTCGAACCGCCATCTCGAACTGGCTACTGACACCGTCCCCACCCCCAACGACATCAACGGCAGCACCTACCTCGTCACCGAAGCCTGGTGGCGAGCCGTCGCCGATGACTGCCGCAAGCATGGCGAGAAATACGTGATCAAGCCGTTCAAGGCGCCGAGGCCGAAAGCCCCGGACGCCGAATAGCCTGCCGCCGGCCGTCTGCCTAGCCGCGCGGCGGCAGGTAGGTGGCCGGATTCACCGGCTTGCCGTTGCCACGCACCTCGAAGTGCAACTCGGCCGCGCTGGCCATGCTGCCGATCTCCTGTCCCGTGGTGACGCGGGCGCCTTCCTTGACCAGCGGCTTGTCGAGGTTGCCGTACACGGTCAGCCAGTCGTCGCTGTGCTTTACGATCACCAGCATGCCGTAGCCACGCAGCGTGCCGACGTGGATGGCCCAGCCGCTGGCGGCGGCGCGGACCTTGCCGTTGGCCGGCACTTCGATCCGCAAACCCTTCTCGGCCGGCAGGGCGAAGCGGCCCGTCACGCGGCCATCGGCCGGCCATTGCAGCTTGATGGCGTTGGCGGGCGGGCGAGATGGCGCGGCGTCGGCCTGTTTGGCCGGCGTTTCAGATTTTTCCGATGATTTGGACGGTCCCGACGCGGCCGCGGCACCGGCCGGCGGCCGCACCCGGATCAACTGCCCAACCTCGATCTGATTGGTGTCCGTCAGGTCGTTCCAGCGGGCCAACTCGGCCACCGAGCGCCGGTTGCGCCGGGCGATCGAGTACAAGGTGTCGCCGCGTTCCACGCGGTAGAAGCCGTCCGGCGCCGGCTCTGTGGGAGTCGTGCCGCAGGCGGCGAGCAGCGAGGCCGTCAGCGCGGCCATCGATGCCGCGCCAAGGCGGCCCAGTGTGCGGCGGCGGGCCGCAGACACGTCTGGTCTGGCGAGGTTGCTTGCTGTCATGCGTCCGAGTTCACTCCTGTTATTCCCCGATATTGTCGCCGAAGTGCTGCAAAGTGGCGCCGCGGCCCCCTGGTAGACCGTTCGCATCGCGAACGGTTCGCCACACGCGACCATCCCTCCCGGGATTTACGGCGCCAATCCGCTATAATTCAAGGTTTTGGAAGCGCAGGAACATCATGGAAGCAGAACGCCTCAACGCCATCTCCGGTGCCATCTCCGATCTCCGTTCCCGGACGGAAGATCTACGGGGGTATCTTTGACTACGATGTCAAAGTAGGACGCCTGGACGAAGTCAACGGCGAGCTGGAAGACCCGGAGGTCTGGAACAACCCCAAGCGGGCCCAGGACCTGGGCAAGGAAAAGAAAGCGCTCGAGGCCGTGGTACAGGTCCTCGGGAAGCTGACGGACGACCTGACCGGCGCCGACGAGCTGTTCGAGCTCGCGCGCGAGGAAGGCGACGATGAAACGCTCGAGTCCATCGAGGCCGACGTCAAGGGCTTCGAGGACATCGTGGCCGGCATGGAATTCCGCCGCATGTTCTCGGGCGAGATGGACCAGGCCAACGCCTTCATCGATATCCAGGCCGGCGCCGGCGGCACGGAAGCGTGCGACTGGGCATCGATGCTGCTGCGCCAGTACCTGAAGTACTGCGAGCGCAAGGGCTTCAAGGCCGAGGTGCTCGAGGAATCCGAGGGCGACGTGGCCGGCATCAAGAGCGCAACGATCAAGATCGAGGGCGACTACGCGTTCGGCTACCTGCGCACCGAGACCGGCGTGCACCGCCTGGTGCGCAAGTCGCCGTTCGATTCGTCGGGCGGCCGCCACACGTCGTTCTCGTCGGTGTTCGTGTACCCCGAGGTGGACGATTCGTTCGAGGTGGAAGTCAACCCGGCCGACCTGCGCGTGGATACCTACCGCGCCTCGGGCGCGGGCGGGCAGCACATCAACAAGACCGATTCGGCGGTGCGGATTACCCACATCCCCACCGGCATCGTCGTGCAGTGCCAGAACGACCGTTCGCAGCACCGCAACCGTGCCGAGGCCATGTCGATGCTGAAGTCGCGCCTGTACGAGCATGAGATGCGCAAGCGCCAGGCCGAGGCCGACAAGCTCGAAGCCGGCAAGACCGACGTGGGCTGGGGCCACCAGATCCGCTCGTACGTGCTGGACCAGAGCCGGATCAAGGACCTGCGCACCAATGTGGAAATGTCCAACACCCAGAAGGTGCTGGACGGCGACCTCGATCCGTTCATCGAGGCCAGCCTGAAACAGGGCCTGTAAGCAGGCCGGCGCGCCGCCCCCGGGGTGGCGCGCCGGTTCCCGCCGGCCAACTTCGACGCATTCCGCTTCACCTTCGAACCACCAAGACCACCAAGACATCCGGGGCACCATGAGCGCAGGTATCCATCTCTATATCGTCACGGGCGCATCGCGCGGCCTGGGCGCGGCACTGACCCGCGCGTTGCTGAAACCGGGCAACCGGGTGATCTGCGTGGCGCGCAGCCGCAGCCCCGAACTGGAGGCGGATATCGCCGCCAGCGGCGTGCCGGTGGCCTGGCACCTGCAGGACCTGTCCCAGCCCAGCGCGGCCGCTGGCTGGCTGGGCAGCGTGCTGGATGCCGTGGACGAGACCCCGGCCAGCGTGACGCTGATCCTCAACGCCGGCGTTGTAGAGCCGATTGGCCCGATCACGGCGCTGCACGAGACCACGCTCATCCCCCATCTGCTGACCAACCTGGCAACGCCGATGACCATGACCGGCGCGTTCATCGAGCACACCACCCGCTTCGACTGCGCGCGCAAGGTGCTGGCGATCTCGTCGGGCGCCGCGCGTAACCCGGTGCCGGGCTGGAGCGCCTATTGCGCCGGCAAGGCCGCGCTCGACATGTTCATCCGCTCGGTCAACGCCGAGTACGCGAGCGTGCCGGAGCCGCGCGCAGTGCGCGCCGTGGCGCTGGCGCCGGGCGTGGTCGATACCGACATGCAGGAAACCATCCGGGGCGCGGACTTCGCCGCCGTGCAGCGCTTCCGCGACCTCAAGGCCAACGACCAGCTCGCCTCGCCCGAAGACACGGCGCGGCGCATCGTGGCCTACCTGGATCGTCCCGACTTCGGCAAGACCGAACTCGACGACATCCGCAATTACTGAACCGAACTGAACCGAACCGCGCCGGCCCCTGCCCGCGCGATCCACCGACACATCATGACCGAACCGACCCGCGCCCCAGCCGCCGATATACCTGCCGCCGACGAGAACAAGATCATCGCGGAGCGGCGCGAGAAACTGCAGGCCCTGCGTCAGCAAGGCGTGGCCTTCCCCAACGACTTCCGCCCGACGCACCAGGCCGCCGCGCTGCACGCCGAGCATGGCGAGACCGACCAGGCCACGCTGGAAGCGCAGCCCGTGGAAGTGGCCATCGCCGGCCGCATGATGCTCAAGCGCGTGATGGGCAAGGCCAGCTTTGCCACCGTGCAGGACGGCAGCGGCCAGATCCAGTTCTATGTCACGCGTGACAAGGTGGGCGAGGAGGTCTATGCCGCGTTCAAGCACTGGGACCTGGGCGACATCATCAGCGCGCGCGGCGAGCTGTTCCGCACCAACAAGGGTGAGCTGTCGGTGCAGGTGCGCGAGCTGCGCCTGCTGTCGAAATCGCTGCGCCCGCTGCCGGACAAGTTCCACGGCCTGGCCGACCAGGAAACCAAGTACCGCCAGCGCTATGTGGACCTGATCGTCTCGCCCGAGACGCGTGCCACGTTCCGGGCTCGTACTAACGCCATTTCCTCGCTGCGCCGCCATATGGCTGACGCCGGCTTCATGGAAGTGGAAACGCCGATGCTGCACCCGATTCCGGGCGGCGCGGCGGCCAAGCCTTTCATCACGCACCACAACGCGCTGGACATGCAGATGTTCATGCGCATCGCGCCCGAGCTGTACCTGAAGCGCCTGGTTGTCGGTGGCTTCGAGCGCGTGTTCGAGATCAATCGTAATTTCCGTAATGAAGGGGTGAGCCCGCGCCACAACCCCGAGTTCACGATGATGGAGTTCTACGCGGCCTACACGGACTACCGCTGGCTGATGGACTTCACCGAGAACCTGATCCGCCAGGCGGCCATCGATGCGCGCGGCAGCGCCACGGTGACCTACCAGGGCCGCGAGCTGGATCTGGCCAAGCCGTTCCATCGCCTGACGATCTGCCAGGCGATCCAGAAGTTCGCGCCCGAGTACACCGACGCGCAACTGGCCGATGCCGACTTCCTGCGCACCGAACTGAAGAAATTCGGCGTGAATACGAGCGCGCCGCAGTTCCTGAACGCCGGCCTCGGCACCCTGCAACTGGTGCTGTTCGAGGAAACGGCCGAGAGCCAGCTGTGGGAGCCGACCTTCATCGTCGACTATCCGGTCGAGGTATCGCCGCTGGCGCGCGCCTCGGACACCGTGCCGGGCATCACCGAGCGTTTCGAGCTGTTCATCACGGGCCGCGAGATCGCTAACGGTTTCTCGGAATTGAACGATGCCGAGGATCAGGCCGACCGCTTCCGCAAGCAGGTGGAGCAGAAGGACGCCGGCGACGAGGAAGCGATGTACTTCGACGCCGACTACATCCGCGCGCTCGAATACGGCATGCCCCCGACGGGTGGCTGCGGCATCGGCATCGACCGTCTGGTGATGCTGCTGACCGACAGCCCGAACATCCGCGACGTCATCCTGTTCCCGCACCTGCGCCGCGAGGATTGAACAGCAGGTACCCACCCAGACAACCCACCGCATGCGTGGCGGGTTGCAGACCACTGACAAACCCCACATTTTTCCAGGTGTGGGGTTTTTCTTTTTGGCGACGCCGAAACGCGACGTCTCTGTGCCCCAGAGTTTAAAGAATCAGCGATTGTTTCCGCGTACTCGCTCCTGCTAGGTTGATGGCCGCCGCCAGCCGGGAGGGGCAACCTGACCAGGAGAGAGGATGCTGTTTATTACGAAGCAAGGGCATGTCGACGCAGAACGTGTGAGGGTGAAGATATTCCCGAAGATCGAGCGCGGACCGATGGACACCGTAAACGGGATCGTTGTACACCAAACAAGCGCCCCGGAGTCATCCCATACATTTAACAGCTATGGCGACGAAGGAGCGAATGGTGCTCACTTCCTGATAGACAAGGACGGAACCATCTATCAAACCGCATCCCTGCAGAGAGTGACAAATCGCGTCGGCCGGCTCCGGTCACGCAGCATCTTGACCAAACAGTGTTCCTCCATCGAGCTAGACAAGGTATCAAAGCTCGGAACTCGTGCTCTACATCGACACGAAGTAAAGAAAAAATGGCCCAGCCGATTTCCATCCAATCATGACTCCATAGGAATAGAACTGGTAGGCATGGCAATCGGACCGAAAAACAAGGAAGTTTACGAGGATGTCACTGCCGCTCAAAACTCTTCATTAGACTGGCTTGTATCAGAACTCATGGACACCTTCGCGGTGATGTCGCGGGAAGTCTATCGGCACCCCGATATTTCCTACAAGAACCTGACCGAAGCGAGGACCGCAAGATGGTAGGGGCAAGATCTCTTCCTCTCTTGAGATCGGCCGCATTCGTTTTGCTGTGCATGACAGCCTCGCTTTGCTCAGCCAGAGACGTCAGAAAAGTGGTGATTGAAGAAGTCGGCCAATCGCTACCGGATGGAGATCCGCGGACCGCCGAGCTATGTAAGAAGTTCCGGCCAACGGTCACGCAGGTCAAAAACTTCTTTTCCAAGATCTACCCTGTCCAGGCGCGCATGGTGCTCCACGACTACTATTCTCCGTGTTATGCCACGGGCACTGTCGTGTTCGAAGACAACAGTTCCGGGGCGTGGAGCCTATATTCCGGCGGAACGGCAGCATTGGTATGGACGCACGGGGGCGATAAAGTGTACGTCTACTATGGAAAGAACAAATGGTACGACCCTTTCGCGTGTACTTACGGGCTTGAAGATGAGGGGAAGTGCTAGAGAAAAGAGCGCCAGCTTCCACGAGCCGGAATTGTTACAGCAGAGCCTGTAGGACGAGACCCGATAGCGTCATAAGTCTCTGATTTCAATGACATTTCTGCGCTACGAATGCTTACAAAATCGAACGGCAATCGGGGCGCGATTCGGCCACACTTTGGGTATCGACCGGCAAGTCCGGTCACCCGGAGAACAACAAATGCAGCACCCCACTCCCGCTACCGCCCATTCGTCGAATTCGCCCACCCCGCCGCTGCCGCCTCAGCGCCGACTGCACCCGCTGGTCGGCGCCGCGGCAGTCGCCGTGGTGGTGGCCAGCCTGACCGCGGTGGCCGCCGTCACCGGCGTGTTGCCGCTGACGAAGGCAAACCAGGGGCCTGCTGACTACCCTGCCCCGGTCGCCACGCAGCCCATCACACCGCCGCCGGGTTCGACGACTCGTCCGCCGACTTATGACGCCCAACAGGCCCAGCAAGCCCAGCAGGCGCGTAACGAGCCGCCCGCACAGCCCACGCAATCGGCGCAGTCCGAAGAGCGTACTGCCGCCCGGCCCAGCCATACGGCTGGCCGCGTGACGGCCGTGAGCGTGGTGGAATCGGAAAAGCCCACCAGCGGCGTGGGTGCGGTGGGCGGTGCCGTGGTGGGCGGGCTGCTCGGCAACCAGATCGGCAGCGGCAATGGCCGGATTCTCGGCACCGTGGCCGGTGCGGCGGCTGGCGGTTACGCCGGCAACGTGGTCGAGAAACACGTGAACAAGGACAAGGCCTACCGCGTCAGCGTGCAGATGGACGACGGCACGCGCCGTACCTTCACCTACAAGAACCCGCCGGGGGTCGATGTGGGCCAGCGCGTCCACATGGAGCGTGGCGTGCTGGTAACCGGGTAAGGGAGGTAAGCGCTTCCCGGAGAAAGCAAAACGGCCGCGCTGGTGGATGCCAGCGCGGCCGTTTTGCATCGAGTTTTCATCGATCTACGAGAGGTGCAGCCTTACGCCGCTTCCTCGATCCACGCAGCCTGGATCGCCTCGAGAATTTTCTCACCCGAGCGCTCGGGCAGGTCGTCGAAACCGTCCAGCTCCAGCACCCACTGGCGCAGTTGCGTGAAGCGCACCGTCAGCGGGTCCACCTCGGGGTACTTGTCGTAGAGCGCCGCGGCGATGTCGAAGGTGTCAGTCCATTTCATCTCAGTGGCCTTCCTTGGCGTGGTTGATCGTGTATTTTGGAATTTCTACGGTCAGATCCGCGTCCGCCACCAGCGCCTGGCAAGACAGGCGCGAGTTCGGCTCCAGGCCCCAGGCCTTGTCGAGCAGGTCTTCTTCCTTTTCCTCGGCCTCTTCCAGCGAATTGAAGCCCTCGCGCACCACCACGTGGCACGTGGTGCACGCGCAAGACTTCTCGCAGGCGTGCTCGATGTTGATGCCCTGGCTCAGCAGCGCGTCGCAGATGCTGGTGCCCTGGGGGGCCTCGAACACGGCCCCTTCGGGGCACAGTTCCACGTGAGGCAATACGATGATTTGTGCCATGTCTATCCTGGTATGACTTGTCTCAATCCGGCGCGGCTCAGCCGAGCTCCTGCACCTTGCGCCCCGCCAGCGCGCTCTTGATCGAGCGGTCCATGCGGCGTGCGGCAAATTCGTCCGTGCCATGGGAAAGCTGCTCCACGGCGGTCTTGATCGCGTGATGGTCTTCGCCTGTTGCAATCTGTCGCACATTGGCCATCAGCGCGTCCACGGTCGCGCGTTCCTCGGCGGTCAGCAGGTCGCCGTCCACCTCGAGCGCGCGGGTGGTGGCTTCCACCAGACGTTCGGCATCCACGCGTTCCTCGGCCAGCGCGCGGGTCTTCATGTCGTGTTCGGCCTCGCGGAAGCTGTCCTGCAGCATGCGCGCGATGTCGTCGTCAGCCAGCCCGTAGGACGGTTTGACCGAGACCGACGCCTCCACGCCCGAGTGCATCTCGCGCGCGGCCACCGACAGCAGGCCGTCGGCATCCACCTGATAAGTCACGCGGATGCGCGCGGCGCCGGCCACCATCGGCGGAATGCCGCGCAGCTCGAAGCGTGCCAGCGACCGGCAATCGCTCGCCAGTTCGCGCTCGCCCTGGAGCACGTGGATCGCCATCGCGGTCTGGCCGTCCTTGAACGTGGTGAATTCCTGGGCGCGCGCCACGGGAATCGTGCTGTTGCGCGGGATGATCTTCTCGACCAGGCCGCCCATCGTCTCCACGCCCAGCGAGAGCGGGATCACGTCGAGCAGCAGCCAGTCCTCGCCGGGCGCGTGGTTGCCAGCCAGCAGGTTGGCCTGCATGGCGGCGCCGAGCGCCACGACCTTGTCCGGATCGAGGTTGGTCAGCGGCGTCTGGCCGAAGTACTCGCCCACGGCCTTGCGGATCGACGGCATGCGCGTAGCGCCGCCCACCAGCACCACGCCCTTCACATCCTGCGTCTCCACGCCGGCATCGCGCAGCGCCTTACGCGCCGGCGCCAGCGTCTTCTGGACCAGGTGCTTCGTAATATCGTTAAATTCCGAGGCGGTCAGCGGCAGGTGGACGATCTCGCCACTGGCCAGCACCGCGTCAATCACCGTGCTGTCGCTCTCGGACAAGGCTTCCTTGGCAGCGCGGGCGCGCACCATCAGCAGTCGGGTGTCCTCGGCGGACAGCGGCTGCAGGCCAGCCTGTTCCACGATCCAGCACAGCAGGCGCTGGTCGAAGTCGTCGCCGCCGAGCGCGGAGTCGCCGCCGGTGGACATCACCTCGAACACGCCCTTGGTCAGCTTGAGCACGGAGATGTCGAAGGTGCCGCCACCGAGATCGTAAACCGCGTAGATCCCTTCGGCCGCGTTATCGAGGCCATAGGCGATGGCCGCCGCAGTCGGCTCATTGAGCAGGCGCAGCACTTCCAGGCCGGCCAGTTGGGCTGCGTCCTTGGTGGCCTGGCGCTGGGCGTCATCGAAATAGGCCGGCACCGTGATTACGGCGCCGACGAGATCGTCGCCGAGTGAATCCTCGGCGCGCTGGCGCAGCGTGGCCAGGATCTCGGCCGACACCTCCACCGGGCTCTTCACCCCGGCAGCCGTCTTGATCTGCACCATGCCCGGCGCATCGACAAAGTCGTACGGACTGTGCTCGATATTGGCCACGTCACGCAGGCCACGGCCCATGAAACGCTTGACGGAGACGATGGTGTTCTTGGGGTCGCGCACGGCTTCGTCCTGTGCGCGATAGCCGATATGGGCCGTACGGTCCGGCAGGTAACGCACGACGGAAGGCAGCAGCGGACGACCGCGCTCGTCGGATAACACTTCGGGAATGCTGTTACGCACGGCAGCCACCAGCGAGTTGGTGGTGCCAAGGTCGATACCGACCGCCAGGCGCCGCTGGTGCGGGGCCGGCGACATGCCGGGTTCGGAAATCTGGAGCAGTGCCATGATAATTCTTCGCGTGTTCTTGTGGGGGCGATGTCCGGACTTCGCCGGGGAGGACCGTGCCGGGAGACTGGCGATTCGCCTAGTTTTCCAGCCGGTCGATCGCCTCGCTGGCGTCGTGTTCGATCTTCTCGATAAACATCAGTTGCCGCGCCGCGGCGCCGGCCGCCTCATTGCTGCCGGCATCGAGCAGCGCGCCCAGCGCCTCCAGGCGCTCGCGCCGTTCCTGGCGCAGGTCGCGCAGCAGGCCGTCGAGCCGGTCCGTTGCGCGGTCTTCCACCGCTTCCTGCAGCGCTTCACGCCATTCCATCTGCTGCATCAGGAAGGCCGGGGCCATGGCGGTATTGTTCTCCGCCTGGATGTCCACGCCGCGCAGCGTGAGCAGGTAGATGGCGCGCTTTAGCGGCTGGCGCAGCGTACGATAGGCTTCGTTGGCGTGCGCGGCCCATTGCATCGCCACGCGCCGCTCGGCGTCGCCGGCGTTGGCAAAGCGGTCCGGATGGGCCTGAGACTGTACGGTGCGGTAGGCTTCGTCGAGTGCAGTTTGATCCACATCGAAGCGCGCCGGCAAACCGAACAGCGAGAAAAAATCGTCTTTCAAAACCTTCCCCAACAAAAAGGAGCGGCCACGCCGCCCCCCTTTCGCACTTCATTGCACTTCAGCGTGTCGTCGGGAATCAGACCCGGAACGACTCACCGCAGCCGCACTCGTCCTTGACGTTCGGGTTGTTGAAGCGGAAACCCTCGTTCAACCCTTCGCGCGCGAAGTCCAGTTCGGTGCCGTCGATGTACGGCAGACTCTTCGGATCGACGATCACCTTGAGGCCCTGCGTCTCGAAGACCTGGTCCTCGGGTAGCACTTCGTCCACGTATTCGAGCTTGTAGGCCAGGCCGGAGCAGCCGGTGGTCTTCACGCCCACGCGCAGTCCCACGCCCTTGCCGCGGCGTTCCAGGTAGCGGGCGACGTGCTTCGCCGCCTTTTCGGTCATTGTGATCATCGTTGCCTTGCTGTCAGACACCACGTCCGGCACAGGCGCCGGGCGTGGCAGTTTCCAACGAAAAAGCCAGTCCGCCGATCAGGCGGCCTGCTGCGCGGCGGGGACGCCGTGCTTCTTCTTGTAGTCCTCAACCGCCGCCTTGATGGCGTCTTCGGCCAGGATCGAGCAGTGGATCTTCACCGGCGGCAGCGCCAGTTCCTCGGCGATCTGCGTGTTCTTGATCTCGAGGGCCTGGTCGACGGTCTTGCCCTTGACCCATTCGGTCACCAGCGACGACGACGCGATGGCCGAGCCGCAGCCGTAGGTCTTGAACTTGGCGTCTTCGATCACACCCGCCTCGTTCACCTTGATCTGCAGCTTCATCACGTCGCCGCAGGCCGGGGCGCCGACCATGCCGGTGCCCACCGCGTCGTCGTTCTTGTCGAACGAACCGACGTTGCGCGGATTTTCATAGTGGTCGAGAACCTTGTTGCTGTAAGACATTTTGGCTACCTCTGACGAATCTTGAATGGGGTCGTTATTGTGTTGGCGCGCTGCTTAGTGGGCGGCCCACTGGATCGAGTTCAGGTCGACACCGTCCTTGAACATTTCCCACAGCGGCGACAGGTCGCGCAGCTTGCCGATCTTGTTCTTCAGCAGCTCGATCGTATAGTCGATCTCTTCCTCGGTGGTGAAGCGGCCCACCGTGAAGCGGATGGAGCTGTGCGCCAGTTCGTCGTTGCGGCCCAGGGCGCGCAGCACGTACGACGGTTCCAGCGAGGCCGACGTGCAGGCCGAGCCCGACGACACGGCCACGTCCTTGATCGCCATGATCAGGGACTCGCCTTCCACGAAGTTGAAGCTGACGTTCAGGTTGTGCGGCACGCGGTGTTCCAGCGAGCCGTTCAGGTACACCTCTTCCATGCCCGACAGGCCGCGCCACAGGCGGTCGCGCAGCATGCGGATGCGTTCGTTCTCGGTGGCCATTTCCTCGCGGGCCAGGCGGAACGCTTCGCCCATGCCGACGATCTGGTGCGTGGCCAGCGTGCCCGAACGCATGCCGCGCTCGTGGCCGCCACCGTGCATTTGCGCCTCAATCCGCACACGCGGCTTGCGACGAACATACAGCGCGCCTACGCCCTTCGGGCCGTAGGTCTTGTGCGCCGAGAACGACATCAGGTCGCACTTCAGCGTGTTCAGGTCGATGGTGACCTTGCCGGTGGCCTGGGCCGCATCGCAATGGAAGATGATGCCCTTGGCACGGCAGATCTCGCCGATCTGCGCCACGTCCTGGATCACGCCGATCTCATTGTTCACCAGCATCACCGACACCAGGATCGTGTCCGGGCGAATCGCCTGCTGGAACACTTCCATGTCGATCAGGCCGTCGTCCTTGACGTCGAGGTAAGTCACCTCGAAGCCCTGGCGCTCGAGCTCGCGGGTGGTGTCCAGCACCGCCTTGTGCTCGGTCTTCACCGTAATCAGATGCTTGCCCTTGCCCGAGTAGAAGTTCGCGGCACCCTTGATGGCCAGATTGTTCGACTCGGTTGCGCCCGACGTCCACACGATCTCGCGCGGATCGGCGCCCACCAGCGCGGCCACCTGCTCGCGCGCCTCTTCCACCGCGCGCTCGGCTTCCCAGCCATAGGCGTGGCTACGCGAGGCCGGATTACCGAACTGCTCGCGCAGGTACGGAATCATCTTGTCGGCTACGCGCGGGTCCACCGGCGTCGTGGCCGAATAATCCATGTAGATGGGGAAATGTGGGGTGCTCATCGTTATGACTGCCTTATAGGGACCGCTAATCTCTTACTGTCTACCGATAGTTTAAATCAACTATCTGAAATCTGCTCAGGACTGCGCGAGGCTGAACACCGAGTTCACCACGCGCGGGCGCGCCGGCTTTTCCTGCTTCTCGGCCTTGCTGCGCGTCACCGGCACGGGCTGCGCGGCGTCTTCGCGCATGTCGTGCAGCACCGCCGGCTGGCGGGCGCGCTGCTGGTCCACGAGGTTCTTCAGGGAGACGGAGTCGAGGTACTCGACCATCTTCTGGTTCAGGGTGGCCCACAGCTCGTGGGTCATGCAGCGCCCGGAACCGTCATCTCCGTTACAATTGCCCTTCCCGCCGCACTGCGTGGCGTCCAGCGGCTCGTCCACGGCGATGATGATGTCCGCCACGGTGACGTCCTCGGCCTTGCGGGCGAGGCTGTAGCCGCCGCCCGGACCGCGCACGCTTTCCACGATCTCATGCCGGCGCAGCTTGCCAAACAGCTGCTCCAGGTAGGACAGGGAGATTTTCTGGCGCTGGCTGATGCCGGCGAGCGTGACGGGCCCCTGATCCTGGCGCATGGCCAAGTCGATCATGGCGGTTACCGCAAAACGGCCTTTGGTGGTCAGTCTCATGATGCTCGGGGAAAGGGAAATACTTGATCGTTTCGCTCAAGTATAAATTTATCCGACCAAAACAGTCAAGTACCCCTGCTGCATTGCACGGTATCCGGCACGGCGCTTTTCAGGCGGCATCGCCGGGCGCATGTGACGACACCGGCACCACGCGCGGCGGAATCAGCAGGGACATCGGGTGACGCACGATGCGCCGGCGCACCGCTGCGCTGAGTTCGCGCCGATCCACGCGCGGCAGGTTGCGTGACCGCATCGCCATGTTGAAGGCCAGCGCAAAGCTGACTGACACGTTCAACACGCCCATCAACGCGATACCTGCCACGGCCAGCCAGAGCGACGGCATGCGCAGGGCATCCATGCCGAGCACGCCGATGGCCGTGCCCACGGAACCGGTGGAAAGCGTCACATGGCGCACTTCCATATGCGGACCGAAAAAGCTGAGAATCTCCGGCCCGAGCCCGAGCAGGAATCCCAGCGACACATTGCCCGCGATGCCGGACAGGTTGCGTTTCCAGAAATCCGCCAGCTTCATCGCCCCGCCCTGCCCCAGCACGTAGCGCAGCCGGCGGTTGTAGGCCATCACGTCGTGCACGCGGTGCAGCGCGAACCAGTTGTCCGCCCAGCCGGCGATCAGGCTCGACAGCCACAGCAGCACGCCAGTGAACGCGGCGTAGAGCGGCGTGGGGCCGAGAATCGAGAACGATTCGATCGTGGCGATGGCTTTGGCCGGCGTGATCAGGTTGGCGCCAAGCAGCTTGCTGGCCAGCCACTGCACCAGCAGCGCCACCGGGAACACCACGGCCAGGTTGCCGAAAATCGCCGCCGCGTTCGAGCGGATCATCGCGATGGTGTCGTCGACGAATGCCTCGCGCCCCTCCGGCCGCCCCGCGCCATCGAGCCGGTGGGCCAGCGCCGGGCCGGTCATCGCCGGCTGCTTGGTAGCCAGCGTGAAATGCGCGAAATGGATCGCCAGGAAGCTGCCGGCGTAGTTCAGCGAGGCCAGCAGGCCCTCCACGAACTTGTCCAGGTGCAGGCCGTAGATCAGGAACTTCAGGTAGACCGTGACCACCGTAACCAGCCCGCCGCCGGCCGCCGCCCGCAGCAGCTCACCGTACTCCTTGCGGTCCCGCGTGATGTAGTGCTCGCCGGTCTCGGCGGAGCGCTCCACCACCTTGCGCGCCAACTGCGCGAACGATGAGCCGGCCAGGTGGGCGATGCTGCGCCGCGCCTGCGTGGAGCGGATCAGCTCGGCCATCAGGTGCGCGTGGCGGCTGTGGCGGCCCGGGTCCACCCAGGCGTTGAGCAGCAGGTCGATCCGCGCCAGGCGGACCTTCATGCGTTCGATCTGGAACACCACCTCGACGGAGACGCCGTTCTCCTCGAGATCGTCATAGACGTGCTGTGCGGCGGCCAGACAGCCATCGAGCAACGCGCGGAAATAGTTGAGCCGATGCCCAAACACCTCGTTGTCATGCGCCAGCCCCTCCTCGCACAGCGCCGCGATGGCCGCGTCGAGCCGGAAAAATGGCGTGTCCTGCACGCGCCCGGGCAGGCGTGAGCGGATCGACTGGCTCAGGCCGGTGGCGCGCACCTGGCTGGCGAGCACCTGGATGCTTGCGGCCAGCGTGTCCTCAAGCATGATGCGATCGTCTTCGGCACCAGCCTGCAGCGCTGACGCGATGCGCTCGATCAAATCGTCGTCGAGCCCATCGACCCAATCGGCATCGCTCTCGTCGGCAAAGACCAGCGCGAACAGGCCGGCCATGTCGTTGCGGTTGGGCGGCGGGGGCAGGAAGCGCGCCTGGAGCCGATCGACCATCTCGCCCCAGAAGCCGGGGTGGGAGGCCACGCCGGTATCGCAGAACAGCGAGGTGGGATCGTTGTCGCGGACGATCGAGCGGATGGTGCGCGCGAAGCGGTCCGCCCAGTCCGGGTGCCGCGCCAGCACCTGGAGCAGATAGCGCAGCCGTACGTGGGCGGGATAGCTGCGCGCCGGGGCGTTGGCCTGATCGGGGCCAGTATCAGGATCGACGGCCAGGCGGCCGTCGCGCCGGAGCCAGTAGCCCAGCTCGACGAGCCAGGCGTTGCGGTCCGCGAGCAAGGCGTCGGGGTTGGCCGAGGCCAGGATGGCGTCGAGCTGCAAGCTCGCATTACGTGACTCGCGCCACTTGCGCCATTTGCGGAACAGGGAAAAAACCATGGATGTCTCTGGAGGGCCGGCAAGGTTGCCGGCCTGGGGCTGCGGGGCTTGGCGGGGGGTCTCAGCGCGTGCGCGCCAACTGTTCGCGCAGCATGGCCACCACACCGTCGCAGGCGTCTTCGACGTAGTCGAGCACGGTTTCGAAGCCATCGCCCTCGCCGTAGTAGGGGTCGGGCACTTCCTCGGCGTGGTGCCGGGTGGCAAAGCTCATCAGGAGCCGGAGCTTGTCCGGGCTGACTTCGGGATGGAGCGCGCGCAGCGTGGAGATATTGGCGTGATCCATCGCCAGCACGAGGTCAAAGCGCTGGAAGTCCGCCACCCCCACCTTGCGCGCCCGCAGCGCGGACAGGTCATACCCCCGCTGCAACGCGTAGCGCTGGCTGCGCGCATCGGGCGGGCGCCCGAGGTGATAGTCGTGGGTGCCCGCGGAGTCGAGTTCGACCCGCTCCGCGAGACCCGCGGCAAGCAACTTGGCGCGCAGCACGCCCTCCGCCGTCGGTGAACGGCAGATGTTTCCCATGCAGCACATCAGGATGGCAAATGTTTTCATCGGCACGATTTTACTTGGCCGATGGCGCCGGCACTACGCCAGTTGCACCGCCAACTCCCGCCCTCTCTCCCAACCGGCTGCCTCGGCGTCTTCCGGCGTCTTGAAGTGGGCGGTCGGCGGCGCGGTTTCCACCAGCGTGCCGGCGGCGCGGATATTGGTGCCCGGACGGCAGACGCGCACCGTGTACTCCCACTCGATCGGCGAACGGGGTTTCACCAGCACCTGGATCTCGTGCGTCTCGAAAACCCTCTTCTTCCATTCACTGCTATAGGCCATGTCTTGTCTCCTGTGCTGCCGGCGACCCTTGGCCCGGGTCAGTTCACCTCGCCGGCATCGATTGTGCGCATGGCGGCCGCCTCGGCCAGTGCCAGGGCCGCCTCCGGGGTGGCTGCCGCGCCGGTCTCCGACTCGAAAGTCGGCCCGCTGGGCTCGCCGAACGCGTCGGCGATCGTCACCACCCCCGAAAACCCGCCTCCCGCATGCGGTACTGCCCGCGCCACCACCGCGTAACCACCGTATTCGAACTGTGTCACCATGGCGCGCTCCTCGTCGTTGACCGGCATCGTCCGGCGTGGATGCCCGGACACCCTAGACACTATAGGATGTGATCGCCGCCCGCCCCGAACACCTGGGCCCGCAGCTTGGCCAACTGGTCGCGCACCTGGGCGGCCTTCTCGAATTCGAGATTCTTCGCATGGTCGAGCATCTGCTTCTCCAGCCGCTTGATCTCCTTCGCGACCTGCTTCTCGCTCATGTCCTCGTATTTCGCGCGCTCGGCGGCGGCGCTCAGCTCCGCGCGGACCTCGTTCGGGTCGTACACCCCGTCGATGATGTCCTTGATCCGCTTGACCACGCCGCGCGGCGTGATGCCATGGGCCTCGTTATGGGCAATCTGCTTGATGCGGCGCCGTTCGGTCTCGTCGATCGCGCGTTTCATCGAGTCCGTCATGCGGTCCGCATAGAGGATAGCGGTGCCATTGACGTTCCGGGCGGCGCGGCCGATGGTCTGGATCAGCGAGCGCTCGGCGCGCAGGAAGCCCTCCTTGTCCGCATCGAGGATGGCCACCAGCGACACCTCGGGAATATCGAGGCCCTCGCGCAGCAGGTTGATCCCCACCAGCACATCGAAGGTGCCGAGGCGCAGGTCGCGGATGATCTCCACGCGTTCCACGGTGTCGATGTCCGAGTGCAGATAACGCACCTTGACGCCGTTCTCGGACAGGAATTCGGTCAGCTGCTCGGCCATCCGCTTGGTCAGCGTGGTCACCAGCACGCGGTCGCCGGCCTGCACGCGGATGTTGATCTCGGATAGCAGATCGTCCACCTGGGTCGTGGCCGGGCGCACCATGATGATCGGGTCGACCAGGCCGGTCGGCCGCACCACCTGCTCCACCACCTGCCCCGCGTGGTCCTTCTCGAACTGCGCCGGCGTGGCCGAGACGAACATCACCTGGCGCATCTTGCGTTCGAATTCGTCGAACTTCAGCGGCCGGTTGTCCAGCGCGGACGGCATCCGGAAACCGTATTCCACCAGCGTGGTCTTGCGCGCGCGGTCGCCGTTGTACATGCCGTTGAGCTGGCCAATCAGCACGTGGGACTCGTCGAGGAACATCAGCGCGTCCGGCGGCAGGTAATCCACCAGCGTCGGCGGCGGCTCGCCCGGCTTGGCGCCGGAGAGGTGCCGCGAATAGTTCTCGATGCCCTTGCAGAAGCCCAGCTCCGAGAGCATTTCCAGGTCGAAGCGCGTGCGCTGCTCCAGCCGCTGCGCCTCCACGAGACGATTCTCCTTGTAGAAGAAATCGAGCCGCTCGCGCAACTCCACCTTGATGTCCTCGATCGCGCGCAGCACGGTCTCGCGCGGCGTGACGTAGTGGCTCGACGGGTAGACCGTGAAACGCGGAATCTTCTGACGCACGCGCCCGGTCAGGGGGTCGAAGTACTGGAGCGAATCGACCTCGTCGTCGAACAGTTCCACGCGCACGGCCATCTCGGCGTGCTCGGCGGGAAAAATGTCGAGCGTGTCGCCGCGCACGCGGAAGGTGCCGCGCTGGAAATCGGTCTCGTTGCGCGTGTACTGCATGGCGATCAGCCGCGCGATGATGTCGCGCTGGCTCAGCTTGTCGCCGGTGCGCAACGTCAGAATCATCTTATGGTATTCGCTCGGATTGCCGATCCCGTAGATCGCGGAGACGGTCGCCACGATAATCGTGTCGCGCCGCTCGAGCAGGCTCTTGGTGGCCGACAGCCGCATCTGCTCGATATGCTCGTTGATCGACGAGTCCTTCTCGATGAACAGGTCGCGCTGCGGCACGTAGGCCTCAGGCTGGTAGTAGTCGTAGTAGCTGACGAAGTACTCGACGGCGTTGCGCGGGAAAAACTCGCGGAACTCCGAGTACAACTGGGCCGCAAGTGTCTTGTTCGGCGCAAAGACGATGGCCGGCCGCCCCATGCGTGCGATGACGTTGGCCATGGTGAAGGTCTTGCCGGACCCGGTCACGCCCAGCAGGGTCTGGAACGACAGGCCGTCCTCGACGCCCTCCACAAGCTGGCGGATGGCCTCGGGCTGGTCCCCGGCGGGCGGGAACGGCTGGTAGAGCTGGAACGGCGACCCCGGAAAGGTGACGAATTTGTCTTCGTCCAGGACCGGGGCGACTTCGGCGAGATTCGTCATAGGGTAGGGAAAAACCTGAGGAAAAACTGGCGGATACGCTAGAATCTTGGGGTTGCGCGGACCCGCTTCAAGCATTGTGGCATCACGCTACTGTCAGTTCCTGTCAGTAGGAGTAGGGCCCTCGACGCGATCCGCCAGCGCAGCCCGAAGCATTCTACGCCCTCCGTTTTGTTACACAGCTGACCACGAGAATCCAAATGAGTTTGTTTTCTGCCGTCGAGATGGCCCCGCGCGACCCGATCCTGGGCCTGAATGAAGCCTTCAATGCCGACACCCGCTCCACCAAGGTGAACCTGGGCGTTGGCGTGTACTTCACCGACGAAGGGAAAATTCCCCTCCTGCGCGCCGTGCAGGAGGCCGAAAAGGCTCGCCTGGCCAGCGCCACGCCGCGCGGCTACCTGCCGATCGAAGGCATCGCCGCCTACGACCAGGCCGTGCAGACCCTGCTGTTCGGCAAGGAATCGGCCCTGATCACGGAAGGCCGCGTTGTGACGGCCCAGGCACTTGGCGGCACCGGTGCCCTGAAGATCGGCGCCGACTTCCTGAAGCGCCTGTACCCGGATGCCAAGGTCGCCATCAGCGACCCGAGCTGGGAAAACCACCGCGCGCTGTTCGAATCGGCCGGCTTCCCGGTCGTGAACTACGCCTATTACGATGCCGCCAGCCACGGCCTGAACTTCGCCGGCATGGTGGAATCGCTGAAGTCCTACGCGCCCAACACCATCGTCGTGCTGCACGCGTGCTGCCACAACCCGACCGGCGTGGACCTGTCGGAAGCCCAGTGGAAGCAGGTGGTGGAACTGGTCAAGGAACGCAACCTGATCCCATTCCTGGACATGGCCTACCAGGGCTTTGCCGATGGCATCGACCCGGACGGCGCCGCCGTGCGCCTGTTCGCCGATTCCGGCCTGCCGTTCTTCGTCTCCAGCTCGTTCTCGAAGAGCTTCTCGCTGTATGGCGAGCGCGTGGGCGCGCTGTCGATCGTCACCACGAGCAAGGAAGAAGCCCAGCGCGTGATGTCGCAGGTCAAGCGCGTGATCCGCACCAACTACTCCAACCCGCCCACGCACGGCGGCACGGTGGTGGCCACGGTGCTGAACAGCCCCGAGCTGCGTGCCATGTGGGAGCAGGAACTCGGCGAAATGCGCGACCGCATCAAGCTGATGCGCCATGCACTGGTGGACAAGCTGGCCGCCAAGGGCGTGCCGGGCGACTTCTCGTTCGTGAAGGCCCAGCGCGGCATGTTCTCGTACTCGGGCCTGACCACCGACCAGGTGGACCGCCTGCGCAACGACCACGGCATCTACGCCGTGGGTACGGGCCGGATCTGCGTGGCTGCGCTGAACAGCCGCAACATCGACGCGGTGGTCAACGCCATCGCCGCAGTGTACTAAGCATCACAGAACGACAGCTTCGGCGCATTGCACCAAAAAGCAACACGCCGATTGCACCCGTTCTGACGCAGTGCCACAAGAAAGGCGACGGGGAGGCCACTCCCGGTCGCCTTTTTGTGTCTGTACGTGTCTGTCACCACGAATTCAAGCCAATGTCCTATTGTCTTCACCGCTTGTCGGCGTACTTTGGAAGCGTATGCTGCAAAGCACGACCGTTCGATTGCGGGCATAATCCATCGGGCACAAACGCCCGACAGAAAGGCAACAGGTACCGGCATGCTTTACCAACTGCACGAATTCCAGCGCTCCATGCTGAACCCGCTGACCGCCTGGGCTCAGGCGACGGCCAAGACCTTCACCAACCCGCTCAGTCCGCTTTCCCTGGTGCCGGGCGCACCCCGCCTCGCGGCCGGCTACGAACTGCTCTACCGGCTCGGCAAGGAATACGAGAAACCCGCCTTTGACATCAAGTCGGTGCGCTCCAACGGCCGGGACATCCCCATCGTCGAGCAAACCGTGTTCGAGAAGCCGTTCTGCAAGCTGGTGCGCTTCAAGCGCTACGCGGACGACCCCGAGACCATCAAGCTGCTCAAGGACGAGCCCGTGGTGCTGGTCTGCGCCCCGCTCTCCGGCCACCACGCCACGCTGCTGCGCGACACCGTGCGCACGTTGCTGCAAGACCACAAGGTCTACGTGACCGACTGGGTCGATGCGCGCATGGTCCCGTCCGACGTCGGCCCGTTCCATCTGTCTGACTACATTTATTACATTCAGGAATTCATCCGCCACATCGGCGCGGATAACCTGCATGTGATCTCGGTCTGCCAGCCCACGGTGCCAGTGCTCGCCGCGATCTCGCTGATGGCCTCCAACAAGGAAACCACCCCGCGCACGATGACGATGATGGGCGGCCCGATCGACGCCCGCAAGAGCCCCACGGCGGTCAATTCGCTGGCGACCAACAAGTCGTACGAGTGGTTCGAGAACAACGTCATCTACACCGTGCCGGCGAACTATCCGGGCCACGGCCGCCGCGTCTACCCGGGCTTCCTGCAGCACGCCGGCTTCGTGGCGATGAACCCGGACCGCCACCTGTCCTCGCACTATGACTATTACCTGAGCCTGGTCGAGGGCGATGCGGACGACGCCGAGGCGCACGTGCGCTTCTACGACGAGTACAACGCCGTGCTCGACATGGCCGCCGAGTATTACCTCGACACCATCAAGGAAGTGTTCCAGGAATTCCGGCTGGCGAACGGCACGTGGGAAATCGACGGCGCGCTGGTGCGTCCGCAGGACATCAAGACCACGGCCCTGCTGACCATCGAAGGCGAACTGGACGATATCTCCGGCGCCGGCCAGACCGCGGCCGCGCACGACCTGTGTACGGGCATTCCCAAGGCCAAGCGGCATCACATCACCGCGCCGAAGGCCGGCCACTACGGGATTTTCTCGGGCCGCCGCTGGCGCGAGAATATTTATCCGGAACTGCGCGATTTCATCCGTAAATCCCGCTGAAGCCAGTCGGAAGCCGAATGCGAAAATGCCCGCGATGACCTCGCGGGCATTTTTGTTTTTCCCGACCGGGATAACCGCTCAGCGCTTCTGCAGGAAGGCCAGCAGCATGTCCGTATGCAGCTCGGCAAAGCGCGCGTGCTCGTCTTCCGAGGCCACGTCGCGGCCAATCACCGCGCTGATGGTGTAGCGGTTGGAGAGCACGTAGTAGCCCAGCGCCGAAATGGTCAGGTAGAACTGGGGCACGTCCACGTTGTCGCGGAACAGGCCCTGCTGCTGGCCGCGCCGGATGATGTCCGCCAGCACGTTGACCACCGGATTGATCAACTGATGCAGCTGGGCGGACTTCTTCAGGTGGCGCGCCTCGTGCAGGTTCTCGCTGTTGACCAGGCGGATGAACTCGGGGTGCTGGTAATACCAGTCCCAGACAAAGCGCGCCAGCGTGCGAACGGCCGCGACCGGGTCTTCGTCGGTCACATGCAGTTGCTCCTCGGCGGCGCGGAACTCGGCGTACTGCTTTTCGAGCACGGCCAGGAACAGGCCTTCCTTGCTGCCGTAGTAGTAATAGAGCATCCGCTCGTTGGTCTCGGCCCGGCGGGCGATCTGGTCGACGCGCGCGCCGGCCAGCCCGCCCTTTGCGAATTCTTCGGTGGCGGCGGCCAGGATGCGCCGGCGCGTGCCTTCGGGATCCCGCTTGGTTTTTGGCTCGTTTGACATGGGTTCCGGAGTCGGTCGGTTGCGCGGGATTATATGGCACGGCCGAGCACATATTGCTCGTGTCTCGTGCAAAGATCCGCCACATATCGCCCAAACGGGTGAGGCGACGGCGTGGCGCGCCAATCATCGCCGGTTCTGCCGTTTCGGGAAATCGGGGATAATCCTTGCCGCGCACACGCCCGCAGAGGCGTGCAGAAGCGTTAGCCGTCCCTCACATCGTTCCTCGCAGTCGTGACCATCACCCTCACCGCCGCCGCCACCCTGGCGGACCGCCTAGAAGCCCTGCTGCCGCAAACCCAATGCACCAAATGTGGGTTCGACGGCTGCCGCCCGTACGCCGAGGCCATGGCCCGGGGCGAGGCGGCGCCCAACCGCTGCCCGCCGGGCGGCACCGAGGGCATCGTGCGGCTGTCCGCCCTGCTCGGCGTGGCGCCGCGTGCGCTGGACCCCGAGCACGGCGTGGAGCAGTCGCGGGCCGTGGCGCGTATCGACGAATCGCGCTGCATTGGCTGCACGCTCTGCATACAGGCCTGCCCGGTCGATGCCATCGCCGGCGCAGCCAAGCAGATGCACACCGTGCTGCCCGACTGGTGCACCGGCTGTGATCTCTGCGTGGCACCTTGCCCGGTGGACTGCATCGACATGATTCCGGTAACGGGCGAAAAGACGGGCTGGGCCGCGTGGTCCCCCGCGCAGGCCGACGCCGCCCACACGCGCTACCTGGCGCGCCGCGCCCGGCTGGTGCGCGAGCGCGAGGAGAACGACGCACGCCTGGCCGCCAAGGCCGCGGCCAAGCTGGAGGCGCTGCAGGCGGAACCCGTGATGTCCGATGCCGAGCGCGCCGCCCAGGAACGCAAGAAGGCGATCATCCAGGCCGCGATCGAGCGCGCGCGCCAGAAACAGGCGGCCGCCACGCCGCGCAATACCGAGAATGTGTCGCCGGCCGTGCAGGCCCAGATCGACGCCGCCGAGGCCCGCCGCGCCAAGGCCGGCCTGACGCAGGCGCCTCCCGACAACAACAAGAAGCCTCCCGACGCATGAACGCCGCCAAGACCCGCGCCATCTTCGAAACGCTGCGAGACGTCAATCCAACCCCGGCCACGGAACTCGAATACAGCTCCCCCTTCGAGCTGCTGATTGCCGTGCTGCTCTCCGCGCAGGCCACAGACGTGGGCGTGAACAAGGCCACGCGCCTGCTGTTCCCGGTGGCCCACTCGCCCCAGCAGATGCTGGCGCTCGGCGAGGCGGGGCTGATCGATTACATCAAGACCATCGGCCTCTACAAGACCAAGGCCAAGCATGTGATCGAGACCTGCCGGATTCTGGTGGAGCGGCATGACGGGCGCGTGCCGCCAGACCGCGAGGCGCTGGAGGCCCTGCCCGGGGTGGGCCGCAAGACGGCCAACGTGGTGCTCAACACCGCGTTCGGCCAGCCGACCATTGCCGTGGATACGCACATCTTCCGCGTCTCCAACCGCACGGGGCTGGCGCCGGGCAAGAACGTGGATATCGTCGAGCAGAAGCTGCTCAAGGTGGTGCCGAAGGAATTCCTGCACGACGCGCACCACTGGCTGATCCTGCATGGGCGCTACGTCTGCAAGGCGCGCAAGCCCGAATGCTGGCATTGCGCCATCGAGCCGCTGTGCGAGTTCCGCGAGAAAACGCCGGCACCAAGCGCCTAGCCCCGGCGCCGAAGGTATAAGCCCCGGCGCCGGCGGGGATCAGACGATCCGGCAGGCTTCGTCGAACGACAGGCGCGGGCCGCGCGGATGCAGTTGGGCGGCCTCGCCATAGCCCAGGTTCACCAGGAAGTTCACCGACCACTTGCCATCGGGGAAGAACGCCGCGTTGACCTTGGCGGCATCGAAACCGCCCATCGGGCCGCAGTCCAGACCTAGTGCGCGGGCGGCCAGGATGAAGTAGCCGCCTTGCAGCGAGCTGTTCATCAGCGCATCGCGCGCGATCTTTTCGGTGTTGCCGGCGTACCACGAGCGGGCGTCGGCATGCGGGAACAGCTTCGGCAGCTGGTCGTGGAAGTTGTTGTCGAAGGCGATGATCGCGGTGACCGGCGCCGAGCGGGTCTTCTCGACATTGCCGGCGGACACGCATTCCACCAGCCGCGCCTTCTCGGCGGCCGACTTCACGAACACGATGCGGGCCGGGCTGCTGTTGGCGGCGGTCGGGCCGAACTTCATCGCCTCATAGATCTGCTGCAGCAGGGCGTCGTCCACGTGCTTGTCCTGCCACACGTTGTGCGTGCGGGCATCGGTGAACAATTGTGCGAGAGCTGCCTGATCGATGGATTTCATTGCGCGTCTTCCCATTTTCCGGATGAAAGAAAGCGCGATTGTACCGATGGGTGCGCGGAAAACCCAACAACGGCTTTCACGATGTCCCTCAAATCCTTTCGTCGACGGCGGCGCCTGACTAGGCGCTTGACTAGGTGTCCGACCGGGCGTCCACCTGCGGCGTGCCGCTGGCGCGGCGCGTGAGCCACAGTACGCCGGCCAGGATCAGCCCGCCGCCGATGGCCTGCGTGGCGCCGATGTGCTCTCCCAGCAACATCGCCGCCAGCAGCACCGTCACCACCGGCTCCAGCGTGGACAGCATCGACGCCCTGGAAGCCCCCAGCCGCTGCAAGCCCGCGAAGAAGGTCAGGATGGCCAGCACCGTGGAGACCAGCGCGATGGCGATCAAGGCGAGCCAGCCGCCCGCGTCGCCCGGAAACTGCGGCGGCACGCCGGCGCCGGTGCGCAGGATGCCCACCGTCACATAGACCAGCGCTGCCGCCGTACAGATGACCGTGGTGGTGGCGATGGCGTTGACGCCAGCCGTTACGCGCGCGCCCACCACGATATAGATCGAGTAGATCACCGCCGCCGCCACGCCCAGCGCGATGCCGAGCGGGCTGCCCTCCCCCCCGCCCACCGTCAGGCCGGCGCCGACCGAGCACAGCACCAGCGCGATTACCGCCGCGTTGGTCAGCCGCTCCTTGAGAAAGATCGCAGCAAGGATGGTCACGAACAGCGGATAGAGATAGAGCAGCAGCGCCACGAGGCTGGCCTGCGCGTAGTTCAGCGCGGTGAAAAAGCAATAGGACTGGCTGACGTAGCCGATGCCGCCCATCGCCGCCAGCGCCAGCACGCGCCGCCACGGCGGCAGGCGGATGCCGCGCGTGCGCATGACCACGGCCATCGCAATGGCGGCGAGCACGAAGCGCACCGCCAGCAGGCCATAGACATCCGCGCCGGCGGCATAGGCGTAGCGCGCGAAGATCGCCATGGCCCCAAAGGCGCTGGCGGACAGCGCAATCATCAGCACGCCGGCGAGCGTGTGGCGGGCCTGGCCGAGGGTGGCGGAAGCGGTCATGGGTGGCGCAAGGAGCAGGAAGCGGGAACCGGGAAGCCCGCATTCTACTTGCGCGCGGCGGGCGGCCGGCAGCGTTCGGGGGCCTCGTTTACAATACCGACCATCATGTTCAATCCCTCAAGAGAAGAAGTCCGCCGGTTCTTCTGCGAAGCGTGGCAGAAGCGGGTGGCGGGCAATGTCCTCACCCCGCTCGAAGTGATGGCCGTCGACTGGATCGACGAGCATCCCGAATACCAGCCGCTGCTGACCGATACCGAAGGCGCGCTGACGCGCGACTACACGCCCGAGGGCGGCCAGACCAATCCGTTCCTGCATCTGGCGATGCACCTGTCGATCTCCGAACAGGTGTCGATCGACCAGCCGCCCGGCATCCGTACGGCGTATGAGGCACTTTCGCGCCGACTCGATTCGCCGCACGAGGCCCAGCACCAGATCATGGAATGCCTCGGTGAAATGCTCTGGAACGCACAGCGCACCGGCATGCCGCCGGATGGCCAGGCCTACGTGGACAACATCCGCCGCCGCGCCGCCGGCTAACCGGCCTTATCCAGCACTTTTCACACCAACAATTCGTCACAAGATGCCCGCGAGCCACGTGTTAGGCTGTCGGGCATTCCAAACTCTGACGTGTCCGCGGACCCTGCTCCGACGTGACGCGCACGCATCCATGTCTCTCTCCGTGCCTCGCCGCGCCGGCTTCGGCAGCGCGGCGCTTATTTCGTTCGCCCTGTTGGGTCCGGTTTCCGCGCACGCCGCCGTATCGCTGCTGCAACCGCCGCGCGTCATCGACGGGACGCGGCCCTTCACGCTCACGCTGCTGGTCAGCGCCGACCAGTCGATGCGACGCTACGCAGTGCCCGAAACGCTCCAGGTGAGCGCCACCGGCGACCTCGCCGCGCCCGTGCGGATCGACATGAAGCGCACCGGCGGCGGCCCGTCCGTGCTGAACCTGCGCCACGGCGACATCCGCACCATCACCTATACCGCCGACTGGCCGGACGGCATGCGCGGCCAGGTGCGGCTCGACGTGGCCGGCATCGACGCCGCGCCGGTGGTCGTCACGCTGAACCGCGCGCCGCTGCCGGGCGAAGTCCCCGCCGCGCCGACCG
>NZ_CAJPVH010000054.1 GCF_905397395.1 Cupriavidus campinensis
CCGGACGTGCGGCAGCGGCCTCGGGGCGCGGGGCGCGCTCGGGGCGGGGCACCGACACCGGCGCCGGCGCGTCGGGCGTAATGCCCTTGACGGCGGCTTCCTGGCGCGGACGCGCATCTTCCTTCTTGCGGCTGCTGTAGCTCGTGTCCGCCTCGAGTTCCTTGGCGGCGGCCTCGGCCATGCGATAGCTGGCCGTGGATTCCTCCAGGCGCGGATCGTCGTGGCGCAGGCGCTCCAGCTTGTAGTGCGGGGTTTCCAGGTGCTTGTTGGGGATCAACAGCACGTTCACCTTGAAGCGCAGCTCGATCAGGTTGATTTCCTGACGCTTCTCGTTCAGCAGGAAAGCGGCCACTTCCACCGGCACCTGGCAGTGGATGGCGGCCGTGTTCTCCTTCATCGCCTCTTCCTGGATGATGCGCAGCACCTGCAGGGCGGACGATTCGGTATCGCGGATGTGACCTGTTCCATTGCAGCGCGGGCAGGTGATGTGCGAGCCTTCCGACAGCGAAGGACGCAGGCGCTGGCGCGACAGCTCCATCAGGCCGAAGCGGCTGATCTTGCCCATCTGCACGCGGGCGCGGTCGTGGCGCAGGGCGTCCTTCAGGCGCGTTTCCACGTCCTTCTGGGCCTTGCTGGACTCCATGTCGATGAAGTCGATCACGATCAGGCCGCCCAGGTCGCGCAGGCGCAGCTGGCGGGCGATCTCGTCGGCCGCTTCCAGGTTCGTGCGCAGCGCCGTTTCCTCGATGTCCGCGCCCTTGGTGGCACGGGCCGAGTTCACGTCAACGGAAACCAGGGCTTCGGTATGGTCGATCACGATGGCGCCGCCGGACGGCAGCATCACCATGCGGGAATAGGCGGACTCGATCTGGTGCTCGATCTGGAACCGCGAGAACAGGGGCACGTCGTCCCGGTACTTCTTCACGCGGTTCATGTTGTCAGGCATGACCACGCTCATGAAAGCGCGTGCCTGTTCATAGATCTCGTCGGTATCGATCAGGATCTCGCCGATATCGGGCTGGAAATAGTCGCGAATGGCGCGGATGACCAGGCTCGATTCCAGATAGATCAGCAGCGGGGCCTTGTTGTCGCCGGCGGCGCCGTCGATGGCCTTCCACAGTTGCAGCAGGTAGTTCAGGTCCCACTGCAGTTCCTCGGCCGCGCGGCCGATGCCGGCGGTGCGGGCGATGATGCTCATGCCGTCCGGCACGGTCAGCTGGCCCATCGTCTCGCGCAGTTCCTGGCGGTCCTCGCCCTCGATGCGGCGCGATACGCCACCGCCACGCGGGTTGTTCGGCATCAGCACCAGGTAGCGGCCGGCCAGTGAGATAAAGGTGGTCAGGGCGGCGCCCTTGTTGCCGCGCTCTTCCTTCTCGACCTGGACGATCAGTTCCTGGCCTTCGTGCAGGGCGTCCTGGATGCGCGCGTTGCGCACGTCCACGCCGTCCTTGAAGAACGCACGGGCCACTTCCTTGAACGGCAGGAAGCCGTGGCGCTCTTCGCCGTAGTTGACGAAGCAGGCTTCCAGCGAGGGCTCGATGCGGGTGATGACGCCCTTGTAGATGTTGCCCTTGCGCTGCTCGCGCCCGGCGGTTTCGATGTCGATATCGATCAGTTTCTGACCATCGACGATCGCGACGCGCAATTCTTCCTGTTGCGTCGCGTTGAACAGCATGCGTTTCATCGCAATACCTCACTCCAGTGTCGCGGAAGTCACACGAAAGGTGTCCGCGACGATCCATGGAGCACGCGAGGAAATAGAGTGGGGGCGGGAGAATTGCCGGAGTCGCCGGCGCGCAATACGACGCGGCCGGGCGGGGCGCGGGTGAAAGAGAGAGGCTGTCGACGTCTAGGCAGGCGTCCGCTGGGTCGGAGAGAGCGCCATGGCACTGCTCCTGATACAGCGACTTGCGGCGGATGCCCGGAATGGCCGGGGGCGATGCGGCAACGCACAATGCAAACGGCACTGGCGTCGCGGCATCGCGGCCGGCCGGGAATGGCCAAGACGCGTCAAAGAGCAAGTTTTCCGGACGCGGCAAGCGGGGCCGAATGTCAACCTGACCTGTCTCCTGGCGGGCGCGCCGCTGCTTCTTGGAGTTCTGCGACCGGGCGCCGGTAATACGACTAGCCGATATTGCAGGTCGGTTGGCAGGCTCGCCTGCCGGCCGGCACCGATTTCCCGGTGCGGGCGGTCTTCTCTCACCGATGTGGATGCCTGTCGGGCATCCACATTGAATTCTGTTCTACCTGGATCACTCTGTTTCCACGTGCCCGCCGTTTCTCGCCGAAGCCGCCTCTGGGCAACTTCCTGCGCGCCGGCGTGGCGCGTGCGTGCTGCTGATTTCCACCATTTGCCCATCTGGCGCCTGCGGGGTACGCAAAATGCGGGAGACGGGCCGGGTTGGTGGCAACCCGAAGTGTAAAATGCGTGATCCTGCGCGGATATTGGTGGCAATCCCCATCGGTCTCGTCACCCGCCAGCCCAACTTGGGCCCGCGCCTATATTGCTCACAGAATCGCTTACACAGGTCGTGCGCTGCCGGTCTTTGGCCGGGACAGCCGGGAAATTATATTGAAAATGAATGAGTTACGCCATCAAATTGAAAAGGAGCCGCGCGTCGCGCCCGGCGCGCTCCAGGTGGCGTACGTCACGGTGGACGAAAGTGCCGAGGGCCAGCGCATCGACAACTTTCTGCTGAAGGTCTCAAAGGGCGTGCCCAAGAGCCATATTTACCGGGTCTTGCGCTCGGGCGAGGTACGCGTGAACAAGGGCCGGATCGACGCCACTTACCGGCTGAAGCTGGGTGATGTGATCCGGATCCCGCCCATGCGGGTGGCGGAAAAGGCACAGGACGCCGATGCTTTCGTGCCTTCGTCGGAATTCCCGATCCTGTTCGAGGACGCCTGGCTGCTGATTATCGACAAGCCGGCCGGCGTGGCCGTCCATGGCGGCTCGGGCGTGGCCTTCGGGGTGATCGAGCAATTGCGCCGCGCGCGGCCCGAGGCGAAGTTCCTGGAACTGGTGCACCGGCTGGACCGCGAGACGTCCGGCATCCTGATCCTGGCGAAGAAGCGCTCGGCGCTGGTGCACCTGCACGAGCAGATGCGCGGCACCGGCATGGACAAGCGCTACTTCGCCTGCGTGGCAGGCGAATTCCAGAACACGCGGCAGCACGTCAAGCTCCCGCTATATAAATACAGCACGCCCGATGGCGAGCGGCGCGTGCGCGTGCAGGCCGATGGGCTGACCGCGCACACCATCTTCAACAAGGTGGAGGCGTTCCCGGGCTACACCCTGCTCGAGGCCGAACTGAAAACCGGCCGCACGCACCAGATCCGGGTGCACTTGCAGGCGTCCGGCTTCCCCATCGTCGGCGATGAGAAGTATGGTGATTTTGCGCTCAATAAGGCACTTTCTCGTAGCAATGCCAAGCCCGGCATCAAGCGGATGTTCCTGCACGCGCACCGGATGACGCTGGCGCACCCGTCCACGGGCGAGCCGCTGACCGTTTCGGCGCCATTACCCGCCGAGTGTGTTGATTTTCTGCAACAATTGCGTCAGCACCGCGCGGCGGACTGACGCGTCGCATCGCCGCCTTCGCAGCCGCCACACCACTTTCCGCATCGACCAAGGACCTCAATGGCCAGGCAGCGCTTCGACCTGATCGTCTTCGACTGGGATGGAACCCTCATGGATTCCACCCCGACCATCGCCAAATGCATTCAGCTGGCCAGCCGCGACCTGGGCCTGCCCGTGCCGGATGACAGCGCCGCGAGCCACGTGATCGGCCTTGGGCTGAAGGACGCGCTGTCCTATGCCGTGCCCACGCTGGACCCGGCCGACTATCCGCGCCTGGCGGAGCGTTACCGCTACCATTTCCTCACGCGCGATGCGGACCTCGTGCTGTTCGATGGCGTGCGCGAGATGCTCGAGGCCCTGCACGGCGAGCACTACTTCCTCGGCGTGGCCACGGGCAAGACCCGTGTGGGGCTGGAGCGGGCGCTGGCGGCCACCGGCCTTGGCAAGCTGTTCGATGGCACGCGTTGCGCCGACGAGACGTTCTCCAAGCCGCACCCGGCCATGCTGCAGGAGCTGACGCGCGAGCTGGGCCAGGACGTGGCGCGCACGGTCATGGTGGGCGATACCACCCATGACCTGCAGATGGCGGTCAACGCCGGCGCGCACGGGCTGGGCGTCTGCTACGGCGCGCATCCGGCCGATTCGCTGCGCGCGATGGCGCCGGTGCACTGCGCCACGTCGATCGCCGATCTCCAGGACTGGCTGCTCACGCATGCCTGAAGCCGGCCAGCCACTGCACCGCGTGTGCGCCAGCGACGAACTCGTCGATGGCGGGGCCGGCGTGCGGTTCTCCGTGCGCCGGGAAGCGCGCGAGATCGGCGCATTCGTGGTCCGTTTCGATGGCGTTGCGCACGCCTACCTGAACCAGTGCGCGCACGTGCCGATGGAGCTGGACTGGCAGGAGGGGCAGTTTTTCGATAGCGCGGGCCTATACTTGATGTGCGCGACACATGGCGCGGTTTATGCGCCAGACACCGGCCTTTGCGTGGGCGGCCCTTGCCGGGGCGCCGCGCTGGCCAAGCTCCGGACCGAGGAACGCGAGGGTGCTGTCTACTGGCTCCCCGAACCGCCTTTTTACCCGCCCGACGCCACCTGAATGATCCGCCGGGCCGCCGTCTGACTTTATCGAGTCCATCGCATGACAGAACAGCAAAAACCGCCGGTCGAACCGGGTCAAACGCAAGACGAACACAAGGCCGGCGACAGTCACCGCCTGGAAACGGCGGCGCAGGCCGATTTTCCGCTCGAGCAGGAACTGCGTGCCGGGGAGGACGCGGCGCGGCGCGAGGCCGACGAGCGCCGTGCGCGCCTGAGCGGGCAGGGTGGAGCGGCCCCGGTGGGTGGCGGCAGCGCCACCGGTGGCTGGGAGCGCGACGTGCTGGAGAAGGTGCTGATGGCCACGCTGCGCGAACAGCGCGCGGCACGGCGCTGGAAGATCTTCTTCCGGCTGGTGGTGCTGGGCATCCTGGCGCTGATCCTGTACGCGGTAATCGACTTCAAGGGCGATGGCATCGCCAGCACCGCGGGGCGCCATACCGC
This sequence comes from Cupriavidus campinensis, assembly GCF_905397395.1. GTDB lineage: Bacteria > Pseudomonadota > Gammaproteobacteria > Burkholderiales > Burkholderiaceae > Cupriavidus > Cupriavidus campinensis. The sequence goes on from NZ_CAJPVH010000054.1 coordinate 5,120, forward strand.
GATGGTTTCGCTGGAAGGCGAGATCGCGGCGGGCACGCCGGCCGGCGCGGAATCGATCAATGCCTCCCTGCAGGCGGCCTTTGCCGATACCAACGCGGCCGGCGTGATCCTCAAGATCAATTCGCCGGGCGGCTCGCCGGTGCAGGCGGGCATCATCAACGACGAGATCAAGCGTCTGCGCACCGTGTATCCGGGCAAGCCGTTCTACGTGGTGGTGGAGGAAATCTGCGCCTCCGGCGGTTACTACGTGGCAGCGGCGGCCGACAAGATCTATGTGGACAAGGCCAGTATCGTCGGCTCGATCGGCGTGCTGATGGATGGCTTCGGCTTCACCGGCCTGATGGAAAAGCTCGGCGTGGAGCGCCGGCTGTACACCTCGGGTGCCAACAAGGGCATGCTCGACCCCTTCTCGCCGCAGGTGCCGCGCCAGAAGGTCTATGCCGAGACCATGCTCAAGGAGATCCATCAGCAGTTCATCGACGTGGTGAAAGAAGGCCGCGGCGACCGGCTGAAGGACGATCCGGACCTGTTCTCGGGCTTGTTCTGGTCCGGCGAGCGCGCCGTGGCGCTGGGCCTGGCCGATGGCGTGGGTAGCGCCGACTACGTGGCGCGCGACCTGTTCAAGGCCGAGGATATCGTCGACTACACGGTCAAGGAAAACATCGCCGAGCGCGTGGCCAAGCGGTTTGGTGCGGCCATGGGCAGCGCGGCGATGAAGACCATGATGATGTCGACCGGCGCGCAGTCGCTCCGGTAAGCAGGACTAGGCGGCCAGCAGCGAGAAGATCGCCGGCCGCTTTTGCAGGGCAATCCGCTCCGGCCGCCAGGCCGACAGCGGCAGCGTGACGATGGTTTCGGTGGGCAGCGTCAGGTCGACGGCCACCGATACCATCGTGGTGCCGGCGCAATGCTGGCGCAGCGCTTCCAGCAGCGCGGCGTTGCGGTAGGGGGTCTCGATGAAGACCTGCGTCTGGCGCGCCTTGCGCGAATGCGCTTCCAATTCCCGTAGCTTGCGCGTGCGCTCGTCAGCGTCCACGGGCAGGTAGCCGTTGAACGCGAAGCTCTGGCCATTCAGGCCGGAACCCATCACCGCCAGCAGGATCGAGCTCGGCCCCACCAGCGGCCGCACCGTCACGCCGCGCGCGTGGGCCAGTCGGACGAGGTCCGCACCGGGGTCGGCCACGGCCGGCACGCCGGCTTCGGAAAGCAGCCCGCCATCGCGGCCCCCGGCGATGGGGTCCAGCAGCGCGGCCAAGGCCTCGGCGCGCGTGTTCACGTTCAGCTCACGGATCTCGATCTGCTGGATCGGCCGCGCCAGCGGGCTGGTTTCGCCCAGTTTCTTCAGGAAAGCGCGCGCCGTCTTGGCGTTCTCTGCCACCAGGTAGTCGAGCCGCGCGGCAATCTGCTGCACGCCGGCGGGGATGACATCGGGCAGCGGATCGAACTCGTCGCGCTTGCCGAGCGTGTTGGGAATCAGGAACAGGGTACCGGCCATCGTTCAGGCTCCGAAAAACGGGTAGCCGGCGGCACGCAGCATGCCGGTCAGCGCGATCAGCGGCAGGCCGATCAGCGCCGTGGGGTCGTCCGATTCCACGCGCGCGAGCAGGGCGATGCCCAGACCCTCGGCCTTGGCGCTGCCCGCGCAGTCATAGGGGGTTTCCAGGCGCAGGTAGGCGTCTAGTTCGGCATCGGACAGGTCACGGAAGGTCGCCCGGGTCTGTACATCGGCCAACTGGGCCTCGCCGGTGCGGCTGTCGAGCAGGCAGAGTGCCGAATGAAATGTGACGGTTCGTCCGCGCATTTGCTGCAACTGGGCCAGCGCCTTCTCATGGCTGCCGGGTTTGCCGATCTGGGCGCCGTCGAGCGTGCAGACCTGATCCGAGCCGATGACCAGTGCGCCGGGGTGGCGCGCGGCAATCGCCTCGGCCTTGCGGCGCGAGAGGCGCAGGGCCGTGGCCTCGGGGGCCTCCCCGGCCAGCGGGGTTTCGTCGATGTCCGGTACAGCCACGTCGAACGGGATGCGCAGCCGCGCGAGCAACTCGCGCCGGTACGGAGAACTCGACCCGAGGATCAGGGGCGGGCGGATAGCGGAGGACGACATATATATAGAGGTAGCGTCGGAGGGAGAGGGGACGGTCAGTTAGCCAGTTGTATACTTTGACCGAGTCCCGTTTTTCAGCTTATAATCGCGCGTTTAGCCACACAGGCACATTCGTGCCCGGCCGTGATCGGAAGCCATCGCGGCAGGCGTATCCGCCCTCGATGGCGTGGATCGTCCCAGGTGTGGCAAACAAGGCATTTTTCCAGCGATTCAGCGTACATGAGTCAGCCGACCCAGCCAGCGGCGTCCGCCGTGGCATTCGATCTGCGCGAAACCGATCTGTTCGCCTTCTGCCGCAAGGGTGGCAGCGTGGCGGGCGACGTGGCGACGCGCGATTTGCCGCGCATCTTAGCCGAGACGGCCGAGGATGCGCCAGCATCGGCACCGGACGAGACGTTTCACTACACGCTCACCGGCTTCATGCGCGAGGAAGCGGTGGAGGCTGGCGCGGTGGTGTCGCAGCGGCTGTTCGTCGACGTCACCGTGCAAGGGCGGGTCTGGCTCGATTGCCAGCGCTGCCTGCAGGTCTACCCGGAGCCGATCGACACGTCGATGCGCTTCGAGGTCATGGCCAGCGAAGAAGCGGCGGATTCGGCACCCATGGATGATGACGACATCGACGTGATCGTCGGGTCGAAGAAGTTTTCGCCGCTGGAACTGGTGGAAGACGAGGTGCTGCTGGCGTTGCCGTCGGCACCCAAGCATATGGTCTGTCCCGCCGTGCACGAGTCGCTCGTGACCGGCGCGGACGGTGAGGTGGAGCCTGAGGCTCCGCCCGAAGAGGAAAAGCGGCCATCGCCCTTTGCGGCGCTGGCCGGCCTGAAGACGAAGCACTGACGCCGCAACAGAGCGGCCGGCGCACCCGTCCTCGGGTAGCAGGTCAAGCATCCGGCCGGGCCCCGGCTACGCCTCGCGCAGGATGCGTGTGTTAATATCGCAAAATTCTCGAAGGAGTCATCATGGCTGTTCAACAGAACAAGAAGTCGCCGTCCAAGCGCGGCATGCATCGTTCGCACGACCATCTGTCGGTCGCACCCCTGGCCGTTGAGCCGACCACGGGCGAGACCCACCTGCGTCACCACGTGAGCCCGAACGGCTACTACCGTGGCCGCAAGGTCATCAAGACCAAGAACGACTGACCAGGTTGTCTGGCGTGACCCTGTGTCTCGCTCGCGCACGTTGTCAGGTGTAAAACAGGAAAGCGGCAAGCTCGTTGCCGCTTTTTTGTTGGGCGCTCGGCGCCCACCCGGCAGCGTATCCGCGCGTCCGGCTGGTTGCGTCCCCGCGAACCGAGGCGGCGGATGCCGGTGCGCATTCCGTATCTGGAAACAATGACGATCAAGCTCGCTATCGACTGCATGGGCGGCGATCACGGTGTATCCGTGACCGTGCCGGCGGCGATCAGTTTTCTTTCCCGTCACGATGACGCCGAGATGATCCTCGTCGGCTTGCCCGATGCCATCGGCGCGCAGCTCAGGAAGCTGCATGCGGCCGATCATCCGCGCGTCACCGTGGTGGCGGCAACCGAGGTCATCACGATGGATGACCCGGTGGAAGTGGCGCTGCGCAAGAAGAAGGACTCTTCGATGCGCGTGGCGGCCACGCAGGTCAAGGAAGGCCGCGCCGACGCGCTCATCTCCGCCGGCAACACCGGCGCGCTGATGGCTGTGTCGCGCTATGTGCTGAAGACGCTCGAGGGCATCGAGCGGCCGGCCATCGCCACTACCATTCCCAATGAGCAGGGCTGGGGCACCACGGTGCTCGACCTGGGTGCCAACGCCGACTGCGAACCCGGGCACCTGCTCCAGTTCGCCCGCATGGCCGAGGCCATGGTGTCCGTGGTGGATCACAAGGATCACCCCACGGTGGGCCTGCTCAATATCGGCGAGGAAGTGATCAAGGGCAACGAGGTGGTCAAGGCCGCCGGCGAGCTGCTGCGCGCTTCCGAGCTGAATTTCTACGGTAACGTGGAAGGCAACGACATCTTCAAGGGCACGACGGACATCGTGGTCTGCGACGGCTTCGTCGGCAATGTGGCGCTCAAGAGTACCGAGGGCCTGGCCAAGATGATTGGCGGCATGATCAAGGAGGAGTTCACGCGCTCCTGGTTCACCAAGCTGCTGGCCGCCGTGGCCATGCCCGTGCTGTCGCGCCTGGCGCGCCGGCTGGACCCCGCGCGCTACAACGGCGCCTCGCTGCTGGGCCTGCGCGGACTGGTGATCAAGAGTCACGGTTCCGCCGACGCCCACTCTTTTGAATGGGCGATCAAACGCGGGTATGATGCGGCCAGAAACGGCGTAATCGAACGTATAGCAAGGGTCTTCGCCAACAAGTCCGGCGCCACGGCGCCCGCGACGGGCGGCCCGGAGACCGACGCACCGGACCCACATCCCGATACCCATGCCGCCTGAGGCCTCAAGCCCTCTGAACCCCCTGAGTGCAGGGGGCCGTGGCGGCTGCCGCAGGCGGCCCGGGTGAGCATCACGATCCGACAGACATGACCAAGTTCGCAAAAATCATCGGTACCGGGAGCTACCTGCCCCCGCGGCGTGTCACCAATCACGAGCTGGCGGCGCAGCTGGCCGAGCGTGGCATCGAAACGAGCGACGAGTGGATCGTCTCGCGCAGCGGCATTTCGGCGCGGCACTGGGCCGAGCCGGACGTCACCGCCAGTGACCTGGCCGTGCAAGCGGCCGAGCAGGCGATCGAGGCGGCCGGGATCGAGCGCCAGGACATCGACCTGATCATCGTGGCCACCTCCACGCCGGACTTCGTGTTCCCGAGCACCGCCTGCCTGGTGCAGCAGAAGCTCGGCATCACGAACCATTGTGCGGCTTTCGACATGCAGGCCGTGTGCTCGGGCTTCGTCTACGCGCTCTCCACGGCGGACAAGTTCATCCGCAGCGGCTCGCACAAGAACGTGCTGGTGATCGGCACCGAAGTGTTCTCCCGCATCCTCGATTTCAACGACCGCACCACCTGCGTGCTGTTCGGTGATGGCGCCGGCGCCGTGGTGGTGACTGCCTCGGACGAGCCGGGCATCCTGTCGTCGGCCATGCATGCCGATGGCAGCCACGCGGACATCCTCTGCGTGCCGGGCAATGTGTCGGGCGGTGCCATCACCGGCAACGCCTTCCTGCACATGGACGGCCAGGCGGTGTTCAAGCTGGCCGTGAACGTGCTGGACAAGGTGGCGCGCGAGGCGATGGCCGCAGCCGAGGTGCAGGCGGACGAAATCGACTGGCTGGTGCCGCACCAGGCCAATATCCGCATCATGCAGGGCACGGCGCGCAAGCTGGGCCTGCCGGCCGAGCGGATGGTCGCCACGGTGCACGAGCATGGCAATACTTCGGCGGCGTCGATCCCGCTGGCACTCGACGTGGCCGTGCGCGACGGCCGTATCCGCCCGGGTCAGACCGTGATGCTGGAAGGCGTTGGCGGCGGCTTCACCTGGGGCGCGGTGCTGCTGCGCATGTAAGATGCGGTCCGGCGCGGCGTGCCTGAAAGGGCGCGTGCGCCCGGACACGCTCGTCTGAATCGTTAAGACTGGATTCCCGATGAAATTCGCATTCGTTTTCCCTGGCCAGGGCTCGCAATCGGTCGGCATGCTCAACGCGTTTGCCGACAACCCGGTGGTCCGCGCCACGCTGGAGGAAGCTTCCGCCGCGCTGGGGCAGGACATCGGCCGCCTGATCGCGGAAGGTCCGGCGGAAGAACTGAACCTCACGACCAACACCCAGCCGGTGATGCTGACTGCCGCCGTGGCCGTGTACCGCGCCTGGCTGGACGCCGGCGGCCCGGCCCCGGCCCTGGTGGCCGGCCACAGCCTGGGCGAGTACTCGGCGCTGGTGGCCGCGGGCGTGATTCCGTTTGCTGACGCTGTGCCGCTGGTGCGCTTCCGCGCACAGGCGATGCAGGAAGCCGTGCCGGTGGGCGAGGGCGGCATGGCCGCCATCCTGGGCCTGTCCGATGACGACGTGCGCGCGGCTTGCGCCGAGGCGTCCGCTGCCGGCGTGGTCGAGGCCGTCAATTTCAACGCCCCCTCGCAGGTGGTGATTGCCGGCCACAAGGCTGCCGTGGAAAAGGCCTGCGAGATCGCCAAGGCCAAGGGCGCCAAGCGCGCGCTGCCGCTGCCGGTGTCGGCGCCGTTCCATTCGTCGCTGCTGAAGCCGGCTTCGGACCGCCTCAAGGAGCGCATGGCTGGGCTGGCGTTCTCGGCGCCGTCGATCCCGGTCATCAACAACGTGGACGTGGCCATCGCCAACGACCCGGCCCAGATCAAGGACGCCCTGGTGCGCCAGGCCGCCGCCCCGGTACGCTGGGTGGAGTGCGTGCAGAAAATGGCCGCCGAAGGCGTGACCCATGTGATCGAATGCGGTCCGGGCAAGGTGCTGGCCGGCATGACCAAGCGCATCGACGGCAATCTCGTCGGCGGCGCGATCTTCGACCCCGCATCGCTGCAAGACACGCTGGCGCTGCTGAAGTAAGCCAAGGAACATCGCAACATGAGCAAGACTCTGGAAAATCAGGTCGCCCTGGTGACGGGTGCGTCGCGCGGCATTGGCCGGGCCATCGCGCTGGAACTGGCGCGTCAGGGCGCCACCGTGATCGGCACCGCCACGAGCGAGTCCGGCGCGGCCGCCATCGGCGAATACCTGAAGGCCGAGGGCCTGCAGGGCCATGGCGTGGTGCTGAACGTGAACGATGCCGCGCGCTGCGAAGCCGTGATCGAGGAGATCGTGAAGGCCCACGGCGGTCTGGCCGTGCTGGTGAACAACGCCGGCATCACCCAGGACCAGTTGGCCATGCGCATGAAGGACGATGACTGGACGAGCGTCATCGACACGAACCTGACGGCGGTGTTCCGCCTGTCGCGCGCCGTGCTGCGCCCGATGATGAAGGCCCGTACCGGCCGCATCATCAACATCACTTCGGTGGTGGGCTCCACGGGCAACCCGGGCCAGATGAACTACGCGGCGGCCAAGGCCGGCGTGGAGGGCATGGCCCGCGCGCTGGCGCGCGAGATTGGCAGCCGCAACGTTACTGTGAACTGCGTGGCGCCGGGCTTCATCGACACCGACATGACCAAGGTCCTGTCGGACGAGCAGCATGCGGCGCTGAAGACCCAGATCCCGCTGGGCCGACTCGGCCAGCCGGAAGACATCGCGCATGCGGTGGCGTTCCTGGCCGGCCCGCAGGCCGCCTACATCACGGGCACAACGCTGCACGTGAACGGCGGCATGTACATGAATTGATTGCATTACCCGACGTACATTTCGGCGAAGAAGCCGAAAGATGGCGGGCGAAGCAGTTGTTTTTCAAACCGAACGGGCGCGATTCTTGCAATAGATGGCAGGCGGATTTTTTGTGGTCCAAACCTGCTAAAATGCGCCCACTTTTTGTCGAACTTCCCTGGAGGGTTACATGGACAATATCGAACAACGCGTCAAGAAAATCGTGGCTGAACAGCTTGGCGTGGCCGAGGCAGACATCAAGAACGAATCGTCGTTCGTGAACGATCTCGGTGCGGACTCGCTGGACACGGTTGAACTCGTGATGGCGTTGGAAGATGAATTCGGCATGGAAATTCCTGATGAGGAAGCCGAAAAGATCACGACCGTGCAACAGGCCATCGACTACGCCACCGCGCACGTCAAGGCCTAAGCCGTCGTCTTCGCATTCCGAGCCACAGAAGGCACAAGGGTGGGGCCGTCATGGTCCTGTCCGGTTGTTTTCTGTGGCTTTCGTCTGTTCGAAGAAGCAGAATCGGAATGATCTCAAACCGTATTACGCGCCGCATGCAATGACTAACGGCCGGATCGGCGAGATCCTGAATCAATCCAATTCCGCTTCACGCACTCGTAGGAAATCATAGTGAGCCGTCGTCGCGTCGTCGTCACTGGGCTTGGCCTTGTGTCTCCGGTCGGAAACACGGTTGCCGAAGGCTGGGCCAACCTGGTTGCCGGCAAGTCCGGCATTGCCACCGTCACCAAATTCGATCACTCCCCGTTCGCCGTCCATTTTGCCGGTGAAGTGAAGGGTTTCAACGTCGAGGAATATGTTCCGGCGAAGGAAGCCCCCCGTATGGATACGTTTATCCATTTCGGTATCGCGGCGGGTACCCAGGCGCTGAAGGATAGCGGCCTGGAAGTGACCGAGGAGAACGCCGAGCGCATCGGCGTGCTGGTTGGCTCCGGCATCGGCGGCCTGCCGATGATCGAAGCTACGCAGATGGAGCTGGCCAATCGCGGCCCGCGCCGGATTTCGCCGTTCTTCGTTCCGGGCTCGATCATCAACATGATCTCGGGCCATCTGTCGATCTATCACGGCCTGAAGGGCCCGAACCTCGCGGCCGTGACGGCCTGCACGACCGGCCTGCACAGCATCGGCCTGGCCGCCCGCCTGATCCAGGCCGGCGATGCCGACGCGATGCTGGCCGGCGGCGCCGAGTCGACGGTTTCGCCGCTGGGCATTGGCGGCTTTGCCGCAGCCCGCGCGTTGTCCACCCGCAACGACGATCCGGCCACAGCCTCGCGTCCGTGGGACAAGGACCGCGACGGCTTCGTGCTGGGCGAGGGTGCCGGCGTGATGATGCTCGAGGAGTATGAGTCGGCCAAGGCACGCGGCGCCAAGATCTATGCGGAGCTGATTGGCTTCGGCATGAGTGGCGACGCGTTCCACATGACCGCCCCGAACACCGACGGCCCGCGCCGCTGCATGGTGGCTGCGCTGAAAAACGCCGGCGTCAATGCCGACGAAGTGCAGTATCTGAACGCGCACGGCACGTCCACGCCACTGGGCGACAAGAACGAGTCCGACGCCGTGAAGCTGGCCTTTGGCGAGCACGCCTACAAGATGGTGGTCAATTCGACAAAGTCGATGACCGGTCACCTTTTGGGCGGCGCTGGCGGTCTCGAGTCGGTCTTCACCGTGCTGGCGATCCACAACCAGGTTTCGCCGCCGACGATCAACATCTTCAACCAGGATCCGGAATGCGACCTGGATTACGTAGCGAATACTGCACGTGAGATGAAAATCGACGTGGCCGTGAAGAACAACTTCGGTTTTGGCGGCACCAACGGCACGCTTGTCTTCCGCCGCATCTGACCGCGACGGGTATCACGGGGCTCGCCACGGCGAGCCCCGATTCATTTCGGCATGCGGAACCAAACATGCGGACGGGCGGTCACAGAATGCGCTTCGCGACACCCGGTGGGTCCCGATTCGTAGGTAAAATACAACGTTTGTCGTGACGACAAAACCAAGAGATACACTGCAGGTGAACCATTCGTGAGCGAACGCGAAGCCGATCAGCTTCTAGTTGAACGCGTCCAGCAGGGCGACAAACGAGCCTTTGAGTTGCTGGTGGCCAAGTACCACCGCAAGATCATCCGGCTCATTTCACGCCTTGTCCGCGATCCCGCCGAAGTGGAGGATGTGGCGCAGGATGCCTTTATCAAGGCGTACCGCGCGCTTCCCCAGTTCCGGGGCGAATCCGCCTTCTACACGTGGCTGTACCGCATCGCCGTCAACACCGCCAAGAACTATCTGGCCACGCAGGGCCGCCGCCCGGAGGCGTCCAGTGATATTGACGCCGAAGAGGCTGAAACTTTTGCAGACGGCGAGCAACTAAGGGATATCAATACGCCGGAGTCCATGCTCCACACGCGTCAGGTGGCCGAGACGGTCAACCGCGCAATGGAGGCGCTGCCGGAGGAATTGCGTACCGCCATCACCCTGCGCGAGATCGAGGGCCTCAGCTACGAGGAAATCGCCGAAGCCATGGGTTGCCCGATCGGGACCGTGCGGTCACGGATCTTCCGCGCCCGCGAGGCGATCGCCGACAAGTTGCGCCCCCTGCTGGGAACAGCCGAGGGCAAGCGGTGGTAGGGATAGCAAGTTGAAGAATGTCGTGCAGCCAGCGTTGCAGCCAATTCCTGCATCGATAAACGACAAGCAGCAGTACGGGATTTATCGGTGTTCAATGGAATTTCTTGGGGTGGGAAATGGGTCAGGCTCATAAGCAGTCGGTTCATGTAGTGGAAGCATCGGAGCAAATCTCCGTTTTGATGGATGGCGAGCTGGCGCCGAACGAAGTGGACGCCGTGCTGGGCCTCGCGAAGAGCGACGCCGGCATGACGGACTGGAACGTCTACCAGCTGATCGGTGACACGCTGCGTTCGGAAGAGTTGACGCACGCTGGTTCGACCGAAGCGTTTCTCTCCCGATTCTCCGCGCGCCTGGAAGTCGAGCCCCATGTGCTCGTGCCCGCCGTGGCTGCAGCCGGCCGCCAACGCCTGCTGGTACGCCCGTCGTGGGTGCGCCGCGTGATGCCCGGCACGGCCATCGCCGCCGCCGTGGCGGCCGTGAGCTGGGTTGTGGTGCCGCAGATGCGTGGTCCGGGTGATATCGGTACGCCCGATGCCGTCGTGGCCCGCGTCGAGCAGTCCGCCACGCCGGCCAAGGCTGGTTCGATCGTGACCGTGGCCGCTGACAGCGCCCAGATGATTCGCGATCCGCGCCTTGATGAATACCTGCGTGCCCATCGCACGTCGGTGGCGACCGAAGCCTTTGTGCCGACCATGCGCACGGTGGCGAATGGCGCAAACTTCTCACAGGAAAATTCGCAGGAATAATGCCGGACATGCATAAAGGAATGTCGCCCGCCAACGTAGCGGGCGTACACGGAAGGAAGGGCCTGCGCAGGTCCTTTTTTCTGGCCTTGTGTCTGACCGCTGCCGCCGCAACGGCGCAGCCGTCTGACAATACGCTGAACCGACGCGACGCCACGGCGTGGCTCAACAAGATCCACCGTGCCGCCCAGCGCGAGAACTACGTCGGCACGCTGATCTATCAGCGGGGCAGCGTCATGCATGCGTCGCGGATCCAGCATTACAGCGATCTCGTCCACAACGAGTACGAACGCCTGGAAACGCTCGACGGCAAGCCGCGCGAGGTGCTGCGCCAGAACGACGTCGTGCACAGCCTGATTCCAGAAGCCAAGCTCGTGGTCGTGGAGAAGCAGGAGGCGAAGGACCGCTTCCCGGCGCTGCTGGCGACCAACAAGAGCGATGTGCTCGAGCTGTACGACATGCGCAAGCTGCCCGCCGAGCGCGTGGCGGGCGTCGAGTGCGAGGTGTTCTCGCTTGAGCCCCACGATGCGGCGCGCTACGCAGTGCGCCTGTGGGCCGACAAGGGCTCGGGTCTGCTGATGCGCGCGCAGACCATCGGCGAGGGCGGCAAGGTGCTCGAACAGGTGGCGTTCTCGCAGGTCGACATCGGCGTGCCGTCGGACAAGCAACGCATCCTGTCCGCCATCAAGAGTTCGCAGTCATGGAGCCGCTACGAAGTCACCTATCAGCCGGCCAACGTGGCCGACGAAGGGTGGATCATCGGTTCGCCGCTCAAGGGCTTCCAGAAGATCCGCGAAGTGCGCCGCCCGCTGGGCGAGTTGCGCCCGCCGGCACAGGGCAGCAAGCCGGGGCAGGTCTTCGAGGTGCTCCAGATCGTCTACAGCGACGGTCTGACCGGGTTGTCGATCTTTATCGAACCCGTATCGGAACAACGGGCGCGCCGTGAAGGCGTGGCTTCGCTCGGCGCCACGCAGGTCGTGGTGCGCCGCGTGGCTGACTACTGGATCACGGTGGTGGGCGAGGTGCCCGCCGCCACGGTCAGGCAGTTCGCCGCCGGCGTGGAGTACCGCCCGCCCAAGACGGTACACTGAGCGCATGGGCGCGCTGGCGCCGGGGCAGCGAACCCCGGTGCTGGCCGCTTGGTGCGGGCCAGTCGCGCTTGAAGTTCCGCCTTGCGGGGTCGATCGACTCCGACGTCCGGCAAGGCATCCGTTTCTCGCTGATCTCCCGGGAGTTGTCGATGATTTCCAAATCCCCAGCCCTGGTGCGAACCATGGTCATGGCTGCCATGCTCGTGCTGGGTCCGGCTGTTGCCCAGATGGGGCATGCCCAGGCGGCTGCCTCGAACTACAACCTGCCTGACTTCACCGATCTGGTGGAGAAGGCCAGCCCGGCCGTCGTCAACATTCGTACCACCGAGCGCATCCGCTCGCGTGGCGGCAACTCGCCTGAAGACGACGAGATGGCCGAATTCTTCCGCCGCTTCTTTGGCGTGCCGATGCCGGGCGCGCCGGGTGGTCCCACCCCGCCGCGCCGTGGCCAGCCGCCGCAGGGCGAGGAACAGAGCCGTGGCGTGGGGTCTGGCTTTATCATCAGCCAGGATGGCTACGTGATGACCAACGCTCACGTGGTGGCGGACGCCGAGACCATCTACGTGACCCTGCCCGACAAGCGCGAGTTCAAGGCCAAGCTGATCGGCTCCGATCGCCGCACCGACGTGGCGCTGATCAAGGTGGAAGCGAGCAACCTGCCGCGCCTGCCGCTTGGCGATTCGGACAAGATTCGTCCGGGCGAGTGGGTGCTGGCCATTGGCTCGCCGTTCGGGCTCGACAATAGCGTGACTGCGGGCATCGTCTCGGCCAAGGGCCGCGATACGGGTGACTACCTGCCGTTCATCCAGACCGACGTGGCCGTGAATCCCGGTAACTCGGGCGGGCCGCTGATCAACCTGCGCGGCGAGGTGATCGGTATCAATTCGCAGATCTACAGCCGTAGCGGTGGCTACATGGGCATCTCGTTCGCGATTCCGATCGACGAGGCGATGCGCGTGTCCGAGCAGCTCAAGGCATCCGGCAAGGTGACCCGTGGCCGGATCGCCGTGGCCATCGGCGACGTGACCAAGGAAGTGGCGGACTCGCTCGGCCTGGGCCGTGCGCGTGGCGCGCTGGTTGGCAGCGTGGAACCGGGCGGACCGGCCGAGAAGGCCGGCATCGAGGCGGGCGACATCATCCTGAAGTTCAACGGCCGCGACATCGAGAAGGCGTCGGACCTGCCGCGGATGGTTGGCGATACCAAGCCGGGCACCCGCGTGCCGCTGCAGGTGTGGCGCAAGGGGCAGACGCGTGACGTTTCCGTGACCGTGACCGAACTCGAGCCGGACAACGCCCGCGCCGTGGCGCGCCGGGGCGACAAGCGGGGCGGCAGCGCGGACGAAGCCGCGCCAGCCGCCAAGCCGAACGCGCTGGGGCTGATCGTCACAGACATTGCCGAGACCAAGCTCAAGGAACTGAAGGTCAAGTCCGGCGTGGAGGTGGAGGCGGCAGACGGCCCCGCGGCACGTGCCGGCATCCGTCCGGGCGACATCATCCTGCGTCTGGGCGACGCTGACGTGACCAACGCGCGGCAGTTCAACGACATGGTGAAGGCGCTGGACAAGAACAAGATGGCGGCCGTGTTCGTGCGCCGTGGCGACGCCACCCAGGTGCTGACGCTGCGTCCGAGTCAGGCCCGGTAAGACGGTCCGGGCGATCCCCGGACCCCCAGCCTCCATCGCGCCGGCCTCGATGTCCGGCGCGATGTGTTTCAGGGGTGCGCGATGCGCCACTCCCGGGCGCAGGCGCGGAAAGTGCCGGTCACGGTTCCGACACCATTTACCGCGCCGGAAGTCATTGAAAATCCGGTAAAATCGCGGATTGGCGCACGCATTGCGCCCCACCATTTTTAAGCTCCCGCGCCCCCGTCCCACCTGGCGCGCTGGCGCCTCCCTGAACGCTAGATGGACCACATTCGTAATTTCTCGATCATTGCCCACATCGACCATGGGAAATCGACCCTGGCCGACCGAATCATTCAGCGGTGTGGCGGGCTGTCCGATCGCGAGATGGAAGCGCAGGTGCTCGACTCGATGGACATCGAGAAGGAGCGCGGCATCACCATCAAGGCCCAGACCGCTGCGCTGAGCTACAAGGCGCGCGACGGCCAGGTCTACAACCTGAACCTGATCGACACCCCGGGGCACGTGGACTTCAGCTACGAAGTCAGCCGCTCGCTGTCCGCCTGCGAAGGCGCGCTGCTGGTGGTGGATGCCTCGCAGGGCGTGGAAGCCCAGACCGTGGCCAACTGCTACACGGCCATCGAACTGGGCGTGGAAGTGGTGCCCGTGCTCAACAAGATCGACCTGCCGCAGGCGGACCCCGCCAACGCGATCCAGGAAATTGAGGACGTGATCGGCATCGATGCCCACGACGCCACGCCGTGCTCGGCCAAGACCGGCCAGGGCGTGGAAGACGTGATCGAGGCGATGATCGCCAAGGTGCCGCCGCCCAAAGGCGACCCCACGGCCCCGCTGCAGGCGCTGATCATTGACTCCTGGTTCGATAATTACGTCGGCGTGGTCATGCTGGTGCGTGTAGTCAACGGCACGCTGCGCCCGAAGGACAAGGTGCTGCTGATGGCCACGGGCGCGCAGCACCTGGTGGAGCAGGTGGGCGTGTTCTCGCCGAAGTCGCTGCCGCGCGAGTCGCTCTCGGCAGGCCAGGTGGGCTTCGTGATCGCGGGTATCAAGGAACTGAAGGCGGCCAAGGTGGGCGACACCATCACCACCATGGCGCGCAAGGCGGCCGAGCCGCTGCCGGGCTTCAAGGAAGTCAAGCCGCAGGTGTTCGCCGGCCTGTATCCGGTGGAAGCGAACCAGTACGAGGCGCTGCGCGAATCGCTCGAGAAACTGCGCCTGAACGACGCCTCGCTGCAATACGAGCCGGAAGTGTCCCAGGCGCTGGGCTTCGGTTTCCGCTGCGGCTTCCTGGGCCTGCTGCACATGGAAATCGTGCAGGAGCGCCTTGAGCGCGAGTTCGACATGGATCTGATCACCACCGCGCCAACGGTGGTCTATCAGGTGCAGATGCGCGACGGCACGGTGCTGACCGTGGAAAACCCGGCCAAGATGCCCGATCCGAGCCGGATCGAGGCGATCCTGGAGCCGATCGTCACCGTGAACCTGTACATGCCGCAGGACTATGTCGGCTCCGTGATCACGCTCTGCACGCAGAAGCGCGGCTCGCAGATCAACATGAGCTACCACGGCAAGCAGGTGCAGCTGACCTACGAGATCCCGATGGCCGAGATCGTGATGGACTTCTTCGATCGGCTGAAGTCGGTGTCGCGCGGCTATGCGTCGATGGATTACGAGTTCAAGGAATATCGCCCGTCGGACGTGGTGAAGGTGGACATCCTCATCAACAGCGACAAGGTCGATGCGCTGTCCGTGATTGTGCACCGCTCGAATTCGCAATATCGCGGGCGCGAGGTGGCGGCCAAGATGCGCGAGATCATCCCGCGCCAGATGTACGACGTGGCCATCCAGGCGGCGATCGGGGCGAACATCATTGCGCGCGAGAACGTGAAGGCGCTGCGCAAGAACGTGCTGGCCAAGTGCTACGGCGGCGATATCTCGCGCAAGAAGAAGCTGCTGGAGAAGCAGAAGGCGGGCAAGAAGCGCATGAAGCAGGTGGGCACCGTGGAGATCCCGCAGGAGGCATTCCTGGCGATCCTGCAGGTGGACGACAAGTAAGCCGCAGGCCAGCGCCAAGTCCGCTGGCCGGGTGACAGGACGATCTTCTAAAAAATCAACGCCAAGCCGTCATGAATTTTGCACTGATCCTTTTTGTGCTGGTGGTCATTACGGGCATTGCCTGGGTTGCCGACAAGCTGGTCTTCGAGCGCCAGCGCCGCAGCGTGGCGCACCTTGCCCTGGCCGAATTCGACGCGCGCCGCGGCGACATGCAGGCGGTGCACGGGAGTACCGAGCTGGACGCCTCGCGCGCCCGGCTGGCCGAGGAAAAGCTGCGCCAGCCGTGGTGGCTCGAGTACTCGGCGAGCTTCTTCCCGGTCATTCTGGCGGTGTTCGTGCTCCGTTCGTTCGTGGTGGAGCCGTTCAAGATCCCGTCCGGCTCGATGATCCCGACGCTGCTGATTGGCGATTTCATCCTCGTCAATAAATACGACTACGGCATCCGCCTGCCGGTGCTGAACAAGAAGGTCCTCGACGTTGGCACGCCGCAGCGCGGCGACGTGATGGTGTTTCGCTACCCGAAGGACGAGTCGCTCGACTACATCAAGCGCGTGGTGGGCGTACCCGGCGACGTGGTGCGCTACGAGAACAAGAAGCTGACCGTGAACGGCAAGCCGGCCGAGTACTCCGCCTTGCCCGACTACCTCGACGAAGAGCGGCTGGCCTACTCGAAGCATTTCACCGAGACGCTTCCGGGCGGCGTGGCGCATGGCATCCTGAACGATGCCGACCGTCCGGCGTTCGTGGCGGGCGCCGACCCTGATTTCCCGTTCCGCGAGAACTGCACTTACAATCAGCAGGGGCTGACGTGTAAAGTGCCGGAAGGGCACTATTTCGTCATGGGCGACAACCGTGACAACAGCCTGGATTCACGTTACTGGGGCTTCGTCCCGGACAAGAACGTCGTAGGCAAGGCGTTCGTGATCTGGATGAACCTGGGCAATTTTGGGCGCGTGGGGTCGTTCAAGTAACGGTCGGACGCCTCGCGCAGCGCAAATACACTCAAAAAACGAGGGAAGCGCAAAATGGGTCAGAAGTTGGGTTTTTCGGGGAAGAGGGGAAATATCCGCGTAGATGTGCTTAAAGGATCACGTGGATTCTCATTGGGGTCGTTGCTGATCGTCATCATCATCGTGATTGCGGTGGTGCTGCCGGCAGTGAAGGCGATTCCCAGCATGATCGAGTACTTCTCGGTCAAGCGGGCGGTGAACTACGCGAAGGATCGGTCGGTCAACCGCAAGGATGTGGCGGCCAACTTCGACAAGCAGGCCCAGATCGACCGCATCGAGGCGCTCAAGGGTGACGATCTCGACGTGATCGAGGACGAAGCCGGCAGGATACGCAGCATTGGTTTTTCGTACCGGACCGAGATTCCCGTCTATGGTCCGCTGAGTCTATTGATTACCTATTCGGGAACGCAGTAACGACATGATCCTCGACGCCTTGCAGCAACGTCTCGGCTACCGATTCAGCAAGCCCGAATTGCTGCAGCAGGCGCTCACCCATCGCAGCCATAGCGCCCAGCACAACGAGCGCCTGGAATTCCTGGGCGACTCGGTGCTGAACTGCGCCGTGGCCGACATGCTCTACGGCATGTTTGGCAAGCTCGATGAGGGCGATCTTTCCCGCGTGCGCGCCAACCTGGTCAAGCAGCAGGCGCTGTATGAGATCGCCCAGATGCTCCAGCTTTCCGACGTCCTGCGCCTGGGCGAGGGCGAGCTGAAGAGCGGCGGCTTCCGCCGTCCGTCGATCCTGGCGGACGCGCTGGAGGCCATTGTCGGGGCGGTGTTCCTCGATGCCGGCTTCGATGCCGCGCGGGCGCTGATCCGCAAGCTGTATATCCCAATTCTGGAGCAGGTGGACCCCCGCACGCTGGGCAAGGACGCCAAGACGCTGCTCCAGGAGTATCTGCAGGGCCACAAGATTGCCCTGCCGCAGTACAACGTCATCGCCACACACGGTGCCGCACACAGCCAGCAGTTTGAAGTCGAATGCACCGTGCCTAAACTGGAGGTGCGCGTGTTCGGCACCGGCGCCTCGCGCCGTGCGGCCGAGCAGGCGGCGGCCAAGCTCGCGCTGGATGAGGTGCAGAAGCTCGTGCCCCAGCTGCTCAAGCGCAGCCGGGCCGAGCGCACGGGCAAGACCCGCAAGCAGCCGGTGCCGCCGGATCCCCAGTTGTCTCTCAGGTTGAAGGAATGACCGAATCTACCCCTCCGCAGCAGGACGCCCAGGCACCCTCGGATGCAGCGGCGTTCCGCTGCGGCACGGTGGCCATTGTTGGCCGCCCCAACGTGGGCAAGTCCACGTTGATGAATGCACTTGTCGGCCAGAAGGTCAGCATCACGTCCCGCAAGGCGCAGACCACGCGCCACCGCATCGTCGGTATCCAGACCACCGATGACGCGCAGTTCGTTTTCGTCGATACGCCAGGCTTCCAGACCCGCCACGCCAGCGCGCTGAACCGCTCGCTGAACCGCGCGGTCACGTCCACGCTGTCTACGGTGGATCTGGTGCTGTTCGTCGTGGAAGCCGGCTATTTCGGTGCCGATGACGAAAAGGTGCTGTCGCTGCTGCCGAAAAACGTGCCGGTGCTGCTGGTCACCAACAAGCTGGATCGCCTGGGCGAGAACCGCGCCGAGGTGATGATGCCGTTCCTGGAAAAGATGGGGCAGCTGTTCCCGTTCCGGGAAGTGGTGCCGATGTCGGCGAAGACGCATGATCACATCACGCGGCTGCTGGCCATCATCCGCCCGTACCTGCTCGAAGGCGAGCCGATGTACGACGCCGACGCGATGACCGACCGCAGCGAGCGCTTCCTGGCCTCGGAAATCATCCGCGAGAAGGTCTTCCGCTGGACTGGCGACGAACTGCCGTACACGAGCACCGTGATCATCGACAAGTTCGAGACCGAAGGCCGGCTGCGCCGCGTGTTCGCGACGATCCTGGTCGAGCGCGACGCGCACAAGGCCATGATCATCGGCAACAAGGGCGCCAAGCTCAAACAGATCTCCACCGAGGCGCGCCTCGACATGGAGAAGTTGTTCGACGGCAAGGTCTACCTGGAGATGTGGATCAAGGTCAAGAGCGGCTGGGCCGACAACGAAGCCGGACTGCGGGCCTACGGCTACGAGTGAGCAAGATGCCTGACGCGCCCCGAGCCGCGCCCAGGCGCGCGCGGAGCGCCGATCCCATCGCCGAGGAAGCCGCCGAACTGCTGGAAGTGCAGGGCGGCACCGGGCTGTCCCCGGCCGTGGCCGCCGGCCGCGAGATGATGGACCGGGCCATGCGGATCGTGCCCGCGCGCACCGAGTTGCGCGTGACCAACGAGTCCGGGTTCGTGCTCCACGCCTATCCCTATCGTGAGACTAGTCTTATTCTGGACGTCTTCACGCGAGACCACGGTCGCATGGCCATGGTGGCGAAGGGCGCCAAGCGGCCGCATTCGGCGCTGCGCTCGGTGCTTCAGCACTTCCACCCCATTTCGCTCTCCTGGACTGGCCGCGGCGAGGTCAAGACGCTGACCAAGGCCGAATACATGGGCGGCATGCTGCCACTGGCCGGTGATGCGCTGCTGTCGGGCTTCTATCTCAACGAATTGCTATTGCGCTTCTGCCCGCGCGAGGACGCGCATCCGGCACTGTTCAAACACTACATGATCACGCTGACGCGGCTCGCGCATGGTGAGTCCGCCAGTCTGGTGCTGCGCAGCTTCGAGCGTGTGCTGCTACAGGAGACTGGGTTCGCGGTGGCGTTCGACCAGTGCGTGAGCACCGGGGAGCCAGTGCAACCAGGCCTCGACTACGTGTATCACCCGGAACGGGGCGTGCGCCGCGCGCAGCCGAGCGATCCGTCGAGTTGGCCCGTGGTGTCCGGCCAGACCTTGCTGGACATGGGGCGGGACGATTATGGCCGCGCCCAGACCGCCACACAAAGCCGCGCCCTGATGCGTTTCCTGCTGCATTATTATCTGCAGGGTGCGCCGCTGAAAACGCGGCAAATCCTGATCGACCTGCAATTTCTGTAAAGCCATGATTTTTCACGCGAATCCCGGCGTCATCGACCTTGGCGTCAACATCGACCACGTGGCCACGCTGCGAAATGCGCGCGGCACTGCCTACCCGGACCCGATCGAGGCCGCCCTCCAGGCGGAAATCGCCGGCGCAGACGTGATTACGCTGCACCTGCGCGAGGATCGCCGCCATATCCGCGATGCGGACGTGCGCGCGCTGCGCCCGAAGCTCGCCACCCGGATGAATCTGGAATGCGCAATCACGCGCGAAATGCTCGACATCGCCTGCGAAATCCGTCCGCAGGACGTCTGCCTCGTGCCTGAGAAGCGTGAGGAAGTGACCACCGAAGGCGGTCTCGACGTGGCCGGGCATTTCGAGCAGGTCAGCGCAGCCTGCCGGCAGTTGGCCGATGCGGGTATCCGCGTCTCGCTGTTCATCGATGCCGATCCGGACCAGATTGCGGCCGCTGCCGCGTGCAAGGCGCCGGTTATCGAAATCCATACCGGCCGCTACGCCGACGCCCATACGCCTGAGGAGCAGGCGGCGGAATTCCGCCGTGTGGCTGAGGGTGTGGACGCAGGTATCCGCCATGGCCTCGTCGTCAATGCTGGCCACGGCCTGCATTACACCAATGTGCAACAGATTGCGGCACTGCCCGGTATCAAGGAGCTGAACATCGGCCATGCGATCGTCGCGCATGCAGTGTTCGTCGGTTGGCAGAACGCGGTGCGCGAGATGAAGGCCATCATGGTGGCCGCGCGTCTGGGCACTCGTTATCCCGTGCCGGGGCAGGCGGCGTGATCTACGGCATCGGCACTGACATCATCCAGATCGATCGCGTGCAGGGCGTGATGGAGCGCACGCGCGGCCGATTTGCCGAGAAGGTGCTCGGTCCGCGCGAACTGAAGATCTACCATGCGCGCAAGGCGCGCTCGGAGAAGCGCGGGCTGGCCTTCCTGGCCACGCGGTTCGCGGCCAAGGAGGCGTTCTCGAAGGCTATCGGCCTGGGCATGCGCTGGCCGATGACGTGGCGCGCCATGGAACTGCTGAACCTGCCGTCGGGCGAGCCCACGCCGCAATGCACTGGCGAGCTGGCCGAATGGGTGCGGGAACGCGGGCTGACCATCCGGGTCAGTGTCAGTGACGAACACGAGTACGCGGTGGCCTTCGCCATCGCGGAGCGGGGCGGCCAGCCGGCCGGCAACGCATCCTGAACCTACGCAGCCTGAACTCAAGATATTCCTATGAACAAGAAAGTTTCCGGCAAGCGTCCGGGCCCGGTGGTGCTCGACGTGGTTGGCAAGCAGCTCGATGCCGAGGACATGCGTCGTATCGCCCATCCGCTGACGGGCGGCGTGATCCTGTTCGCGCGGAATTTCGAGTCGCGCGCCCAACTGACCGCGCTGACGCGGGCGATTCGCGCTGTGCGCGAAGACGTGCTGATCTGCATCGACCATGAAGGTGGCCGCGTACAGCGGGCCAAGACCGATGGCTTCACGCATCTGCCAGCGATGGCAAGACTCGGCGAATTGTGGGATCGCGATGTGATGACGGCCACCAAGGTCGCCATTGCGTGCGGCTACGTGCTGGCGGCCGAACTGCGCGCGTGCGACATCGACCTGAGCTTCACGCCGGTGCTCGATCTCGACCATGGCCGCAGCGCCGTGATCGGTGACCGCGCGTTTCACGCCGATCCGCGGGTGGTAACGATGCTGGCCAACCATCTCACGCACGGCCTGCTGCTGGCCGGCATGAGCAACTGCGGCAAGCATTTCCCGGGTCATGGCTTCGTCGAGGCCGATTCGCACGTGGCCGTGCCAGTCGATGAGCGCGGACTTGACGAGATTCTGGCCCACGACGCGCGGCCGTATGACTGGATGGGCAACGCGCTGGCATCCGTCATGCCGGCGCACGTGATCTATCCGAAGGTGGACCCGAACCCTGCCGGCTTCTCGCCGTTCTGGCTCCAGGATGTGCTGCGTACGCGACTCGGCTTCGAGGGCGTGATCTTCAGCGACGACCTGAGCATGGAGGGCGCGAGCGTGGCCGGCACGGTGACCCAGGGCGCACGGGCCGCGCTCGGTGCGGGATGTGACATGGTGCTGATCTGCAACCATCCCGAGCGCGCCGACCAACTCCTCAAGGAGCTGGACGAGGCCGATCTGAAGAGCGACAAGGCGTCGCAACGTCGTATCCGCAAGCTGTTTGGTCGCAAGCGTCCGCTGGACTGGAACAAACTGCAACAGGATGCCGACTATCGTGCCGCACTGCGCCTGCTGCGCGAGCATGAGCTGATCGCCTGACGCGTAGGCGTCGGCGGGCAAATACAAAAAGGGCAGCCGAAGCTGCCCTTTTTGCTGACTCGCGGCGACGCCTTAGTTGGCGCGGCTGCGGTATTCGCCGGTACGCGTGTCGATTTCGATCTTGTCACCGATGTTGCAGAACAGCGGCACTTGCAGCTCGAACCCGGTGTTGATCTTGGCGCCCTTGAGCACCTTGCCCGACGACGTGTCGCCCTTGACGGCCGGTTCCGTGTAGATGATCTCGCGGACCAGCGTGGTCGGCATTTCCACGGAGATGGCCTTCTCGTTGTAGAACACCACTTCCACGTTCATGCCGTCTTCGAGGTAGTTCAGCGCGTCACCCATGCTGTCCTTCTCGACTTCGAACTGGTTGTAGTCCGTGTCCATGAACACGTACATCGGGTCGGCGAAGTACGAATAGGTGCATTCGCGGCGATCGAGCATCACGACTTCGAACTTGTCGTCGGCCTTGAACACCGACTCGCCCGGGGCGTCCGTCAGCAGGTTCTTGTACTTCATCTTGACGACGGCGGCGTTACGGCCCGACTTGTTGTACTCGGCCTTTTGCACGACCATCGGGTCGGAACCGATCATGAACACGTTGCCGACGCGGAGTTCCTGTGCGATCTTCATCTGAACTGTTTTCCTGAAAAAAGTGTCCGGGGCGCTCATGACCCCGATTCGCGGTATGCGGTATGGCGAAGGCGCGCGGCCGGCAGTTGCTCTTTTTGGCTCGCCATCATCAAAATCAACCCGCTATTTTACCCGATTTTCGCAAAAAGCCACCAGATTTGCCGCGAGGTCGCCCAAGTGCTGCAACTGCCGCTGCCAGCGATCCATAGCCGTGGCGAGTGCAGGCAATTGTGCGTGAAACTGCGCCCAGTCGGGCGCGTGCGGGGTGGCGCCATAGCCATTCCAGGCATGACAGAAGGCGGTCATGGCCTGGGCGGCCTCCGGCGGCACGCCGCAGCGGCTGAAGCGCTCGAGCCAGGCGTCGAGCTTCACATGGTGCGCCACGTCGTCCTGCGGATAGATGTGCCAGACCATGGGCCGCGCCGCCCAGTGTGCGCGCACGCAGGAATCCTCGCCGCGCACGAAGTTCACGTCGCAGGCCCAGAGCAGCTCGTCGTAGTTTTCCTGCCGTACGAACGGAATCACCTGGAGGGTCAGGCTGCCTTGCGTCAGCGTTGTGCCGGGGGCCGCCTGCGCCGCCGGGCCGCCGAACCACGCAGCCGCCTGCTGCGCCGCCGGGCCTTGCGGCACCAGGCACTGCACGGGCGTGGCGCCGTCGCGCCATTGGGCGAGCAGGGCCGGCAGGGCGGGGTTGGTGTAGGCGAACAGGCTCACGCGCAGCGCGTCCGGCAGGGGTTGCGTGCCGAGCCGATACCAGAGGGTGGATTGCGCGGCTCGGCTGGACAGGAAGGCCTCACGCTGGGCGCCCAGCATCGACTCCCGCAGCAACCCGCCCGTGCCGTGCGCAAAGCCGGGGAAGAAGAAGTACTTCACCAGCGGCAGCTTCGGATGGGGCGAGGACAGCGCATGGTGCTCGCTGACCCACGCCTCGGCGCTCAGGTATTCCAGGTTGATCCATACCGGCGGGCGCGGCGCGGCGGCCATCGCGGCCAGGAAAGGCTCCGGCAGGTGGCAGGCGAATGCCTCGATGACGAGGTCGTGCGGCGGCAGCGGCTCGAATGATGCCCCGGGGGAGGCGTCCCAGCGGCGCACTTCCACGCCGCCCAGATGCTGGCAGGCGCGCGCCGGGTCGATCTCGGGCGCCAGCCGCGCAAAGCTGCCCAGGTCGTCCACCCAGAGCCGCACCGCGTGGCCGTGCTCCTGTGAGAGCTGGCGCGCCAGGCGCCAGCAAACGCCGATATCGCCGAAGTTGTCGACGACCGTGCAGAAGATGTCGCAGGATTGAATGGGCATGGCGGCGTCCCGTTCCGCGAGGGTCCGCGGAAGATTTGCTCTAAACTTGCGATTCTAGAGCGAGGCCAGCCGCTGCGCGCCTTGCCGCCCAAACTTTCTTGTCCCCCGATGCCCGAGCAGGAACCGGTTTCCCCGAACGACGCTTCGAACGATGCAGCCGCCGAGGTCCGCGTGGATCTCCCGGCCGAGGCCCCCGCCGATATCCCGGCATTCGATCCCCGGCCGATCCTGGCGCGACTGCCCGGCCTGCCGGGCGTCTACCGCTATTTCGACGCCGATGGCAACGTGCTTTATGTAGGTAAGGCGCGTGACCTGAAAAAGCGTGTCTCGAGCTACTTCAACAAGACCCAGTTGTCGCCGCGCATCGCGATGATGGTGGGTAAGATCGCGCGCATCGATACCACCGTGGTCCGGACCGAGGCCGAGGCGCTGCTGCTTGAGAACAATCTCATCAAGGCACTCGCCCCGCGCTACAACATCCTGTTCCGCGACGACAAGTCTTATCCATTTCTCAAGCTGACAGGCCACAAGTTCCCGCGCATGGCCTATTACCGGGGCGCGACGGACCGCAAGCACCAGTACTTCGGCCCGTTTCCGAGCGCCTACGCGGTGCGCGAAAGCATGCAGATCCTGCAGAAGGTGTTCCAGCTGCGCACCTGCGAGGATACGGTGTTCAACAACCGCACCCGCCCGTGCCTGCTGCATCAGATCCATCGCTGCACGGCGCCGTGCGTGAAGGCGATCAGCGAGGAAGATTACGCGCGCGACGTGCATAACGCCGCGCGCTTCCTCCAGGGCCGCGAAACCGAGGTGCTCGACGGCCTCCAGGTCAAGATGGAGGAGCACGCGGTGCGACTGCGTTTCGAGCAGGCCGCTGCCGTGCGCGACCAGATCGCCGCGCTCTCCACGGTGCTCAAGCGGCAGGCCGTGGAGGAGGTGGGGCAGGCGCGTGACATCGACATCCTGTCCGTGGCGGTGCAGGGTGGCCGCGCTTGCGTGAATCTGGCGATGGTGCGCGGCGGCCGTCACCTTGGCGACAAGGCGTATTTCCCCGCGCATGCCGACGAAGCGGCGATGATCGTCGAAGATAGCGACGATGCGGGAGAGAGCGAAGGTGGCGAGCAGGTGGCGCCGGAAGCCGGTCCGCTGTCCGTGGACCGCATCGCGGCCCGCGTGCTGTCGGCGTTCATGGTCCAGCACTATCTCGATCAGGCGCCGCCGCCGATCATCGTGGTGAGCCATCTGCCGGCGGACGCTGCGCTGGTGGAGGCACTGTCGATGCAGGCCGGCCGCAAGATTGCGCTGGTGCGTCAGCCGCAGGGCCAGCGCAAGATCTGGCTCGAGATGGCCACGCAGGGCGCGGCGCTGGCGCTGGCGCGCCGGCTGGCGGAGCAGGGCAGCCAGGAGGCGCGCACGCGCGCGCTCGCCGAGACCATCGGCCTGGACATGGAAGACCTGGCGATGCTCCGCATCGAATGCTTCGATATCAGTCACACGGCAGGCGAGGCCACCCAGGCATCCTGCGTGGTGTTCCACCATCATGAGATGCAGAACAGCGAGTATCGGCGCTACAACATTCAAGACATCACGCCCGGGGACGACTACGCGGCCATGCGCCAGGTGCTCACGCGCCGGTACCAGAAGCTGGTGGAGCAGATCCAGGAGGATGGTGGCGAGTTGGGCGGAGAAGGCGCCCCGGATGGGGTGCCGCGCATGCCGCGCGTGGTGTTGATCGACGGCGGCAAGGGGCAGGTCGAGGTGGCGCGGCAGGTGTTCGAGGAGCTTGGGCTCGATATCGGCCTGCTGGTCGGTGTGGCGAAGGGCGAAGGCCGCAAGGTGGGGCTGGAGACGCTGGTCTTTGCCGATGGCCGTCCGTCGCTGGAACTGGGGCAGGGCAGCGCGGCGCTGATGCTGGTGGCCCAGATCCGAGACGAGGCGCACCGCTTTGCCATTACCGGCATGCGGGCGCGGCGCGCCAAGGCGCGCAACACGTCGCGGCTGGAGGAAATCGAGGGCGTAGGCGCGCGCCGGCGGCAGAAACTGCTGACGCGTTTCGGCGGCCTGCGCGGCGTCATGGCCGCCAGCATCGACGAACTTGCCAGCGTGGAAGGCATCTCGCGCACCCTGGCCGAGGAGATCTACCGCCAGTTGCATTGACCGGCTCACCCAGCCGGTTGCCAGCCATTTCGGCCCAAAACTGGCGGGTTCGGCTGGAAATCGGCGACAATCGCGGCATTCGCCTTCCAGACCATCGCCGGATCGGCCCGTTCCTTTTCCAACGCTCCGCCCATGCCCCTGAATATTCCCATCCTGCTGACCTGGCTTCGCGTGGCCATGATCCCTCTCGTGGTCGGGGTCTATTACCTGCCCGAAACCTGGTTGCCGATGCATACCAAGAACGTGACCGCGGCGGCGTTCTTCGTCATCGCGGCGGCAACGGACTGGCTGGATGGCTTTCTGGCGCGACGCTGGAACCAAACCTCGTCGTTCGGCGCGTTCCTCGACCCTGTGGCCGACAAGCTCATGGTGACCGCAGCGCTGCTGTCCCTGCTGGCGCTGGGCCGTGTGGCGGACTTGATCGCGCTGGTCATCATCGGACGTGAAATCACGATTTCCGCGCTGCGGGAGTGGATGGCGCAGATCGGCGCGTCCAAGAGCGTGGCCGTGAATTTCCTCGGCAAGCTGAAGACCACAGTGCAGATGATCGCGATTCCGCTGCTGCTGTTCAACGATTCGCTGTTCGGCATCGATGCCTCGCTGCTCGGCGGCTGGATGATCTACCTGGCGGCCGTGCTTACGCTGTGGTCGATGTTCTATTACATGAAGCTGGCGTGGCCGCAGATCCGCGAGCGCAGCAACGTTACGGGCGGTGCGGGTGCGCAGAAGTAAAAGTGAAGCTTTCCGCAAAAAAGTCCTTGACGCACCGGTTCGGTCTTTGCAATAATCTCGTTCTCGCTGCTGACGACGAAAGACGAAAGCAGCAAGATAAGCGGTACTTAGCGCGAAATGCCAGCACAAAGCTGCGTGTTTAAAAGAAGTTGCGCGATAGTCTGCTTTTCTGTAAGATGCAGGGCCCTGCGGGAGTAGCTCAGTTGGTAGAGCGCAACCTTGCCAAGGTTGAGGTCGCGAGTTCGAGACTCGTCTCCCGCTCCAGGTTAAGTAAGGTTCGACGGCATCATCGTCGGGCTGGCAGTCAGTAGCAGAAAGTTGTACGCGGGAGTAGCTCAGTTGGTAGAGCGCAACCTTGCCAAGGTTGAGGTCGCGAGTTCGAGACTCGTCTCCCGCTCCAATCCCAAAGGGAAGCGTGGCTTCCCTTTTTGTTTGGCAGGATTGTCGTACAATCCTGCATCGTCACCTGGCGGGGTGGCAGAGTGGTTATGCAGCGGCCTGCAAAGCCGTGTACGCCGGTTCGATTCCGACCTCCGCCTCCAAGTTTTACCAGACGTTTCAAGCCTACGGCGCCCATTGTGGCGCCGTTTTGCGTTCTGGCGTTTCTCTAGCGCCGGCATCGCGGCTCAGGCGCACAGCGCGGGTGCCGCACCGCGCAGGTATTCGGTGAAGGCGAGCAGCCCCTGGGTCGGAAATTTGTCCTGATGCACGACAAGCTGCAGCGGCCGGATCACGCGCGGCAGGCCGGCGCGCAGCGGCACCAGCGCGCCGCGAGCGATTTCATCGCCGACGACATGCAGTGACAGGCAGCTGACGCCAAATCCGCTCATCACGGCGCGCTTGATGGCTTCGGTGTTGCCCAGCTCCAGCGCAAAGCGCAGCGTCCCCAAGGCGGGCACGAGGCGGGATTCGATGATCTCGCGTGTGCCCGAACCCGGCTCGCGCACGATCCAGTCGGCATCGCGCAGCATGTCGTGCAGCAACTCGGGCTGATCGGCGGCCATCGCCAGCGGATGCGTCGGCCCCACGATCACCACCATCTCGTCATCGCACCAGTGCATGCTGCGTAAGTCACGCTCGTGGCAGGTACCTTCGATCAGGCCGATATCGGCCTCGAACTTGAGGAGTGCCTGCAGCACGTCCTGCGTATTGCCGATACGCATGTCCAGCTCGCACGGCCCGGTCTGCGCATTGCGAAAGCCGGCCAGCAGGGCAGGGAGAATATAGCTGCCGATGGTGTTGCTCGCTGCGATGCGCAGTTGCACGCCACCCTCCGAGGCAAATCGCTCGAGTTCGTGCGCCTGGTCGAGCAGCGACAGCGCGCGCGGGAAGAATTGCCGCCCGGTTTCGTTGATGCTCAGGCGGCGCGCCACGCGGTCGAATAATGGGCCGTTCAGCGCACGTTCCAGTTCTGCCAGCGATGCGCTGACCGCCGATTGAGACATCGCGAGCGACTCAGCGGCGGCCGTGGTGCTCCCATGCTGGGCCACGGCCACGAAGACCTGCAACTGGCGCAGGGTAAGACGGAGCGGGCGCTGGTCCATGGTGTTATCGATAATTACGGTAAGTCATAACGATATTACCCGTTTTACTGGTCAAGGCGGCGTGGGTACGCTTCACGCAATCCCTAGAAGATTGCCATGTCCACAACCCCTGCCACTCCCCTCGCACTCGCCCCAACGGGTTTCACCCTGTGGCGTATCCGTCTCGTTACCCTGCTGCCGCTGGGCGCCATTGCCGGGCTGGCGCTGGTGCTGGCCGACCATCCGGCCGTATCGCAATACGGGCTGTCCGCGTTGACGCTGGCCATGTGTGCCGGCATGGTCGCGGCCAATACGATGCCCAAGCACTGGCTTACGCCCCTGGCGCCGGGCATGCAGTTCGCGCGTCATCATCTGCTGCGGCTTGGCGTGGCGCTATATGGTCTGCGGCTGACGTTCGGGGCCATCGCCGCACTGGGCCTTGGCGGTGTCGTGGTGCCGCTCGTGATGCTGGTGGCCACGCTTCTCTTTGGCACATGGGTGGGGTCGTCGTTTTTCGGCCTGAGCCGGCGCGAGGCCATCCTGGTGAGCGCAGGCAGTGCCGTATGCGGTGCGGCGGCGGCCATCGCGGTCTCGTCCGTGGTGCGTACCGATGACAAGCAGACGGCCGTGGCCGTGGCCACGGTGGTGCTGTTCGGCACGGTCGGCATGCTGCTCTATCCGTGGCTCTACGAACTGGCGACGCAGCACTGGCACCTCCCCGTGACGGAGCGCGCGTTTGGTATTTTTACGGGTGCCACGCTGCATGAAGTGGCGCAGGTCATCGCCTCCGGCAAGATGGTGAGCGATGCCACCGCCGATGCCGCCGTGGTGGCCAAGATGGTCCGCGTGCTGGCGCTGGGTCCGTTGCTGCTGATCATGGCGCTCTGGCCGCGTGCAAGCGGTGGCGAAGCGGCCGGTGGTCGTCGCAACTGGCGTGGGCTGCTGAAGTCCGTGCCGTGGTTTGCGCTGGGTTTCGTCGCGGTGATGGCGCTGAATTCGGCAGGCATGGTGCCGGGTGAGTGGAAGCCGGGTCTGGTCGCCCTCGACAACTGGCTGCTGGCTTGCGCGATGCTGGCCATCGGACTCCATACCCGAATCGGCGATCTGCTACGTGCAGGACGCAAGCCGCTAGCGCTCGCCGCAGTGTTGTTTGTGTTCCTGATGGTGGTCGGCGCGCTGCTGTGCGCGTGGCTCGTCTGAGCGCTGCGCGGGGCGATGTAGCGCGACTTGAAGCGCGCTGGTGCGGCCGACGGGACTCGAACCCGTAAGCCCGTATGAGCGGCAGATTTTAAGTCTGCTGAGTCTACCAATTTCTCCACGGCCGCACGGCAAGCCCGGTATTGTGGTGGCTTCGTCCCCAGGAAGCAAGCCAACACGGGGCACTTCGCCATGTGACGTCCCTGTTACCGCCGGTAACAATGTAGAACCCGCCGTTTCACCTCGAAAATCGCGAACCCCTACAATACGGGGTATCAGCTTGACCAAACTCAAAGAGGCACGATCATGAAACGTTGGTTGTTCGCAGCATTCGGTGTGGCCGCCGCGCTGGCGTCTGGCGCTGCAATGGCACGCGTGAACGTGGACGTGGCGATTGGCATTCCGGGTGTGGTGGTGGGTGGACCCGCCTACTATGCACCGCCCCCGCCGGTGTACTACGCGCCGCCGGCTCCGGTTTACTACGGCCCGCCGCCCGTCGTGGTGCGCCCGGCGCCGGTCTACTATGGTCCCCGCTACTACCCGGGTCCGCGCTACTACTACGGCCCGCCGGGATATCGCGGCGGCCATTACCACGGCCATGGTCACGGTCGAGGCCATGGCCGCTGGCGCGACTAAGACGTTTATCGCGGCGGCAATCGTTTATGACGACGTTGAAAGGCGATCGTCGGAAAAAGCCCCTTCGTGAACTGCACCCCAAAAGTTGGACACCCATCCAACCTTTGGGGTGTTTTTCATGGCGAAGTACGATGAGCGGTTCAAGCTCAAGCTGGTAAGGCAGT
>NZ_CAJPVH010000055.1 GCF_905397395.1 Cupriavidus campinensis
GGCTCGCGCCGCTGCTCGGAAGACTCCTGGGGCCGCTGCTCGGGGGGCTGGCCCGCCGGGCGCGCCTCACGGGGTGGACGAGGCGGGCGTGGCGGCCGGGAAACAGGTTTGACGGGGCGTTGTGCTGACATTGGCCGGGATTATAATCCGCGGCATGAACGCCAGAACCTCCAATGCGCAGGCGCCTGCTCCGGCCCCTGTCGCCCCCGACGAAGATGCCCCCGCTGCCCTGAGCGCAGCCCCCCTTCCCGTCGCCGAACCCGCCACGCCCATCCCGTCCGCCACGGCCGCCGCCGAGCTGGCCGAGGCCAGCGGCCCGGACCACCAGCAGTTCGTGGACTGGCTGCGCGCCGTCGCACCCTATATCCACGCCTTCCGCGGCAAGACCTTCGTAATCGCCTTCAGCGGCGAGATGGTCAAGGCCGGCGTGCTCAACGCGCTCGTCAACGACGTGGCGCTGCTGCACGCCATGGGCATGCAGATCGTGCTGGTCTTCGGCTCCCGCCCGCAGGTGGAAGAGCAGCTGGCATTGCGCCATGTGGAATCCCAGTACGCGGACGGCGTGCGCATTACGGACAACGCCGCGCTCGAATGCGCCAAGGAGGCCGCCGGCGAACTGCGGCTGGACATCGAGGCCGCCTTCAGCCAGGGCCTGCCGAACACGCCGATGGCCGGCGCGCAGCTGTCGGTGGTCTCCGGCAACTTCATCACCGCGCGGCCGGTGGGTATCGTCAATGGCGTCGACTACCAGCACACCGGGCTGGTGCGCAAGATCGACTACGACTCGATGCACATGTCGCTCTCGCACGGCAAGGTAGTACTGCTGTCGCCGCTGGGCTTCTCGCCCACCGGGCAGGCGTTCAACCTGTCGATGGAAGACGTGGCCAGCGCCACCGCCAGCGCGCTGAAGGCCGACAAGCTGATCTTCATCACCGAAGTGCCCGGCGTGCCGGACCCGGTGGGCAAGCTGATGAAGGAGATGTCGCTGCGCACGGCCGTGGAGCGGTTGCAGAACAACCACCTGCCGCCGGACGTGGCCTATTACCTCGAACATCTGGTCAAGGCGCTCAAGGGCGGCGTGCCGCGCGCGCACCTGATCCCCTATTCGCTTGACGGCTCGGTACTGCTGGAACTGTTCCTGCACGATGGCGTGGGCACCATGGTGTCCGATACCGACCTGGAAAGCCTGCGGGAAGCCACGCTCGACGACGTGGGCGGCATCCTGCAACTGATTGCACCGCTCGAGGCCGATGGCACGCTGGTGCCACGTGGACGTCACCTGATCGAGCGGGATATCGGCAATTTCTCGGTGATCGAGCACGATGGCGTGCTGTTCGGCTGCGCCGCGCTCTACGAATTCCCGCGCGAGAACATGGGCGAGATGGCCTGCCTGACGGTCTCGGCCGAGGCCCAGGGCACCGGCGACGGCGAGCGACTGCTCAAGCGCATCGAGCGCCGCGCCCGCGCGCTGGGGCTGGACCGGCTGTTCGTGCTCACCACACGCACCGAGCACTGGTTCCTGAAGCGTGGCTTCGTCCACGCCACCGTGGACGACCTGCCCGAGGACAAGCGCAAGCTCTATAACTGGCAGCGCAAGTCGATGGTGCTGATGAAGAAACTGTAACGCCGGCAGGGCCAAGCCCAGCCTTGGCCGGGCTTGGCTACAATAGCGGCCACGCAGCCGCCCAGAACCGGCATCACGAATCGGCGTCCCCTCGCACCACAAAAGCGCCACGAACAAGGAGTTTCACATGGCCCGCATGGTCCATTGCATCAAGCTGAACAAGGAAGCCGAAGGCCTCGACTTCCCGCCGCTGCCGGGCGAACTTGGCAAGAAGATCTGGCAAAGCGTGTCGAAGGAAGCCTGGGCCGGTTGGCTCAAGCATCAGACCATGCTGATCAATGAGAATCGTCTGAACATGGCCGACGCCCGCGCGCGCCAATATCTGCTCAAGCAGACCGAAAAGTACTTCTTCGGCGAAGGCGCCGATGCTGCCGCCGGCTACGTGCCGCCAGCGAACTGATTCGCCAGTCTGGAAAAACAAAAAGGGGTGCTTTATCAAGCACCCCTTTTTCATGGGCGACTGGCTGAGCGGCTCGGGCCGCTCGGGCCGCTCGGGCCATACATCCTATTAGTAGTCCGTGCGTTGCACGCCCTGCTCCGTGCCCAGCAGCAGCACATCCGCGCCACGCAGCGCGAACAGGCCCACCGTCACCACGCCCGGGATCTGGTTGATCTGCTGCTCGATGTCCTTGGGCTGGCTGATGCGCAGCGCCGAGACGTCCAGAATCACGTTGCCGTTGTCAGTCTTGTAGATGCCGCCTTCCTTGGTCATGCGCAGGCGCGGCTGGCCGCCCAGCGCGGCGAGCTTGCGCGCCACAGCGGCACGTGCCATCGGGATCACCTCCACCGGCAGCGGGAAGGCGCCGAGCGTGTCCACGAGCTTGCTGCCATCGGCGATGCAGACAAAGCGGCCGGCCACGGCGGCCACGATCTTCTCGCGCGTCAGCGCGCCGCCGCCGCCCTTGATCATGGCGCCCGAGGCGTCGATCTCGTCGGCGCCGTCCACGTAGACGGGAATCTCGTCCACTTCGTTCAGGTCCAGCACCTGGATGCCGTGCTGCTGCAGGCGTCGCGTGGAAGCCTCCGAGCTGGACACCGCGCCCGAGAAGCGCTCCTTGAACGCCGCGATGGCGTCGATGAAGAGGTTGGCGGTGGAGCCGGTGCCCACGCCGAGTACGGCGCCCTGGGGCACTTCCTGCTTCACGTAGTCGGCGGCGGCTTGCGCCACCAGCGCCTTGAGTTCATCCTGCGTCATGTGAAAACAGCCTGATTGCTTGGGGGGAAACGCGTAGTGTAGCGGATCGGCGTGTGACGGCGGTGTTTCCAACCGTGCCAGCGCCGTTACAATGAAAGCTGACTTCCCAAGCGGGCGGCAACTGACGGAACCGGATGGAACAGATCATGACCGAGCTAGAGCAACTGAGACAATTCACCACGGTAGTGGCCGATACTGGCGACTTCCAGCTGATGAAGCAGTACACGCCGCAGGACGCGACCACCAATCCGTCCCTGATTCTCAAGGCGGTGCAGAAAGCCGAATATCGGCCCCTGCTCGAGCAGGCTGTGCGCGACCATCATGGCAGCGCAGGCCTGGACGCCGTGATGGACCAGCTCCTGATCGCCTTCGGCTGCGAGATCCTGGCCATCGTGCCGGGCCGCGTGTCCACGGAGGTTGATGCGCGGCTCTCGTTCGATACCCAGGCCACCGTGGACAAGGCGCGCCACCTGATCGGCCTGTACGAGCAGCGCGGCGTGGCGCGGGAGCGCGTGCTGATCAAGATCGCCTCCACCTGGGAAGGCATCAAGGCCGCGGAAATCCTCCAGCGCGAGAACATCCGCTGCAATATGACGCTGCTGTTCTCGCTGGTGCAGGCCGTGGCCTGCGCCGAGGCCGGCGCGCAGCTGATCTCCCCGTTCGTGGGCCGCATCCTCGACTGGTACAAGAAGCAGGCCGGCGACAAGTGGGACGCCAACGCCAATGCCGGCGACAACGACCCGGGCGTGCGGTCGGTGCGGCAGATCTACGATTACTACAAGAGTTTCGGCCATGCGACCGAGGTGATGGGCGCGAGCTTCCGCAGCACCGGCCAGATCCTGGCCCTGGCCGGCTGCGACCTGCTGACCATCAGCCCGGAACTGCTCGAGCAACTGGCGGCCGGGCGCGGCACGGTCGAGCGCAAGCTGTCGGTGGAGCAGGCGCAGGCGGCGAATGTGGCGCGCGTCGTGGCCGACGAGCCGGCCTTCCGCTGGCAACTGAACGAGGACGCGATGGCCACCGAGAAGCTGGCCGAAGGCATCCGCCTGTTCGCTGCCGACGCGGTGAAGCTGGAAAAGCTGGTGGGAGAGCTGGCCGCCTAGGCCGCTACCACAGCGCCGGCAGGCATTGCCCTGCTGGCGCCGCCAGCACGAGGTCCGCGGTGGCGTCCAGCGCCGACGGCTGCGGATTGACCACGATCACGAACGCCCCGTTCTCCCGGGCCATGCCCGGCAGCGCCGCCGCCGGGTACACCAGCCCCGACGTGCCGACCACCAGGCACAGATCGCAGGTTTCCGCCGCGTGCTCGGCGCGATAGCGCGCCACGCGTGGCAGATCCTCGCCAAACCAGACCACTCCGGGCCGCATCATCGCGCCGCACAGCGCGCAATGGGGCGGCTCGCCCGGCACCGGCGGCACCGTGTCGCACCGTCCGCAGCCATCCAGCCATTTATTGGCAAACAGGTTGCCGTGCAGCTCGATCACTTGCTGGCTGCCGGCCTGCTGGTGCAATCCGTCGATGTTCTGCGTGACCAGCGTGACCGGTCTCTGGTCGGCCAGCTGCGCCAGTGCGAAGTGCGCGGGATTGGGCTGGGTGGCAGAAACCATCGCCCGGCGGTGCTCGTACCACTGCCAGACCAACGCCGGCTGGCGCCGGTACGCAGCCTCGGTGGCGAGCTCTTCGGGGTCGAAGCGGGCCCAGAGGCCGGTCAGCGCGTCACGGAACGTCGGCACGCCCGATTCCGCCGAGACCCCGGCGCCGGTCAGCACGAAGATCTGGCTGGCCGCCGCGATCCGGTCGCGCGCCTGGGCGAGCAATGCCGCGTCCAGAATCATCGCCGATAGGCCGATGTCAGCGCGGCAGCCGGCGCTGGCGTACCGCTTCGTACAGGCAGACGCCGCTCGCCACCGAGACGTTCAGGCTTTCCACGCCGCCCGCCATCGGAATGCCGACCAGTTCGTCGCAGGTCTCGCGGGTCAGCCGGCGCATGCCCTCGCCTTCGGCACCCATGACGATCGCCATCGGGCCCTTGAGATCCAAGTCGTACAGCGTCTTCTCGGTGCCGTCAGCCGTGCCAACCACCCAGATGCCGCGTTCCTGCAGCTCGCGCAGCGTGCGCGCGAGGTTGGTCACGGTGATGTAGGGCACGGTTTCGGCCGCGCCGCTGGCCACCTTGGCCACCGTGGTGTTCAGCCCGACGCTGCGGTCCTTCGGGGCGATCACCGCGTGCGCGCCGGCGCCATCGGCCACGCGCAGGCAGGCGCCGAGGTTGTGCGGATCAGTCACGCCATCGAGCACCAGCAGCAGCGGCGTGCCTTCGATGCTATCGAGCAGTTCGTCCAGATTGAGTGCCAGCGAGATGTCGTCGGCGCGCGCCACCACGCCCTGGTGGCGATCGGTGCCGGCCATGCCGCGCAGGCGGTCGGCATCCACCGGGTGCAGGCGCACGCTCAGGCTTTCCGCGAGGCGGATAAAGTCCTGCATGCGGCGGTCGCGCCGGTTGGATTCGATATAGATGTCGGACACGCTCTTCGCGTCTTGGCGAAGGCGTGCGTTCACGGCATGAAAGCCGATCAGGAGTTTGTGTTTGGCCATGGCGGGATTGTACCCGCCATGGCCACCCCGGCGCCGCGTGTTTTACCGCTTGCGTGCCGGGCGGGCGGTCTTGGCCGCCGCCTTGGCGGTCCGCTTGGCCGTGGGCTTGCGTGGCTTCTCGAGGTGCGCGGGCTTGGGCTTGGCCGCGCGCTTGGCCGGCTTGCCGCCGGTCTTGCCATGCGGCGCATGGCCGACATGCGGCTTCAGCGGCGTCATCACGGCCTCGAATACCGGCTGCTCCTCGATCACGCGGTCCAGCGTCTCGTCGAACGATTCCTCGGGCTTCGACGTGCCGCCAAGCAGCGCAGCCAGCTGGCGGCCCTTCTTGCGCGCGGGCACCGCGTGGGCGGCCGGCACACGCGGCTGCACCTCGGGTCCCGTCGTGCGGGCGCGCAGCGTCTTGGCCGACGGCTCCTGCACCAGGCGGAAATCGATCTTGCGGGCGTCCAGATCCACGCGCGACACCTGCACGCGCACGCGGTCGGTCAACCGATAGCGGATACCCGTGCGCTCGCCGCGCAGTTCGTTACGCGCCTCGTCGAACTGGAAGTAGTCGCTGCCCAGTTCGGTCACGTGCACCAGCCCTTCGACATAGAGTTCGTCGAGCTGTACGAAGATGCCGAACGAGGTAACCGCGCTGACCGTGCCGGCGAAGTCGCTGCCGAGCTTGTCGCGCATGAAGTAGCACTTCAGCCAGGCTTCCACGTCACGCGAGGCCTCGTCGGCCCGGCGCTCGTTCGCCGAGCAGTGCAGGCCCAGCTCGTCCCAGATCGCCTCATTGCGCTTGGCCCGGGCGGCCGAGTTCTGCGCCTTCTTCTCGGCGTCGGCCGCATTCATGCGGCGCGCCTTGGGCGAGACGGCCGTGTTCAGTTCGGTGCCAGGCGGGAACGCCGGCTGATACTTGGTGTGCGCCAGCACGGCCTTGATCGCGCGGTGCACGAGCAGGTCGGGATAGCGGCGGATCGGGCTCGTGAAGTGGGCATATGCCTCATACGCGAGACCGAAGTGGCCGATGTTGTCGGGGCTGTAGACCGCCTGCTGCATCGAGCGCAGCAGCATGGTCTGGAGCATCGCCGCGTCCGGGCGGGACTTGATCTTGTCCATCACCTCGGCGTAGTCCGATGCCTGCGGCTTGTCGCCGCCGCCCAGTGACAGGCCGGACGTGCGCAGGAACTCCCGCAGATTCTTGAGTTTTTCCTCGCTCGGGCCCGCGTGGATGCGGTACAGCGCCGGATGCTTGAAGCGCTCGAGGAAGTCGGCCGCGCAGACGTTGGCCGTCAGCATGCACTCCTCGATCAGCCGGTGCGCGTCGTTGCGGGTGCGCGGCAGGATCTGCTCGATCTTGCCCTGCGCGTTGCAGACGATGTAGGTCTCGGTGGTGTCGAAGTCGATTGCCCCGCGCTCGCGTCGCGCCTTGAGCAGAACCTGGAACAGCTCGTACAGGTTCTGCAGATGGGGCACCAGGTCGCCGCGCTTGTGCGCCTCGGGACCCTTGGTGTTCGACAGCACGGCCCAGACCTCGTTGTAGGTCAGGCGCGCCTTGGAGTGCATCACCGCCGGGTAGAACTGGTAGCCCTTGAGCTCGCCCTTGGCCGTGATCACCGCGTCGCAGACCATGCACAGGCGGTCCACCTGCGGGTTCAGCGAGCAGAGGCCGTTGGACAGCTTCTCGGGCAGCATCGGAATCACGCGGCGCGGGAAGTAGACCGACGTGGCGCGATCCAGCGCATCGGCGTCCAGTGGCGTGCCGGGGCGCACGTAGTGCGACACATCGGCAATCGCCACGATCAGGCGCCAGCCCTTGGCCCGGCCAATCTTGACCGGCTCGCAGTAGACGGCATCGTCGAAGTCGCGCGCGTCCTCGCCATCGATGGTGACCAGCGGGATGTCGCGCAAGTCGATGCGATGGTCGAGGTCAGCCTCGCGCACCTCGTCCGGCAGCCCCTGCGCTTCCTTGGCGGCGGCCGGCGAGAACTCATGCGGCACGCCGTACTTGCGCACGGCGATCTCGATCTCCATGCCGGGATCGTCGATATCTCCCAGCACTTCCACCACGCGGCCCACTGGCTGCACGTAGCGGTCCGGATACTCGATCAGCTCCACGCTGACCACCTGCCCCACGCGGGCCTTGCCCTGCTGCTTGGGCGGAATCAGGATGTCCTGACCGATGCGCTTGTCCTCGGGCGCTACCACCAGCACGCCGTTTTCGGACAGCAGGCGGCCAATCACATAGCGGTTGGCGCGCTCGACGATCTCGACGATCTGCCCTTCCGGGCGGCCACGGCGGTCGTAGCCCACCACGCGCACTTGCGCACGGTCGTTGTGCATCGCCTTCTGGAGTTCGCGCTCTGGCAGGAAGATGTCGTCCTCGCCGTCATCGCGAATCAGGAAACCGAAACCGTCGCGGTGCCCCTGCACGCGGCCGACGATGAAATTCGGTTGATGGGCCAGCTCGTAGCGGCCCTTGCGGTTCAGTTCGATCTGGCCGTCGCGCTCCATGGCGGCGAGGCGCTTCTGGAAGCCGTCGTGCTCCTTGCGCGTAACGGCCAGGGCCTTGGCGATATCGCCTGCCGATTGCGGCGACCCCGAAGTTCTCAGCACGCCGAGGATTTCTTCCCGGCTAGGGATCGGATAGTTGTTCTGATTCAATTTTTCTGGAAACTATTTGACAAACGTTTTACGGTCGCTATAATGGCGGCTTCGGTTGTTTCGACACCTGCCCAGGTGGCGGAATTGGTAGACGCACTAGGTTCAGGTCCTAGCGGTGGCAACACTGTGGAGGTTCGAGTCCTCTCCTGGGCACCAGGTTTCAGCGAGAAGCCCGCAACGCAAGTTGCGGGCTTTTTGTTTTGCGGCATCGCATTGTTTTTCGCGCTGCCGACGCTGATCCGAGAAACCTGCAAATCCGCACTCCCCTCTATGCCTTTCCGGCTGTGAATTCATTGGCGGCATGGCGCCGTCGATGAGTGTATCAGTTTCAGTGCCGATTCCAGCATTATCCGGCACGATTCGGCCACCCTTGGCGAAAAACAAACGGCAACAATGGCCATTTACCGCGTTGACAGCCCGGACATCTGTAACTATGATGGTTTCACATTGAGATTCGCCCCATGAGTACCAGCAGCCGGTTTGCCGTCGCCGTTCATATCCTGACCCTGCTCGCGCAGAGCGACGGCCCCGTGCCGTCGTCGATGATCGCCGGCAGCGTCGGCACGAACCCGGCACTGATCCGGCGCATGATCGGCGCCTTGACCGACGCGGGATTCGTGACCACCACGATGGGCAGCACCGGCGGCGCCATGCTCGCGCGGCCCGCATCGGCCATTACATTGCTCGAAGTGTTCCGGGCTGTGGAAACACCGTCGATGATCACGCTGCACCAGAGCGCGCCCAACCCGGCCTGCATGGTCGGCCGTGAAATCACCGGGGCGCTGCGCCAGGTGGCAGACCGGGCGCAAGCTGCCATGGACGCCACGCTCGCAGGCATTACCATTGCCGGCATGCTCGAAAATGTCGAACACGCCGCCGCACAGCGCCGCAAGCGCTGATTTTTTTACCTCGATATGTAACCAGTTTAGTTTCATATCGCCACTACAAAGGGGCAACAACCATGAAGATCGCCATCATCGGCGCCACCGGCAACGTGGGCACCCGCCTGACCGACGAAGCACTGCGCCGCGGCCACACCGTGACCACCCTCGCCCGCCAGGCCAGCAGCCTGCCGGACCGCGCCGGCGTGACAGCACGCAATGTAGATGTGGCCGACGGCGCTGCCCTGGCCGCCGCCCTGACGGGCCACGATGCCGTCATCAGCACCGTGCGGTTCCTGCAAGCCAAGGCGCCGCAGATCGTCGATGCGGTGAAGGCCGCTCGGGTCGAGCGCTTGCTGGTAGTGGGTGGCGCGGGCAGCCTGTTCGTGGCGCCCGGCGTGCAACTGGTCGATACGCCGACGTTCCCGGCCCAGTACAAGGACGAGGCCGCTGCAGGTCGTGACTTCCTGAATGCGCTGCGCGGCGAGACCGCGCTGGCGTGGACGTTCCTGTCACCCTCCGCCCTGTTCCTGCCGGGCGAACGCACGGGCAATTTCCGCCTCGGCGGGGAGGAACTGCTGGCCGATGCGGCTGGCAAGAGTTCGATCTCGATGGAGGACTACGCGATCGCCATGCTCGACGAGATTGAAGCGCCGGCGCATGTGCGCCGGCGCTTCACGGTCGGCTACTGAGTCCGGATCGCGGACGGCGCAGCCGACGCGGCGATGGCTCGGCCGGCTCAGGCCGCCGAGTCGTCGTCCAGCAGCGAGGCACGCTTGCCGCGCTTGAGCCAGGCGGCCAGGTTGTGCGGACGCAGCGTGTCGTATTCCTCGAACGGCTGGTGGATCCAGGGGTTCGACGGCAGGAACGTCACGTGGTAATCCGGCTCCACCTTCGAACAAGCCTTGTACCAAAGCACGGCCGAGCGCACGTCGGTCACGGCCGGGTAGCGCTCCTTCAGGTGGCGGCCCACGCGCTCCAGGGTCACGCCCGAATCGACAAGGTCATCCACGAGCAGGATCTTGCCTGACAGCTCGCCGCGCGTCATCGTGATGTATTGGGCGATGTCGAGATCGCCCTGCTGCGTGCCGGCTGCCTCGCGGTATGAACTGGTGGCCAGGATGGCCAGCGGCACGTCGAAAATCCGCGACATCTGGTCGCCCACGCGCAGGCCGCCGCGCGCCAGGCACAGGATCTTGTCGAACTTCCAGCCCGACTCGTGCACGTTCAGCGACAGCCGCGCAATCAGGCGGTGGTAATCATCCCAAGAGACCCACAGGTTCTCTTCGTCATTGGTAGGCAGGTTCATGATCTGTTCTTCTCTCAGGTCAGGTCTCTGGTCGATGACCGATAGACAAAGCCGATAAAGCTTCGGCCCGCATTACGCGGGCCGATTGGCTTGGTGAGGCCGCGGCACTCGTGGCGCCGCGGTCATGCTCACAGGTAATACCGATACGTCAGGCCACCTGGTACGGGTGGCGCAGCAGGATCGTTTCGTCGCGGTCCGGGCCGGTCGAGATCATGTCGATCGGAATGCCGACCACTTCCTCGATCCGCTTCAGGTACACGCGGGCCGCCTCGGGCAGCGCGTCCCACTGCTTTACGCCGAAGGTCGATTCGTTCCAACCCGGGAATTCCTCGTACACCGGCACGCAGGCGGCCACGGCGTCCGAGCCGCGCGGCAGGATATCGACGGTCTTGCCGTCGAGCTCGTAGCCTACGCACAGCTTGATCGTTTCCAGGCCGTCCAGCACGTCGAGTTTGGTCATGCACAGGCCCGACACGCCGTTAATCTGCACCGAGCGCTTCAGCGCGGCGGCGTCAAGCCAGCCGGTGCGGCGCGGACGGCCGGTCACCGAGCCGAATTCCTTGCCGACGTTGGCCAGACGCACGCCCACGGCGTCCTGGCGCGCGGGGTTGTCGTTGTCGTACAGCTCACTCGGGAACGGGCCCGCACCAACGCGCGTGCAGTAGGCCTTGGTGATACCGAGGATGTAGTTCAGCCGGCCCGGGCCGACGCCCGCGCCCGCGGCGGCCGCACCGGCCACGCAGTTGCTCGACGTGACGAACGGATACGTGCCGTGGTCCACGTCCAGCAGCGTGCCCTGCGCGCCTTCGAACATCAGGTTGCCGCCGTTCTCGTTCACGGCATACAACTCGGCCGACACGTCCGCCACCATCGGCTTCAGGCGCGGCGCGTATGCCAGCATCTCGTCGAGAATCTGCTGGTAATCCACGGCCTCGGCGCCCAGGTACTGGGTCAGCATGAAGTTGTGGAATTCCACGTTCTCGCGCAGGCGCTCGGCGAAGTGCTTCGGATCGAACAGGTCCTGCACGCGCAGCGCGCGGCGGGCAACCTTGTCTTCGTACGCCGGGCCGATGCCACGGCCGGTGGTACCGATCTTGGCGGCGCCACGGCGCGCTTCACGAGCCTTGTCGATGGCCACGTGGTAGGGCAGGATCAGCGTGGCGGCTTCGGAGATGCGCAGGCGGTTCTGTACCTGCAGCCCGGCGGCCTCGAGTTCCTCGATTTCACGGAAGAGTGCCTCGGGCGACAGCACGACGCCGTTGCCGATGTAGCAGACGGTGCTCTCGCGCATGATCCCGGACGGGATCAGTCGCAGGATGGTCTTCTTGCCGCCGATGATGAGCGTGTGGCCAGCGTTGTGGCCGCCTTGGAACCGCACCACGCCTTTTGCATGATCGGTAAGCCAATCGACGATTTTCCCTTTGCCTTCGTCACCCCACTGGGTTCCGATCACGACGACATTGCGTCCCTGGCCTACTGCGGATGCGGACATGTTGAATTGGTCAGAAGGTTAAAAACGTATTCTACTCTCGTTGCCGGACGGTTCCCGATTTTCGGGCGCACGTATGACACCGCGACAGCGATTTTGCGCCGAAAAAAGGCGCAAAAAGTCACATGGAGAGCGGAGGAAAATGCCGGAACGCGTCGTGCGCACCGGCGGAATCGGGTGTTAGCGCGGCACCACCACCCAGGCATCGCCCTGACGAACCAGCTGCCGGTCGCAGTTGAATTCATCGAGCTCATGAGTATGGCCGGGCAGCGACTGAATCACGATCTCGCCAGTCGCGCGCAAGGACGCGATGGTCGTGCGCAGGCCGGGATCCGCGTCCCACGGGGCATAGATCGCCAGGGCGCGGACTTCCACCGGCGACAGCGCCGCCACCTCGCGCAGATCGAGCGAGAAGCCGGTAGCCGGACGCGCGCGGCCGAAGGCCTCACCCACCTTGTCGTAGCGGCCGCCACGGGCCACGTAATTGGGCAGACCCGCCACATAGGCCGTGAACATCACGCCGCTGTGATAGTGGTAACCGCGCAAATCGGACAGGTCGATGTTCACGCTGGCACCACGCACCTGCGCGGCCAGTGCCGACAGTTCGTCCAGCGCGCGGCCGATGGCCGGGCTGGCCGGCAGCGTCGCACGGGCGCGCGCGATCACCTCGATGCCGCCGTAGAGCGTCGGCAGCGCCAGCAGCGCGTCACGTTCGGTCTGGGGCAGCCCTTCGGTCAGCACGCGCAGTGCGGGCACGTCCTTGGTCTCCAGCGCGGCGAACATCGCGTCCTCGATCTTGCGGATCGACGGGAGCCCATCCAGCAGCGCCTCGAGGATGCCGGCGTGGCAGAGGTCCAGCCGCACGTTGGTCAGCCCGGCGGCCTCAAGCGCAGCCAGCATCAGTTCCTGGATCTCGACGTCCGCCTCCAGGCCGGCATGGCCGTAGATCTCGGCGCCGATCTGCAGCGGCTCGCGCGTGGCATGGAAGCCGGCCGGGCGCGCGTGCAGTACGTTGCCGGCGTAGCACAGGCGCGTCACGCCAGGACGATTCAGCAGGTGGGCGTCAATGCGCGCCACCTGCGGCGTGATGTCCGCGCGCAGGCCCATGGTGCGGCCCGACAGTTGATCCACCAGCTTCAGCGTGCGCAGGTCCAGGTCATGCCCGGTACCGGTCAGCAGCGACTCCAGGTACTCGAGCATCGGGGGCATGACCAGCTCGTAGCCATAAGTGCGGAACAGGTCCAGCATGCGGCGGCGCAGTTCTTCGATCTTGCGCGCTTCCGACGGCAGGACGTCGGCAATGTTTTCGGGCAGGAGCCAGTGGTTGGACATGGTGAATCTCTTCTCTGAAAAACGGTTTCAGGCCGGCTGGTCTGACCGGCCGGCCTGGCTGTCCGGCGCGGACGGCGGCGCACTTCGGCGTGGCCCCTCCAGCCGGACAAAACCCCGGGCGGGCCGGGGTTTTGTCGAACGCACGCGAGTCTGCGCGTGCCGCCCTACTTCTTGCCTGCGGGCGCGGCAGCCTGGCTGCCGCCAGACGAGCGCATATAGCGGAAGAAGTCGGAATTGGGCTCCAGCACCATCACGTCGCGCTTGTCGCGGAACGTGTTGCGATAGGCCTCCATGCTGCGCCAGAACTGCGCGAAGCTCGGATCCTTGCCAAAAGCGTCGGCATAGATCTGCGATGCCTTGGCATCGCCCTCGCCCTTGACCACCTGGGCGTCGCGATACGCCTCGGCCAGCAGCACCTCGCGCTGGCGGTCGGCATCGGCGCGGATCTTCTCGCCCTCGGCTGCACCGGTGGAACGCAGCTCGTTGGCCACGCGCTTGCGCTCGGCCTCCATGCGGCGGTACACCGACTCGCTGATCGCAGGCAGCAGGTCCACGCGCTTCAGGCGCACGTCGAGAATCTCGACGCCCACCGACTGCGCGTACTCGGACATGCCGGCACGAATGTTCTGCATCACCTTCTCGCGCTCTCCGGCCACCACGTCGGCCACGGTGCGCTTGCCGAACTCCTCGCGTGCCACGGAGTCGATCCGTTGCGTCATGCGATCCTGGGCACCGCGCACGTTGCCGTTGAACGCCACGAAGAACTTGCGCGGGTCGGTGATGCGCCATTTGACGAACCAGTCCACCACCATGCTCTTCTTCTCGGCGGTCAGGAAACGCTCGCTGGCAGCGACGTCGATAGTCTGCAGGCGGCGGTCCATGAAGACTACGTTCTGCAGCGGCGGCGGCAGCTTGAAATGCAGGCCGGGCTCGCGCACCACCTGCTTGATCTCGCCGAACGCGAACACCACGGCATACTGGCGCTGGTCGACCACGAACAGCATCGACGACACCACGGCCAGCAGGATGAAAAGGCCAATCGCAAAGGAAATCAGTCGGTTCATGACGGGTCTCCTCAGCGCGAATCGCGGTCGCGGTTGCGCATGCCTTCGCGCGACCGGATGTCGGTGCCAGCCTCCGGCACGGGCGGCGCGCTCGTGCCTGGCGTCGGCGCGGGCGTAGCGGCGGTGCCCTGAACCTGCGACATCAGCTTGTCCAGCGGCAGATACAGGAGGTTGTTGCCGCCCTTGGCGTCAATGAGGATCTTGTTCGTGTTGGCGTAGATCTGCTGCATGGTTTCCAGATAGATGCGATCACGCGTCACCTGCGGCGCCTTCGCGTATTCCGTCTGCACCGAGCGGAAGCGGGCCGCGTCACCCTCAGCCTGCGCCACCACACGGGAGCGGTAGCCCTCGGCCTCTTCCTTGAGGCGGGCCGCCGTACCCTTGGCACGCGGCAGGATGTCGTTGGCGTACGACTGGCCCTCGCTG
This sequence comes from Cupriavidus campinensis, assembly GCF_905397395.1. GTDB lineage: Bacteria > Pseudomonadota > Gammaproteobacteria > Burkholderiales > Burkholderiaceae > Cupriavidus > Cupriavidus campinensis. The sequence continues at coordinate 14,566 of NZ_CAJPVH010000055.1, forward strand.
ATCGCACGTTCGCGATCCTGGCTGGCCTTGTTCACGTCATCGAACGCGGCCTGCACCTGTTCGGGCGGCTGCACGCTCTGCACGTTGACCGAGATCACGCGGATACCGGTCTTGTACGCCGACAGGATCGCCTGGATCGACTTGGCCAGCGACTGCGCGATCTCCTCGCGGTTCTCGTACAGCACCGCATCCATCTTGTTACGGCCCACGATCTCGCGCACCGACGTTTCGGCGGCCTGCGTCACGAGTTCCTCATCGCCACCGCGGTCGGTCTTGTTGAAGAACAGGAATTCGCCGGCGTCCTGGATGTCGTACTGCACCGTGAAACGGACGTCGATGATGTTCTCGTCCTGCGTGAGCATCGACGAGTCCTTGAGGTTGCTGTCCTTGATCGACGTGGCGCGGCCGACTTCCACCGAACGCACGTTCGACAGGTTGACCACCTCGGCCGACTGCACCGGCCAGGGCATGCGCCAGTTGATACCGGGGCCGGTCGTGTACTTGAACTTGCCGAACTGCAGGATCACGGCGGTCTGGCCTTCCTGCACCATGAAGAAGCCGCTGGCCAGCCAGATACCGACCACGGCCGCCACGATCACGCCCATGCCGATGTTCGAGCCCTTGCCCGGCGTCCGGGGGCTGTTGCCGAAGTTCGGGCCACCGCCGCCATTGTCCTTGCGGCCCAGCAGGCCGTTCAGGCGGCGGTTGAAGTCGCGCCACAGCTCGTCGAGGTCGGGCGGGCCGTCCTGCGGCCGCTGGTTCTGCTGGCGATTCTTATCCTTGTCCTTGTCTTCATCGTCCTGACCGTTACGGCCCCAGCGGGGATCGTTCAGCGAGAAGATGGCGCGCAGGCGCGACCAGCCTGCAGGATGCAGGGCTTGGCTGCCTGGCACGGAGCGCGAGTCAGGATTCCGTTGGAACAGGGGCATGAAGTGCACGGGTCCGGGAAGTTTGGAACAGGGGGATTCTAGCAGCCATCTTGATCACTTTTGCTCAAAATCCCCAATCGGGTGGCGAATCTCGTCGAACAACAATGAGATTGCCTGCTTAATTCGCGCGTGGAGGGTCCGAATCGGGGCTATCGGGGCCTTGGGCGCCCTCCCAGCCGTCCTGATCGAACACGGCATCGTCGGCCAACGCCGGCACCTCGGCCAGGCGCGGGTCGTACGGCGCCGGCGCATCCGGTTGCTCGGCCAGCCAGCGCGCCACGTCCACGATGGCCTCGCGCAGCGCATCGAGCCCCATGCCCTCGCGGGCGGACAGGAACACGCGCTTTGGCACGCCATCCTCGTCGCGCTCCACGCGCGGGCCCTGCTCGAGCAGCTCGGGCGCGGCATCGATCTTGTTCATGACGACGATCTGCGGGATGTCCGAGGCGTTGATCTCGGCCAGCACACGGTTGACCTGTTCGATCTGCTCGTGACGGACCGGACTGGAGGCATCCACTACGTGGAGCAGCAGGTCGGCGTGCACGGTCTCGTCCAGCGTGGCGCGGAACGCCGCCACCAGTTGCGTCGGCAGGTCGCGGATGAAGCCAACCGTATCCGACAGCACCACATTGCCCAGCCCCTCAAGGAACAGTCGGCGCGACGTCGTATCGAGCGTGGCAAACAGCTGGTCAGCCGCATAGGCGCGCGCCTTGGTCAGCGCGTTGAACAGCGTGGACTTGCCCGCGTTGGTGTAACCCACCAGCGAGATGCTGAGCGTGTCATTGCGCGCGCGGGCACGGCGCTGGGTGTGGTGCTGGCGCTGGAGCCGCGACAGGTCGGCTTTGAGCCGCTTGGCGCGGTCATCGAGCATCCGGCGATCCAACTCCAGCTGGCGCTCGCCGGGCCCGCCGCGCATGCCGATACCGCCCTTCTGCCGCTCCAGGTGGCTCCATGCACGAACCAGGCGCGACGCCTGGTACTGGACCTGAGCGAGTTCCACCTGCACCTTGCCGACGTGGCTTTGCGCACGCTGGCCGAAGATGTCGAGGATCAGGCCGGTTCGGTCGATGACATGCCGGTTCAGGAATCGCTCCAGATTCCGCTGCTGGGCGGGACTGAGCGCATGGTTGAACACGACGATGTCGGCGTCGAGCGCGTCAGCCGCCTCCTTGAGTTCTTCCGCCTTGCCGGAACCGATGAACAGCGCCGGGTCGGGACGCGCGCGCTTGCCCGTCAGTGTATGCACCGGCAGCGATCCGGCCGTGGAGGTCAGCAGCGCCAGTTCGGACAGGCTTTCCTGGAAATCATGCTTGCCGAAATCCACGCCCACCAGGATGGCGCGAGACGGATCGGTATTGGAGGTAGCTCTGGGTTGCAAGCGGGAGGACGCGAAGCGCCTGAAGGAGAAACGGTTGTTAATACAATGGCCGGCTGCGGCAACGTGTCGCGGCGGATGGCACCATCCGCGTGGGACGGCACTGAAGAGGGAAGGCACGGTGCTGCGGCCGCATCGCGATACGGCCGGCAGCGAGAGAGGAAGTATCAGCCCTCGGGGGAGTCATCCACGCGGAAGTTGACCGCGCGCGCAGGCACGACGGTGGAAATTGCATGCTTGTAAACCATCTGCGTCACGGTGTTACGCAGCAGGACGACGTACTGGTCGAACGACTCGATGTTGCCTTGCAGCTTGATGCCATTGACGAGGTAGATGGAAACCGGCACGTGCTCTTTGCGCAGCGCGTTCAGGAACGGGTCTTGTAGCAATTGCCCTTTGTTGCTCATGGCACACTCCAAATTTATAGATTTAGTGATGGATGATGGGGACAAAAGTCCCCGGTTCAAGTCAGTTGGCGCAAAACCGCGCCAGAAAAAAGATCAAAACGGTACCAAGCTGGCATCAACGAGCAGGGCTTCCCCTGCTACCGTGAATTTAGCCTCAGTTCCAAACGAACGCAAACGAAACTTGGCCGCGAAGAAAGGCACGGTTGCGCCTCATTCCTTCGAGTCGGCGTACGGGTTTTTGTTCGTACGAAATTCGATGCGCAGCGGTGTGCCCTTGAGCTTGAACGCTGTCCGGAAGCGGTTTTCCAGATAGCGCCGATAGGTCTCGGCCACACCTTGCAGCGCGTTGCCGTGCACCACGATGATCGGCGGATTCGAGCCGCCCTGGTGCGCGTAGCGCAGCTTGGGGCGCGACGCGCCCACGCGCTTGGGCTGCTGGAACTCCACCGCTTCGGCCAGCACACGGGTCAGCTGCGGCGTGGGCAGCTTGACCATCGCGGCGGCGTACGCCTCGTCCACCGAGCGCAGCAGCGCACCGATGCCGGTGCGTTCCCGCGCAGACACGAAGTGGAAATTCGCGAAGCTCAGGAACTGCAGCTTGCGCTCCAGGTCGTGCTTGATGCGGTCACGCGTGTGGCCGTCCAGCCCGTCCCACTTGTTCACGCCCACCACCAGCGCCCGGCCGGATTCGACGATAAAGCCGGCGATGTGCGCGTCCTGCTCGGAAATATCCTGCTGGGCGTCGAGCAGCAGGATGACCACGTTGGCGTCGGCAATCGACTGCAGCGTCTTGACCACCGAGAACTTCTCGATCGCCTCGAACACCTTGCCGCGCTTGCGCAGGCCGGCCGTGTCGATCAGCGTGTACGGCTTGCCGCCCCGCTCGAATTCCACGTAGATCGCGTCACGCGTGGTGCCCGGCATGTCGAACGCGATCACGCGCTCCTCGCCGATCAGCGTGTTAACCATCGTGGACTTGCCCACGTTCGGGCGCCCCACGATGGCGATCTTCACGCCGCGATGGCTCTCATCCGTCTGTTCGGCCAGCTCCGGACGCTCCTGCACCGCCAATTCCAGCGCCTCGTCCACGAGTTCGCTCACGCCGTCGCCGTGCGTGGACGAAATTGCATAGGGGTCGCCCATGCCAAGTTCGTAGAAATCCGCGGCCACCGAGGTGTACTTCATGCCCTCGGCCTTGTTCACGGCCAGCATGATGCGCCGACCGGTCTTGCGCAGGTAGTCGGCAATCACGCGGTCCTGCGGCGCCAGGCCCAGGCGGCCGTCGACCAGGAAGATGACCACGTCGGCCTCCACCACGGCCTGGCGCGTCTGCTTGGCCATCTCGGCCACGATGCCTTCCTTGGCCACGGGTTCGAAACCACCCGTGTCGATGACGATGAACGGACGCTCGCCGATGCGGCCTTCGCCGTAGTGGCGGTCGCGCGTGAGACCCGGCAGGTCAGCCACGAGGGCGTCCCGGGAGCGGGTCATGCGATTGAATAGCGTCGACTTGCCCACATTCGGGCGTCCGACGATTGCGATAACTGGTTTCATGCAATAAACGGAAACGGGGGGCGGCAAATGCCGTCCCCCGGCAACTCCGGAGTCATGTTGATCCGACAACCATAGCGCGAATCACCGCGCGGCTGGCCGTATTCCCTGAAATGGGGCTTCCTGTCGGGCGCGGAACCGGGGCGAATCGCCACCTTCCGCAGTTGCTGCACGACCAGGGATCATGCTACCGGATTGGCGCCGGCCGTGCGACAGGGGCACGGCCAGGCTTGCGTGCGCTGGCGATCAGTTCGGTACGAAACCGAAGATATCGCCGTCGCGGGTCTGAACGACCAGCGTCTGGCCGGCCACGACCGGCGCTGCGCTGACGGCGCTGCCGTCGGTCTTCATGCGGGCCACGATCTGCCCGTCCTCACGGGACAGGAAGTGGACAAAGCCCTCGAAATCCCCCACCACCACCGAACGGCCGAGCGCGATCGGCGCGCCCAGGCTGCGATAGCGGAGCTGGTCGTTCTTCCAGCGCTCGTTGCCGTTGGAGCGGTCGAACGCGAAAAGGGTCGAGGTTTCGTCGCTGGCGAACAGCGACGTGTCATCCTGGGCCAGCCCGGTCGGCGAGGAGAAGTCCTTGCCCCACTGCGGCTGGCCGTTGGCCAGTTCCAGGCACGACACACGGCCCTGGAAGGTCGTGGCGCACACCTGGCGGCCATTGACGGCCGGCACGCCGGTCACGTCGTTGAGGCGTTCGATCTCGGACACGCCCTTCGGGTACGACACCGTGCTTTCCCAGCGCAGCACGCCGTTGCCGGGTGCCAGCACGCCGAGCTTGCCGCCCGGGAAGCCCATGACGATGCCGTCGCCGGCATAGACCATGCCCATCGCGGCGCGCAGGTTCAGCGGGGTCTGCGAGCGCTGGTAGATCCAGCGGCGGTCGCCGGTCTGGGCGTCAAGGCCGATCACGCGCGTGTCGGTCGTGCGCACGACCACCAGGCCGTTGCCGACCAGCGGCGCCGACAGCACCTCGCCGTTGACCTGCTTCTTCCAGAGCTGCTTGCCGCTGGTGTCGAAGGCGTAGATCGCGCCCTTCTCACCTGCCACGGCCGTCACCGAACCGTCCGAGCCGGGGCCCGAGGTCAGGTCGAGGTCGGTCTTGGCCTTCCAGAGCGTACGTCCCGAATTGCCTTCCAGCGCCAGCACGGTGCCGCCGTTGGACGACACGTATACATTATTACCAGCCGCCACCGGGGCCATCACGTACGGGCCGCTCTTGCCCACGTCGGCCTTCCAGGCCTGTTTGACCGACAGCGTGGCCGAAATCGGCTTCAGCTCGGTGGGCGGATGCTTGTTTTCCTTGCCGAACAGCGAGCAGCCAGCCAGCGCACTCACGCAGGCGCCGGCGACCACCACGCGGGCGACACGGCGAGACACTACGGGAGACAGCGAACGGATGGCGGCGGCGCGAAGCAATGACGTCATAGGGATGCGATCCTAAGGATTATTCGATGTGCCGCTTAGGCCGTGCCCAGCGCGTCGAGCTTGAACTGGATGATCTGGCGCATGCCGCCCTCGTCGGCGCTCAGCTTCTCCAGCGCCGTGCGGTACGCGGTGCGGGCATCGTCGCGCTTGTCCTGCGCAGCCAGCAAGTCGCCCCGGCGGTCGGCAAACAGTGCCTCGAACTGGGCGGGCGGCGTGTCCTTCAGCAGCGCGAGGCCCTGGTCGTACGCCTTCTCGTCGAGCAGCACGCCGGCCAGGCGCACCCGCGCCAAGGGGGCGTACTCATCGCCACCATGGTCGACGGCCCACTGCAACTGCGTCTTGGCCCCGGCCAGGTCGCCCGCGTCGTACAGCACCTTGGCTGCGACGAGCGCGCTCATCGGACCATAGGCCGTGCGGCCGAACTTATCCTCGAGGTCGGTGGCGGCGCGCTTCACGCGGTCCACGTCGCGCGCCTCGGCAGCCTTGGTGACCTGCTCGTACAGCAGCGCGGCATCGCGCGCCTGGACGCGCTGCCAGTAGTTCCAGCCGCTCCAGGCCGCGAAACCGAGCAGCGCGGCAATCACGATCCACGTGACGATGTTGCCATACTGGTTCCACCAGGCCTTCAGGCTCTCAAGCTGTTCCTGTTCTTCTAGATCGTAAGCCATGTCTCGCAAGCCATGTCGCGGCAGTTACCCGCAAAGGTTGATAAGTCTGGCCGTCCCCGGGATCGGCCAGGCTGGATACCGCTGAATCCGCTTATTGTTCGTCTTCCGCGTCGCCCGCGGTGTCAGACTCTGTCGCGTTGACCATCGCGTCGATGATGTGGTCCACCACCGCTTCGGCCGCAACGCTCGTCTGCGGGCCGCCGTCGCCGGCGTTGCCGCCGCGCAGTTGCTTGACCTGCATCACGCCGGCCGCCACTTCGTCGTCGCCAATAATAACGGCAAAGGATGCCCCACTTGCGTCGGCGCGCTTCATCTGCGACTTGAAGCTGCCGCTCTTGCCATCCGGCGTGGCATGCACCACCACGTCCAGCCCGGCGTCGCGCAGCCGCTCGGCCACGATGATGGCCTGCTGGCCAGCCGCCTCGCCCTGGTGCACCAGGTAGACGTCGCAACCCGGCGCTTCCGGCGCGAGCTTCTCCTCGCGCATCAACTCGATGATCCGCTCGATACCCATCGCCCAGCCGCAGGCCGGCGCGGGCTTGCCGCCCATCTGCTGGATCAGCGGGTCGTAGCGGCCGCCGCCGGCAATGGTGCCTTGGGCACCGAGCTTGTCCGTGATCCACTCGAACACGGTCAGGTTGTAGTAATCGAGCCCACGCACCAGGCGCGGATTGATCTTGAACGGGATGTTGTTGGCCTTCAGCAGGCGCTGCACGCCCTCGAAGTGGGCCAGCGATTCCTCGCCCAGGAAGTCGATCAGCTTGGGCGCGTTGGCGGCCATTTCCTGCAGCGCCGGATTCTTGGTGTCCAGCACGCGCAGCGGATTCGTGTAGAGGCGGCGCTTGCCGTCCTCGTCAAGGATGTCCTGGAAGCCCTCGAGGTACTTGATCAATTCCTCGCGGTGGGCCGCGCGCTCATGCGCCTGGCCCAGCGAATTGAGTTCCAGCCGCACGTTGACCAGGCCCAGGTCGTCCCACAGGCGCTGGCACATCAGGATGATCTCGGCGTCCACGTCGGGGCCGGCAAAGCCAAGCGCCTCGGCCCCAAGCTGGTGGAACTGGCGATAGCGGCCGCGCTGCGGACGCTCGTGGCGGAACATCGGGCCGGTGTACCAGAGGCGCTTCGGGCCGTCGTAAAGCAGGTTGTGCTCGATGGTCGCGCGCACCGCCGCCGCCGTGCCTTCCGGACGCAGCGTCAGGTTCTCGCCGTTCAGCGCATCGGTGAAGGAATACATTTCCTTCTCGACGATGTCCGTCACTTCGCCAATGCCACGGACGAACAGCTGCGTATGCTCGACGATCGGCGTGCGGATCTGCTGGTAGCCGTAGGCACGCAGCATGCTGCGCGCGGCGTTCTCGAACATTTCCCACAGCGGGGCGTCGGCGGGCAGCATGTCGTTCATGCCCTTCACGCCCTGCAGTGCCTTGACGGCCTTCGTCTTCTCTTCGCTCATATCCGTTTCGTTACCTGCGGTGTTGCCTGCCTGGCTGCGATGCAGCCGGGTTCAGGCCACCGATTCTTGTACTTGCTGCGTGGCGCCGGGACCATAGTGCGTGCGCACGTACTCGTCCACGATGGCCTGGAATTCCTCGGCGATGCGTTCGCCGCGCAGCGTCTTTACCTTCACGCCATCGACAAACACCGGCGCTGCCGGCGACTCGCCTGAGCCCGGCAGCGAGATGCCGATATTGGCATGCTTGCTCTCGCCGGGGCCATTCACGATGCAACCCATCACGGCTACATCCATTTCCTCGACGCCCGGATACGCAGTCTTCCACGTCGGCATCTGCTCGCGCAGATACGACTGGATGCTGGACGCGAGTTCCTGGAACGTGGTGCTCGTGGTGCGGCCGCAGCCCGGGCACGCAATCACCATCGGCGTGAAATTGCGCAGCCCCATGGTCTGAAGGATTTCCTGCGCCACGTAGACTTCCTTCTCGCGCGCCGCGCCCGGTTCCGGGGTCAGCGAGATGCGGATGGTGTCGCCAATGCCTTCCTGCATCAGCACCGACAGCGCGGCCGTCGAGGCCACGATGCCCTTGCTGCCCATGCCAGCTTCGGTCAGGCCCAGGTGCAGCGCGTATTCACAGCGGCGGGCCAGCTCGCGGTACACCGCGATCAGATCCTGCACCTGCGAGACCTTGCACGACAGGATGATCTGGCTGCCCGGCAGGCCGATTTCCTCGGCCTTCTGCGCCGACTCGATCGCCGACGTGATCAGCGCCTCGACCATCACGCTCTGCGCGCCCCAGGGCACGGCACGGGAGGCGTTCTCGTCCATGATGCGCGCGAGCAGATCCTGGTCCAGGCTGCCCCAGTTCACGCCGATGCGCACCGGTTTCTCATAGCGGCAGGCCAGTTCGATCATTTCGGCGAACTGCTTGTCGCGCTTGGCGCCCTTGCCGACGTTGCCCGGGTTGATGCGGTACTTCGACAGCGCCTTCGCGCAATCCGGGTACTCGTGCAGCAGCGTGTGGCCGTTGTAGTGGAAGTCGCCGACCAGCGGCACGTCCACACCCATGCGGTCCAGCTGTTCGCGGATGGCCGGCACGGCGGCGGCGGCCTCGGGCGTGTTCACCGTGATGCGGACGATCTCGGACCCGGCGCGCGCCAGTTCCTTGACCTGGATCGCGGTACCGATAGCATCGACCGTGTCCGTGTTCGTCATCGACTGCACGCGGACCGGTGCGCCACCCCCTACGGTGACAATATTGTCGCCCCACACCACGCGCGCCTGGCGCGACTGCCGGCGCGGCAACGGACCCGGCAGAACCGGCTGAGAAGCCTTCTCGTTCATAGCGTTACCACCTTGTTGCATCGCTTGATGCGCCACCCGACTGCATTATTGCAGCGTCAGGCGCGCCACATTGTTTCGGTTGGCGGACTGGAAATCGACGGGTGCGCCATTGCGCGTGATCGATTCCACACCCTTTACATTGCCCAGGACCAGCTTGTACGGGCCACCCGCGCCGCTGCCGGCGGCGGTATCGCCGGCCTTGGCAGTGCCGCCCAGGATGACCTTTCCGGTGCGGTCACGCACTTCGTACCAGGTGTCCGCCGAGAAGCGGATCTGGATCGTGCCGTCCGCGGCCGTCGTGGCCGTGGCTGCGGGGGCTGCCTTGGCGGCCTCCGACACGGGCGCAGCCGTGGTGGTCGGGGCTGGCTTCGTTACGGCGGGGGCAGGCGGTGCGGCAGACGCCGCCGAAGCCGCATCTGAAGTGACCAATGCGCCACCTGTCGCCAGAGGCAGGCCAGCCACGGTCGTGGGCGGTGCTTCCGACGGCGCCGGCGAGTCGTTGCCTGCCATCACCGGCGGCAGCGCGGCGGTCACGGTACCGTCGCCATGGCTCTGCGCCGTGGTGGCGTCTTCCGTGACAACAGCGGAGGCCGGCGCTTCCGCGGCGGCCTGCTCGCGCGATTCCCACCACGCACGGGCGTGGTCGAAGCCGAAATAGCCGCCCGCGCCCAGCACCACGAGCACGAAGAACAGCCACACCCAGCGGCCACCCGCGCTGCTCGAACTCTTCGAGCCAAAGCGCTTGCGGTCGTCGAACGTCTGGTTGATCGCGCCTTCGCGGCGGCGCGTGATCTCCTGCACCGGCGCCGTCTGCGCCTGGGCGTGATACCGGCCCAGCAGCGCATCGATATCGATATGGAGCGTACGCGCATAGGCGCGCATCACGCCCTTGGCAAACGTCACGTCAGGCAGGCTCGCCACGTTGCCGGACTCGATGGCCGCCAGCTTGGCCGACGCCACCTTGAGCCGCGCGCTCACGTCCTCCAGCGACAGGCGCTGCGCCTGGCGTGCTTCCTTCAGTTGCGCCCCGATCTCGCGGGCTACAGCCTCGCGGTCGGAGTCTGTCGCGCCACTGCCGACGTGACCCGTCGTCGCAGTTTCCAAGGCGCGCTCTTGTTCACTCATCCCAAGCTCCTCTCTCGTAGGCCGTCAGCTCGCGCGAGTCGGGAAACCGGTTGCGGAGTTGCGATAACAGCGCATTCTGCGTCGCTGAGTCGCCCTGACGGCGTGCAATACGCGCTCCCAGCCAGAGGGATTGCGCGCTGACAAACCGGCTGTTGTTGACCTTGCCGGCGTATTCCTGTGCTTGTGCGAAGTTGCCGCGCTTGTAGTTCAGCAACGCCAGGTTCGTATTGACCGACGGGTCGCTGCGGTCATAGCCATACGCGGCCTGGAGGTTCTTTTCCGCCGCCACCATGTCGCCGTTGCGCAGTTCGCAAGCGCCGAGGTTGGTCAGCGGCTTGACCGGCCCGTTGGCAGACGGCGCCTGCACCGCGCGCTGGAGCGTGGCCTTGCCGTCGGCAAAACGGTTGGTCAGGCAGAGAAACCAGCCGTAGTTGTTGAGCACGTCCGGATCATTGGCACGCATCGAGAGCGCCGTGCGGAAGCTATCCTCCGCCAGCGCGTTCTCGTTCATGCCCATGTAGATCAGTGCGCGCACATGGTAGGCATCCACGGAGGTCGGGTCGATCGCGATGGCCTGCTTCACCTCGTCCAACGCCACCGGATACTGGCGCGCATCAAGATATTGCGTAGCCAGCTGTAGCCGGATGGCGGCGCGGCGGCTCGCTGCGGTCTGGTCGGAGGCGGTCTTGATGTCCTGCGACGGCGGGGGCGGCAACGTGCAGGCGGACAACATCATCAGCCCTGACAGGGCTGCGACAATCAGACGGGTCATGCAGGACGGGCCTCCCGAGATGGGCCGGCGGCAACCACCGGCACCAGTGGCGTGATCTTGCCGAACTTGCCGCGCTCGGCCAGACGGGTCCGATCCATGACTTCCCCGGCCAGCTGGCCACAGGCGGCGTCGATGTCGTCGCCGCGGGTCTTGCGGATCGTGGTAACGATGCCCGCGTCCATCAGCACCTGGGCGAAGCGGCGGATCTGCTCGTTGTTCGAGCGCTTCAGGCCAGATTCCGGGAACGGGTTGAACGGGATCAGGTTGAACTTGCACGGCACGTCGGCCACAAGCTTCAGCAGTTCCCGCGCATGCTCGACGCCGTCGTTGACGCCATCGAGCATGCAGTATTCGAAGGTGATGAAATCGCGCGGCGCGAACTCGAGGTAGCGGCGGCATGCCGCCATCAGTTCGGCCAGCGGGTACTTCTTGTTGAGCGGGACCAGCACGTCGCGCAGCGCGTCATTCGACGCATGCAGCGATACCGCCAGCGCCACCGGCAGGTCTTTCGACAGCCGATCCATCATCGGCACCACGCCGGAGGTGGACAGCGTGACGCGGCGGCGCGAGAGGCCGTACGCGTTGTCGTCGAGCATCAGGCGCATGGCCGGCACCACGGCGTCGTAGTTGAGCAGCGGCTCGCCCATGCCCATCATCACCACGTTGGAGATGACGCGGTCGTCCTTGGGGCCGCGGCCCAGCTGGGCACGCATGGCGAATTCGGCCATCCAGAGCTGGCCGATGATCTCGCCAGTCGACAGATTACGCGAGAAACCCTGCTTGCCGGTCGAACAGAACCGGCAGTTGACGGCACACCCGGCCTGCGAGGACACGCACAGCGTGCCACGCGTGTCCTCGGGGATGTACACCGTCTCCACCGCGTTGCCGGCGCCCACGTCGAGCAGCCATTTGCGCGTGCCATCGGCCGACACGTTGTCGGTGATGATGGCGGGCGAGCGGATCTCGGCGCGCGTGGCGAGCTTTTCGCGCAGCGACTTGGCGAGATCCGACATGGCGTCGAACTGGCTGGCACCGAACTGGTGGATCCAGCGCTGCAATTGCCGGGCACGGAACGGCTTCTCGCCGAGCTCGCCGCAATAGGCGGTGAGCGCGTCCGCGTCGAGATCGAGCAGGTTGACGAGAGGGTTCATGACGGCAATTCCAGCTTTACTTCAGTACAGGTCGTGATGTCACGGGACAATCAGCGGCCGTAAACGTTCATGCCCGGGAAGAAGAAAGCCACTTCCTGAGCTGCCGTTTCCGCGGCGTCCGAACCGTGCACGGCGTTGGCGTCGATGCTGTCGGCGAAATCGGCGCGGATCGTGCCCTTCTCAGCCTTCTTCGGGTCCGTGGCGCCCATCAGGTCACGGTTCTTGGCAATGGCGTTCTCGCCTTCCAGAGCCTGGATCATCACCGGGCCGGAAACCATGAAGTCCACCAGGTCCTTGAAGAACGGGCGTGCCTTATGCACGGCGTAGAACTGCTCGGCTTCACCGCGCGACAGGTGAACCATCTTGGCAGCAACGATCTTCAGGCCAGCGGCCTCGAAACGGGCGTAGATCTGGCCGATAACGTTCTTGGCCACGGCATCCGGCTTGATAATCGACAGGGTGCGTTCGATCGCCATGAAAAACTCCGAAAAATGAAGGGGTTACAAATGGATTAAACGTGCAATTCTAGCACGAGACCAAGACGGATTCGAGCGCGTGGCCCGTTCGCCCCGTTGTGAGCCCTGATGCACGATGCTGCGATGCAATAAGTATCCTAAGATGCACATCTTGGGCGTACTATCGGGGAACGGAAGCGCCGAAGTCTCGTCAAATGTTTGCGAAACCGGAAAACAACCAGGCCAATGGGTTATTGTTAAGACAAAGGCCCTTGCAAAACCGCTTACGCAATGCCACATTGACGCTGTGCCGCCCGGGTCTCACCCGGCGCCTCACCGAACATTGATGACAGGAGTCACCATGAACAACAAGCTGAACACCTACGGTTTCGGCAACAGCGCGGGCGCGACCGATGTCGTCGTCCGCAACCGGGTCCTACGCAACACCTACTGGCTGCTGGCCCTCTCGATGATCCCGACCGTGCTCGGCGCGTGGATCGGCGTGGCCTCCGGCTTCACGCTGATGGCGGGCAGCCCCGGCCTCTCGATCCTGATCTTCTTCGCGGTCGCGTTCGGCTTCATGTATGGCATCGAGAAGACCAAGAACAGCAGCATGGGCGTGGTCCTGCTGCTGGCGTTCACGTTCTTCATGGGCCTGATGCTGTCGCGGCTGATCAGCGCAACGCTGTCGTTCTCCAACGGCCCGGCGCTGATCATGTACGCGTTCGGCGGCACGGCCGCCGTGTTCGCCACGATGGCGTCCATCGCCACGGTCAGCAAGCGCGATTTCTCCGGCATGAGCAAGTTCCTGTTCATGGGCGTCATCCTGCTGATCCTGGCCAGCGTGGCCAACATCTGGCTCCAGATGCCCGCGCTGATGATCACCGTGTCCGTGATCGCGATCGGCATCTTCTCCGCGTACATCCTGTTCGACGTGCAGCGCATCGTGAACGGCGGCGAGACCAACTACATCACCGCCACGCTCGCGATCTACCTCGACGTCTACAACGTGTTCGCGAACCTGCTGGCGCTGCTGGGCATCTTCGGCGGCAACCGCGACTGACGCACGACTCGCAACGTTGCTGCAAACGAGAAAACCGGCCTTCGGGCCGGTTTTTTCATGCCTGCGCGATGGTCATCGCCGTCGGTCAATCACGCTCGAATGCCGCGATCGACTCCACGTGCGACGTGTGCGGGAACATATTGACCACGCCGGCGCCGGCCAGCCGATAGCCAGCTTCGTGCACCAGCAGGCCCGCGTCGCGCGCCAGCGTGGCTGGGCTGCACGACACATAGACAATGCGCTTCGGCAGCACATCGCTGCCAGCCTGGTTGAGCTCGCCAAGCGCCTTGCAGACCGCCAGCGCACCCTCGCGGGGCGGATCGACGAGCCAGCGATCGAATTGGCCCAGCGCGGCGATATCCTCGGCCGTCACCTCGAACAGGTTGCGGCAGGCGAACGAAGTCTTGCCAGCCAGCCCGTTGTACTCGGCATTGGCCAACGCGCGCGTGGTCAGCACCTCGCTGCCCTCGATGCCCATCACCGAGGCGCCCTGCGTGGCCAGCGGCAGCGTGAAATTGCCGATGCCGCAGAACAGGTCGAGCAGCCGGTCCGTGGGCGCGGCGTCCAGCAGGCGCAGCGCACGGCCGATCAGCACGCGGTTGATCTGGTGATTGACCTGCGTGAAATCGGTCGGCTTGAACGGCATGCGGATGCCGAACTCGGGCAGCGTGTAAGCCAGTTCCTGGTCTGCCGGATAGAACGGATAGACCGTGTCCGGACCCTTCGGCTGGAGCCAGAACTGCACGCCGTGGCGGTCGGCGAAGGCGCGTAGCAGATCCTTGTCGGCATCGGTCAGCGGCTCGAGGATGCGCAGCACCAGCGCCGTCACCTCCTGCCCCACGGCGAGTTCGATCTGGGGCATGCGGTCACGGATCGACAACCCCGAGACCAGCTCGCGCAGTGGCACCAGCAGCGCGGACACATGCGGCGGCAGGATCTCGCAGCGCGTCATGTCGGCCACGTAGCTGCTCTTGCGCTCGTGGAAGCCCACCAGCGCCCCACCCTTCTTCGCCACATAGCGCACGGTCAGCCGTGCGCGGTAGCGATAGCCCCAGTCGGGCCCGGCGATTGGACGGAATACGACGTCCGGCCGGACCTTCGACAGATGCCAGAGATTGTCTTCCAGCACGCGCTGCTTGATGGCCAGTTGCGCGCGAGCGTCCAGGTGCTGCATCGAGCAACCGCCGCACACGCCGAAATGCTGGCAACCCGGGTCCACACGCATCACCGAGGCCTGTTTCACCTCCACCAGATGGGCCTGCTCGTAGCTCGGCTTGCGGCGGAAACTGCGATAGCTGACCGTCTCGCCTGGCAGCGCGCCCTCGACGAAGATCACTTTGCCCGGCGTGCCATCCTCATTGACCAGGCGGCCGACGCCGCGCGCCTCCATGTCGAGGCTTTCGATCTTGACAACCGGTTCGGGAGACGCCGGAGTTGTGGCGGAAGCGACACTCGACTGCGTCGCCGGGTGGGCGGATGAAGACACGGCTTGAGACACCAGTGGGACCTGACGTATTGTTTTGCGAAAGCGCGATTGTATTCCAGTCACGGCGCCAGACGGCTGCCGCAATGCAAGGAAGGCGATGGAACTGATTACGTGGAATATCCAATGGGGGCGCGGGGCGGACGGCAAGGTCGACCTCGCCCGCATCGTCGACACCATGCAGGGCATGGCCGATGCCGATGTGATCTGCCTGCAGGAGGTCACGCGCGGTTTCACCGACATGGCCGGCAACCCCAGCCGCGATCAGGTGGCCGAGCTGACCGCGCTGCTGCCCGGCTATCGCGTCATCTTCGCGCCCGGCGTCGATCGCACCGGGAACGATGGCAGCCATCGCCAGATCGGCAACGTAGTGGCCACGCGGCTGGCGGTGCGGGAGGTCTTCCGCCATGCACTCCCCTGGCCGGCCGACCCGGAAGTGGCGTCGATGCCACGTGTGGCGCTCGACGTCACGGTGCAGATCGGGGCGCGGCGCCTGCGTGTGATCTCCACGCATCTGGAGTTCTATTCGAAGCTGCAACGCGAGGCCCAGGCCGTTGCCCTGCGCGCGTGGCACAAGGAGGCGTGCGACCACGCCCGTCGGCCCGGCAAATCGGAATCACGCCCCGGCCCGTTCACGCCGGAACCCCGGCCGATCGAAGCGATCCTGTGCGGCGACTTCAACGCCAAGCCGGAAGATGTGGCCTACCGCACCATGCTGGAGCGCTATCCGGATGCCACGCCGAACTGGCACGACGCGTGGGTCCACACCCATCCAGGCCAGCCTCATGCGCCGACCTGCGCCCTCTATGACAAGAAACAATGGCCGGAGCCGCCCTTCGCGTGCGATTTCGTCTTCGTGACGGAGAATTTGCTCGCCGATGTGCAACGTTGCGAAGTCAACAGCGAGACCGATGCCTCGGACCACCAGCCCATCCACCTGACGCTGGACGCCTAACGGCGTCGGGCCTAGATCTCGGGCTCTTCCTCGTCCTCGGGGCTCATCGGCTGAAGCTGGAAGGCGCGCAAGTACTGCATCCACTGCTCGCCCGGCAGCTCCGCCAGCGACTCCTGCACCAGCGACACTTCCATGTCGAACTCGCGCGGCGTCAGCCCGCCGCGCATCAACTGGAAGCGGCAGTACATCAGGTAGGTGTTGACGACGTCGGTCTCGCAATAATCGCGAATCGCGGCGAGCTGGCCTTGCTGGTAGGCCTCCCAGACCTTGCTGCCGTCCATCCCCATCTTGCCCGGGAAGCCGCACAGCTTGGCCAGGTCGTCGAGCGGCGCGCTGGCCCGTGGCTGGTACATCGCCAGCAGGTCCATCAGATCCAGATGCCGCATGTGATAGCGGCTGATGTAGTTATTCCATTTGAAGTCGCGGCTGTCGTCGTCGCGGCCCTCGCCCATTTCCCAGTAGCGCGGCGCGCTGACACCGTTGATCAGTCCACGATAGTGGAGCACGGGCAGGTCGAAGCCGCCGCCATTCCACGACACCAGTTGCGGGCTGTAGCGCGCAATCAGTTCGTAGAATTTCTGGATCAGCGTGGCCTCGCCGTCCTCGAGCGTGCCGAGCGAGCCGACATGGAAGACGGCGGAGCCATCGCGCTGCGTGCGGCGCAGCACACAGGAAATGGCGGCCACGCGCTGCAGGTGGTGCGGCAGGAAATCGGAGCCGGTCTTGTCCCGGCGGGCGGCAAACGCATGCTCGGCGACTTCGGCGTCGCTCATCGATGCGGGATGCTCATGCAAACGGCGCAGGCCGGCGACATCGGGAATCGTCTCGATGTCGAATACCAGCACAGGGGTCATAAAACGGCGTCCTTCCTGACACCTTGCGAAGCGAAATGCCGCTTGAGCTTGACCAGCGCTTCCTGCTGGATCTGGCGCACGCGCTCGCGCGTCAGACCCATTTCCTCAGCCAGCTCTTCAAGCGTGGCCGGCTCGATGTGGTTCAGGCCGAAGCGGCGCTCCACCACATAGCGATGCTTCTCCGACAGGCGGGCCAGCCAGAGTTTCATCAGGTTTTCCAACTCGCGGTGGGCCACTTCCTGGTCGGGCGCGGCGTTGTGCTCGTCGGAAAGGAAATCGAGCAGGCTGGAGCCCGGGTCGAGATCGAACGGCGTATCGAGCGAGGTGGTATGTTCATTGAGTGCCAGCACGTCCTGCACCTCGTCAGGCGTCTTTCCGAGGAGATGTGCAATGTCCTCGAGGCTGGCGTCGCGGCCATCGGTGCCACCTTTTTCAAGATGACGCTTGGCACGCAGTACCTGGTTAAGCTCGCGAATCACGTGCACCGGCAACCGCACCGTGCGGGCCTGGTTCATGATCGCGCGCTCGATGCTCTGGCGGATCCACCACGTGGCATAGGTGGAAAAGCGGAAGCCACGGGTCGGATCAAACTTCTCGATGGCGTGCATCAGGCCGAGGTTGCCTTCCTCGATCAGATCGAGCAGCGGCACGCCACGATTCAGATAGCCCTTGGCGATGCTCACCACGAGGCGCAGGTTGCGCTCGATCATTACCTGCCGCGCAGAGAAATCCCCGCCCTTGGCCAGCGTGGAGAAATGGAGTTCCTCCGGCGCGGACAGCAGCGGCTTGATGCTGATGCGGTTCAGGTAGTGCTGGACGGTGTCAGCCGCGAGTTCCGTGTGGAGCACGGTCTTGAAGTCGTCGTGCTCGGGCGCGGCCTCGGCGGCTTCTTCTTCCTCTTCCTCGTCCTCGGCTTCCTCGTCGTCGCCCTCGTCGGCGGCGGCGATATCTACGCGCAGATCGGTGGCGAGATCGGTGTCACGCAGGCCGGCACGCGCAACGGGCGTGATCGGCTCGTCGGTGGCCGGGACCATTTCGGCGGCAGGATCGTCGCCAAAGACCTCGGCGTCCACCACGTCGGCAGATTTCGCCACACCAGCCTTTCCTTCCGGCTGCTTGGGACGACGGGTCCTGCTGACAACTCCGGATGAGACAGTTTTCTGGCGTGGCATGAAACCTCACTGTGGCGGCAGATACCGCATCGGATCGACCGGTTTTCCGTTCTTGCGAACCTCAAAGTGCAGCTTGACCCTGTCAGTATCACTGTTACCCATTTCGGCAATCTTCTGGCCCTTGCGGACCATTGACTGCTCTGCCACCAGCACCTTGTCGTTATGACCGTAGGCGGTGAGATACGTGTCGTTGTGTTTGATGATGACAAGATTCCCGTAGCCGCGCAAGGGGCCTACGTGAATCACCCTACCCTCGTCGGCAGCGAGCACGGCATCGCCTTTTTTGCCAGCGATATCAATGCCTTTGTTACCTTTGTCATCAAATTTCCCAATCAGCTGACCGCTGGCCGGCCAGGACAGGCGCACGTCGCCAGCCGGGGCCGAAGCCGCTGCCGCCGCCGATGCACCGGCCGAGGGCGTGGCGGCCGGCACCGAGGCCGCTGCCGTGGTGCCGGAGGGGGTTCCCACAGGGGTGCCAACCGGACGCGCAGCGTCAATCGGCTGCGACTGTACCGTGCCAGGCGCCACTGGCACCGTGGCTACGCCCGGAGCCGCGTTCGGGTCGGCGCTCGGCGGCACGACGCGCAGCAGTTGACCCACCTCGATCTGATTCGCGTTACCGATATTGTTCCAGGACGCCACGTCGCGATACGACTGCCCGTTCTCGAGCGCGATACGGTAAAGGGTATCGCCTCGCTTGACCCGATAGTATCCAGGCGGGGCGGGCTCCACCGGCGCGGCGCCCTGTCCACCTGCGGTGGAGGTGCGGTCCACCACCGGGGCGGGCATGGGCGAATTGGCGCAGGCGGCCAGCAGGGCGACGAGCGCGGTGACGGTAAAACGTTGTCCCAAACGTGCGAAATGTTCCGATTTCACGATGTTGTGCATAGTTCGACTCAGATGGTGCCCGATTTTAAGGGCACAAAGAAAACGGCTTCAAGCGCGGTCCTGTGAAACCGATGCCGGTTCAGGCGCTCGATCAGCAAGAGTTGCTGGGTGACGGTCTGGCCGGGGCCGCCCGGGGCGGATGCCACCACCGGGGCGATCAGCCGGCCGCCAATCGCGAGTTGCCCGAGCAGCGCCTCGGGCACGTCCATCCCGGCGGCGGCCAGGATGATGGCGGAAAACGGCGCGGCCTGCGGCAGCCCGAGCATGCCATCGCCGTAGTGCAGGCGGATGTTGGGCACGCGCAGCGGGCGGAGGTTCGCCTTCGCCTGTTCGTGTAGCGGACGAATCCGTTCGATAGAGAACACTTCCTGCGCGACGAGGCTCAGCACGGCGGCCTGATAGCCGCAGCCGGTGCCGATTTCCAGCACCCGCGCAAGCGGCTGGTCTGGCGTAAGACCCTCGCGCAGCAGTTCGATCATGCGCGCCACCACCGACGGCTTGGAGATGGTCTGCTGATGGCCGATTGGCAGCGCAGCATCTTCGTAGGCTTGCGAGGCCAGCCCCGGCTCCATGAACAGGTGGCGCGGCACCGTGGCGATGGCGCTCAGCACGCGCTCGTCGCGGATGCCGCCGGCACGCAGCCGCGACGCCAACGCAGTGCGGGCGCGGTCGGACGCCATGCCGCCCCCGCCCGCCGTGGC
>NZ_CAJPVH010000056.1 GCF_905397395.1 Cupriavidus campinensis
TGTTCGGCCTCGACCCGACCGGCGCCGCGCGCGGCGCGCTGTGCGTGGCCGCGGCGGTGGCCGCCATCGGCGCGGCCATCAGCCTGAGCCGCCTGCGCAGCCAGGACGACGCGCGACCCGCGGTTGCCCGGCCGGAACCGCCGGAACCCGACGCGTAGGCGATAGCCTAGGGCCCCCGGCCGCCCTCACGATGGCGCGCCTGACCGTCAGGTTGATGGCGGGTCGGGCTGTCATCGTGCCGAAGGTCGGGCAGCATGATCTTGCCGTGCCCCCCGGCGTCGTGCACGCGGTTGTGGTCGCCACGGATGCAGATCATCGTGCAGCCGGAGAGCGCCAGGAGGCATGCCGCGCACGCCCACCAGCGCCATCCCCGCCATCCCACCCACCACCACCGCCGCCGTAGTCTTGCCATGGCGCCTCGCCCCCACATCGGGTAGCCCGAAACAAAAAACCGGGTGGGCGTCACCCTGCCGATGACCCGCCACCCGGAACCGCTACCGGGTCTTCACCCGGCCGTCTTCCCGGTCTGTCAGACCGGTCCCATGTCGTACCAGACCTTGGCGTCGCCCTCGGCATTGGTGGACGTCACGTCAGGGTCGCCCGGCTCCTGGTCGGGGCCCGCCCACCATTTGGCCTTGTACTGATGCAGCCCCTGGCCCTGGTAGTTATTGGTCACGATGGCATCGCCCGGATAGCCCTCGGGACGCCACGTGCCCTCGTCGCCGCTACTGCCGCCGGCCAGCACCAGGAGTTCCACGGTATCCGAGTCCCGGTCGCCGCTGCCGCCCGCGCCAGTCACCGTCACCGTCACCTGGATGGTGGTGTCGCGGTCGACGATCGGCGCGTTCCCGGTCACGGAGATCGTGTCGGCACCATCGAACGACAGGCCGTTCGCGTCCCACGCATACAGCAGCGGCGCGGGGCCGGTCGATTCCACGGCCGACAGCGAAATCGGCGCGCCCGCCTCCACCTGCAAGCGGCCCGTGATCTTGGCCACCACCCCGCCGGACGGCGTCTCGCCAGGCACCACGGAGAGGAAGATCGCGCTTTGGTCCGTCTGCGTGCCATCGTTCACGGTCAGCTTGACCCAGTAATCGGTCTGCTCGTCCACCGACGGCGCGGTACCTTCCACCAGTTCCTCGGTACTCCCGGAGAACGGCAGGCCCGGCGCGTCCCAGAGGTAGGTCAGCGGATCGTTGTCGGGATCGAACGACGCTTCCCCGGAGAGCGCGAAGGGCGTGCCGGCCTCGATCACCACCGAAATCCGCGATGTGGGCGGCGCCGCGGTGCGCGCCTTGACCTTCAGCGTCTGCGTCGCCGTGCTGGTCCGGTTGCTCCCGTCACGCACGGTCAGCGTGATGGTGTACGAACGGGCCACGGTGGGCAGCAGGCCACCCACCGTCGACGTGGTCTTGTCGTCGATGAAGGTCAGGCCCGGCGCGCTCCAGCTGTACGTCAGGTCAGAGCCCACCGAACGCAGCGCCGTGAATTCCACGTCGTCGCCCTCGAACGCCTCCGTGGGGCCGTCGATCACCGCTACCGGCGCGCGGCCGCCGTCCTGCACGTTGATACCGGAGAAGTAGAACGGGTCCATGTCGACGACGCGCGTCTGCACGGGTGCGCCCAGCCCCTCGCGCGCGGCGTTGACCAGCACGCCGCTGTCCATGTCGATGGTCCACGTGAACAGGCCGCCGAGGTTGTGCTTGCGCACATACTCGCCCTTGGCATACACCGAGCGCGGGGTATCGACGGACAGGAACAGGCCACTCTCGGGGCTGTACAGATAGTCCGCGTCGGCAACCTCGTCCGTATAGACGTTGAAGCCGTTGATGCCGGTCTGGTGCTCCAGGTCGAGGTAGTTGTAGATCAGGTCGAAGAATTCCGTGGTGCCAGACTCGAACGTGCCGGTGGTGGTGCCGGAGCCCGGGTCGTAGGTGCCCTGCAGCGGCGACCAGCTGTCAATCACGGCGTTGCGCCCGCTACGGCTGTAGGCGGCAAAGCCAATGTTGATATTGGTCGACGGCACGCCCTGTCCGAGCAGGTACTTCACGGCACGGTCAATGCTGTGACCTTCGGGGTCCGCCGGATCGACATCGAACAAGTTCGAGTGATGGGCGAGCTTGGGCGCCCACGGCGTGCCGAAGTAATCGTAGGTCATCAGGTTGATGCCTTCCACGCCCGACGCGATCATCCCCTTGATATCGGACGTCAGCAGCGTCGACATGGACGCGCCTGCGGCAATGCTGACCCGGATGCTGGGCAAGCGCTGCTTGAGTTCACGCACCAGCGCCTGGAAGTTGCCCGCGTCCTCGGGGCCGTGCGGGTTGCCGGCGCCCGCGTTGCCCGGATACTCCCAGTCCAGGTCGATCTCGGTGAACATCGGAAAACGCTGGACGATGAACGCCAGGCTGTCGATCAGCGTCTTGCGCTGGGTCGGGTTCGCCGCCACCGCGTGAAATGCCTCGCTCATCGTCCAGCCGCCCAGACTGAGCGACAACTTCAGGTTGGGGTTCTTGTCCTTCAGCTTCTTCAGGCCGCCGAGCACGCCCTGGGCCTTGCTCTGGATGAAGAGATCCTGGTAGTCATTGCTGACCCAACTGGTGAACCCCACGTTCAGGAACGAGGCCACATCGCCCCAGGGATCAACGAAGGTGGCTTCGTGCAGCTTCTTGCCGAAATCGACCGCAGCGTTGTCGATCACGTACTGCTTCTCGCCCTTGTCGCCGACGATTCCGGCGAAGCCGATGATGATCTTGTCGTAGGCGGCCGCGTTCACCAACATCATGTCCAGGCCGCGCCCGGCCGATGCATTGTTGAAGTTGCCCTCGAGGCGACCGTCGTACTGCGACCAGTCCGTGAAATACCCGAACACCTTCCTGCCTTGCGGCACGGCCCCGTAGGTGTTGTAGACGCGCTTGACCACGCGCGTCGCCGTGTACGAATAGTCCTCGGTCTCCGTGGCCGGATCGAACTTGTTCTGCTGGTAAGTGCGCTCCGTGGCACCTACCGATTGCGGCTTGGCGGGATCGCCAGCGTCGCCGTTGTACACCAGCGCACTGCCGGCGCGCCCGCCCTTCAATGCTTGCCTGCGGCCCTTGAAACGCGACAGTGGCGTTTTCGGCGGCGCCTGCTCATCGGGAGCCCCATTCCGATATCCCGTGGATGCGAATCCGGTCCGCCCTTGCTGGCCCGGGTTGCTGTTGTCCGATACTTTTGCCATGACTATCTGTCCTTGCAGAATTAGATGAATGCCGCCGGTTCCCATCGACTTTGACAAAACCATCGCCAGGCGGCCATGCCATCTTTCTCCCGGGCCAGATTTAATGACATGGAATGGAGATGGAATATCCTGTGTCACGATTAATCGCAGTTTCCTGAAAATAGATCCGAAGAAATCGTCATTCTGCGAGGTGAAGAATGGATGACGTGGATTTTCGTGAATCCACACTGTTATGTAACCGTGCCTTTGGGTACGCGGATGAGCAAGGAAGCCGGACCCGAATGGGTTATGATCGCCGCCACAAGCGGGATAGCACGATGTTAGATTGTTCGCGCGCGGCGCCGGGTTACGCCGCGCGGACAGCGTGAATTCCTGAACAGAATGGCGACAACCGTTGCGCACCCTGCCGCATTGTTTCAACCCCGTGTGATATTGCGGGTGCCACGTGCGACGGCGTCACCCGCTCGGGGCACATCGACACGAAAATATCTTCCATGGGAGCCGGCGAATCGCGCCCGTACGCTTGTCGTCCATCGCAGACGACATGAGGGTTGCGAAATGATCCGGAATGGCGATTCAGTATTTTTTGACTGGGACAATGACCGCGTGATTCGCGGCGGCGTGGAGACAACGATAACCGGCCAGCAAAAGCGCTTGCTGCGGTTATTGGTAGAGGAAAAACCAGCGGTTAAGCCGAAGGATTATTTACTGAATGGCGTCTGGGGCAAGCGTGCCGAACTGGTGGACGAGCTTTATCTCGTGCAACTGGTCTACCGGCTGCGCAAGGCACTAAGCCCCGTCGGCCTGGACGGCCACATCGTGACCGTGCCGCGCGAGGGCTACCGCTTCATCCCGGTGCCGAATGCGGTGCTGGCGCCCGATCCCGCCGGCCAGGCCCGTGCGGAACTCGAGCATGCGCGCGGCCTGGCGCATGTGCTGGCCCGGCTGGGCATGCCACCCGCCACCCAGCCCTTGCCGGCCACCGAGGACGACCTCCATGTCGATGAGACACAGGGCGTCATTTCCTACGGCGGGGTAGTCGCCAAGGTCACGCGCTTTGAGTTGCGGCTGCTGGCCGCGCTGATCGAGCACCGCGACACCGTGATGTCGCGGCAGCAGATTATCGAGGCGGTGTGGGGCGCCGACGCGATGGTCGATGAGAACTGCCTCACGCAACTGGTCTCGCGGTTGCGGCGGGCGTTGCACCCGCTCGGGCTGGACAACTGCGTGGCAGCGGTGCCCAAGGTGGGCTACCGCTTCCGCCAGCAGGGGTACGCCGGAGCGCGCCCGCCCGCCATGTAGGGCCTCACTCCGCCTTGGCGCCCGAGTCCTTCACCACCTTGGCCCATTTGGTGATTTCGCTACGCTGGTACGTGGCCAGCGCCTCGGGCGTGCCGAGCACGGGGTCGAGCCCCAGTGTCTTCAGCTTGGCCTGCACGTCGGGCAGCTTGAAGATGCGGTTCAGCTCGGTGTTGAGCTTGGCCACCACGTCCTTGGGCGTGTTGGCCGGCGCGAAGACGGCGAACCACGACTCGGCCTCGTAGCCGGGCAGGCCCTGCTCGGCAATGGTGGGGATGTCCGGCGCGGACGGCGAGCGCTTGGCGCTGGTCACGCCGAGCGCGCGCAGCTTGCCCTCCTTCACCACCGGCAGCGCCGAAGGCAGGTTGTCAAACATCATGGGAATGTGTCCGCCCAGCAGGTCCGGAATGGCCATCGCCCGGCCCTTGTACGGCACGTGGGTGATCTTGACCTGCGCCATGGTGTTGAACAACTCCCCGGCCACGTGCAGCGACGTGCCGACACCGGGCGTGCCGAACTGCAGCGCCCCGGGCTTGGACTTGGCCAGCGCAATCAGCTCCTGCACGTTCTTGGCCGGCACCGACGGATTGACCACCAGCACGTTGGGCGTGGAAGCCAGCAGGATCACCGGCGTGAAGTCCTTGACCATGTCGTACGGCATCTTGCTGTACAGCGCGCCGTTGATCGAGTGCGTGCCCACGGTGCCGAGCGCCAGCGTGTTGCCGTCCGGCGCCGCGTGGGCCACGGCCTCGCCGCCGATGTTGCCGCCCGCGCCGGGCTTGTTGTCCACCACCACGGGCTGGCCCCACGACGGAGAGATCTTCTCGGAGAAAATTCGCGCGAGGATGTCCGGCGCGCCGCCGCTCGGGAAGCCCACCACCATGCGGATCGGCTTGTTCGGATAGTTCTGGGCCTGGGCCAGGGCCGCTCCCGGCACTGCGGAGAATGCCGCCGTCACTGCCACGCCCGCCATCGTCGCCATCGCGGCCATGAAGCGGCGGCGCGGGTATACACGTACACGCATGAAATTGTCTCCTGATTGTCTTGTCTTTTTTTGGGTTGGGCGGCGATCTTCTGCCGCCTGTCATCTTATACGGCGATATTGCCGAATTCCTTAGACACCTGATCGTGCAGGCGGCGCATGCCACGCAGCCAGCGGTCGTAATCCTGGCCCTTGCGACGGTAGTACTCCAGCACCTCCGGGTGAGGCAGAATCAGGAAACTCTCATTGACAACGCCTTCGAGCGTCTTCTCGGCAACGTGCTCCGGCGTGACCGAGCCAGCCTGCAGGAAGCCCTTGCGCTCGCCGCTTTCGCCAAACAGCATCTTGGTCTGCACGCCCTGCGGGCAGATGCAGCTGACCCGGATGCCGCGCTCGCCATAGGTAATCGACAGCCATTCCGCGAACCCGATGGCCGCGTGCTTGGTCACCGCGTACGGCGCCGAGCCAATCTGCGACAGCAAACCTGCCGCCGACACCGTATTGATGAAGTAGCCCTCGCCGCGCTCGAGCATCTGCGGCAGCACCGCCTTGGCCGCGTGGATATGGGCCATGACGTTGATCTCCCAGATGCGCTGCCATTCGGCGTCACTGGCGTCCAGCCCCTTGCGCAGGATGATGCCGGCGTTCGAGCAGAAGATGTCGACCTGGCCAAAGCGCTCCGTGGCGGTATCGACGAGCCCTTGCACGGCAGCCTCGTCGGCCACGTCCACGCGCTGGGCGAAGATCTGGCAGTCGGGCGCCGTCGCAGCGGCCTCGGCAGCCACCTGCGCCGCGCCGGCCTGGTCGATGTCCGCCACGGCCACACCGCGCGCCCCGCCCTGCGCGAACGCCAGCACCAGCGCCCGGCCGATGCCCGTGCCGCCGCCCGTCACGATGACGGTCTTGTTACGAATCTCCATGCTTGTCTCCTCTTGTTGTGCGAGTGTTCGAGTGTTCGTTCGTCAGGCCGACTGCCAGAGCCGTGCGGCCAGCGTATCGGCCAGTTCGCGGATGCGCGGGCCGAGATTGGTCTCGAGAATTTCCGGGGAGAGGCGCGTGGACGCCCCGCCGATATTGATCGACAGCACCTCCGCGCCATCCTGCAGGCACACCGGCGCAGCCACGCCGCTGACCGTGCGGTCCCACTCGGCATGCGCCAGGCAGAAGCCGCGCCGCGCGTGGTCGCGCAAGGCGCGATCCAGTTTGGCACGCAGGCCTGGCCAGCGCGGGCCGTGGTGCCGCTCCAGTTCCGCCAGCACCGCCGTGCGGCGTGCCGGCGCCAGCCCGGCCAGCCACGCACGCCCGATGGCGGACGTGGCCATGGGCAGCCGCGAGCCCGGCGTCAGGCGCATGACCAGCGCGCCGCGCGGCTGGCAGACCTCCAGGTACAGCATGTCGTGGCGGTCCGGGGCTGCCAGCGCCACGGTGCAGTCGGTCGCGAAGGCCAGCGACTGCATCAGCGGCTGGGCGATGTCACGAATGCCGGCGCCAGACAGATAGCGTTGCCCGGGCAACAGGGCTCCCTGCCCGATGCGGTACTTCTCCTGTCCCTCTACATAGACCAGATAGCCGAGACTCGCCAGCGTGTAGGTCAGCCGTGACACCGTGGGACGCGGAATGCCGGTACGGCGCGACAGCTCCGCATTGCCGAGAAAATCGTCGTGCGGGCCAAACGCGCGCAGCAGTTCCAGCCCGCGCCCCAGCGCCGTCACGAAATTGCGATCCTCGCCGTCAGCGGGATGGGCCGCGCCGCCGGACAGGAGTCCGGCATCGGCCGGTTGCGGAATCGAGGTGGTGCGCTTCATGGCAGATTCATAACAGCTTCCGCCCGGCGGCATGCCCGCTATGTAGCGAAAACATGGTTCCCACAAACGGCGCTCATGGCCCACGCCTGTGGTGTCAAAGGCGCCCTCCGCCTCTCTTCAGCCTCTCATTCGAAATCCGACATCTCGTACAGCGGACGGATCTCGATCTCGCTGGGCCCCGGCATGGGATTCGGGCAGCGCTTCACCCAGGCGACCGCTTCATCCATGTCCTTGACTTCCCAGAGCCAGAAGCCAGCCACCAGCTCACGGGTCTGAGCGAACGGCCCGTCGATGACCGTACGGCCGGCACCATCGAACGCCACGCGCTTACCCGCCGACGAGGGCTTGAGGCCGTCCGCTGCACGCAGGATGCCGGCCTTCGCCAGCGCCTCGTTGAACTTGTGCATCGCCTCGAACAGTTCGGTCGTGGGGAGCATGCCCGTTTCGCTGTCTTCGGTGGCTTTCACTAACACCATGACACGCATCGTCTGTCTCCTTGTCTACGGCCATCGCCCCACGGTAGCACCGTTGGGATCGAAATTCCTGGCGAATCTCGGGGAAATGCCCGTACCGCGGCCTGCCTGACGACGTCCGGAAAGTTACATTCATTTGAAATTTCATTACTTTCAAACGCGTGATTCGTGTGGCATTGGTCACATCATTGACATATCAAGGAGACAGACTCCACGTCTCGCCCACCAGCACCCCACTTGAGTAGGGTGATCCTTGTCCGGCAAGACATTGGCAGACAACGGCGGCGGGGAATCCGTACGGAATTCGGGCGACTTCTGGCCCGGTCCGTGACCTGAACTTCTCTGACCTAGAACCATGACAACCACAAAACCTGTTCATTCGCGCATGTACAGGCCGGTGCTCGGTGCCGGCGCACTGTGTCTGGCCCTGCTGTTGAGCGCCTGCGGCGGCGACGACAACAATGCCCCCCCGCCCGCCACGGGCGGCGGCGACGGTGGCAACGGCGGCCCCGGCACCACGCCCGCCGCCTGCACCACGGCGCACTGCGCGCCGGCCCCCTGATCCGCGCCATCCGCACCGCCCCGCGCCCTCCCCATCCAACCGACACCGACCCGGCATGACATTCAACCCGTCCAAGCGCAAGTTCCTGCGCAACACGCTCGGCACCGCGGCAGCGGCTGCCACGCTCGCATCGTTCCCGCCCAGCATCCGCCGCGCCCTGGCCATCGAGGCGAACAACGCCACTGGCACGATCCAGGACGTCAAGCACGTGGTGCTGCTGATGCTCGAGAACCGCTCCTTCGACAGCTATTTCGGCACGTTCAAGGGCGTGCGCGGCTATGGCGACCGCTTCGCGATCCCCTTGGCGAACGGCAAGAACGCGTTCTTCCAGACCGACGCCACGAACAACACGATCACGCCCTATCGCCTGGACGCCACGCTGGGCAACGCGCAGCGCGCGGGTAGCACCCCACATACCTGGCCCGATGGCCAGGCCGCGTGGGACCACGGACGCATGAATCGCTGGCCCGTGGCCAAGAACCGGCTGTCGATGTCGTACTACGACACCGCCGAGGTGCCGTTCCAGCGCGCGCTGGCCGATGCCTTCACGCTGTGCGACGCCTATCACTGCTCGATGCACACCGGCACCATCCCGAACCGCCTGTTCTACTGGACCGGCACGAATGGCCCGAGCGGCGCCAACGTGGCAGCCATGGTCAACGAGTTCAACGGCGGCAATGACGTGGGGCCGTCCACCCAGGGCTGGACGTGGAAGACCTACGCCGACCGCCTGGTCGATGCCGGGGTGAGCTGGAAGGTGTATCAGAGCCTGGCCGACAACTACGGCTGCAACGAGATGATGAGCTTCCAGCACTGGCGCACGGCGATGGAATCGATGCCCGTGGCACGGCGCCCGGTGGCGCTGCCCGGCACCTCGCCCGCCTACGATCCATCGATCGACGACGCGCTGAGCCCGCTCGCCAAGGGCTTTGGCAACACCATGCCTGACGGCCTGCTGCAATCCTTCCGTGACGATGTGCAGAACGGCACGCTGCCGGAAATCTCGTGGATCATCCCGCCGTCGCTCTACAGCGAGCACCCGGGCCCGTCGAGCCCGGCGCAGGGCGGCTGGTATGTGCAGCAGGTGCTGGACGCGCTGACGGCCAACCCCGAGGTCTTCAGCAAGACCGTGCTGCTGATCAACTACGACGAGAACGACGGCTTCTTCGACCACCTGCCGCCGCCGTCGGCCCCGTCGCGCAATGCCGATGCCACGCTCGCCGGCGGCAGCACGCTCAGCGATGCCGACATGGCCTTCGAGTATCACAACTACACGCCCGCCACGGCGAATCAGTCGGCCATCGACGGCAAGCCGTACGGCCCGGGCCCGCGCGTGCCGATGTGTATCGTCTCGCCGTGGAGCCGCGGCGGCTTTGTCAATTCGCAGGTCTTCGACCACACCTCGACGCTGCTCTTCCTGGAAAAGCGCTTCGGCGTGAAGGAGCCGCAGATCGGTGCCTATCGCCGCGCCGTGTGCGGTGACCTGACCTCGGCCTTCAACTTCGTCAGCCCGAACAAGGACGCCCTGCCGACGCTGGCGGGCCGCAGCACCAAAGTCACGGTCGACAACCTCGCGCTGACGCAGAAGGCGTCGGCCGCGATTCCCGTGCCGGCCACGCCTGCCCTGCCGGCACAGGTGACCGGCACGCGCCCGTCGCGCGCGCTTCCGTACGAGCTGCACACCACGTCCCGCACCGATGCAGGCGCCAAGACCGTGACGCTGATGTTCTCGAACACCGGCACGGCGGGCGCGGTCTTCCACGTCTACGACAAGCTGCACCTCGACGCCATTCCGCGCCGCTACGTGGTGGAGGCGGGCAAGAGCCTGGACGGCCTGTGGAACGTGGCGGCCGACAACGGCAAATACGATCTGTGGGTGCTGGGCCCGAACGGCTATCACCGCGAGTACGTGGGCGATCTGAACGAGCAGTCGGCTGGCGGCGGCACGGAAATCCAGGTCTGCTACGCACCGTGCGATCCGCCGGTGCTGCAGGTCAAGCTGTACAACCGCAGCGACAAGGCCTGCACGTTCAGCGCAACCGCCAGGGCCTATCGCACGGACGGCCCGTGGGGCCAGAAGGTGGAGGCCGGCAAGGTGGGCGAGCTGACCTGGACGCTGGGTGACAGCGGCAACTGGTACGACTTCGAGATCAGCTGCGATCTGGCACCGTCGCTGCGCCGCCGTATCGCGGGCCGTATCGAGACCGGCAAGGATACGGTGAGCGATCCGGCGATGGGTCAGCTGTCGTAATCTGCCTTGCCCTGACCCGTCCGCCGTCTACGGCTGGCGGGTCGGGCGCCACGGCGGCCTGGGCCCCAGGGCGTTGCGCAGCATCTCGACGAACCGTTGCGTGCGCATGGACGACTGGCGCGACTGCGGCACCAGCGCCATCACGTCCGCATCGGGCAGCCGGTACGCCGGCAGCAGCGCCACCAGCCGCCCGGTGGCCAGTTCATCGGCCACATCCCACTCCGACCGCGCCATGATGCCCTTGCCGGTCAGGCACCAGTGATGGACCACGTCGCCATCATTGCTCTCCATCGTCGGCCGCACCCGCACCGTCAGCTCCCGTGACCGCGCAGGACGGAGGCTCCGGTCGGCGCTGTCATGACTGCCCTCGGCGAAGCGCCACAGCGTCACGTCCTCATCGTTCTCCCGGAGCACCAGGCAGGCGTGCCGTTCGAGGTCTGCGGGCGTCTCCAGCGGGGGCGCCTTGGCGAGATATTCGGGCGCCGCACACAGGATGCGGCGGTTCGGCGCGATACGGTGCGCAATCCAGCGCGAATCCGGGATCGTGCCGATGCTGACCAGCACGTCAAAGGCGTCCCGCCCATGCACGGGCTGGCGCGGCAGCATCAGGTTGTCCGACAGATACAACTGCACCTCGAGATTGGGATGGGTGCTGTGGAACTGCGCCAGTAGCGGACCCAGGTAGCGGCGCCCAAAGCCAAACGGGCCATGGACCTTGAGCTTGCCCGCCACGACCTGACTACGCTGCTGAAGCGCCTCCTCGATCACCTGCATCTGCTCCAGGACCCCGGTGGCGTGCTGCGCCAGAAGATGGCCTTCGTGCGTGAGTTGCAAGCGCCGGGTGGTGCGTTGGGCCAGCCGGATGCCGAGGCGGGCCTCCAGCTGCCCCAGCCGCTTGGTCACGGCCGGCGGCGTGACGTTCTCTTCCCGGGCCAAGGCCGCCAGGCTACCCAGGCGGTCCAGCGCCAGGATGAACCGCAGATCCTCGATGTCCAGCTTCATTCTTAACCTCCAGGTGAATTAATAAATTCTATGGCATTAACCACCTGAGGGCCTGGCTTCCCTACACTGGCGACTCGAAAAGCGACCTCGCATAACGGACTCCCATGAACTTGCAAGCACTCGAAACGCCGGTCCTTGTCCTGGACCGACTCAAGATGGAGCGCAATATCGCGCGGCTGCGCGACCGCCTTGCGCCTTCCGGCGTCACGCTGCGGCCGCACGCCAAGACCAACAAGTCCGCCGACGTCGCGTCCCGCATTGGCGCACCGGGTACGCCCATCACCGTATCCACCTTGAAGGAAGCCGGCTATTTCCTCGACCACGGCTGGCGTGACATCCTGTACGCGGTGGGCATCGTCCCGTCCAAGCTGCCTCATGTCGAAGACCTCGTGCGGCGCGGCGCGGCGCTCACCCTGCTGCTGGACAACGTCGAGGCCGCCCACGCGCTCGCCGCCTGGTGTCGCGAGCGCGCGCTCAACGTGCCGGTGCTGATCGAGATCGATACCGACGGCCACCGCTCGGGCGTCAAGCCGGCAGACCCGGCGCTGCTCGACATCGCCGCAGCACTGGGCAAGGGGGGAAAGGACGAGGGCACCGGCGCCTGGCTCGCGGGCGTGCTCACCCATGCGGGCGATTCCTACAATTGCCGTTCGGCCGAGGCCATCGAAGCCGTGGCCGAGCAGGAGCGCGCCGGCGTGGTCCAGGCAGCGGAACGCCTGCGCGCCGCCGGCTATCGTGCGCCGGTGGTGAGCATCGGCAGCACGCCCACCGCGCATTTCGCCCGCTCGCTCGAAGGCGTGACGGAGGTCCGGGCCGGCGTGTTCGTCTTCTTCGACCTGGTGATGCACGGCATCGGGGTCTGCAACACGGATGACATCGCGCTGTCGGTGCTGTGCACGGTGATCGGGCACCAGCGCGAGAAAGGCTGGCTGATCACGGACGCCGGATGGATGGCGATGTCGCGCGACCGTGGCACCGCGAAGCAGCCGGTCGACCAGGGCTACGGACTGGTGTGCGATATCGACGGCAAGCCGCTGCCGGAGCTGGTAATGGTCGACGCCAACCAGGAGCACGGCATCGTCAGCCACCGCACGGACCCGTCCGCCACGCCGATGTTCCCGGTCGGCACGCTGCTGCGCGTGCTGCCCAATCACGCGTGCGCCACTGGGGCGCAGCACGGCGCCTACACGGTCGTCGCGGGCAGCACTGCCGTGGAAGCGCAATGGCCTCGTTTTGGGGGATGGTGAGCGCGGTTTTGCGATAGGATGGCGCCGGTAACCAGGATCCGAAACAAAAGGAGACCCCGCGCTTGTCCGAAGCCCTTCCCTCCAGCACCGCCGGCGAGTTTCCCACCTTCGAGACCTCGGATTTTGCCGGCGACGGGTCGTTCTACTTCGACCTCGTGCGGCTGCAGGACCGCGACGACATCCCGCGCGGCTTCCTGCACCGGCACAACTACTATCACCTGCTCTGGATGACCCGGGCGAGCGGCACGCACATGCTCGACTTCGCGCATTTCGATGTGCGCGACCACTCGGTGTTCTTCCTCTCGCCGGGGCAGGTGCATGCCTGGACGTCATCGGTGAAGCCGCACGGCTACGTGCTGAACTTCAGCACCGACTTCTTCGCGCGGATGTTTCCGCGCGCCGACGATGCCGCGAAGTTCCCGTTCTATCACCCCACGGGCGCCCACAGTGCGCTCTATCTCACGCAGGACCAGCATGACGGCCTGCTGCCGCTGCTCGACGAGATGGAGCAGGAGGCGCGGGATCGCCAGCCCGGCTTCCCGGACGTAGTGCAGGCGTGCCTGCTGATCCTGCTCACGCGCCTGCGCCGACTGTGCCCCGAGAACGAGACAGCCGGTGGCATTGGCCCGCACCAGGCGCTCACGCGCCGCTTCACGATGCTGGTGGACACCCACTACCTGCGCTTCGGCACGATCGGCCAGTACGCCGAGGCGCTCTGCGTGAGCGAGCGCCAGCTCAACGACGCGGTCAAGCGAACCCTGGCGCGCACCGCCAGCCAGCTGGTACAGGAACGCGTGGTGCTGGAAGCCAAGCGCTGGCTCAGCAACACCGAAACCGGCATCGCCGAGATCGCGTTCCGGCTCAATATCGAGGATCCGGCCTACTTCGCGCGCTTCTTCAAGAAGCAGACCGGTCTCACGCCGGGCGACTTCCGCAGGAAGCATTGCCGTCCGCTGGACTGACCCGCGAAAAAGTCCAATACAACGTCTGATCCGTCCTAACGCCGCCGCCACGCGCCTGCGTAAAGTGTTCCTCATGGTGCATCCAGAAGACATCCAGAAGACATCCAGAAGACACCAGAAGCACAGGAGACAGACATGTACAAAGCCATCGCCCCGTTGCGGGGCCTTGCCGTGGCCACCATATTGGCCGTTATCCCCTTCAGCGCGATGGCGGAATACCCCGATCATCCCCTGCGCATCATCGTGCCGTTCGCGGCCGGCGGCGCCACCGACGTGATCGCACGCACCGTGGCGCAAGCCATGTCGGCCCGCCTCGGCCAGTCGGTCGTGGTGGAGAACAAGGCGGGCGCCAACGGCAACATCGGTGCTGTCTCGGCCGCCCGGGCGGACGCCGACGGCTACACGCTGCTGATGGCCACGTCGAGCCATGCCATCAACGCATCGCTCTACCAGAAGCTCAATTACAGTCTCACGCGTGATTTCGTGGGGCTGTCGAACCTCGCGTCCGTCCCCCTGCTGCTGGTGGTGAATCCGTCCGTGCCGGTCAATTCGGCCACGGAACTTGCCGCGTACGCCAAGGCCAACGCTGGCCGCGTCAATTACGCGTCGGGCGGTACGGGCACCGCTTCCCACCTCGCCGGCGAGCAGTTCAGCACGCTGGCTGGTACGAAGATGACGCACGTGGCCTACAAGGGCGGGGCGCAGGCGCTCAATGACGTGATGGGCGGCCAGGTGCAGGTCATGTTCGCCAACCTGCCCGAAGTGCTTGCGCAGGTGCAGAGCGGCAAGCTCAAGGCGCTGGCGGTCACGGGCAGCAAGCGCCACGCCGCGCTGCCCGATGTACCCGCCTTCTCGGAAACGCCGTTCCCGGGCATGACCGCGCGCTCGTGGTTCGGCCTGTTCGCACCGGCCGGCACGCCGAAGGCCGCCGTCGAGAAACTCTCGCAGGCCATCGTCCAGAGCGTGGCCGACCCCGCCGTCAAGGAGCGACTCAAAGGACTCGGTGCCGACCCGGTTGGCGACGACCAGCCCGCATTTCAGAAATACGTGAATCAGGAGGTGGCGCGCTGGGCCGTGCTTGTGAAGCAGTCCGGCGCCACCGTCGATTGACGCCACACATCGCCATCGCTAGAGGAAACCCCATGCTGTACGACGTTCGCACCTACACCTGCCGCCCCGGCACGATCAAGAAACACCTGGCGTTGTATGCCGAGCATGGCTACGAGACCCAGAGCCGCCATCTGGGCAAGCCGCTGGCCTACATGCAAACCGAGACCGGCAATGTGAACAGCTACATGCACATCTGGGTCTACGAGAGCGCAGCCGACCGCGAGGCCAGGCGCCAGGCGCTGCAGAAAGATCCGGCCTGGGGCGAGTACCTGAAGATGAGCGCCGAAGCCGCCTACCTGATCAGCCAGGAGAACCGGCTGATGACGCAGGTATCGTTCTTCAAGCCGTAGTCGGCACGGGCGGCCTATCGCGTATGCCCTATACCCTATAGCCGCCCGGCCCAGTACTCCCGGAACGCCCGCCGCGGGTCATCCTGCGCGCGCGTGCCGGCGGCCTCGCCATCGAACACCAGCGTGCTGCGCCGCGCCACCGAATACGCTGGCCATTGCGGGGTCCGGGCATTCGCAGGGTCGCCCGTCGCGGCAAAGCTCACCCAGGCGCTGGCCAGTTGGTCGGCCAGACGCAAATTGGCCTCGCTCGGCCCGTTCAGCCCCAAGCGAATGTCGTGCAGACTCGGCCCGATATCCACGCCATGCGGCGCACCGTAGCGGCCGCCATAGGCCGGGCTGGGTGTCTTCCACAAATATGTCCATACCGGCGCACCGTTGCCGCTGGCATGCGCAGCGGCCTTGCGCTCCGCCTGCAACTGCGCGATACGACGGAAGGTCATATCCGTATCGATCCGCGCCTGCAGCACGAACGGCGTGGCACGCGGATCCTCATCCCGATACATCGTCACAAGACGCGCCGCATCGTCACCCACGCGGGTCTGCGCGAAACGGAGCAAGCCCGCATCGTCAAGGTCGAAATTGATCTGACGGTAGGCGCGCTCGTCCAGCGTTGTGCTGATGATCATCGGCACCTGCGCCGAGATCGGCGGCGCATCCGGATCGAACGGATGGCGGGGAATCGCCACGCCGTCTATCGCCGGCGAGAAGGCGCGCGGTGCCTCGCCCTTCAAGCGATCTGCGGCTTCGAACCGCAATTGCGCCGCCAGCAGTTGCTCGAACGGCAGTGTATGCAGCCGGTCCAGCGAGCCCTTGCCGATTTGCAGCGCCGTCAGGTACTTGGCCGCAATCTCCGTGGACTGCGCCGCCGTCATGACCCGGATGCCCGAACCGCTCATGACCCCGGCGCGATGAAACAGGCCCTGCGCCGACGGCATGGCCATCAGCGTGCTGGTCTTCAGGCCGCCGCCCGACTGGCCAAACACCAGTACGCGCGACGGATCACCGCCGAACGACTCCACGTTCTCGCGCACCCAGCGCAGCGCCGCAACGATATCGAGCATGCCCACCGCGCCCGACTGCGCATAGCGCTCGCCGCCGGCCTCGGCCAGATTCAGATAGCCAAACGAGCCAAGCCGGTGATTGATGGTGATGAACACCACGTCGCCAAAGCGCGCCATCATCTCGCCGTCGAACTGCGGGGAATTGCCCGAGCCCGCGTAGAAGCCGCCCCCGTGCAGATGCACGAGCACCGGGCGCTTCGCGGCCTTCGCAGGCGAGGGCGTCCAGAGGTTCAGCACCAGGCAGTCTTCGCCCATGCCGCCGGGTTGCAGGTCATAGGCGATCAGGTCCGCATAGGCACGGCGACGGTCCGCCGGCATCTGCGGCGCGTAGTTACCGTAGGCGGTGGCATCGCGCACGCCGCTCCATTTCGCCACGGGCTGTGGCGGCATGAAGCGGTTGGCGCCGCCTGTGTCGGCGCCGTAGCGCAAGCCCTTGAACACATGCACGCCACCTGAGCGCAAGCCACGCACCTTGCCATCGGTGGTCTCGACCACCGAAAACACCGGATCTTCCGATATCGCGCGCACGCTTCCCGTGACCGCGCTGCCCGCCGTCAGCGCAGCGGCAGACTTCAGCCACTGTCGACGCGATACTCCCTTGTGCTCCATCGCCCCTCCCTTTTCTTCGTTCTCGTGATTGTCTGCCTGGTGAGGCGACGTTACTTGCCCGTAAAGGCAGGCTTGCGCTTCTCTTTCCACGCCAGCGCGCCTTCGCGGATGTCCTCCGATTGCGTCGCGCGCCGGATGTCCGCAGCCAGCGCAGCCGTGTCCAGGTCTCCACGCGCGATCGCATTCAGATGCCGCTTCATGCCCTGTACCGCAATCGGCGCCAGCCCGGCGACGGTCTCGGCCAGTTGCGCGGTGCGCTCGCGCAGGTGGTCGGCGGGCAGCAGTTCGGTCAGGAACCCGCACGCCAGCATCTCGGGCGCCTGGATCCGTTCGGCGGTCAGGAACAGGCGCTTGGCCGCGTTCAGGCCCAGCCGCGTCACGTAGCGGCGCATGCCGCGCTCATAGAAATGCAGGCCCAGGCGCGCGGCCGGCATGAACATCTCCACGGCGTCGGTGCCGAGCCGGAAGTCGCACGCCAACGACAGATCCGTGCCACCACCGTAGACGCCGCCCTGGATTTCGGCGATGGTGACTGCGCGACAATCCTCCATCGCATTGACCAGCGGCTCGAAACCTGCGCCACGCTGGCCGGCGGCGAGCTTGCCGATATCGAACCCGCTGCAGAAGTACTTGCCCGTGCTGCGCAGGACCAGCACGCGCACATCGCTGCCATTCACGGTTTCGATGTGCTGCAGCAACGCCTGCAGGTCGTCCGGACCAAGCCGGTTCGCCACATCGGGGCGCTGAAGTGTCAGCGTGGCCACGTGGGCGGCAATGTCGAGCGTGGGAAGCGAGCCTTCGGAAGCCATGCGTCAAATCTCCGGATCAATAAAGGGTAGTCAGGCGGCGGGTGCTTCCGTCGCCTCGCGAGTTGCCTGTCGCTCCCGCAGCGCGACGTCGAATCGTTCGATGCGCGCCTGCGCGAAGGCCGGACGCTGCTGCACGCGCTGCCACCAGTCGACCACCGCCGGCATACGAGCTTCCGCCATGGCCTCGGGCGCGAGCTCCGCAATCCGCGCGACAAACGGCATCGCGGCGATATCGGCCAGGGAATAGTGCGCGCCCATCAGCCAAGGCCCGCTGCCAAGCATCGATGCCATCTTCGGTATCAATGCCAGCAAGGCGTCCAGCGCCGCGCGCTTTTCGTCGTCCGAGTACGGCTTGCGGGCGATACGACGCCAGGCTTCACGCCGCTCTGGTGTCGGAATCCGTGCCAACTTCCCGGCCAGGTCTGCGTCGCTCCATTGCGACGCCACAGGCTGCAACGCGATGCTCCAGTTCAGGATCAGCAGGTTCGGCAGCAGCTTGTCATCAGTCCAGCGAACGAAGTTGCGCATCGTGGCCCGCGCATACGGATCGGCGGGGCGCAGCGGGGGATTCGGCAGGACGTCGTCGATGTACTCGCAGATCGTGGCGCTTTCATAGAGAAAGCGGCCATCGTCCAGCACCAGCGCCGGCACCACACCGTTCGGATTCATCGCCAGGAATGCTGGCGAGTGGTGCTCCTGCGCCGCGAGGTCGACAGGCACGCTGTCGTAGTCGATGCCCTTCTCCGCCAGACACAGCCGCACACGGCGCGACGCGCTGGACAACCAGCCATGGAACAGTCTCATAGGGCGATCTCCTGTCAGGGAATCAGGACGGTGGCGCCTGTCGTGGCACGGCCTTCGAGGCTGCGATGAGCCGCCCGGACGTCGGACAGGGCGAAGCGCTGCCCCACCTCCAGGCGCAGGTGCCCCGACTCCACCGCCGAGAACAGCGCCTGCGCCGCTCGACGCAATGACGCCGCATCGGCGATGAACGTGCGCAGCGTCGGCCGCGAAACGATCAGGGACTTCGCATGCAGCAGTTGCAGGTCGAACGCCTCCACGTCGCCAGACGCGGTGCCATAGTTGATGGCCATCCCGCAAGGCTTCAGGCATTGCAGCGACGACACGAAGACGTCCTTGCCGACCGCATCGTAGACCACCGAGACGCCCTTGCCTTCGGTCAGCGCCATGACTTCCCCGACAAAGTCCGCCTCGCGATAGCAGATCGCATGGTGGCAGCCATGATCCAGCGCTACGCGGCGCTTGGCTTCGCTGCCCACCGTACCAATCACCGTTGCGCCAAGCGAGCGCGCCCATTGCGACAGCAGCACGCCCATCCCGCCAGCCGCCGCATGCACCAGCACCCAATCGCCGGGCTGCACCACATATAGCCGCCGCAACAGGTACTCAGCCGTCAGTCCTCGCAACAGGGTGGCCCCGGCCACCTCCTCGGAAATCGTCTCCGGCAGCGGCACGACGCGATCGGCCGGCACGTTGCGCGTGACCTGATACGCGCCTGGATACATGGCGGCCACGCGCTGCCCGACGGCAATGCCCGACACCTCCCGCCCGACCGCCGTGACGATGCCCGCCCCGACCGATCCCAGCGTGATGGGGAACGGCGTCGGCGTGTGGGGG
This sequence comes from Cupriavidus campinensis, assembly GCF_905397395.1. Taxonomy (GTDB): domain Bacteria; phylum Pseudomonadota; class Gammaproteobacteria; order Burkholderiales; family Burkholderiaceae; genus Cupriavidus; species Cupriavidus campinensis. Next base: position 19,381 of record NZ_CAJPVH010000056.1, read on the forward strand.
CCATGCGCACCATTGCGCTGGTAGATGTCGGCGAAGTTCAGGCCGATGGCCGATTGCCGGATCTGGACTTCGGTGGCATCAGGGGCCGCAACCTGCACTTCATCGAGTTCGAGCACGGCGGCGTCGCCATGCTTTCTTATACGGACTACGTTCGTATGCATACGTTCTGTTGTCTCCAAGCCGGCGCGATGACCCCTTGCCGTACCGCCGGAACCTGCGCTTTCAGGTGGTAGCGGGCCGGGGGAAGCGTAGCGCATGCGCGGACGCGCCGCATCATGGTAAATCCGTATACGTATATTTATGATGTCAATTCGTATACTTTACCGGCACCCACGAATGCACGAAGAGGACCGATGACTCACGACGCACCGCTGTCCGGCTACACCGTCCTGGATCTTTCCATTGCCCGCGCTGGCCCGGTTGCCGTTCGGCTGCTGGCGGACTGGGGGGCCGATGTCATCCGCATCGAACCGCCGCCACCGCGTGACCGCGGATCGGTCACCGGGCGGCGCCGGGGCTCGGATGAACAGAACCTGCATCGCAACAAGCGCAGCCTCTGCCTGGACCTGAAGACGCCCGAAGGCGCCGAAATCCTGGCCACGCTGGTGCGCCGCGCGGACGTGGTGGTGGAGAACTTCCGTTCCGTAGTGAAGGAGCGGCTGGGGCTCACGTATGACCGCCTGAGCGGCCTGAACCCACGCGTGATCCTTGCCAGCATCTCCGGGTTCGGGCAAGACGGCCCGTACTGCGAGCGCCCGGGACTCGACCAGATCGTGCAGGGCATGTGTGGACTGAGCTCCGTGACTGGCATGCCCGGCCACGGCCCGCTCCGCGTAGGCATCGCGATCTCGGACACCACAGCCGGCATGTTCCTGGGGCAAGGCATCCTGCTGGCGCTGCTGCAACGCGAGCGGACGGGACGCGGCCAATGGGTCCACACGTCGCTGATCGAGGCGATGCTGAACAAGCTCGACTTTCAGGGCGCGCGCTACACGGTGGAAGGCGTGGTGCCCACGCAGCAGGGCAATGCGCACCCCACGCTTGCACCGATGGGCACGTATCGGTGCCGGGATGGCGTCGTCAATATCGCCGCCAGCACGGATCGCATGTGGAGCCACTTCTGCCACGCACTCGGTGCGGATGCGCTGCTGGCCGATACCTCGCTGCACAGTGCGGCCGGGCGGAATGCGCAACGCGAGCGCCTCGATGCCGCGATCAACGCGTGCACGGCGGCGTTCACCGCAGCGGACCTGACGGAACGGCTCAACGCGGTCGGCGTGCCGTGCGGCCCGGTCTTCGATATCGGCCAGGCGTTCGAAGACCCGCAGGTCCAGCATCTGCGCATGACCCGCCCTGCCGACCATCCCGAACTAGGGCCGCTGGCTTTGCTGCGCTCTCCGATCAACCTGTCCGCCGCGCCGCACCCCGAGCGGTTCTTCAGCGCGGCGCCAGATCCCGGTGCCCATACCGACGCCATCCTGCGCGACCTGGGCTACGACGATGCCCGCATCGCCCAATTTCGCGATGCCAATATCGCGGCGTGACGGGCCGCAGCTGACAAGCCAAAAAAGAAACGGAGACAAATGATGATCCCTCGATGCCTGCGCGCCAGGCGCGTACTCGCGCGCGCACTCACGATGGCGGCCCTGGTGGTATCGTTCGTGCCGCCCGCGCTCGCGGCCGACGACTACCCCAATCGCCCCATTCGCGTGCTGGTGGGCTACACACCGGCCGGCGCGGCCGACTACGTGGCACGCATCTTCGGAGAAGCCTTGTCCAAACAGCTCGGCCAGACCATCGTGGTCGATAACAAGCCCGGCGCGGGCAGCACGCTCGCTTCCACTGCATTGGCCGGCGCCGCGCCGGATGGCTATACGCTGGCGCTGGCCACGGCCACGCTGTATGGCATCGACCAGCGGCTCTACAAGGCGCGTTACAAGGGGGAGGATTTCACCCCCATTACGCGCCTGACCGTCTCGCCGTTGATCCTGGCCGTGAACAGGAACCTGGGTGTGGCGGACGTCAGGGCGCTCGTGGCCAAGGCGAAGGCCAATGCGGGCGGGTTCAACTACTCGTCGTCCGGCATTGGCGGTTCGCCGCACGTGGCGGGGCTGCAGTTCGAGAAGGCTACCGGCGTGCGCATGACCCATGTGCCCTACAAGGGCGGCGCGCCAGCCTTGCAGGCCGTGGCAGCCGGCGAAGTGCAAATGTCATTCGGCACGGCTGCCTCGGTGTTGCCGATGGGCACGCAAGGTGTGGTGAAGATGATCGGCGTGACCACGCCGAAGCCGTCCGACGTGGCGCCCGGCCTGCCGTCGCTGGCCGAAACGGGGTTACCCGGATTCAACTTCACATTCTGGTTTGGGCTCTATGGCCCGGCGGGCCTGCCCGCGGAGATTCGGGACAAGATCTTCGCGGCCACGCGTAAGGTCATGGCCGACCCGCAGATCCGCGCCAAGCTGGCCGCCAATGGCAGCGAAGTATCGCTATCGGAATCGCCGGCGGAATTCGGCGCGTGGGCCTCGGCCGATGGGCGCAATGCGTTGGAACGTATCGTGCAGGCCGGCGTGAAGCTCGATTGATGAAGATCTGACGATGCGGCGCGGGGGCGCCGATCAGCGCCGCCCCCGCCCCCGCGCGGCGCCATCGCCGGGCATCGAGGCGATCATGTCCGCATAGACATCGCCGCCCGTGGCGATATGGCGCACCATGGCTGCGGCGGCGGCGTCCTCGCTGCCGCGCAGGATCGCTTCCAGCACCTCCTCGTGCTCCGCCAGTGATGCCCGAATGCGCGCGGGCTTTTCGAAGCGTAGATCGCGCATGCCGCGCATCCGTGCGCGCATGGTGAGGATCTGGCGCGACAGGATGTCGTTGCAGCTGGCTTCGTAGATCACGTGATGGAAGGCGTCGTTGGCCTTGCGGTACGCCACGCCATCGGCCTTCTCGGCCGCCGCCCGGCACGCCTCCAGTGCCGTCTGGATCGCCTTGCGCTGCGGCGCCGAAATGCGGCGCGCCGCCAGCCGCGCGGCCAGGGACTCCAGCTGCACCAGGATCTCGCTCATCGCCACGTACTCGCGCAGCGTGATCGACGCGACGATGGCGCCCTGGCGCGGCACCAGATCGACCAGCCCGGCGGATTCCAGCTGGATCAGCGCCTCGCGCACCGGAGTGCGCGACACCTTGAAGCGCGCGAGCAACTGCTGTTCCTCCAGCTGCGTGCCGCTGGGCAACTTCCCGCTCAGAATGTCTTGCTCGATCGCCGTACGGATGGTCTCGGACAAGCTCTTCTTTTCATCGGACATGGAACACTGCGAGCGCTAAGTGGGGATGGCGCGATTCTACTACCGCGCCCGCCCGCGTATGCGCAATTGCCTGCTATGTGCACAAATGCGACGCCGCTCAGTCCAGCGAGATCTTCCCCGCCTTGACGATTTCGGCATACCGCGCCGTGTCACGCTCGATCAGCTTGCGAAACGCCTCCGGCGTATCGCTGACCGGCACAAAACCGAGTTCGGTGAGCTTCTTCGACACTTCCGCACTGGTGGTGGCGGCGGCGATGGCCTTCGCCATGCGATCCACCACCGGCTGCGGCGTACCGGCCGGCGCCAGCAGGCCGGTCCATGAACTCATGACAAACCCGGGGAAGCCGGACTCCTCCATCGTCGGGATCTGCGGCTCGCCGGGCCAGCGCTTGGCCGAGGCCACGGCCAGCACATTGATCTTTCCGGACTTCACGTGCGGCATGGGCACCAGCAGCGGATCGAACGCAATGGACACCTCGCCGGACACCAGCGCCGGCAGGATCGGCGCGCTGCCGTTGTAGGGCACGTGCGTCATCTTGAGCTTCGATTCCATCGCCAGACGTTCGCCGGTCAGGTGCGCCGAGCTGCCAACGCCGCTCGAGCCGAAGGTCAGCGCATCCGGATTCTTGCGCCCATAGGCAACCAGTTCACCAACGGTCTTCACCGGCAGCCGCTTGCTGGCAAACAGGAACAGCGGCAGTTCCGCCATCTGGGCCACGGGCACCAGGTCCGACGGCTTGTAGCTCAGCTTAGAGTAGAGCGACATGTTGGCGCTGTAGGCGGCCAGCACGGAGACGAAGGTATAGCCGTCAGGCGCGGAGCGCGCCGCAACGCCCACGCCGAGCGTGCTGTTGGCGCCCGGCTTGTTCTCGATGATGATGGGCTGGCCAAGGCTCTGAGAAACCTTCTCGAACACTACGCGAGAAACGGTGTCCGTCGACCCGCCCGGCGTATAGGGAACAATGACCTTGATCGGCTTGGTCGGCCATTCTGCTGCGCTCGCCCCCTGGCCGATGGCCAGTCCCGCAATGAGGATGGCCGCCATGCGGGCGGCGCGCGTGGCGCGTGTCTTGATACTCAATTGCTGTCTCCAATTCTGTTTCTTTGATTTACCGACCAAGTCGGCGGCTCATTATGCGCGACGCAGCGGCCAATCCAACGGGCGCTACGCAAGTGGTGTTCGATATCCGGACATCGTCGGGGCAGCGCGCAGCATTCTTTACCAACGCACAAAACTGTTGATCCGCGATGTGCCTTCTTCGCTCGGCGCCGGGCAGCTAGATTGAGCCGTGCCCCCCCATCGATCGCAGACGGCTGCCGCAATGAATGAATCCGCCCCCTCCCTCCCTGCTCCCGCAACCCGGCACGCCACTGACAGCTACGTCGGCCGCAATGCCGCTTACTGGCAACGAAATCTCGCGGTTGCCGTCTTCGGCTCCTTCACCACGCTGGTCAGCCTGAGCATGCTGCTGCCGTTCCTGCCGTTGTACGTGGAGCAACTCGGCGTGACATCGCAGGACGAAGTGGTGCAGTGGTCAGGCGTGGCATTCGGCATCACGTTCCTTGCGACTGCCGTGACCGCGCCCCTGTGGGGCAAGCTCGCCGACCGCTTCGGGCGCAAGCCGATGCTGGTACGTGCGGCGGTTGGCATGGCCATCGTGATGTCGATGATCGGGCTTGCCCACAACGTCTATGAACTCGTTGCGCTGCGCTTCGCCGCGGGTCTGATCGGCGGCTATGCATCGGCGGCCACGGTGATGATCGGCACACAGGCGCCGCCCGAGCGGGCGGGATGGGCGCTCGGTGTCCTGTCCACCGGGGCGCTGACCGGCAATCTGATCGGCCCGCTCGTCGGGGGCCTGCTGCCGAACCTGATCGGCATTCGTGGCACGTTCTTCGCCGGCGGCGCCATGATCGGCGTGGCAGCGCTGCTGACGATCTTTGGCGTGCGCGAGGATTTCACGCGTCCGCCCAAGTCCGCCGGGCAACCGGTGCCCGCCGACGGCGCCGCCCGCAGCGCGCATCGCTTCGCGCTGCCGGCCCTGCTGATGACGGCCTCCATGGTGCTGCTGGCCAATATGTCGATCGAGCCGATCATCACCGTCTATATCCGGCAACTCGATGTACCGCACGACCGATTGGCCACGGTGGCCGGCATCGTGATGGCCTGTTCGGCGTTTGGCAGCGTGCTGACCGCCTCGCGGCTAGGCGCACTGACCGACCGCATCGGTGCCTGGAATGTCATCATTGGTTGCCTTGTGGCGACCGCCCTTGCCCTGATTCCGCAGGCGTTCGTGACGAACTGGTGGACGCTGGCCGCGCTGCGCGGCGTGATGGGGATGGCGCTCGCCGGGCTGCTCCCCGCCATCGGCAAGCTTGTGCGCCAGGCCGTCAAGGAGCACCAGTCCGGCAAGATGCTCGGCTACCTGCAATCCGCGCAGTTTTCCGGGCAGGTGATCGGGCCGCTGATCGGCGCGCAGATCAGCGTGCATCTGGGCATGCGTGCGGTGTTCTTTGTCACCAGCGCCCTGCTGCTCGCCTGTGCAGTCTTCGATCGCTGGGCCAGGAATCGCTGAACCCGGCAGGGCGGCCGGGAACGGGCGGAAGGGGTTGATGCGCATCCGCTATCCGCAGGCGACATCGGTGGTCTATGCTGGAAGACAGCATAGACCACAGGGACCATCCATGGCCTACCACCAAGATCCCCGTCCGGCCAACGCCCTGGGCAGCGCGTTGGCCGGATGCATCCTCGTTACCCTGCTTGGCCTGGCCGGTTGCGACACACCGCCCCGGGATACCTCGTCCACGCCCCCGCCCCCGCGCGAGCCCATCGCCGCCAGCGACGATGTGTACCCGCCGCCCTCCACGGTGCACGACACCCGCCCCAAACGCACGACCCCCTAGGGTGTTGATTCGGGGCAGGCAAATTTTGCCAAGTCAGATGACGTGGGTTGGGATGCGTGGATTCCCCTGCCGTGCTACTTCACCGGCGTCAGGATCGGCGCACCCTTGTTCTTGATCAGGAACACCACGAACTTCGCAGGCTGGGTATTGCTGGCGTTACGCCCGACCGTGTGGATATCGTTCTGGCCTTCGTAGAACGTATCGCCCGCCTTGAGCGTGACTTCCTTGCCGCCCTTCAGGCCCATGATGATGCTGCCCTCGAGCACATAGACGAAGGCGTGCGCGTCATGACGATGCACGGGATCCACGGCGCCCGGCGGATAGTCCACGACGATCATCTCGCCTTCCTTGCCCGGATATTCGGGCAACGGCTTCGTCATCAACTGCTTGACGCTCGCCTCCGGCGCGGCGGCTGCCGGCCCGGCCACCATCAGGCACGACACCAGCAGGCTTGCAGCAAGGGATACGACTGTCTTCATGGCATCACTCCAGGTTGGCTTTATCGAGTCCGAACGCCTTGTCCGATGAACCGGGCACCATCCGGAACGCCACGTTCAGGCGGTTCCAGGCATTGATGGCGCCGACCAGGAAGGTCAGGTCCGACAGTTCCTTTTCGCTGTACTGGGTGCGCACGCGCTCGTAGATGTCGTCGGCCACGCCACCGGCGGGAAGGTGAGTCAGCGCTTCCGTCCAGGCCAGCGCGGCGCGTTCGCGCGGCGAGAAGAGCGTCGATTCGCGCCAGATCGCCACGTGGTGCAGGCGCAATTCGCGTTCGCCGTGGATCTTCGCCATCTTGATGTGCATGTCGACACAGAACGCACAGCCGTTGAGCTGCGACGCACGAATCTCGACGAGCTCCTGGATGGGCGTCTCGATCGTGGTCTTCTGGAACAGGACCCCGAACTCGATGAGCTTCTTGGTCAGCTCGGGGGATTGCTGGAAGTAGTTCGTACGTTGGGTCATGACTTTTCTCCTGTGTCGACACCTGAAGCCATGGTAGGTGCGGCGCCGCCGCCACGCCAGACCGACTCCGCGCGCACAGTGTTTCCCGCCAGGCATCAATCCGGATGCCCACTCCAGCGCACTCGGGTCCCCGGCAACCCCCAGAAAATCAGGGATAACACCAAGACCACGAGCACTGGCGCGGGATGCGTATTTCGCACCGCGGAATACATCGTCCGATTGCTTGACGCTGGCCGAATCGCCATGCAAATTCGCTGAAAACGAACGACCGTGCTAGAACGCGATCCGCCTCCACCGCCCCGGTGCGGGAGACAGGATTCGCGGCAAGGACACGGCGTCACCGGACCCTCGGCTCTGCCGGGTTCCAGGAGAGTGGCGCGCCACCCGGCGCGGCAACGCAAGGAGACAACTCATGCAAGACAACCGACACGCGGCACCAGCGCCCAGCTGGCCGCGCTTGCCCGCCAACTCGACGGCCACCCCGCCACAACACTGATCCGCCGGAATCCGCGCCGGTCCAGCTGACTTGACGCTGATCCGGCCCGCGCTGCCGCCCCAACGGCAACGCACCTCCACGCGCCCCGGCCCCGTGCCGGCGCGCACCTTGTTTCGCGAACCGTACGAGGTAATCCCGTGGCATTGTTTTTCCAACAGTTTCTCAATGGCCTGACGCTGGGCGGCGTATACAGCCTGGTGGCGCTGGGGCTGACGCTGGTCTACGGCATCCTGCACGTGCCCAACTTCGCGCACGGCGCGCTGTACATGGCTGGCGCCTATGTGTCGTACTACGCCATGACCACGCTGGGCCTGAACTACTGGCTGGCAATGCTGGCCGCCGCGGCCGTGGTGGCCGTGCTGTCGATGCTGGCAGACCGCCTGGTGTTTCATCCCCTGCGCAACGCGCCCGAGATCCACGACATGATTGCCGCCATCGGCATCCTGCTGTTCCTGGAAGCCGGCGCGCAGGCGCTGTGGGGCGCGGACTTCCACCGCATGCCCACGCCGTACGGCCAGATGGTGGAGTTCCTCGGCCTCACGGCGCCGATGCAGCGCCTGCTGATCATCGTCGCCGCGTTCGGCCTGATGGTGCTGCTGCACCTGTTCCTGACGCGCACGATCACGGGCTCCACGATCATGGCGATGGCCCAGAACCGCGAGGGTGCCGCGCTGGTGGGCATCGACGCCACGCGCGTGACGCTGCTGGTATTCGCCATCTCGGGCGCACTCGCCGCCATCGCCGCCACGCTGTACGCGCCGATCAACCTCGTCTACCCGAGCATGGGCAACCTGGTCATCACCAAGGCGTTCGTGATCATCATCCTCGGCGGCATGGGCAGCATCCCGGGCGCGATCGTCGGCGGCCTGATCATCGGCATGGCCGAGAGCTTCGGCGGCTTCTATATCTCCACCGACTACAAGGACATCATCGCGTTCCTGCTGCTGGTGATCATCCTGTCCATCCGGCCACAGGGCCTGTTCGCGGCCAAGGCGGCCTGATTCCGCATAAGGAGCGACCCATGAAAGCAATGCAAGGAAAGACCGGCTGGGCCCTGCTGCTGGCGGCCGCCATCGCGTTTCCGCTGGTCGTGCCCAACAGCTATTTCCTGACCGTGATGACGCTGGCGTTCATCTACGCCATCGCCACGCTCGGCCTGAACCTGCTGACCGGCTATACGGGCCAGCTCAACCTGGCGCACGGCGGGTTCATGGCGATTGGCGCCTACACGGTGGGTATCCTGACCGTGGACCACCAGTTGCCGTTCTGGCTCGCCTTCGCGCTCTCCGGGGTGGTCTGCATGGCGTTTGGCTACGTGGTGGGCGTGGTGTCGCTGCGGCTCAAGGGTCATTACTTCTCGATCTTCACGATGTGCGTGGGCTACATCATCTACCTGCTGATCGAGAAGTGGGAAGGCCTCACCCACGGCACGGTCGGCCTGATCGGCATTCCGGTGCCGGCGGCCATTGGCCCGGTCACCTTCGACAGCGTGCCGGCACAGTACTACCTCGTGCTGACCTTCCTGGTGATCGGCATGTTCATCATGCATCGGATCGTCAGTTCGCTGCTGGGCCGCAGCTTCCTGGCGGTGCGCAACAGCGATGCACTGGCAGAAGCGCTGGGCATCAACCTGATGCGCACCAAGGTGCTGTCGTTCGTGCTGTCGGTGGGCTATGCCGGCTTCGCCGGGGCGCTCTACGCCGGGCAGGTGCGTTTCCTGGGCCCAGACATCGCCCGTACCGATGTCACGTTCGACATGGTCATGGCGATGCTGGTGGGCGGCACGGGCACGCTGCTCGGGCCGCTGCTCGGGGCAGTGCTGGTGCCCTGGGTTACCCAGACGCTGCAGTTCCTGCAGGACTACCGCATGCTCGTGTTCGGCCCGGTGCTGATCCTGCTGATCATCTTCTTCCCGGATGGCATCGTCGGCTCCTACCTGAAGAAGCAGGCCCGCCGCGCCGCCGCCGCACGCCGTGGCCAGCACGTCTCCGCGCGCCCCGGTAACGTGCAGCCGCCCGTCCCGACCACCCGCCCCGGAGCCGAGAATGCTTGAGATCCGCAACCTCACCAAGAAATTCGGCGGGCTGACCGCGGTACACGACGTGTCCGTGTCGTTCGAAGCCGGCCACATCAACGCGATCATCGGCCCCAATGGCGCCGGCAAGACCACCTTCTTCAACCTGATCGCCGGCACGCACGCGCCGAGTTCCGGCCAGATCCTGTTCAAGGGGCAGGACGTGGCCGGCCTGCGCGCGGACCAGATCGCCCGGCTCGGGGTGGCACGCACCTTCCAGGCCACGGCCCTGTTCGACCGCGCGACGGTGCTCGACAACCTGATCGTCGGCCACCGGCTGCGCACGTCGTCGGGGCTGGCCGATGTGCTGTTCAACTCCCGCCGTCTGCGCGAGGAAGAACGGCTGTGCCGCGAGAAGGCCGAAGCAGCGCTCGACTTCGTCGGCCTGACCCACCTGGCCCATGAGGTGGCGGCAGACATCACCCAGGAGGCCCGCAAGCGCGTGGCCTTCGCCCTGGCGCTGGCCACGGACCCCGAACTGCTGCTGCTCGACGAACCGGCCGGCGGCGTAAACCCCGAGGAAACCGTGGGGTTGGCCGAGCTGATCCGCAAGATGGTGCGGCATGGCAAGACCGTCTGCCTGATCGAACACAAGATGGACATGATCATGCGGCTGGCCGACAAGATCATGGTGCTCAACTACGGCGAGAAGATTGCCGAAGGCACGCCGGCGCAGGTCCAGCAGGACCCGCGCGTCATCGAAGCCTATCTGGGAGCCGACCATGTTGCAGCTTGAACGCGTTTCGCTGTCCTACGGCAGCTTCCGGGCGCTGGACAACGTCTCGCTGCACGCCAAGGCCGGAGAACTGGTGGTGCTGCTCGGCGCCAACGGGGCAGGCAAGAGCTCGATCTTCCTGGCGATGAGCGGCATCCATCGCACCAGCGGCGGCAGCATGCGCTTCGATGGCCGGGAACTGGCCGGCATGAAGCCGTCGCAGATCGTGCAGGCCGGGCTGGTGCACTGCCCCGAGGGCCGCAAGTTGTTCCCGGCGATGAGCGTGCAGAAGAACCTGACGCTGGGCGCCTACGTGCACCGCCGCGACAGCGCGGGCACCCGGGAGACGCTGGAGGAAGTCTTCGAGATGTTCCCGATCCTGCGCCAGAAAAAGGACGACCCCGCCGGCTCGCTGTCCGGCGGGCAGCAGCAGATGGTGGCGCTGGGCCGCGCGCTGATGGGCCGCCCGCGCGCACTGCTGCTGGACGAGCCGTCGCTGGGGCTGGCGCCGCTGGTGGTCAAGCAGATGTTCGAGGTGATCCAGCGCATCAACCGCGCCGGCACCACGGTGCTGCTGGCGGAGCAGAACGCCTACGCCGCCCTCGGCATCGCACACCGGGCATACGTGATCGAGAGCGGCCGGATCGTGATGGAAGGCGACCGCGAGTCGCTGCTCAGGGACGAAGGCATTCGCAAGGCGTATATCGGCGGATAGTCCGCCCCACACCAGACAAGCGCAGTACCAAATCCAAAAAGGAGACAGCAATGCAGCACAAGACGATGGGTCGTTTCTTCCCGCTGGCCGCATGCGCCGTGGCCGCGCTCTTCGCCGCCACGCCCGCGCTCGCGCAGGAAGTGGTCAAGATTGGCTACACCGGCCCGCTCTCCGGCGGCGCCGCGCTGTACGGCAAGAACGTGCTGTCCGGCATCCAGATGGCCGTGGACGAGATCAACGCGCAGGGCCTGGCCGTCAACGGCAAGAAGGTCAAGCTGGAAGTGGTGGCGCTGGACGACAAGTACGCGCCGGCCGAGGCCGCCATCAACGCCCGCCGCCTGGTGCAGCAGCACAAGACCCCGGCCGTCTTCGTGCCGCACTCGGGCGGCATCTTCGCGCTGCAGGCCTTCAACGAGCAGGAGAAATTCCTGGTCATGGCCTATTCGAGCGTGCCGCGCATCACCGACGCCGGCAACAAGCTGACCATCCGCATCCCGCCGGCCTATACCGGCTATATCGAACCGTTCATCAAGGCGCAGATGAAGCGCTACGGCAAGAACGTGGCGCTGGTGCCGGCGGACCATGACTACGCCAAGGCGTGGGTGCAGGCCTTCGTGCCGGCCTGGGAAGGCGCCGGCGGCAAGATCGTGGGCAACAACCCGATGTCGTACACCAAGGCGACCGATTTCTACACCGGCGTGTCGCGCGCCATCGCCGAGAAGCCGGACGTAATGTTCGTGGGCGGCCCCTCGGAGCCGACCGCGCTGGTGGTCAAGCAGGCCCGCGAACTGGGCTTCAAGGGCGGTTTCATCGTCATGGACCAGGCCAAGATGGACGAGATGGCCAAGGTCACCAACGGGCTCGCCATGCTTGAGGGCTCGATCGGCGTGATGCCGCTGGTCAACGACAACCGCCCGGCCGCGCAGGCCTACAACGCCAAGTACAAGAAGCTCCATGACGGCCGCGATGCCACCACGGAGATGTCCCTGAATTACACGATGACGTGGGCGCTGGCCAATGCGATGAAGCTGGCCGGCACCACCACCGACTCGGCGGCCATCCGCGCCAAGATTCCGGAGGCCGTCAAGGCCCTGCCGAAGGAGGTGAACCCGAACGAGGTGGAGGGCATCGACGCCAAGGGCGGCTCGGTGGCGGACACCGTGGTCGGCTGGGTCCAGAACGGCAAGATCGCACCGGTGCGGCTGTCGGAACTGGCCAAGTAGGCCAGGCGGCGCAGCAACAGGCTTCTACGGAGGGAGAAGGGGTAGCACGGCGGTACCAGCCGGCGGCACAGCCGGTGTGAAATGTGGAGAGAAAGCGAAGGGCGTCCGGTGGCTCCGGACGCCCTTTGTCTTTGCTGCGCGCCGCAGTCGATCAGCGTCGGTCGTCGTTGCGCGCCTGCATCGCCCCGCGGTTGCCGTGGCCGCCCCGGTCGCCCGGCTCATTCTGGCCGCGCTGCTGTTGCTGCTGTTGCTGCTGCTGGAACTGGCGCTGCCGTTCCTGCTGCTGTTGCTGTTGCTGCTGCGCCCGTTGCTGCTGCTCCTGGGCCTGCCGCTGCTGCTGGGCCTGACGCTGCTGCTCCATCTGCTGGCGTTGCTGGTCCTGCATGGCGCGCTGCTGCTCCTGCGCCTGCCGCTGCTGTTGCGCGGCCTGGCGCTGGTGCTCCATCTGCTGGCGCTGTTGCTCCTGCGCGGCCCGCTGGTGTTCCATCTGCTGGCGTTGCTGCTCCTGCTGCGCCCGCTGCTGCTCGAACTGCTGGCGCTGCTGCCGCTGCTGCTCCTGCTGCTGGCGCTGTTGCTCCTGCTGCGCCCGTTGCTGGTCGAACTGCTGGCGCTGCATCGCCTCGCGCTGCTGGTCCTGCTGCTGGCGCTGCTGCTCCTGCTGCGCCCGCTGCTGGTCGAACTGGCGGCGCTGGTTCGCCTCGCGCTGCTGGTCCTGAAGCTGGCGCTGCTGCTCCTGCGCCATGCGCTGCTGGTCATACTGCTGGCGCCGCTGAAGATCCTGGCCCTGGCGCTGCTGCTCCTGCAACTGCCGCTGCTGCTCCTGCCGCTGGTTCTGGAGCGCCTGCTGCTGGCGCTGCTGGAAATCGGCCGATTGGCGCTGCTGCTCGCTCAACTGCCGCTGTTGCTCGAACTGCTGGCGCTGCACGGCCTGCTGCTGGCGTTGCGCCTCGGGTGGCACGCCGCGCATCTGGTCTGGGCGCGTGGTCCAGTTCCTGCCGTTGTCACGCGAGTTGTCGTCGGGCCGCTGGGCGCCACCCTGCACCGGGTTCACGAAGCCGCGCGGCGCGCCGTCACGGCTCGGATCGCCGCCACGGTGGCGGGCAGCCAGTGCGGCCTCGGTCAGGCGCACGTCGGGCCGACCCTGGCCGCCTCGTTCACCCCGATCACCTCGGTCGCCCTGCCCCGCCT
>NZ_CAJPVH010000057.1 GCF_905397395.1 Cupriavidus campinensis
CGGCCAAGCCGGCCGCTGACGCCCAGGCACGCGGCGACGGCCGCCGCGAACGCGGCCAGCGTGGCGAAAGTCGCGGCGAAGGCCGTGGCCAGGGCCGTGGCGAGCGTGGTGAACGTGGCGAGCGTGGTGATCGCGAACAGCGTGGTGAACGCGGCGAGCGTGGCGAGCGCCAGGGCCGTGGCCAGCGTGGCGAACGTGCCGAGCGTGGTGAACAACGTGGCGCCGAGCGTGGTGAGCGCGCGGAACGCGGTGATCGTGCCGAACGTGGCGAGCGGACTGAACGTGGCGAACGCACCGAGCGCGGTGAGCGTCCGGCACGCGCCCCGCGCGAAGGCCAGCAGGCCACGCCGGCCATCGCCCGTCAGCCCGAGGGTGGCGAAGCCCGTCAGGAAGGCAATCGCCGTGAGCGCAATCAGGAACGCCGCGAGCGTCAGCGCGAACGGCAGCGTGAGCGTGGCGACACCCGCGAGACCGAGGAAGCCCTGAACGTCGAAAGTGCACCGCAGACCGCATTCGAGGCTGCGCAAGCCGCCCCGGCCGTGGCCGTGGTGGCAGCCGCCGCCGCGACCGAACTGCCGGAAGGCCTGGAAGCCGTGGCAACGGAAGGTGCAGAGGGCGAAGAGCGCCGCCGCCGCAACCGTCGTGGCCGTAACCGCTATCGCCGCGAGCGCGAAGATGGTGTGCAAGGCGCCGATGGCGAAAACGGCGACGCCAACGACACGTCCAACCTGGCCGAAGTGGCCGCAGGCGTGACCGAGACGGAATTCGCACCGGTGGCCGCCCAGGCTGCACCGCAAGTCGTGGCCCAGCCGGAACCGGTTGCCGTGGCCCAGGTGGCTGAGGTGCCCCGCGTGGCCCAGGTGGCGGAAGTCGCCGAGGTCACGGAAGCCGTGGAAATCCGCGAAACACGTGAAACGGTGGAAACCGTGGCCCGCGTGGAACCTGCCGCCTACGCCCAGCCGAGCCAGCCGGCCCAGCCCGTGAGCCCGGCCCCGGTGGCCGAACCGGTGTTCGCACCGGTCAGCGCCCCCGAAGCCGCGCCGGTTGTGACGCCCGCGCCGGTCTACACCGCTCCGGTGGTGGAAGCCCCGGCACCGGCACCCGTCGAAGCCGCCCCGGTCGTTGCCGAGCCGGTCATCGTGACGCCTGCCGTCGCGCCGACCCCGGTGGCAGCGCCGGCCGCCGCTCCGCTGCGTGCCGATGCACTCGAGCCGATGCTGGCTTCGGCCGGCCTCCAGTGGGTGGAGACGGACAATGCCAAGCTGCAAGCCGCCCAGACCGCCGCCGCCAACGTGGCACCGGCCCCGCGCGTGCAGCGCGAGCGCAAGCCGCTGCCCCCGCTGCCGGAAGGTCCGATGGTCCTGGTCGAGACCGGCGGTCAGCGCGACCAACAGCAGCAGCAACAGCAGTAAGGTCGGCCAGCGCTAGCTGGCAACCAACACGGAAAAAGGGACGGCTTCGGCCGTCCCTTTTTTCATGGGGCACCGCACATGATGCATGCATCACATTACTGTACTGCCGCCGCCAATACCCCACTGTGCCCCTGCGAAGCGCACGGTCGCCGCCGGCGCGTCAGCCACCTCGGCTAGAATGCAGGCAGAACCGCCCCGGATGCACACATCGCGCCGGGCAGCGGCGTCGCCACCCCCAGGCCATGACCGACACCGTCATTCCCATCCTCGACCTGCGCGACCATCGTTATCGCTCGATGGTGCCAAGCATTCCGTCCCACCTCGACACACCCACTGGCCTCGTGGCGGACACCCGCGGCCGGCCGCTGCACGACCTGCGCATCTCGGTGACGGACCGCTGCAACTTCCGCTGCGTGTACTGCATGCCCAAGGAGGTGTTCGACAAGGACTACACCTTCCTGCCGCACGCCGAGCTGCTGAGCTTCGAGGAGATCGAACGCGCTGCGCGCGTGTTCGTGTCGCAGGGTGTGGAGAAGATCCGGCTGACCGGCGGCGAGCCGCTGCTGCGCAAGAACATCGAAAAACTCGTTGAAATGCTGGCGCGCATCGAGACCGTCTCGGGCAAGCCGCTGGACCTGACGCTGACCACCAATGCGTCGCTGCTGGGGCGCAAGGCGCAGTCGCTGCGCAATGCCGGCCTGTCGCGCGTGAGCGTGAGCCTGGACGCCATCGACGACGCCACGTTCCGCAAGATGAACGACGTTGACTTCGCAGTGCGCGACGTTCTGGACGGCATCGAGACCGCCCAGGCCGTCGGCCTGGCGCCGATCAAGGTCAACATGGTGGTCAAACACGGCACCAACGACGCCGAAATCGTGCCCATGGCCCGCCATTTCCGTGGCAGCGGCATCATCGTCCGCTACATCGAATTCATGGATGTTGGCGCCAGCAACCACTGGCAAATGGACGAAGTGCTACCTTCCGCCGACGTGGTGCGGCGGATTGACGAAGTGTTTCCGCTCGAGGTGATTCCTGCCAACTACTCGGGCGAGACGGCCGAGCGCTGGCGGTATCGCGATGGCGCCGGCGAAATCGGCGTGATTTCGAGCGTGACCCACGCGTTCTGTGGCGATTGCAGCCGCATCCGCCTGTCTACCGAGGGCCGTCTGTACCTGTGCCTGTTCGCCACCGAGGGCTACGACCTGCGCGCGCTGCTGCGCGGCGGCCACAGCGACCTGGAGATCGCCAATGCCATCGCCCAGGTCTGGCAGGGCCGCACCGACAACTATTCCGAGCAGCGAGGCGATCCGGCCGTACGCCTGGCGCGCGCCGAACGCAAGATCGAGATGTCCTACATTGGCGGCTGACCCGGGCCATCCCGGCCATCGGCGCCGCCTCACAACTTTCCGAAAGTCATGATCGCACGCGAAGACATCACCGGCCTGATCCTGGCCGGCGGCCGGGGCAGCCGCATGGGTGGCACCGACAAGGGCCTGCAACCGCTGCGCGGCGTGCCAATGGCGATGCACACGCTGATGCGCCTGACGCCGCAGACTGGCGCGATGCTGATCAACGCCAATCGCAACCTAGCCGCCTATGAGTCGTTCGGCGTGCCCGTGGTCACCGATTCCGTGCCCGACTTCGCCGGGCCGCTGGCCGGCATGATGGCCGGGCTCGAGCAGTGCAGCACCGGCTGGCTCGTCACGGCGCCGTGCGACACCCCGTTCCTGCCCACCGACCTCGTCGAACGGCTGGCGCAGGCGATCGAGGCCGAAGGCGCCGAGATGGCAATTCCGGTTACGGTGGACGCCGACGGGCATCGGCAAACCCAGCCGGTGTTCTGCCTGATGCCGGTCACGGCGCTCGACAGCCTGATCACCTACATCAGTGGCGGCGGGCGCAAGATCGAGACCTGGGCGGCCAGCCACCGGTTGGCAGAGGTGCCCTTCCCCGACGCCGACGCGTTCGCCAACATCAATACGCTGGACGAACTACGCACACACGAGGCCCGCTGAGCGCACCACGCGGGTTAGACTCGGGCATCCGTCCTGCCCGCGGTTCCATCCGCGTTTCCGCCCTTTTTCGCCGTTTTCGCTTCTTTTCGCCGCAGACTGCTCATGCCATCCCTGCAATCCGTCATTTCCTGCCTCTCCGGCTACGACCCGACCGCCCTGCCCGTGGCCCAGGCCAACGCGATCATCGGCGAGGTGGTCGAGCCGGTGCGTGGCACCGAGCAACTGGCACTTCGCACCGCGCTTGACCGGGTACTGGCCGAGGACGTGATCTCGCCCATCGACGTGCCCGCCCACGACAATTCCGCGATGGACGGTTACGCCTTCCAGAGCGCGGCGCTGGCAGCCGGCGGCGACGTGGTCCTGGAAGTCATCGGCACGGCCTACGCCGGCAATGCGTGCGACGCGGCGCCCACGGCGGGCCAGGCGGTGCGCATCATGACCGGCGCAATCATGCCCGGCGGCTGCGACACCGTGGTGCCGCAGGAATTCGTGGACGTGCAGGCAGGCGGCAACCAGATCCGTTTTGCGGCCGATGCCGTGCGCCCCGGCGACAACCGCCGGCTGCGTGGCGAAGATCTGGCCCGCGGTCAGGCGGCACTCGCCGCCGGCCGCATTCTCCAACCGGCGGACCTTGGCCTGCTGGCCTCGCTCGGCGTGGCCGAAATCAAGGTGCGGCGCCGACTGCGCGTGGCCTTCTTCTCCACCGGCGATGAACTGCGCTCGATTGGCGAGCCGCTCGACCCCGGCTGCGTCTACGACTCCAACCGCTACACGCTGCACGGCATGCTGCGGCGGCTCAATGTCGAGTTGATCGACATGGGTGTGGTCCGCGACGACCCCGCCGCGCTGGAGGCCGCGTTCCGCAGCGCCTGCGAAAACGCCGATGCGGTGATCACCTCCGGCGGCGTGTCCGTGGGCGAAGCCGACTACACCAAGCAAATCATGGCGCGGCTGGGCGATGTCACATTCTGGAAGATCGCCATGCGCCCGGGCCGCCCCATGGCATTCGGACGCATTGCGTCGAACGGCCGGGAGGCCCTGCTTTTCGGCCTGCCCGGCAACCCCGTGGCCGTGATGGTCACCTTCTACCACTTCGTGCGCGGCGCGCTGCACCGGCAGATGGGTGCCAACGTGCCGCCGTTGCCCTTGATGCGCGTGCGCAGCGCGGCCGCCATCCGCAAGAAGCCCGGCCGCACGGAATACCAGCGCGGCATTCTGGCGCCGGCGGCCGATGGCGGCTGGGAAGTCCGGATCACCGGCCAGCAAGGCTCTGGCGTACTGCGGTCGATGAGCGAGGCGAACTGCTTCATCGTGCTGGGCCACGAGCAAGAGGCCGTTGCCGCCGGCGATCTGGTCGAGGTGATGCTGTTCGACGGGCTGATGTAATTTGTTGCAGTCCGCCATGCGGAACGCCCGAGGCATAGGTGCGCCGCATTGATGAGCCGAATCAATGATCAAATCGGCAGTCATCGTATGACAGCACACGTTGCGCTGTCGTTTTTTGTACGCCCCGCGAGTGACGGACTATGCGTCGCAAGCCCCAGTCGCTACACTTGCAGCACGAAAAATCACCCCCCCAATATCTTGTCTGTCGTCATGAATCAGGAGATCGCGTACCTCCACCCCGTCAAGACCGCGCGCGCACTGGTGCTGGTCTATCTGTGCTTCTCGGTGCCAATCGTGGCGATGGGCCTGTTCGTGGCCTTTATCCGCTATGGCGACCTGCCGGGGATTACGGTTTTCACCGCGCTGATCCTGAACGCACTGATTGGCTTCGGCCTGTTGTGGCTCGGCTGCAAGGCCTACAACTGGGTAGCCGCCCGCTTCGGCGGCATCGAAGTGCACGTGCGCGAACTCACGCCCGAAGATCACCAGTAACGTCACCATTGGCGGCTTGGGCCGCGCTGGCGTCGTCCTGTGGCGGAGGCGGTTGCACCGCCTCCGGCGAACCCACCGTTGCGGCGGTTCCCAATAGCTGCTCGGCGAGTTCCCCGGGCAGCGCTTCCACCGTGCGAAGCTTCCGCTCCATCTGGCGGGTTCGCACCTCGGCCTGTTCGATATTGCGCGCGGCACGCACCAGCGTATCGCGCGTCTTGGCCAGCACCTCGCCAAACTTGCCGAATTCGGTCTTGACGGCGCCCAGCACCTCCCACACCTCGCTGGAGCGCTTCTCCAGCGCCAGCGTCCGGAATCCCATCTGCAGGCTGTTGAGCAACGCGGTCAGCGTGGTCGGCCCGGCCACGGTCACGCGGAAATCCCGCTGCAGCAGGTCCGTCAGGCCCGGGCGGCGCAGCACCTCGGCGTAAAGCCCCTCGGTTGGCAGGAACAGGATTGCAAAGTCGGTGGTAGCCGGCGGCGCCAGGTATTTCTCGGCGATCGACTGCGCCTCCCGGCGCAACGCCACCTCAAGCTCACGCCCCGCCACGGCCACGCCGTCCACGTCGCCATGCTCCTGGGCATCGACTAGGCGTTCGTACTGCTCCTTCGGAAACTTCGCATCGATCGGCAGCCATACCGGGCCGCTGGACGGGTCGCGGCCCGGCAGCCGGATCGCGAATTCGACCCGCGCCCCCGAATTGCGCACGGTCTCAACATTCTTGCCGTACTGGTCCGCCGTGAGGATCTGTTCCAGCAGCATTTCCAGCTGCACTTCGCCCCACGTGCCGCGCGACTTGACATTGGTCAGCACCCGCTTGAGATCGCCCACGCCCTGTGCCAGCATCTGCATCTCGCCCAGGCCGCGATGCACCTGCTCCAGCCGGTCCGACACCAGCTTGAACGACTCGCCCAGCCGCTGCTCGAGCGTCGCATGGAGCTTCTCGTCCACGGTGCGTCGCATTTCCTCCAGTTTCGCGGCGTTGTTCGCCTCGATGTCGCGCAGCTTCTGCTCGAGCGTCGCCCGCACCTCGGCCAGCCGGCGGTCGTTGGACTCGGACATCTGCGCGATCTGCTGATTCTGCACCGTGGCGATGCTGGTCAGGTGCGCCGACAAGGTCTGCTGGAAGCGCAGCATCTGCCGGCCGGACTCATCGCGGCCATCGCGGGCGGCCGCACTCACTTCGCCACGCAACACGCGCTCCAGCCGATCAAGACCATCAAGCAGTTCCGCGGATGCCGCCCCGGCGCGCGAGCGCCACAGCAGCACCGCCAGCAGGATCACCGCCACGATGGCGGTGGCGAGCGTCAGGACGGAAATCAATGTCATCAATTCAGGAACATCCGATTCAGCGGCGGCGCGCCATGACCTCAGGGTTGATCACCGAAGGCGGATGGCCCGCCTTGGGGCCGGCGTCGAGTGCCGCAATCAGGTTGTCAGCGGCCAGATTGGCCATCGCGCGACGCGTCTTCTCCGAGGCGCTCGCGATATGCGGCGTCAACACCACGTTTGGTACCGTCAGCAGATCAGGGTGGACGCTCGGCTCACCTTCGAACACATCCAGACCGGCGGCGAAGATCTGGCCATTGCGCAGCGCGGCGGCCAGCGCGGCGTCATCGACGATGCCGCCGCGCGCCAGGTTGATCAGGGTGGCGGTCGGCTTCATCGCCGCCAGCTCCGCTGCGCCAATCGCGTGATGGCTCTCGGGGCTGTACGGCAGCACCAGCAAGAGGTGATCCGTCTGCGCGAGGAGTTCCGCCTTGCTGACATAGCGCGCATTGAGCGCGCGCTCGGTCTCGGCGGGCAACTGGCTGCGGTTGTGGTACAGCACGTTCATGCCGAAGCCAGCTGCGCGACGGGCCAGCGCCTGTCCGATGCGGCCCATGCCGAGGATGCCGAGCGTACTGCCGTAGACGTCCATGCCCACGAGCATGTCATAGCTCCAGCGCTTCCACTTGCCGGCGCGCAGGTAGTGCTCGGACTCCGTCACGCGGCGGGCGGTGGCCATCAGCAGTGCCCAGCCGAAGTCGGCCGTGGTCTCCGTCAGCACGTCGGGCGTGTTGGTCGCCACCACGCCGGCGGCGGTCAGGGCCGGTACGTCGAGATTGTTGTAGCCGACCGCCATGTTGCAGACGGCGCGCAGCTGCGGTAGCGCTGCGACGACCGCGCCGTCGATCTTGTCCGCGGCATTGGCCAGCACGCCGGCCTTGCCCGCGAGGCGGGCCTTCAGCGCGGCGGCGTCCAGCACCAGGTCTTCCTGGTTGCTGTCGACATCGAAATATTGCGAAAGACGATCGACGACGTCGGCATAGATCGCGCGGGTAACGAGGACGGAGGGCTTCATGGCAGTCACACGTGGAAAAAGAGGAACGTCATCACCAGGAACAGCGGCAGCAGCACGGTACCGGACCACGCCATGTAGCCGAAGAAACTCGGCATGCGTACGCCGCGGCTTTCGGCAATGGCCTTCACCATCAGGTTGGGGGCATTGCCGATATAGGTATTGGCGCCCATGAACACCGCGCCGGCCGAGATGGCGGCGAGCGTCGAGGCATCGCGCGTCATCAGGGTGGCCGGGTCGCCGCCGGCGGTGTTGAAGAACACCAGGTAGGTCGGTGCGTTGTCCAGGAACGAGGACAGGATACCGGTCGCCCAGAAGTACATGCCGTCGATAGGCTTGCCAGAGGAATCGCTGACCGCGTGGATCACTGCAGCGAACGCGCCGTCGGTGCCGGCCTTGAGCATCGCGATGACCGGGATGATCGTCAGGAAGATGCCCGCGAACAGCTTGCCGACTTCGAGGATCGGCTCCCAGTTGAACTCGTTGCCGCTGCGCGCGCTATGCGGCGTGGCGATCAGCGACACGATGGTAATCACCACCAGCAGCACGTCACGGACCAGCGCCGGCAGCGTGACCTCGGTGCCCATCACGTCGAACGCGATACCCGGCTTCCACAGCCCGCTCATCAGCACCAGCGCCAGCACGCCCAGCAGCAGCAGGAAGTTGATCTTGCCGTCGATTTGAAGGCGCTTGGAGTCCGGCGTCGGGTCCTGCGCCAGCGGCAGCTCTTCTTCCTTGTTCAGGAAGTAGTGGCGGTCCACCACATAGAACAGCGCCAGCAGCGCCACGCACAGGAACGCCGTCTCGGGGAAGATGTTGCGTAGCGTCCACGTGAACTCCACGCCCTTCAGGAAGCCCAGGAACAGCGGCGGATCGCCGAGCGGCGTCAGCGAGCCGCCCGCGTTGGCCACCAGGAAGATGAAGAACACCACCACGTGTGCCACATGGCGGCGGTTGTCGTTGGCGCGCAGCAGCGGCCGGATCAGCAGCATCGCCGCGCCGGTGGTGCCCATCAGGCTGGCCAGCACGGTCCCGAGCGCGAGGATGCCGGTGTTCAGCCTGGGCGTGCCGTGCAGGTTGCCACGCAGGCAGATACCGCCGGCCACCACGTAGAGCGACCCCAGCAGCATGATGAACGGGATGTATTCGCCCAGCAGCGCGTGCACCGTGTTGGCCACGGCGGCGTGGACACCGAACTGCATCGCGAACGGCACCAGGAACAGCGCGCCCCAGGCCGCAGCCACCTTGCCATAGTGGTGGTGCCAGAAGTGCGGGGCCAGTAGAGGGAACAGCGCGATGGACAGCAGGACACCGGCAAACGGCACGCCCCAGAGCGGCGACAGCGTGGCGCCATCGATCTCGGCGGCACCGGCCAGGGACGGAAACAGGGCAATGACCGCAAGCATCGCGGTAGACCACGGTGCCATGGCACGTCGTGCGCGTCGCATCATCGGGCAGGTTCTCCTCGTCTCGAAAGCGGCCAGTGTAAAGCAAACCCTTTTGAGACTGGTCTGAAAATGCTGCCGGAATAACCCGGAATGTGACGCCTGGCCGGGCCCCGAGCCCAGCCCTCAGTCCTGGTCGACGAGGATCACGTGCACGCGGTATGGGCCGTGGGCGCCGAGGACGATGGTCTGCTCGATATCGCCCGTGCGCGACGGGCCGCTGATGACATTGGTAGCGCGGGGCAGCTGGCCGTGCTCGGCACGCATGCGCGCGAAGGCTTCCTCGAGGTTCGCCACGATGCGCGAAACCGGCACCACGGCGATGTGGGTCTCAGGCAGCAGCGCGGCCGAGGCAAAGGTTTGCGGCCCCGACAACAGCATCAGCGAGCCGGTCTCGGCAATCGCCACGAAGCAGCCGGTGATGCCAACGAGGTCGCCATGGTCATGGTCGACCTGCGGATCGCGCGCCGGCGGACGGCATGCCACGTCCAGCCCCTGCGCCTGCCATGGCAGGTCGCCCAGGCTGTCCCACGCCACCGCGCGGCGCACGAGGCCCAGGCCGTCCAGATAGCGCGAGACGGCACCCGGCACGTCGGCCAGCGTGGCCACGCGCTCCACGGTGGAGGCCATCTTCTGCGCCTGCAGGCTGAACGCCTCGACCCGATCCGCGGCAATGGCCGGCTGCGGGCCCTGCGGATGGCGTGCGAGATAGTCGTCCACGGCCTCGCGCTCGCCGGTGGTCACCGTGGCCCCCCTGCCCTGGGCGGCGCGGATGCGGGCGAAGATGCGGTCACGGGCGGCGTTGGTTTCCATGGCGTAAGGGGTCCGGTTCCTGGGGCTGGCCGATTATAGAAGGCCGCGCCGGCACGCGGGCGCCGCCGGGCGTGAATGTTGTTAAGCCGGGGGCTGAATCGCGAACACCTGGCGCAGGTAGGCCAGGTAGCCGGGGTCGTCGCACATGGTCTTCTCGGGCGTGTCCGAGAGCTTGGCCACGGGCTGGCCGTTGCATCGCACCATCTTGATGACGATCTGGAGCGGCGTGTAGCCGAGGTCGTTGGTCAGGTTCGTGCCCACGCCGAAGGCCAGCTTGCAGCGGCCGCGGAAGCGCTCGTACAGTTCGATGACCTTGGGGATGTTCAGCGCATCGCTGAAGATCAGCGTCTTGCCGCGCGGATCCACGCGGTGGGAGGCGTAATGCGCGAGCATGCGCTCGCCCCACTCGAGCGGATCGCCCGAATCGTGCCGCACGCCGTCAAACAGTTTGCAGAAGAAGAGGTCGAAATCGCGCAGGAAGGCATCGAATCCATAAGTATCGGACAGCGCGATGCCCAGGTCGCCGCGATATTCCTGCGCCCAGTTGTCCAGCGCGTAGACCTGCGAGTCGCGCAGGCGCGGGCCGAGCGCCTGGCACGCCTGCAGGTACTCGTGGGCCATGGTGCCAAGCGGGGTCATGTTGTGCAGCCGCGCGAAGTGGACGTTGCTGGTACCGGCAAGCTGCGCGCCGAGGATGCCGCGCGCGGTCAGCAGCACCTCCTCCTGCCAGGCGCCCGAGAAACGCCGGCGGGTGCCGTAGTCTGCGATCACGCAGTCGGCGTAGGGCGCCGCCTTCAGCAGCGCGAGCTTGGCCTCCAGGCGCCGGCGGCCCTCAGCCAGGTCCGGTGCCGGCTGGGTGCGGCGGAAATAGACCTCGTTGACGATGGCCAGCAAGGGCACCTCGCACAGGATCGTATGGAGCCACGGGCCGCGGATCGTGATGTCGATCTCACCGCCACCCTTCTCGGACGGCGTGATCGCGACGTGCTTCTCGCTCAGGTGGAACAGAGCCAGGAAATCGACGAAATCGCTCTTGATGAAGCGCATGCTGCGCAGGTAGTCGAGTTCTTCCTCGGTGAAGCGGAGCTGGCAGAGGTTGGCCACTTCGGCGCGAATCTCGTCGATATACGGGGTCAGGTCGACGCCCGCATTGCGGCACTTGAACCGGTACTCGACCTGAGCCTGCGGGAAGCGGTGCAGCACCACCTGCATCATTGTGAACTTGTACAGGTCGGTGTCTAGCAGGGAGCGGATGATCATAGCGTGGCGCAAACGGCATGCCGGAGACGAGGCCCACATGCTAACCGAAACTGGCCGAATGGCCAGGGATGGCCGGAGCTGGGCTAGCTGCCATCCAGCCAGCGCAGGTCGGACGGCACCCCCGGCTGCGCGCCCGACTGCAGGCACCAGAGTGGCGGCCCGCCGCCATCGGCGCAGGTAACCAGCGTGGCCCGCGCGCGGCTGACGGCGGATGGCAGCGGATCGGCAAAATTGCCCGATGGCACCATGATCCGCTCCTGATAGACCTGCTGGCCGGCCCGGTCGAAGCGCAGCACCTGCACCTGCGCGCCCGGCGGCGGATGCAGCTCCGGCCCGCACGGCACCAGGCCCTCGCGGCTGCAGTTGGCCATGCTGTCGCCAGCCGGAGCCCGCACCACGCTGAAGCTGTCCCAGTCGAAGGCGGTCAGCGCGGCCAGCGCCACCGGCTGGTCGGTGCGCGCCCGCCATGCCACCAGCCGCGAGACGACGCTATCGGCCATATTGTTGCCCCGGCCCGCGCCCATCGGCTGCGCGCCGGCGGCCGGCGCCAGAGAAACGGCGATCAGCAGGCAGGTCAGGCGGTGCGAAATGGGCATGGCGCGTCTCGGAAATCGAGGAAGAAGGCGAAAAAATGACCCGAAAGCCCCCGGGCCATACAGGGGAATACTAGTCCGTCGCGCGCCTTTCGTGGCGCAACGGGCGGTTGCCAAGGCGATTTGGGGCCGGGTTCGCCCGGTTTGCACCCAAAAGCACATAAAGAAATAAGAAAACTATCTGACCCGGCTATATAGACTCGCTATCCTTGCGGGAAGGCTCGGATACAATATCGGTCTTTGAAAGGCCACGGCCCCCGTGCGCCCCGACATCCACCGATTGACATGCGCGTGCGCGCGTGTCCGGCGGCCGGGCGCGGCGGCACCACAAGTGGCCTGAACTGTTTCCCATCGAAGACCGATCCGCTTTTTGGAACCGAAATGACTCACGTTGTCACCGAATCCTGCATCCGTTGCCGCTACACCGACTGCGTTGATGTGTGTCCGGTCGATTGTTTCCGCGAAGGCCCGAACTTCCTGGCCATCGACCCCGACGAATGCATTGACTGCGCCGTGTGTGTGGCCGAGTGCCCGGTCAACGCGATCTATGCCGAGGAAGACGTCCCCGGCGATCAGCAGAATTTCATCGATCTGAACGCCGAACTGGCCCGTTCGTGGCCGTCCATCACCAAGACCAAGGCCCCGCTGGCCGAGGCCGAGGAATGGAAGGACGCCACCGACAAGCTGCAATACCTGCAGCGCTGAGCCCCGGCGACACCACAACAAGAAAGCCGCCCCACGCGCTTTCCGCAATACCGGGCACAGCGTGCCCACAAACGTATCAGGACGAATATGGACTTGAGCATTCCAAATCCCGTGGCCGACGCGACCCAGCAGGCCGGCGGCAATCCCGGCGGCCAGCCGCTGGAAATCGACGCGCTGATCGTTGGCGCCGGCCCCGTTGGCCTGTTCCAGGTCTTCGAACTGGGTCTGCTCGAAATCAAGGCGCACGTGATCGACTCGCTCAAGGTAGTGGGCGGCCAGTGCGTGGAGCTGTACCCGGACAAGCCCATCTATGACATCCCGGCCGTGCCCATCTGCACGGGCCAGGAGCTGACCGACAACCTGCTCAAGCAGATCGAGCCGTTCGAGCCTACGTTCCACCTGGGCCAGGAAGTCGCCGTCGTGGAGCGCCGCGAGGACGGCCGCTTCTTCGTCGAGACCTCGACCGGCACGCGCTTCATCACCAAGACCATCTTCATCGCCGCCGGCGTGGGTTCGTTCCAGCCGCGTACCGTGAAGGTGGAAGGCATCGACAAGTTCGACGGCAAGCAACTGTTCTACCGCGTGAAGGATCCGAGCCGCTTCCACGGCCGTAACCTGGTCATCGTGGGCGGCGGCGATTCCGCGCTGGACTGGACGCTGGACCTGGTCGGCAAGGCTGAATCGGTGGTGATGATCCACCGTCGCGACGGCTTCCGCGCCGCGCCGGCATCGGTCGCCAAGATGAAGGAACTGTGTGAACAGATGGAGATGCAGTTCCTGGTGGGCCAGATCAGCGGCTACGAGGAACGCGACGGCCTGATGACCGAAATCAAGGTGACGGGTGCCGATGGCGTCACCCGCCGCCTGCCGCTGGACGACCTGCTGGTGTTCTTCGGCCTCTCGCCGAAGCTTGGCCCGATCGCCGAGTGGGGCCTTGAGCTCGAGCGCAAGCAGATCAAGGTGGATACCGAGAAGTTCCAGACGAACATCCCGGGCATCTTCGCCGTGGGCGACATCAACACCTACCCGGGCAAGAAGAAGCTGATCCTGTCGGGCTTCCACGAGTGCGCGCTGGCCGCGTTCGGCGCTGCCCCGTACATCTTCCCCGAGAAGAAGATCCACATGCAGTACACGACGACTTCGCCGAAGCTGCACAAGATCCTCGGCGTGGAATCGCCGGTGTTCGACTAAGCTTGTCGAGTGCCGATGCAGAAAGACCGCCCTCGGGCGGTTTTTTTGTTTGCACAAATCCAAAAGGTCGCTATAATGCGGCCTCGCTGTCGAACACGACACGCAGCAATCGGCGGAAACGCCCGCTGCAGGCCGGTTTCGAGGCGAACCAGAGTTTTTGCAGCAGGTTTCGATGGATAAAAAAACGTCGGAAAGTTGTTGACGAAACGAAGAGAGGCTGGTTATAATTTCCTTCTCAGCTGTTCCCCGATAGCTCAGTTGGTAGAGCGCCGGACTGTTAATCCGTAGGTCCCTGGTTCGAGCCCAGGTCGGGGAGCCAAGAAATACAAAAGCCAGCAGGTTAGCGCCTGCTGGCTTTTTTGTTTTCTGCTCGCCCCTCGCAGCACCCTCCCCTCCTCAGTGGTTTCCCAAACCCCGGACCCGCAGCACCTCGGTGCCGCTGAAGCGCCTGGCGACGAGTTCATCGATCGCGCGCGCCTGAGCCTCCGGTGCAAGGCTGCTGTCCGCGCGTATCGCATCCCGCTCGGCCTGATAGCTCACCAGACGTTGTTTCCACTGCGCCTGCTGCTGGTCGAGCGCGCGGAATCGCTCGGCGGCCTCGGGGCCGAAGCGCTCGGTGCGCAGGCGGTCGATCGCCTCCTGGCTCGCGCCGCTGGCGCGCAGTGACTCGGTGTCCTGCGCCAGTTGCGAAATCTTGCGCGTTTGCGCCAATGGCCGGGCCAGCGACTCCGGCAACTGCTGCGCCAGCGCATCGAGGCGCTGCTTGCGCTCATCCGGGCTCAGCGTGTCATCCGCCAGGACCCGGCGCTGCTCGACGGTGTAGCGGTCCAGCGCTTCCTGCTCGGCGAAGAAGCCCTCGGCCATCACTTGACCCAGATGCTGACGGCGCAGCAAGGCGAGGGTCTGGTAGACGCGTTCAAGATCGCCGGGCGATTGCGATGGTAGTTGCACGTGGGAAGCCGCCTCGAGATAGGTCATATAGCGATCGAACGCCGCCATGACTTCGTCCTGCGCGGTCGCTGGCGTGGCCTGCTCCAGCAGCCACGTTTTGAGGCTCTCCCGCACGCCAGACAGCCGCGCGGGATCCCCCTCGGCCATACCGATCATGTGGTGAAACAGGTTCTTGAGCTTGCGATTGACGATCAGACTGCCGTTGCGGTCGACGTCGACGCCACCGTCGACTGCCACGCCCCGCAGGTGGGACGGAATCGGCAAGGAAGCGGCCGTCGTGTCATCGTCCGATGCCACCTGCCCCATCGTTGGGGGCAAGGCGGCATCCGTCGTCGCAACGGGTGTGGCGGGCGGCGATGCGGGGTCGCCCGGCAGCGAACGGATCGCCACCAGGGCCACAACCGCCACCGCCGCGCCGCTGACAGCGAGCGTACGGATGCCCATGCCGATTACAGCCCTGCTTGCTGCAGCCGGTTGGCGTGCTGGCGATAGATGGTGATCGGATTTGTCTCGAACACGTTGCTCAGCCCAGCCAACTGGTTGATCTCGTCGAGGTGGTTGAGGTGATAGGCCTTGATGAACTGGCCGAGGTGCATGCTGCAGGTCGGGATCGCGCCATCACTGGTCTCGGTGTTCGCCGCGTTCAGGGCGATCAGTGCCGCGTCACTGGCATCCGCCCCGTTGGTCAGCACGCGGTCGCCGCCCCAGGAGTAGTAGCGCACCCCGTTGGCGACGGGCGCGCCGGTGCCGCAGTATGTGCTGGGAAGCCCACCCGGGAACTGGGCGTTGAGCGCATTCATGCCCGGCGTCGACAGGGAAGCCAAAGCACCTGCCGAACTCTGTGGCTGGCCGCCACCCGACAGCAGGTCAATCAAGGTACCGACAGCCGTCGTGACGCTGTTCACCACGGACTGGCTGAAGCTGCCCAGCCCTGTGGCGGCGTCGGCGAACGGCACCCCCCAGTTCGGCGCGCCGACCGCCGTGACCGATGCCACCAGATCGGGGCGCACGCCGGCAACGTAGCGGGAGGTCGGCCCGCCATGGCTATGGCCGATCAGGTTGACCTTCTCGGCACCCGTCGCGGCCAGGATCTGCTGGATCTGCTCGAGCGCCTGCTCGCCTCGCGTCTCGGTGCTGTTGACCGCCGACACCTGCAAGACGTACACGTCGGCGCCATCGGCCTCCAGCGCCAGCGGAATGCCGTAGAAGTAGCTGTAGAAGCCGGCGAGGCTGTCCCAGCCGCCCCAGCCGTGGATCAGGACAATCGGATACTTGGTCGTGGTGTAGCCGGCATGTGCCGGGCTGGACACCGTGAACAGGCACCCGAGTATGCCCAGCGCGAATGCGCTCTGACGCAGCAACTTGCGAATCATGGCCCTTCTCCTCGTCTTGTTGTGGTTAGCGAGAATCCATGAAAGCACAGCGGCAGCCTTCGCCTGCCCCCTCGCGGCGGGTGGACTGGAGGTGGCCGGGGCCCCTCCATCGGCGCCATCCACCCCCACCTCCGCAGGTCCTATCGGGCACTTTTCCCCGCATTTTTCACGGATATGCGGCCCGTGCGCGCCTTGATCTTGACTCCGGGCTCGTATACCTGTAAAAGCTTACCGGCGTATCATTTGCGCAATATCCAAGGAAACAGGTATCTCGCCAAGTTTTTTACTACGTAGGAAAATTTGGCCCTTCACCCCTGACACTGGCAGTCCGGACCCCGGTCCAAGCTTGCAGGTTCGACGGGGGCGCACCTCGGCATTCGCCGCAGCGTGCAATACCACCGTCGCAGAAGGCTCCGGAGCCCCACAGCGACGACGTTTCCCCCTCGTATGAACCCGCCGCCCCGCGGCATTCCCTCAAAGGACTGAGTTGACTAAGATCGTTCTGAAGCCGGGTGAACCCGTTGAAGTTGCAATGCGTCGTTTCCGTCGCGCCATTCTGCAGACTGGCCTGATCGTGGAACTGAAGAGCCGTACCGCCTACGAAAAGCCGACGACCGAGCGCAAGCGCAAGAAGAAGGCTGCCGAGTCGCGTCTGCGTAAGCGTCTGCGCATGCAAATGCTGCCGAAGAAGCTCTACTGATTCGCGCATTGCATAAAGAAACCGCCAGCATGCTGGCGGTTTTTTTTCGTCCCGGCTCAACCCGTCAGGTCATCAAGTGCGCGTGGCAATCAGCGCGCCTGCCCCGATGAGTGTGATGCCCCCGGCACGTTGCACATTGGACTGCGCCCGACGCGTGGTCAGCCGGCTGGCCAGCGAGCGCGCCAGCAGCGCGTAGACCATGGCGTTGGCGCTGGCCAGCACCACGAAGGTCGGGATCAGCACCGCTGCTTGCGGCCAGAAGGCCTGATGCGCGTCCAGGAATTGCGGCACGAATGCCACGAAGAACACGATGCTCTTCGGGTTCAACGCCGTCACGAGCCACGCCTTGGCAAAACGCTGCCCTGCGCTGCCCGCCTGTGCCGGCACGTCGAGCGCACTGGCGCGGCTGGCCGAACGCAACGCCTGCACGCCCAGATAGACCAGATAGGCCGCCCCGGCCCACTTCAGCGCCGTGAACAGCGTGGCCGAAGCCGCCAGCACGGCGCCCAGGCCGGCCATCGACAGCGTGAAAGCCGTGAGATCCCCTGCCGCCACCCCCGCCACCGTGGCAAACGCGCTGCGGCCGCGATGGGCGAGTGCATCGCCAATCACGAGCAGGATCGTCGGCCCCGGAATGATCAGCAGCACCAGGCTCGTCAGCGCGAACGCCAACCAGTGTTCAAACGTCATGGTGTTCTCCTTTTTATTGTGGATATTGGCTCAGGCCGGCAACGGGAACAGCAGGCACGTCGTGGTGGCGTAGGCGTAGAGCTTGCCCTGCGCGTCCGTAAGCCGCCCTTCAGCAATGCCGATCTGGTTGGTCAGGCTTACGACGTTGCCCTCCGCGCGCACGGGGCCGGTGTTGCTGGTCAGCGGGCGCACGTAGTTCACCTTGAGCTCCAGCGTCGTATAACCCTTGCCGGCCGGCAACATGCTGTGTACGGCACATCCCACGCAGGAATCGAGCAATGTGGCCGCGTAGCCGCCGTGCACGGTGCCAAGCGGATTGTAGTGCTCCGGCCCTGGGGTGCCCTGGAACACCACGCGGCCCACCTCGAAAGCCACCGGCAGGAAGCCGACCAGATTGCCGATGGGGATGCCCGGCAGCTTGCCGCTCAGGATATCGTCAAAGAACTCCGCCCCGGAGCGCGCGCGCAACTGGTCGCGCGTAATCAGCCCCACCGGCGCCAGTTGCGCACGCACACGCTCCTCGTCGGCCTGCCACTGGGCCAGCACGTCTTCCACGCTCATCTTGTCTCCCCTGTCATCGCGGGGAATTGGCCCCGCACTCCGGAACGATACCTGCAAACCGGCATAATGGCGGGATCGCACTCACCGGGCCTTCGCCTTGACTGCCACCCCTCCCATCCTGCAGATGCGCAACGTGCGCAAGCTGTATGGCGACACAGTCGTCGTCGACAACCTCGACCTCGAAGTCCAGCGTGGCCAGTGTTTCGGCCTGCTCGGCCCCAATGGCGCCGGCAAGACCACCACGCTCCGCATGCTGCTGGGTCTCACCACGCCGGCTTCCGGCACGCTCATGCTGTGCGGGGAGCCGATTCCGCAGCGGGCACCGCAGGCTCGCATGCGCGTGGGCGTGGTGCCGCAGTTCGACAACCTCGACCCGGATTTTTCCGTAATCGAGAACCTGCGCATCTTCGGGCGATATTTCGGCCTGTCATCGGCCGAGATATCGCGGCGCGTGCCGATGCTGCTGGAGTTTGCGCGGCTGGAGAACCGGGCCGACGCGCAGGTGCGCGATCTGTCCGGCGGCATGCGCCGCCGCCTGACCGTGGCGCGGGCCCTGATCAACGATCCGGACCTGCTGGTCATGGACGAGCCGACCACCGGCCTGGACCCGCAGGCGCGCCATCTGATCTGGGAGCGGCTGAAGTCCCTGATCGCGGCGGGCAAGACCATCCTGCTGACCACGCACTTCATGGAAGAAGCCGAGCGCCTTTGCAATCACCTTTGCGTGATCGACGGCGGCCGCAAGATTGCCGAAGGCAAGCCCCACGAACTCATCGACCGGGAGATCGGCTGCGACGTGGTAGAGATCTACGGCGACGAACTGGAGCCGCTGCGCCACCGTGTGACGCCGCTGGCCGAACGGACCGAGATGCGGGGCGAGACGCTGTTCTGCTACGTGCGCGAACCGGGCCCGCTGCTGGCCGCGCTGCACGGCAATGGCAGCGTGCGCTACCTGCACCGGCCGGCCAACCTCGAGGACGTGTTCCTCAAGCTGACCGGCCGCGACATGAGAGACTGAAATGAGCGAACAGGACCCCCGCACGCCCGACGTGGCGGCCAACGCGCCCCGCCCCGCCCCGCCGCCCCGCCAGCACTATCCCCAGCCGCTGCTGCCGCGCAACGCGCGCAACTGGATGATGGTCTGGTATCGCAACTACATGGTATGGAAGAAACTCGCCATTCCGTCGATGATCGGCAACCTGGCCGACCCGATGATCTACCTGTTCGGCCTCGGCCTGGGGCTGGGCCTGCTGGTCGGAGAGGTGCACGGGGTGTCGTATATCGCCTTCCTGGCGGCGGGCACCACGGCGTCGAGCGTGATGATGTCGGCGAGCTTCGAGTCGATGTACTCCGCGTTCTCGCGCATGCATGTGCAGCGCACGTGGGAGGCCATCATGCATGCCCCGCTGACGCTGGGCGACGTGGTGCTGGGCGAGATCCTCTGGGCGGCCAGCAAGGCCGTGCTGTCCGGCGTGGCGATCATGCTGGTGGCGGGCGCGCTGGGCTATGCGCAGTTCCCGGGCGCGCTGGCGGCGCTGCCGGTGATCGTGCTGGCGGGCATCGCCTTCGCGAGCCTGGCGATGATCGTCACGGCGCTCGCGCCGAGCTACGACTTCTTCATGTTCTACCAGACGCTGGTGATGACGCCGATGCTGTTGCTCTCCGGCGTGTTCTTCCCGCTCGAGCAATTGCCGGCCAGCGCCCAGGCCGCGACGCAGGTCTTGCCGCTCGCCCACGCGGTGGCGCTGATCCGCCCGCTGATGCTGGGCCGTCCGGTGGAACATGGGGGATTGCATCTGGCCGTGCTGGCCGTGTACGCCGTGGCCGCGCTGCTGGTGGCGCTGGTGCTGCTGAGGCGCAGGATGCTGCGCTGAGGTGCAGGATACGCCCTCTCCCGGCACCGGGAGAGGGGTAAAAACAAAACGATTTACTGGCTTGCTGGCTTACTGGCCCAGCCCGCGCAGCAGATCGGCCTTGATGTCGGCCACCGATTCCAGTCCCACGGCCAGGCGGATCAGCCCTTCGGTGATGCCCGCCGCCGCCTTCGCTTCGGGTGCCACGCGACCGTGCGTGGTGGTGTACGGATGCGTGATGGTCGTGCGCGTATCGCCCAGGTTGCCCGTGATCGAGCACACCTTCGTGCTGTCGATCACGCGCCAGGCATTGGCGCGCTGCTGCTCGGGCGTGGCGCCCTTCAGCTCGAACGAGACAATCGCCCCGCCGCCGCTCTGCTGGCGCATGGCGATGTCGTACTGCGGATGGGACTTCAACGCCGGGTGGTACACCTTGGCCACAGCCGGATGCGCCTCCAGGAACTCCGCCACCGTCAGCGCGCTCTGCGAATGCCGCTCCATGCGGATGGCCAGCGTCTCCATGCCCTTGAGCATCACCCACGCGTTGAACGCGGACAGCGTCGGGCCGGCCGTGCGCACGAACGGGAAGACCTTGCCCATGATGTAGTCGCGCTTGCCGACCACCGCGCCGCCCAGCACCCGCCCCTGTCCGTCGATGTGCTTGGTGGCAGAATGCACCACCACGTCCGCGCCGAACTTGATCGGCTGCTGCAGCGCCGGCGAGCAGAAGCAGTTGTCCACCACGAACAGCGCGCCCGCATTGTGGGCGATGTCGGCAATCGCCGCGATGTCCGAGACCTCGGTCAGCGGGTTCGACGGCGTTTCCAGGAAGAACAGCTTCGTGTTCGGCTTGACGGCGGCACGCCACGCGGACAGGTCGCCCGTGTCCACGTACGTCGTCTCCACGCCGAACTTGGCCAGGATTGTGTTGAACAGCGTCATGGTCGAGCCGAAGATCGACCGCGAGCTGACCAAGTGGTCACCCGATTGCAGCGACGCCAGCGCCACGGACAGGATCGCGCTCATGCCCGATGCCGTGGCCATGCACGCCTCGCCGCCTTCCAGCGCCGCCAGCCGCGACTGGAACATCGACACCGTGGGATTGGTGAAGCGCGAGTACGTGTAGCCCTCTTCCGAGTTGGCAAACCGCTCGGCCGCCTCGGCGGCGCTGTGGAAGCAGAAGCTCGAGGTCAGGTACATCGCCTCGGAGTGCTCCATGAACTCGCTGCTGCGCAGCGTGCCGGCACGCACGCCAAGGGTATCGATACCGAGGGACTCTGGTTGGAACGGTTCGCTCATGCTGCTGGCTGTCTTCTGATCGGATTATTCGTGGTTGCCCGAGCGCTGCAGGTGCAGTTGCGAGCGCTCTGTGTCGGCGTTCGTGCCGTCGCGGTCAGCCTGGCTGCGCGCGGTCTCCAGGCGCACCAGGTATTCCTCGTCGATATCGCCGGTGATGTAGCGGCCATCGAAGCACGAGGCGTCGAAGTCCCGCAGCGCCGGGTTGATGTCGCGCACGGCCTGCTTCATCGCTTCCACGTCCTGGTACACGAGCTTGTCGGCGCCGATCATCTGCGCCACTTCCTCGTCGGTGCGGCCGTGGGCCACCAGTTCGCTGCGCGTGGGCATGTCGATGCCGTACACGTTCGGGTACTTCACCGGCGGCGCGGCCGAGGCGAAGATCACCTTGTTGGCGCCGGCGTCGCGGGCCATCTGCACGATCTCGAACGAGGTGGTGCCGCGCACGATGGAATCGTCGACGATCAGCACGTTCTTGCCCTTGAACTCCACGCCCATGGCGTTGAGCTTCTGGCGCACCGACTTCTTGCGCACGGCCTGGCCCGGCATGATGAAGGTGCGGCCCACGTAGCGGTTCTTGAAGAAGCCCTCGCGGTAATCCACGCCGAGCGAGTTGGCTACCTGCATGGCGGCCGGGCGGCTCGAGTCGGGAATCGGCATGACCACGTCGATGTCGCCGGTAGACACTTCGCGGCGGATCTTCTCGGCCAGGTAGTCACCCATGCGCAGGCGCGCGTCGTAGACGGGCACGCCATCGATGCACGAGTCCGGGCGGGCCAGGTACACGTACTCGAAGATACAGGGCGTCAGCACCGGGTTCTCAGCGCACTGCTTGCTGTAGAACTTGCCGTCCATGTCGATGAAGATGGCCTCGCCGGGCGCCACGTCGCGCTCCATGCGGTAGCCCATGCCTTCCAGCGCCACGGATTCCGACGCGATCAGGTATTCCTTGCCGGTCGGGGTGTCGATGCTGCCGATGCAGAGCGGGCGGATGCCGAACGGATCGCGCACGGCCAGCAGGCCGTAGCCGGCGATCTGGGCGGTGATCGCATAGGCACCCTTCACGCGGCGATGCATGCCGGAGACGGCCTTGAAGATCGCCTCCGGGTCCAGGGACAGCCCGTCGCTGCCGCGCTGGAGTTCGTCGGCCAGCACGTTCAGCAGCACTTCGGTGTCCGAATGCGTGTTGATGTGGCGACGGTCGCGGCGGAACATCTCCTCGCGCAACTGTTCCGAGTTGGTCAGGTTGCCGTTGTGGGCCAGGATGATGCCGTACGGCGCGCTCACGTAGAACGGCTGGGCTTCTTCCTCGCTCGAGGCGGAGCCGGCCGTCGGGTAGCGCACCTGGCCGATGCCGGACGTGCCCGGCAGGCCGCGCATGTTGCGGGTGCGGAACACATCGCGCACGAGGCCGTTGGCCTTGTGCATGTGGAAGGTGCTGCCGTTGGCCGTGGCGATGCCGGCTGCATCCTGTCCGCGGTGTTGCAACAGCAGCAGGCTGTCATAGATCAATTGGTTGACAGGGCTGGTGGAAACCACGCCGACGATACCGCACATGCCGCACTCCCAGGAAAGGCAACTTTGATTCAGGGGCGCGGTCCCGGCTGCAATCCGGTAGGAGGAGACGGGACCCGCGTTGACTTCAGGTCTTCACATACTTGGCCAGGTCCGGCGGCAGCCATTGCCGCAGCTCGTCCATGGCCTGCATCACATAGGGGCGCGACACCGCGTCGCGCCAGAATTGTTCTTCCGGCAGCTTGGTGAGCCCGGCCAGCACCACGACCAGCATCACGATCAGCACGCCGCGCGCGAGGCCAAATACCAGCCCCAGGCCGCGATCCGCGGGCTTCAGGCCCGTGGTTTCCAGCAACTGGCCGAGGATGGCGCCGGCCAGTGCCGACACGATCCAGGTACCGAAGAACACTGCCAGGAAGCCCAGCGCACTGCGCGTGAGCTGCCCGCCGGGCAGCGTTTCCGGCATCCACTGGGCCGCCATCGCGCCGAAGTGGTAGGCCAGCAGGAAGGCCACCACCCAGCCCACCAGGGCCAGCACCTCGCGGACCAGCCCGCGCAGGATGCCAATCAGGCCCGAGGCCACGAGGATGAAGGCAACGCCGTAATCGAAAAAAGTAAAAGCCATGCGTCTGGCGCTTGTTCCTGGCAGATGACCCGTCAGATGGGGGCGATTTACAGTTCCACCACCTTGGAGGTCAGGCCCACGGCCTTGACCTTCTTGTCGGCCGCATCGGCGGCGTCACGATCGGTGAACGGGCCGGCGCGCAGCAGGATCCGCTCGCCGTCGGCAAGCGTCTTTTTCTCCACATAGGCCGGCACCTTGCTCGCCTTGAGCTTGGCCAGCCAGTTCTTCGCACGTTCCTCGGAGGAGAACGCGCCAATCAGGATCATGAACTTGCCGCTGCCGGTGGCCTTGTCAGCCGGCTTGTCGGCGGGCTTGGTCTCGGCGACCTTGGTATCGGGCCTGGCTTCTGGCTTGGCCTCGGCACGCGGCTTGTCGGCCGCGGCGGGCGCGCTGACGAGTTCCTCGCCAGCGTCCAGCGCGGCGTCATTGCGCGCGGCGGCTGGCGCGGGCGGCAGCGGATCGGCCTTGCGTGCCTCGACCTTCGGTTTCTGCGCAGCGCCCTGCCCGTTGGCCACCTTGACCGCCACATCTTCCGAGACGGGGCGCGGCTTGTGTTCGAAGACGATGGGCAGCACGATGACCGCCGCCACGAGCAGCACCACGGCGCCGATCAGGCGGCGCCGCGCGCGTTGCTTCTGCGGGAAGTCGGGGTCGAGGGTGTCGTCGGCGTATTCCTCGTTCAACCGGCGCGACGCGCCGACGCCGGCGCCCACGTCCGCGCGCGTACGACGACCGCGCTCCGGTGCCGGATCAGAGCCCTTGCGGGACGAGAACAGCGAAAGCAGGCCCATGGATGCCGATGCCTAGAGAGTGATTCGGTGCGATGTCATTCCGGCGGCGATCAATTCGCCTGCGTGGCGCGATATGCGAGCACGCCGGCCACCGTGTAGAACGACCCGAAGACCAGGATTCTATCATTCTCGGTCGCTCTCTCGATGGCATCGCGATACGCCAGTTCGGGACTGGAGAAGCACGCCGCCGTATTGTCCGGGCCTTCGCGGAAGCCGCCTGCCTCGAGCTGCTCGCGCAGGTCCGCCGCGCTGGCGGCGCGCTCGGTAGGCAGGTCGCAGAAGCACCAGTGGTCCACCTTGTCGGCCACATGGCGCAGCACGCCGGCAATGTCCTTGTCCGCCATCGCCCCGAACACCGCGTAGGTGTAGCGGAAGAAGCCCATGTTCTCGAGGTTCTGTCCCAGCGTGGCGGCTGCATGTGGGTTATGCGCCACATCCAGGATTACGGCGGGGCGGCCCGGCATCACCTGGAACCGGCCGGGCAGTTCGACGAAGGCGAGCCCGTTGCGCA
The DNA here is from genome assembly GCF_905397395.1 of Cupriavidus campinensis. Taxonomy (GTDB): domain Bacteria; phylum Pseudomonadota; class Gammaproteobacteria; order Burkholderiales; family Burkholderiaceae; genus Cupriavidus; species Cupriavidus campinensis. The sequence goes on from NZ_CAJPVH010000057.1 coordinate 24,518, forward strand.
CCTCCTGCGCACTCACCGGCAGGCGCGGGCGCATGGCCTGCAGCGCCGCCAGCGCCGCAGAGGCGTTCAGCAACTGGTTGGCGCCGCGCAGCGCCGGATAGCCCAGGCCATTCAGCTTGCGGTCCGGGCCAATCCAGTCCCATTGCTGCCGCTCCTGCCCCTTGGCCGCCTGGTGGTGGAAATCGCGGCCCACGAGCCACAATTCCGCGCCGATGGCCTCGGCATGGTCGATCAGCGATTTCGGCGGCATCGGGTCGCCGCAGATCGCCGGCACGTGCGGGCGGAAGATGCCCGCCTTTTCGAAGCCGATCTTCTCGCGCGTGTCCCCGAGGTACTGGGTGTGGTCGATGTCCACGCTGGTGATGACCGCGCAGTCTGTATCGATCACATTCACCGCGTCGAGCCGGCCGCCGAGGCCCACCTCGAGGATCATGGCGTCCAGCCCGGCCGCCGCGAAGGCGTGGATGATGGCCAGCGTGGTGAATTCGAAGTAGGTCAGGCTGACCGGATCGGCAAAGCTCGTGCGGGCGCGCTCCACGGCTTCGAAGTGCGGCAGCAGTTGCGCGTCGGTGGCCATCTCCCCGTTGATGCGCGCGCGCTCGTTGAACGTGATCAGGTGCGGCGAGGTATGCATGCCCACCTTGTAGCCGGCCTCGAGCAGGATGCGCTCGAGCATCGCGCACGTCGAACCCTTGCCGTTGGTGCCGCCCACGGTGAAGACCACCGCGTCGATACGCAGGCCCAGCGCCTCCTTGACGCGCGTGATGCGGGTCAGGCCCATGTCGATGCCCACGGGGTGGGCGCTTTCCAGATGGGTCAGCCAGTCGGGGAGATTGTGGAAGATGGGCATGGGAAAACCAGATTCAAAACGGGAAAAACAAAATGGCGCGGGTGGGGGCACCCGCGCCATTGTCCTGCATTCGCACGAATCGTGTCAGGCTACCGCGTCCGCCGGTTGCTTCTGCAGCAGCGCCAGCAGTTGCGCCAGCTCGGCGCGCAGCTTGCGACGGTCGACGATCATGTCGATCGCGCCCTTCTGCAGCAGGAACTCGGCACGCTGGAAGCCTTCCGGCAGCTTCTCGCGCACGGTCTGCTCGATCACGCGCGGGCCTGCAAAGCCGATCAGCGCCTTGGGTTCGGCAATCACCACGTCGCCCAGGAAGGCGAAGCTGGCGGAAACGCCGCCCATGGTCGGGTCGGTCAGCACGCTGATGAACGGCAGCTTGGCGTTGGCCAGCTGGTTCAGCATGGCCGTGGTCTTGGCCATCTGCATCAGCGACAGCAGGCTTTCCTGCATGCGCGCACCGCCCGTGGCGGTAATGCAGATGAACGGCACCTTCTGCTCGAGCGCCGCCTGCGCGCCGCGCGCGAAGCGCTCGCCCACCACGGAGCCCATCGAACCGCCCATGAACTCGAACTCGAAGCAGCTCACCACCACCGGAATGGTGTGGATGGCACCGCCGATGACGACCATGGCATCGGTCTCGCCGGTCTCTTCCATGGCGGCCTTGATGCGGTCCGGGTACTTCTTGGTGTCCTTGAACTTCAGGGCGTCCACCGGCACGATTTCCTGGCCGATCTCATAGCGGCCCTCGGCGTCCAGCAGCGCGTCCAGCCGCTCGCGCGAGCGGATGCGCATATGGTGGTCGCACTTCGGGCAGACGTGCAGATTGGCCTCGACGTCGGTCCGGTACAGCGTGGACTCGCACGCCGGGCACTTGACCCACAGCCCTTCCGGAATGCCCTTGCGGGTGGAGGGGTCGGTCTGTTGAATCTTGGGAGGCAGGAGTTTATCCAACCAGCTCATGAAAGCTCCTTTCGGATAGCCGCCGCCCGCGCGCCAGCCTGCATGCGCAGGCGCTGACGGTGGGACGGCAGGGAATCAGGCCGCGAATTTACCATGCCGGGCCGGTCTGGCCGAAGCAAATCGCATCGATTGTGATACATCGATCACAATAGAGCGACGCCGATGTCGGCATGGCGTCACGTTTTGCCGTCGCTCAGGCGTCCAGGGCCTGGCGGATTTCGGCGATGAAGTCGCGCAGCGCGGTCACTGCCTGGTCACGCGGAGCGTCTTCCAGCAGTTGCACCAGCCGGCTGCCGATCACCACGGCGTCCGCCACGCTGCCGATGGCGCGCGCGGTCTGGGCATCGCGAATGCCGAAGCCCACGCCCACCGGCAGGTTGGCGTGACGCTTGATCAGCGGCAGGCGGCTCGCCACGCTTTCCAGGTCGATCGTGGCCGAGCCGGTCACGCCCTTGAGCGACACGTAATAAAGATAGCCGCTGGCGACCTTCGCCACCGCCTCGATGCGCGCATCGGTGGAGGTCGGAGCGAGCAGGAAGATGGGATCCATCTCATTAGCGCGCATCAGTGCGGCAAACGCCTCGCACTCCTCGGGCGGATAGTCGACCACGAGCACGCCGTCCACACCGGCCGCGCGGGCGGCCTTGGCGAAGGCCTCGTCGCCCATCCGCTCGATCGGGTTGGCGTAGCCCATCAGCACCACAGGCGTGTTGGCGTCGGTTTTGCGGAATTCTGCGACCCAGGCGAGTACCTGCGTCAGCGTCACGCCCTGCGCAAGCGCCCGCTCGGACGCGCGCTGGATCACCGGGCCGTCGGCCATGGGGTCCGAGAACGGCACGCCGAGTTCGATCACATCGGCGCCGCCGGCCACCAGCGCGTGCATCAGGTCCACGGTCAGGCCGGGCGCCGGATCGCCGGCAGTGATGAACGGAATCAGGCCCTTCTTCTGCTGCGCGGCCAGGGCCGCGAAAGTCTTCTGGATGCGGGACATGTCAGGAATTAGATAAGGCGTTGGACGGCGGCATCGGCTTCCGCGGCATCGTCATTGGCTGCGGGGGCGGCGGCGGGAACCGGATCTGGAACGGCGGGCGTGACCAGCGGAATGGCCGCCTCCACCCGCTGCCGCACCAGCTGCGCGTACTCAGGATTCATCTCATAGCCGACGAAGCGCCGGCCATGGCGCACGCAGGCCACGGCGGTGGTGCCGCTGCCCGTGAACGGATCGAGCACGAGCCCGCCCGGCGGGCAGCTTGACAGCACCATCCGCTCCACGATCTCGAGCGGCTTCTGGGTCGGATGGTCGGCGCGCTCGGGGTCCTGGCGATGGATGCGGGACACGCTCCACAGGTCCTTCGGGTTGTACCCCACCTCGAGCCACTTCTTGCCCTCGAAGCGCGGCCGGCTGCGTGCCTTCTTGGTCTCGGCGTCGTACGGAATCCGTACCGGGTCGAGGTCGAAGTAGTAGTCGCGCTGGCGGGCGAAGAAGCCGATGTTGTCATGCACCGACGAATACTTGCGGGTGGTGCCTCCCATGCTCGGCACGCGGCGGTCCCAGATGATCTCGTTGATCATGGTCAACCGTTGCTTGAGCATCACGAACAGCTCGGGCGAGTACTGCCACGTGCAGAACAGGTAGAGCGAGCCGCGCGGCGCGATTTTCGGCACGATGGCGTCCATCCACCGCTCGGACCATTCCAGGTAGGCCTGGCCCGAGAGGCGGTCGGAATCGTTGCCGTAGTCCTTGCCCAGCCCATAGGGTGGGTCAGCCACGACGAGATCGATGGAGCCGTCGGGGATCTTGGAGATCCCTTCCAGCACGTCTTCCTGGTAGAGCCGCAGCGCGGAGGAGTCCAGCAGGTCGGATTCGGGAGGCAGCACTTGCATCAGAGCTTCAGCCCCGCACGTTCGGCCACGGTGTGCATGTCCTTGTCGCCCCGGCCGGAGAGGTTCACCAGCAACAGCTTGTCCTTCGGCAGCGTCGGCGCCAGCTTGCACGCGTAGGCGATGGCATGGCTCGACTCCAGCGCCGGGATGATGCCCTCGATGCGACAGCAGTCATGGAAGGCCTTGAGCGCCTCGTCGTCGGTGATCGGCACGTACTGCGCGCGGCCGATGTCCTTGAGCCATGCGTGCTCGGGGCCCACGCCGGGGTAGTCCAGGCCGGCCGAGACCGAATGGGTCTCGATGATCTGGCCGTTGGCGTCCTGCAGCAGGTAGGTGCGGTTGCCGTGCAGCACGCCCGGCGAGCCGCCGGTCAGCGACGCCGCGTGGCGGCCCGTCTCCAGGCCGTCGCCGGCGGCTTCCACGCCGATCAGCTGCACATCGGGATAGTCGATATACGGGTAGAAGATGCCCATCGCATTGGAGCCGCCGCCCACGCACGCGATGACCGCGTCCGGCTGGCGGCCGGCCAGCTCGGGCATCTGCACCTTGGCTTCCTCGCCGATCACGCACTGGAAGTCACGCACCATCATCGGATACGGGTGCGGGCCAGCCACGGTACCGATGATGTAGAACGTGGATTCCACGTTGGTCACCCAGTCGCGCATCGCTTCATTGAGCGCGTCCTTGAGCGTGCGCGAGCCGGACTCCACGGGCACCACGGTGGCGCCGAGCAGCTTCATGCGGTAGACGTTGGCGGCCTGGCGCTGCACGTCTTCGGCGCCCATGTAGACCACGCACTCCATGCCGAAACGCGCGGCAATCGTCGCCGTGGCCACGCCGTGCATGCCGGCGCCGGTTTCGGCGATCACGCGCTTCTTGCCCATCTTGCGGGCCAGAATCGCCTGGCCGATCACATTGTTGATCTTGTGCGCGCCGGTATGGTTCAGGTCTTCGCGCTTGAGGAAGATCTGCGCCCCGCCGAGCGTCTCGCTCCAGCGCTGCGCGTGGTAGATCGGCGACGGGCGGCCGACGAAGTGCTTCAGCTCGCGCCGGTATTCGGCGTCGAACGCGGGATCGTTCTGGGATTGCGCATAGGCTTCGCGCAGCTCGTCCAGCGCGTGGACCAGCGTTTCGGAAACGAAGGTGCCGCCATAGGGGCCGAAATGGCCACGGGAATCGGGCAAGTCGTACATGTCCAGGCTCTCAGGATGGCGCACCGGCCCGGTTCGGGCAGGGGCGCGGAAATTCGGGGATGCGGCCGGCAGGCGGCGGGAACGGGTCCGGGAGGCCCCGGGTCACCCTGCTTCCGCCATGCGCACGGCACGCACGAACGCGGCAATGCGGGCGTGGTCCTTCACGCCCTTCGACGCCTCCACGCCGCTACTTACATCCACGGCATAGGGGCGCACGCGCTCAATCGCGCCAGCGACGTTTTGCGCGTTCAACCCACCACTCAAAACGATGCGAGGAGCGCCGTTTGCGTTCGGGCTGCCCTTGGGGGGCACGGAGGGTGCCGGCTGCGAGGTGAAAACCAGCGCCGGATCGGTCGGAAGCCATTGGCCGGGAATCAGGGTCCAGTCGAAGACGTGGCCGCCACCGCCATAGCCTTCCACGAAGGCATCGAGCAACAGGCCGGCGGCGTCACGATATTGATCGGCGAATTCTACCAAATCGAGCCCCGGACGAACACGGGCCGCGCGCACGAAAGGCAGCCGGCAGCGCCGGGCGATCTCCGCGCACTGCTCGGGGGTCTCGTCGCCGTGGAACTGGAGTAGCGTCAACGGCACCCGCTCGGCCACGTGGGCCACTTCCTCGGCATCGGCATTGACGAACAGGCCGACCACCGAGACGAACGGCGCCACACGCTCGGCCAGTGCCGCCGCGCGCGCCACGTCCACATAGCGCGGGCTGCCGGCGTAGCAGACCAGGCCGATGGCATCGGCGCCGGCGTCCACGGCGGCGCGGACGTCGTCCTCGCGGGTCAGGCCGCAGATCTTGACGCGGGTGCGGGCGGGCATCTGGCTGAAATCAGGCGCCGTCATCGGTAAAGACTCCATGGAAGAAGCTCGCGGACGGGTCCGCAGCGGGCAGCCGGTACGGCTCAGGATACTTTACGCCGGCCAGGTAGAGGCCGTCGGGCATGAAGGTTGGCGCAGCCTGGCGGCGGTCGCGGCCAGCCAGCACCTCAGCCATCCAGCTGGCCGGATAGCGGCCCCGCCCTACCGCCACGAGGCAACCCATCAGGTTGCGCACCATGTGATGCAGGAAGGCGCTGGCGCGGAAGCGCAGGAAGACCCAGTTGCCATCGGCCTTCAGCGTCACGTCGTACATTGTCTTGATGGGCGACTTGGCCTGGCACTCGGCGGCGCGGAAGGCCGAGAAATCGTGCTCGCCCAGCAGGCAGCTCGCGGCAGCGCGCATGGCGTCGACGTCGAGCCGCTGGCCCGGCGGCAGCATCAGGTAGCCGGCGCGGCCGTGCAGCATCGGCACGCGGTGCGGGCCGGTGTAGAGCGCGTAGTAATACTTGCGCTCGAACGCCAGGAAGCGCGCGTGGAAGCCCTCGTCCACCGGCTCGGCCCATTGCAGGGCCACCGACGGCGGCAGGAAGGCGTTGATGCCGCGCACCCAGGAAAACTTGTCGCGCGAGAGTTCGGTATCGAGATGAATCACCTGCCCGAGCGCATGCACGCCGGCATCGGTACGCCCCGCCACCGTGGTCAGCAGGCGAGTCCCGGCAAAACGCTCGATGGCGTCCTCCAGATGGTCCTGCACGGTATTGCGGTGCGGTTGCGACTGCCAGCCCGAGAAGGCCGACCCGTCGTAATGAAGCCCGATGGCGATGCGATTCATGGATCCCAAAAGAAAATGCGCCGGAAGGGACGCTTCCGGCGCATCGCTTCGGGCCGCAACGGCGTGGCGCCGTGCAAGCCCTCCATCATACCGGCCTTTGCAGGCCGTTTTCCGACGCGTGACCGCTTCCGGTCAGGCCACCTCGCGCAGCAGCGTGCGCGCTTCGGCCTGGAGCGGGTCTTGCGACTGATCCACCACTTCCTGGAGCAGTTCGCGGGCCCCTTCCTTGTCGCCGATCTCGATGTAGGCACGGGCCAGGTCGAGCTTGATCTGCATGTCGCGGCCGCCGTCCATGCCGTTGGCGGACAGGGTGCTGGCGGACACGCCGTGGGTGGTGTCACCACCGCCCTCGGACGTCACGCGGGACAGGTCGATCGGCTCGGCCAGACGGCCGTTCTGCAGCATCGTCGGCGCCGGCAGCGGCACCGAGTCGGCCAGCGGGTCGTTATCCGCCGACTTGCCGGCGCTGCCGGGGTTCAGGTCGAGCGAGATGCCCGACATGTCGAACTCCAGCGGGCGCGAACGCGTCGGGGTATCGAGTGCCGGCACCTCGGCCAGATGGCGGCTGTCCACGTGGGCCGGCATGTCGAGACCGGCATCGTGGCTTTCGTCGAGTACGTCATCCAGACGTGCCACCGGTTCCGCTTGGGATTCGCTACCGAATACCAGCGAGGCCGACTCCGGTGCCACGATAGGCTCCCCCGGCGCGGGCGCCGGGAAGGCGTCGAGCGGCAGTGCCAGGTCCGCCATGGCGGGCTCGCGCGGCGGCTGCTCGAGGTTGTGCGCGGGGTCCTGCGTGCGCCACTGGTCCGCGACCGGCGTGGTGGTATCCACTTCGGCCGTGGTGTCCGGCGTTACCGACAAATACAAGGCATTGCTCGAGTCCAGCTTGCGACCCATTTCGGCGGCCTGCAGCCAGTCCGCGCCTTGCCCGCCCGTCTGGGCGAACATTTCTTCTGCAATCACTCGGAAACCTTCCACATCCTGACGAGTGTTGTAAATCTCCAGCAGCTTCAGGCGAATGGCCTGACGCTCTGGGTTCTGTTGCAGCGCTTCGCGCAGGATTTCTTCTGCCTGCACGTCGCGCCCGTAGGCGATATACACCTCCGCCTCGGCGATCGGGTCCACCTCGGTGGCTTCCGGCGAGTTGTTGCCAATCCGGAAATCGGCGCCAAACACGCTGTGCTGCGAGGTATCCACGCTCTGGCCGCCGGCGGTGCCGAACAGCGAATGGCCACCGGCCATCACCGTGCTTTCCTGCGACAGGATGCTGTCGCCGAAGCCACCGTTGTCGGCGGTCTTCTGCTTCTGGCGGCGGCGATAGACGGCGTAGCCGCCCAGCAGCGCGACCAGCAGGCCGGCGCCCGGCAGCAGCATCGGGTTGCCAAGCAGTTCGTCCAGGAACGAGGTTTCCGGCACCGGTGCGGGCTGCACGCGCGGCGCAGGCTTCTTCACGGCCACAGGGGCGGAAGCCGCGGCAGCCGGCGCGGGTGCGGCGGCGTCTGCCTGCGGTGCCGAAGCGGCGGCCGTTGCAGCCACAGCGGCT
>NZ_CAJPVH010000058.1 GCF_905397395.1 Cupriavidus campinensis
GCAGTGCCACGAGGAACACCCCTGCAATTCCTTTCATTCCTTCACTCTCGGTTACCTCCCTGCTCAGCAGGCAGTTGGCATGGCTTTCGAAGTTCCAGGGACAGCGCCATCTCCGTGCATCCCACGATGAGATGACCTTCTTGCAGTGATACCTGCATTCCGCTGAACTCGCAGTCGATTACCCGTCCGTTGAAATCGACGGCGTAGCAAAGCGTGCCACCGTTAAGGAACCGTACGACGTGAGACACCGTTTCATGCACTCGGTTGACATAATGCTCCGTCACGTAGGCGATATCCGCAACGGTTACCGAGTCCACAGTGCAGAACCTGCCCCGGCAATATCCTTGGGCGCTGGCCGAGATTTCACTGCCATCCGGATGGCGAACGGTCACGCTCCCATCTGGATCCTGGCGTGCCACCACGCCTTTTGGCATTGCAATGACGCGTGGCGAATCGTTCGGACCAAGCTGGTCGAGCAAGAGCGGGGCGTCTTTGTTCGGGCTCTTTCCGCGAGATTTATCCGAAAACATGCGCCGCTCCTGTGCCAGTGAGAGCCAATGTCTTATTCAGCAGATGCTCTGCGCCGGAGGGCGCGATCAGTTCTCGCGGCCTCAGATAACCGCTGTGGTCCACGCGCAGAAACCCCGCGCGCGAGTCGTGGATGTAGTGGTCGAACAGACGGAGCAGGCCCGGCGACAGCTTGGGGGGATTCACCCAGGCTTCCCAGTAGGCGGCTTCCTCGTCGGACAGCGGCTGGTTCATCGGGCTGCGCGGACCGCCGGCCGCATCGATGGTGCGGTCGTATTCGCTGCGATTGGTCTTCCACAGCTCCGTCAGGTAACTGCGCCAGTTCATCGTGTCCACTTCGACCTTCAGGCGTTCATGAAACGCCTGAATGCGTTGCAGCTGCGCCTGTACTTCCGGGTCGGTCGAACACACGTTCTTGTAGATGTCACAAGGCTTCTGTTCGAAGCGCTCCTTCAGCCAGCCATAGTAGAGGCGCATGTGTCTGAAGATCTGCGCCTCGAGCGTGCCGCCGGCATCGACATGGCTCATGTACTCGTCGAATAGCGCTTTGACGTCCTCGTCGTACTCAAACAGATCGTGGACATCCTTGGAGGCGAGCGACGGCGCAGTGAATGGCACGCCGCTGATGGCACCCTCCAGGCGCATGCGATTCAGTGCGATGCGCGCCAGCAGGTCGGAACGTGCCTGTTCGCCGGGGCGATAGCCGCCGCCGATGTCAGAGTGCACGCCGGGCCAGATCAGCTTTTCAACCGGTGCGCCGCCATCGTGCGCCCGTGTCAGCGGGAAGTAGGCCCGCAGCTCGTGACCGGCCGCGATGTGAAAGCACCGTTCCACCTGATCAGGAATACGCATCCACATGTCGCTATTGAGGTTGTGCCCCGGCAGCCCGACGGACTCGACGGTATCGAACAGACCCAGAAACCGGATATGCAACGGCGCGGCTTCACCATCGACTGCTGTGGGACAAGGCCAGAAGGGCCGGCCGTGCCGCATCTCGCACTGCTTCAGCAGCCGGTTCACGAAAGCACGCGCAAGCGCCGCGCCGCGGGAGAAGCCGAATACGGCGATGTCGATGCGGGTGACTTTGTGGTTACGCCGTAGTGCGAGCCTGAAATTGGCTTCCGCCTCGGCAAGTCGGGCATCGGAACCTAATCCGGCTCCTCCTCCAAACTCCTCGCTGTCACGGATTCTTTCCACCCAGCTTGGATCACCGGCGCCCAGTGGCGTGCCAACGCCCGGGTAGTAGAACGACACAATTAACGGTTCTTCGTCAGCGACATGTCCCTCAAACAGCCGGGAGATGTTGGACATCTTCTGCCGTGGTTTGTCCAATTCCAGATTGTTGCCGGTGCCATCGAAAAAGAAGCTGAACCACGGCTTCTGCTCGCAGGTTGAGCAGGTTGTGAACGCTTCGTCGTGTAGCACCGTGGCGGTCTTGAGTGCCCGATGGAATGTGTCGTGGCTATCGGTAAACCACTCTTGCATCGCTATTCCCCCAAGCCGCGCATCACGGGCGGCCTACCAAAAAATAGTCTGTCTATCCGCGGATTCTCAGGGCCAAAATCGCCGTCGCCGGCGAGCAATTCTGTCTCGATCTCATGGCCGGGAAAGAACCGGACAATCAGATAGCTCGGAAGCTTGTAGTCCCGCTTCGGCATCACCCCTTTTACGACAACGTCCCGTGTAAAGGTCTTCCACTTGGACCTGTCGTCCTGACGTCCGCCGACCTCCCATACAACCCTGATCGTCTGACCGACACCTGGCATCCGGGCGCAGCATCGCCGCCCACTGGTCCCACCTCGCGAGAACTCCGATACATGGGAGCCTCCCACTCCGGAGTTTTTCCCGGAAGTCGTCTGAATCCAGTAGTCGTAGATATAGTCCTCGGTGTAGTTCGCGGCCCACGCCCCCGCCCTGACATCTCTTCCCGACTGGCCCATCGCGCACCCACCGAGCGTGACCAGCACCATCACAATCAGCCCGCATGCAATCCGTCTCATTGCTTCATCCCCCGTTCCGAGGGTGAAGCGAGTTGGTCCAGGACCGGCCATAGCAACGGATCGATACGTTTGCTCGCGCGGCCGGCCTTCAGCTCCTCGTCGGAGATGTACTCAGCCTGAATGGTGGCCGCGGGAAAATCATTCATGAACCGGAGGATGAGGTGCGAGAACTGATTGGGGTCGGCTGGTGCCTGCCCGGTCAGCACAGCCGTTCGCTTGATGTGCTGGTGTTCCCCCATGGTTGGGCTCTTCCAGTAAATCGTTATTGGCGCGCCCGGCTTCGGTAATTCGTAGCAGCACCTTGCTGGCCCTACCCCGCCCGACTCGCGCGCGCGGACGGGTCCCGCAAGCCCGACACGCTCTTTGGCGCCGGTGTCAATGAGCACGGCTGAAACCTCGAAGTCCGTATAGTTGACCATCAGGACGCCGACCTTCTTCAACGAACCGGCTTCAACGTGTTTGGCAGGCTCTGTCGAAACACTGCCGGACGCACACGCGCCAAGAAGCAGCGCAATGGATGACAGCGATATCGTTTTCATGATGATGTGTGGCATGCTGAATTACTCTCCTTTTATTGCGCTGCCCGGCTTCGGGTCTTCAGCGTGCAGCGTGATGGAGACCCCTCGACCGGGTCCAAATTTGACGATTGCCAGACCGGGGTCCCTGGCCTTGGGAAGTTCACCTGTCACCTCGACTTCGACACCACATTCCCAATTCACGTCGGGTGCGATCCATCTGACAGTGGCTTGCGCTCCCGGCAATGGCATCGGCACGGCGGGGACATCCATCTCGACGGGCGCGTGCGTGGTCCCTTGCAGTTCCCCACACAATGAGGACACCTGGTTCACACTGCTGCATTCAAAGTGCAGGCAGACATCGCGCTTGCGATTCTGGTTGCAATTCAGCACCCGCACGCGCATGTGCACGCAACCCTGCTTGCGCAGCTTTTCCTGATGCGCCTGGGTTGCCAGCTCCCCCGCACGCCTCATGGCAATTTCGCGTGCCGCTGGCCAAACGCCTTCATCCAGCGCGGCGTACGCATCGATCAGGGCGGGCCTTGTATTGCGAAGCCGGGTCAGCACGTCTTGCACCGCAGGATGTTCGTCGTAGGCCGCGCCGTAACGAAGCCCGTAGGCGGCATACACGCCAAGATCGATCTTTTCGGTAATGCCATACGACATGGCCTTCTCGACAAGCGAAGTTATGCGCTGCAGTTGCGCACTGGCACGGCTCCCATGCAGTTGCGACGGATCGAATGTTTGCAGCCAGGCGAGCACCTGGGCAGGTGCGCCGGCTCGATCGAGGGCATTCATTACGTCCTTCGGTACGGGAAAGGCGTCCCATGCCGGCGGCAAAGGCAGGTTTTCGCCGGCAAGCTCGACCAGTTCTCCGCACGGATCGCGGCACCACCACGCGAGGAACGGCCCGAACATGTAGCGGCGTGTCGCCTCAGGCAACGCGCCATGCAGCACAGGCAGGTAAGCCGGTTGATGGAAGAAGAACCATGCGTCCACATCGTCCGGCCCGAGCCGTGCGTGGAGCAAGGTTTGCAGATGCCCGATGAGGGCCGCGGCGGGATGTATCGTCCATATCCACGACACGGTTCGGCAATCGTCCACGCTCAGGTTGTTGAGCGAGTGGTACAGGGTGCGGGACGCCACACCGTCCGGCTCTGGGCAGGCAAGCAGGAAGGGCCCGGTTTCCGTGAGGTCATCCAGTCCGGTATCGCTATACAGCGCAAGACGGGTTACCCGTTTCAGGGCGTCCGATAGCCGGAGCTGATCCCGATGGCTGACCGTGGAGGTATCGATCAGGGCGTAAAGCCGCGCCTGAGGATGCGCGGCCTTCAGGTTGGTGTACTGGGCGCGGAACCGCGCCAGCCATGCGTTACGAGCTTCAAGTGGCATGAAAATCTGTCGTCGTGGCGCCCGAGGGCTAGAAGCGTGCAAACGGCATGCCGGTGCGGGCGGCATCCAGGGCGCATGCCGTTGCCGCCGGCTTCGGCAGCACAGGCAGATCGGCGGGGATGCTGGCCGGTCCCTGGCGAACGTGTGCGGCGGCCTTTGAGATGCGGTCGCCCCGTGTCGCGTCCTCAATGCCCGTGCAGGTCAGGCGCAGATAGGACCCTCCGCACTTGAACAGCAGTTCGTCTTTCGCCTCGATGACGACGCGCCCGTTCGAACTGGTAATGGTGGCGTCCTTCTCGGAAGCCATCTGGATGGCCCCGCTTTGCGCCTGTATCTGCACGTCTCCACGCACGGCAAACAACTTGACGCCCATTCGGTACGCGAGCAGCGACAGCACTTCTCCGGCCACGATGGCGACATTCCGCACTGCATTGACGTTGAATCGGCTGGACGTCGTGACGCTCACATCCTTGCCCGCCGCCACCATCACGCGGTCAGGCGTGGCCAGGCCGATACCGTTAGGCGCGGACAGCGCGATAACCGCCCGCTTGAGATCCGCCAGTTCATCCTTCAGCCACTGGTTCTCGGCTTTCATGTCCGCCACTTCCGCCTGGGCGGCCCGCGCAACCTGCGCCAACTCCTGGGCCTGCGCCTGCGTCAATTGGAACTGGTCCATCGCAGGCGTCATGTCGTTCTGCTTGCCCAGCGCCTTCTTCTGCATGTCCGCCGACACGAACAAGCCGCCGCCTGCGCGCACCGCGCCTTGCGCGTCGGTACGCAACTCGAATCCCTCGCCACGCCGCTTCCACTTGCCGTCGACCATATGGCCAAGCGTCAGCTGGGTCTTGCCGGAGTGTTCGGTGGACAGCTTGATATGTTCCTGCCCCTCCCAATCCTCGAGTTCGATCTTGTTGTCGCGCTGCGTGCGGATGACGTTGCGTGACAGCCATCGGTCCTGGTTGGTAATCAGGTCGGGCTGGCAGCTGTTGTGGTGGACATGGGCGATGTACGGCTTGTTCGGATTTCCGTCCCGGAACGCGATGGCGGCCTCTGTGCCATCGATCAACGGGAAATGGAAGCCTGTCTGGAACGCGCCGGCGAACGGCTTCGCCAGGCGCAGCGGCACGCATTCTCCACCGCCTGGCCATGTCTCGAAGTCGAACTCGAAGCGAACTGTGTAATAGCCCTGTGGCGTCAGGTAAGCATACGGATACTTGCTTGGCGACGTGATACGGGCGCTCAGCGTGCCCGGTATCTTCGGCCAGTTGGCTTCATCGAGCGGCAGCCGGAAGCGGCGGTCCGAGGGGATCGATTTGAAGGAATTGCGATAGGCCGCATCACGTGCGCCGCTATGAATGACCTCGATGATGACCTGCCCGTGTGGTGCGTCGGGCAGGTCCTTATCCATCCTGAGGATGCGCGCCGGACGCAGCGCCAGCACGCTGCTTTCGCCTTCATAGACCACCTGGCCGGCAACCTCCGCTTCATGACGCAGCTGCGCCTCCCATTTCGCGCCCGCCATGTCCAGATGATGCGTGCCGAAGACGTAGGGCCGGCCGTAGGTGGTCTTGTCACTGCGCGCGACGTTCGCTTCGCCCTGGATAGGCTCCCACGCCAGATCGGGGTTGTAGTCGGCCACCAGAAACGATTCGGCAACGGCTTTCGCGTGTGTGCGAAGGCCATGAACGGCCTCCACACCGGATTCCAGCCCCGCCGTCTCGCGATAAGGCACATGCAGTTGAGGCTTGTAGATGTAATGGTCAATGTCGTCGCCGAACACCAGAAATTCGCCGAACTCTCCCGGGATGAAATAGCTATAGATCCCTTCCTGCTCCATCAACAGCCGAATGTATGCCCAATCGGACATCTGGTACTGGAAACGGAACTTGTGCTGCGGATACTTGCGCAGGAGCTTGAAAGCGAACTGATGGCCGAGCAGGCCATGGCGTCGCAGGATGGCCTCGATAATTTCCGGCGCGGTCTTGTGCTGATAGATGCGGGTCGCGCGCGTGAGGCGCAAGCGGGCTACGAGCGGCTCCAGGTCTATCTCATACCCGTGGAAGTCCCGCGTCTCGGCCGTCTTGGTGAATCGTGTGATGCAGCCCGCAAACGTGCGGGGTTCCGTCCCGTCCCCGGGATCGATCACGAACGTGGCCGGCTTCCCAACGTAATCGGCGCGGCCCTGCTCCAGCGGGTGGGTCAGTGCGACCGTCACCACATACGGCTCACCTAGCCGCTCCACCGTCTTGAAGGACACCACGGAAAGCGCAGCGGCGCTCAGCGCGCCAGGCACTTCCAGACGATAGGCCTGCCGGCCCGTTTCCCCCTTGCGCAGGGCGCTGCCATCAGACGTCCTTCCTTTGCTCAAATCCGCCACGGTTCCTTGCTCCGTTCTCAAGCCATGCACAGCGTGGTTGCGCTGCGCGGCGCACATTACGCCGTTTTACCTGGGCTGCGAACCTCAATGGCATTGCAATCCACTGCAACATTGAGCGAAGTCAATAGAACCGTGCCACTCGGCCAACCTTTGTGCGCACACCACACGTGACTGGCTCGGGCCCAAAAGAAAAAGGGCGCCCAGCCGGGCGCCCCTTCATCGGTCTTACTAACGGTCAGACAATACTCAAACCGTAGTCTTGGCCTCCTGCGCCCGCAGGCGAATATGCAGCTCCCGCAGTTGCTTCTCGTCCACCGCCGACGGGGCCTGCGTCAGCAGATCCTGTGCACGCTGGGTCTTCGGGAAGGCGATCACGTCGCGGATCGAATCGGCGCCGGCCATCATCGTCACGATACGGTCGAGGCCGAATGCCAGGCCGCCGTGCGGCGGCGCGCCGTATTGCAGCGCGTCCAGCAGGTAGCCGAACTTGGACCGTGCCTCTTCCTCGCCGATCTTCAGTGCGCGGAACACCTTGCTTTGCACGTCCTCGCGGTAGATACGGACCGAACCGCCGCCCATTTCCCAGCCGTTCAGCACCATGTCGTACGCCTTGGCGATGCACTTGCCCGGATCGGTTTCCAGGTACTGCAGGTGCTCGTCCTTCGGGCTCGTGAACGGGTGGTGCATGGCCACCCAGCGCGCGTCTTCCTCGTCGTACTCGAACATCGGGAAGTCGATCACCCACAGCGGCTTCCACACGTCCTCGAACAGGCCGCTCGACTTGCCGAACTCGGAATGGCCGATCTTCAGGCGCAGGCCGCCAATGGCGTCGTTCACCACCTTGGCCTTGTCGGCGCCGAAGAAGATGATGTCGCCGTCCTGGGCGCCGGTGCGCTTCAGGATCTCGGCAATCGCGGCGTCATGCAGGTTCTTGACGATCGGCGATTGCAGGCCGTCGCGGCCCTTGGCCACTTCGTTGACCTTGATCCAGGCCAGGCCCTTGGCGCCGTAGATGCCCACGAACTGGGTGTAGGCGTCGATTTCGCCACGCGAGATCGAACCGCCGCCCGGCACGCGCAGGCCCACCACGCGACCGTTGTCGCTGTTGGCCGGGCCCGAGAACACCTTGAAATCGACGTCCTTCATCACGTCGGTCAGCTCGGTGAATTCCAGCTTCACGCGCAGGTCCGGCTTGTCCGAGCCGAAGCGGGCCATGGCCTCGCGGAACTCCATCACCGGGAACTTGGCGTCCAGGTCCACATTGATAGCGTTCTTGAACACGGTGCGCATCATGTCCTCGAACAGGTCGCGGATCTCCTGCTCGGTGAGGAACGACGTCTCGCAGTCGATCTGCGTGAATTCGGGCTGGCGGTCAGCGCGCAGGTCCTCGTCGCGGAAGCACTTGGTGATCTGGTAGTAGCGGTCGAAGCCCGACACCATCAGCATCTGCTTGAAGATCTGCGGCGACTGCGGCAGCGCGAAGAAGTGGCCCGGGTTCGTGCGCGACGGCACCAGGTAGTCGCGCGCGCCTTCCGGCGTGCTCTTGCCCAGCATCGGCGTCTCGATGTCGATGAAGCCCTGCGCATCCAGGTACTTGCGCACTTCCATGGCCACCTTGTAGCGCAGGCGCAGGTTGTACTGCATCTGCGGGCGGCGCAGGTCCAGCACGCGGTGCGTCAGGCGGGTGGTTTCCGACAGGTTGTCGTCGTCCAGCTGGAACGGGGGCGTGACCGACGGGTTCAGCACGGTCAGCTCATGGCACAGCACCTCGATCTTGCCCGAGGTCAGGTTGGCGTTCTCCGTGCCGGCCGGGCGCGGACGCACCTTGCCAGTGATGCGGATGCAGAACTCGTTGCGGATCTCTTCGGCGGCCTTGAACATCTCCGGGCGATCCGGATCGCAAACCACCTGCACCAGGCCCTCGCGGTCTCGCAGATCGACGAAGATCACGCCGCCGTGGTCACGCCGGCGCTGTACCCAGCCGGTCAGGGCCACTTCCTGGCCGATCAGTTGTTCGGTCACCAGACCGCAGTAGTGAGTACGCATGGAGGACATAGGAGAAATTCCCGGTAATGCGCGGCCGCGAGGCGGCCCGCGCGCAATTCAATGAGTAGGGTTCGAGTCGGCGACCGCAACCGCCGCTTCGGCGGTGTCCGCGGCCTCGGCCGCATCCGCCGAGCGGCCCGGCGTGCCGGGCTTGCGGGGCAGCTCCGTCGGCGCCACTACGCCCATCGAGACGATGTACTTGAGCGCGGCGTCGACGGTCATGTCGAGTTCGATGGTGTCGGCCTTGGGCATCATCAGGAAGAAGCCCGAGGTCGGATTCGGCGTGGTCGGCACGTAGACGCTTACGTATTCGCCCTGGAGGTGATTCTGCACGTCTCCGCCGGGCCGGCCGGTCAGAAACGCGATGGTCCACGACCCCTCGCGCGGATACTGCACCAGCAGCGCCTTGCGGAACGCGTTGCCGGACGACGACAGCAGCGTGTCCGAGACCTGCTTCACGCTGGTGTAGATGGGGCCCACCACGGGAATGCGGCCGAGCAGCATTTCCCACCAGCGCACCAGCCGTTGGCCGATGAAGTTGTGCGCCAGCACGCCCACCAGCAGGATGAACAGCAGCGTCAGGATGGCGCCAAGACCTGGAATGCGGCGCCCGAACAGGTTCTCGGGCTGCCACGCCACCGGCAGCAGGGCCATGCTCTGGTCCATCGTGCCGATGATCAAATTGAGCACCCACAGCGTGATGCCGAGCGGCACCAGCACGAGCAGCCCGGTCAGGAACCAGGTCTTGAGGGCGGAGGTTTTCTTGGCAACCACGGTTTTGGCCATGAGGGTCAGGCGCTGGCGCTGCCGCCCGCCGGGGCGGAAGGCGTCGAAGACGTGGACGTGGACGACGACGAAGCCGACGAACCAGACGAGTCACCGCCCGAGGCCGCCGGGGCCGATGCCGCCGCACCGCCCGTAGCCGCTGGCGCGCTGGCGCCCTTGTTGCCGCCGCTGCCGCCACGGAAGTCCGTGACGTACCAGCCCGAGCCCTTGAGCTGGAAGCCGGCGGCGGTCAGTTGTTTCTTGAAGGACCCGGCAGCGCCGCAGGATGGGCAGTCCGTGAGCGGGGCATCGCTCATTTTCTGCAGCACATCGCGCCCGTGGCCGCAGGCGTCGCAACGGTAGGCATAGATCGGCATGATGGTTCTTTTCGCGGAAATCTGGATTGGGAACAACAGGTGGCAGCGCCGGAGGCCATTTGCAATGGCAATTCGCGGAAAAACACCCGCACGGCGATGCAAAGCCTCGGATTATAAACTGTCGGAGGCCGGTCCACCGCCGGGAAAAGAGGCCATTCACGGCGCCTCAGGTCGTCCATGAGGCGCCTGGCGCCCGTTTCATGGGCGCCGCCGGGGCGCCGGGCCCAGTTTCAGGCCGAGAAGTTAAGCAATATGCACTTCTTTGACGCCCGGCCGCTCGCTGATCCATTGCGGCAGCAGCGAGCCGAACACCATGCCGCTGATCGAGAACAGCAGGCCCACCATCTGCGGCGGCACGGCGGCGTCGGCGAAGGCCACCTCGCAGGTCAGCCACGACGCCAGCCCCAGCAGGATGGCCGCCAGCCCGCCCTGGCGCGTGGCGGGCTTCCAGAACAGCCCGAACGCCAGCGGCACGAAGGACGACACCAGCGTCACCTTGTACGCGTTTTCCACCATGTGGAAGATCGACAGGTGCGAATTCAGCGCGAACAGCGTCACCAGCGTCGTGAAGACCAGCACCACGGCCTGCATCACGCGCAGGAACTGCTTGTCGGTCAGATGGCGGAAGTACGGCCGCAGGATGTTCTCGGCGAAGGTCACGGACGGCGCCAGCAGCGTGGCCGACGCGCAGCTCTTGATGGCCGACAGCAGCGCGCCGAAGAACATCACCTGCGCGAACATCGGCGCATGGGTCAGGATCAGCTGCGGCAGGATCAGCTGCGAGTCCGTGTTGATGTATTTCTCGACCATGCCGGGGTCGATCATCGTGGCCGAATAGGCCAGGAACATCGGGATGAAGGCGAAGAAGAAGTACAGCACGCCGCCCAGCACCGAGGCGCGCCCGGCGATCTGCTCGGTGCGCGACGAGGTGACGCGCTGGAACACGTCCTGCTGCGGAATGGAGCCCAGCATCATCGTGAACAGCGCCGCCGCGAAGCCGATGATCTGCACCAGGTCCAGCGACGGCAGGAACTCGAACTTCCCGGCCGCCGCCGCGTGCGACACCACCGCCGTCACGCCGCCAGCCTGCCCGCTGACCTCGTAGCCGATATAGAGCATGCCGACCACGATGATGATCATCTGGATGAAATCGGTCACCGCCACCGACCACATGCCGCCGAACAGCGTGTAGACCAGCACGCTGGCGGCCCCGATCATCATGCCGGCGTCCTGCGACAGCGCGCCGTCGGACACCGTATAGAACACCAGCCCCAGTGCCTTGATCTGCGCCGCCACCCAGCCGAGGTAGGACACCACGATACATAGCGTGGTCAGCACTTCGGCCACCCGCCCGTAACGGTTGTGATAGTAGTCGCCGATGGTCAGCAGGTTCATCCGGTACAGCGGCCGGGCGAAGAACAGGCCCACCAGGATCAGGCAGAGCGAGGAGCCGAACGGGTCGGACACCACGCCGGAGAGCCCCTCCTTGAGGAACACGGCCGGGATGCCAAGCACGGTTTCGGAACCGAACCAGGTGGCGAACACCGTGGCGGTGACGATATAGAACGGCAGGCTGCGGCCGGCCACGGCGAAGTCGGCGGTGCCCTTGACGCGCAGCGCCGCCCACAGGCCAATGCCGACCGAGATAACCCAATAGACGATGACGAACCAGATCAGCATGCCGCTGCCCTATCCCAGATTTCCGAAGTTGCGGAGAAATGCCGGCGGATTATAGCGATGCAGACCCGACGGGTCGAAAAAAAATCCCCGGGCGCGGCGAAATCCCCACGCCGGTGCGGGAAGCGCCGCATGGACGACTTGAAAACGGCTCAGGAACGGCTCGGGGGCGGCTCGGGCTGGATTCAGGCCCGGCGGCGCCAGACCTGCCAGCGCTCCTGCCCGGCCGCGAAGACCGGCAGCGGTGCGGCGGACGGCCGATCCTCCACCAGTTCGAAGGCCGGCGCCAGCAGCCCGTCCAGTTCGGCGCGGGGCATGGCGAACGGGGGCCCGCTGCGCGTCTCGCCTATATAGAAGTAGCCGGCCAGCAATCCGCCCGGCGGCAGCAGCGCCGCCACGCGGTCGGCATAGGGCTGGCGCAGCGCTGGCGGCAGCGCGCACAGGAAGGCGCGCTCGTAGATCAGCTGGCACGGCGGCTCGGGCGTGAAGGCGAAGAAATCCGCCTCCCGCACCACCACGGCGGCAGCCCCGAGCACCCGCCGTGCCGACGCCACCGCCTCGGCGGAAAAGTCGATGGCCGTCACCGGCCAGCCGCGCGCGTAGAGCCAGCCGGCTTCCCAGCCGTTGCCGCAGCCCGGCACCAGGGTCGGACACGGCGCCAGGCCGGCCGCGAAGGTCTCGAACTCGGCCGGTACCCCCTGGGCGTCCCAAGGCGTGAAGTGCCGCGCAAAGCGCTCGTCCCAGAAGGCCGCATCCGCGGCGTTGCGGGTCTCGAATTCGCGTTTCGGGGCGCTAGACATCGTATTCGTCCGATGCTTACCAGTAGCCGGCCCAGGCCAGCGCCTGCACCAGCACGATGCCGGCCAGGAAACCGCCAACCAGCATCAGCGCCGTGGACAGCCGGCGGTTAGTGCGCCGCTGCTCCACCACCAGTTGCGCCAGCAGCCGCTCCTGCTCGCCATTGTTCTGGAGCGCGCGGCGTTCCAGGAACTGGTGCGCCAGGCGTGGGAAGTCAGGCAGCATCTTGGCCCACTGCGGCGCCTCCACCTTGACCCGCTCCCAGGCGCCCTGCCAGCCCACCTGCTCGTACATCCACTTTTCGAGGAACGGCTTGGCGGTCTTCCAGAGATCGAGTTCCGGATCGAGCTGCCGGCCCAGCCCTTCGATATTGAGCAGCGTCTTCTGCAGCAGCACCAGTTGCGGCTGGATCTCGACGTTGAACCGCCGCGAGGTCTGGAACAGCCGCATCAGCACCATGCCAAGCGAGATCTCGCGCAGCGGCTTGTCGAAGTACGGCTCGCAGCAGGCGCGCACGGCCGACTCCAGCTCCTCCACGCGCGTCTCGGCCGGCACCCAGCCCGACTCCACGTGCAGCAGCGCCACGCGGTGGTAGTCACGTCGGAAAAATGCGATGAAATTCTGCGCGAGGTAGTTCTTGTCGAACTCGGACAGCGCGCCGACGATGCCGAAGTCCAGCGCGATATAGCGCCCGAACGTTTCCGGCTGGATCGACACGAGGATGTTGCCAGGGTGCATGTCGGCGTGGAAGAAGCCGTCGCGGAACACCTGCGTGAAGAAGATCTCCACGCCCTCCTCGGCCAGCTGGTGCATGTCCACGCCGGCCGCCTTCAGCGACTCCATGCGCGAGATCGGGATGCCGTGCATCCGCTCCATGACGAACACGTTGCTGGTGCACCAGTCCCAGAACACTTCCGGCACCAGCAGCAGCCCGCTGTCGATGAAGTTGCGGCGCAGCTGGCTCGCGTTGGCGGCCTCGATCATCAGGTCGAGTTCGTCGTGCAGGTACTTGTCGAACTCGGCCACCACCTCGCGCGGCTTGAGCCGGCGGCCATCCACCCAGACGCGCTCGAGCCAGGTCGCCATGTCGCGCATCAGCGCCAGGTCGCTGTCGATCACGGGCAGCATGCCGGGCCGCAGCACCTTCACGGCCACCTCGCGGCCATGGTTCGGGCCCCCGCGCAGCGTGGCGAAGTGCACCTGCGCGATGGACGCGCTGGCCACCGGCGTGTGCTCGAAGTTCTCGAACAATTCCGAGAGCGGCCGGCCGAGCGACTTCTCGATGATCTTGACGGCCAGCACCGGGTCGAACGGCGGCACCTGGTCCTGGAGCATCGCCAGTTCGTCGGCGATGTCGGGAGGCATCAGGTCGCGGCGGGTGGAGAGCACCTGCCCGAACTTGACGAAGATCGGCCCGAGCGCGGTCAGCGCCATCCGCAGGCGCTCGCCGCGCGGCTGCTCCAGCTTGCGGCCGATGGTGATGACCTTCACCAGCAGCTTGATGCGCCGGCTCTTGAAGCCGGACAGCACGAGTTCATCGAGCCCGTAATACAGGATGACAAAGACGATCTTGCAGAGACGCAGAAGGCGGGTCATGCGGGTTCTTTACGGTGCGGAGGCACGCCACGCGCGCAGGCGGGGGCGCAGGCAAAAGGGAAAGAGGACGACGGCCGGGCCATCAGCGGTGCGCGGACGGCAGCTTGCCCGGCGCGGCCGGCTGGCGTTCCAGCCGTTCCAGCCGCTTTTCCAGCCGTTCGAGGTCGTCGCGCAGTCGCGCCACGTCATCGGCAAAGCCGTCCAGCGCGGCGTGGCGCACGAGCGTCGGTTGTTCGTCGAGCAGGTATTCCGTCACATTGTCGAGCAGCGCGCGGCCCACGCGGGTGGCGTTGCCGTGCACCTGGCGCGCGCCATCGACTACACGTTGCGCCACGCTGTCACTGACCGGGCCGCCCATTACACCGCGCAGCGCCCGCGACAGGTCTTCGGCGGCGTCCCAGCGCAGGTTGCGGGCCAGCGTGGACACGGCGTTGGCCAGTTCCGCATCGCCTTCGATCCGCACATGGCGCATCGCGGCGGCCTGCCCGCCCTCGGCCACGTCGGCCACCACCAGCGGCCATTGCTGCAACGGCACCAGCAATGTCACAGCCGGCGCCTCGGCCACCGGGGCCTGTTCGATGCAGCCCTGTTCGGTCACCTTCAGCCCCAGCGCGAAGGCGGCGGCATCGAAACGGATCACGCGGCCGGCAAAGGGCGACAGCAGCGCGCAGGCCCACGGCTCCTGTTCGATCAGGTGATTGAGTGCGGCGACGATCGGCGCGGCCAGCGGGGAAGGCAAGGCGTTCATGGCGAGCGGTCTGCGGAAATCGGGCAATAAAAAAGGCCCACGCGCGCGTGGGCCTCCATTCTAAGCTACTCGCCCGCCGCATCCGCGGAAGCGGCGGGGAGATTACGCTCAGGACTCCTGCTGAATGCCGGCCAGCAGCCAGCCACCGTTGCCGCTGGTGGCCTTGGCCAGGTTCCAGACCTCGGCGAACGGCTGCGCCGGCTCGCCCGCGCGCTCGCGCATCATGCCGGCGTAACGCACGCTGGCAATGTGCTGCGTGGGCGTGTCCTCGATGCCCAGCAGTTGGGCATCCAGCGTCACGACGTCGGTCTTGTTGACTTCGGCGCCACGCTCGGCCAGATCCATCTTGATCTCGGCGAACATTTCCGGCGTGGTGAA
This sequence comes from Cupriavidus campinensis, assembly GCF_905397395.1. Lineage (GTDB taxonomy): Bacteria > Pseudomonadota > Gammaproteobacteria > Burkholderiales > Burkholderiaceae > Cupriavidus > Cupriavidus campinensis. Next base: position 15,198 of record NZ_CAJPVH010000058.1, read on the forward strand.
CTCGCGGATGTCCTCGAGATTGCCGGCGTCCCAGGCGGCCTGCAGGCGCACGTAGTGAACCTTGGCATTGCGCAGGAAGGCTTCGGTGTCGAAGTCAGCCGGCACGCCCCACGGTTGCTGCGGTGCAGCAGCCACGGCGCCGGCAGCAGCGCCACCCATTACCGGGTTGGCCGCCGCGCCGCCGTAGGAGGCGGGTTGCGCCGGCTGCTCGGCCTGACGGAAGGTCGGCTCGGCGGTGCGCGACAGGTCATTGCCGCCGAAACCACCCTGGCCGCCCTGGTTGCCCATGCCGGCGTAGGCCGGCTGCTGGCGGCGCGCTGCGCCACCACGGAACTTGCGGATCAGCCAGAAGGCCAGCAGCGCAATGCCGCCGATCAGGATCAGGTTCGACAGGAAGCTGGCAGCCGCCCCGCCCAGCCCGAAGTGCGAGAGCAGGTAGCCAAGACCCAGGCCGGCCGCCAGGCCGCCGAGCATGCCGCCCCAGTTACGCTTGGGTGCAGCAGCCGCCGCACCGCCGGCCGCGCCAGCCGTGGCCGGTGCTGCCTGGTTGGGTTGCTGGGCCGGTTGCTGCGTCGGCGATTGCTGGGCCGGCGCCTGCTGGCGTTGCTGCGTCACGGAGGACGACTGCTTGCCAACACTGCGCGAGCCGCCCAGCCGCTTGGCATTGGCGTCCAGTGCGACCCCCAGCGCCAGCGTCGCGATCAGCGACGCGGCGAGGAATTTTCCACGAAAAGAAGACATTTTCTGCGATCCCCTGTCAGTTTCGGCCATCCAAGGCCGAACATGGCGAATTAGTACTTACGCCCGACGTGGAGCGCCACCACTCCGCCCGTCAGATTGAAGTATTCGACCTTTTCGAGCCCCGCATGTTCCATCAAGCGTACAAGTGAACCCTGGTCTGGATGCATTCTGATCGATTCTGCGAGATAGCGATAGCTCGGGGCATCCCCAGCCACCCGCTCGCCCAGCCACGGCAAGACCTTGAACGAGTAAACATCGTAGGCTTTTTCCAGCGGCTTCCAGACCTTGGAGAACTCCAGCACCATGACCTTGCCGCCCGGCTTCACCACGCGGCGCATCTCGGCCAGGGCCTTGTCCTTGTGGGTCATGTTGCGCAGCCCGAACGCCACCGTCACCAGATCGAAGTAGTTGTCCGGGAAGGGAATCCGCTCGGCGTCGCACAGCGCCACCGGGGTCACCACGCCCTTGTCGAGCAGGCGGTCGCGGCCCACGCGCAGCATGGATTCGTTGATGTCGGTCAGCCAGACCTCGCCGGTCGGGCCAGCCCGCTTGGCAAACGCCTTGGCCAGGTCGCCCGTGCCGCCGGCGATGTCCAGCACCTTCTGGCCCGGGCGCACATTGGCCTGGGCGATGGTGAACATCTTCCAGAGCCGGTGCATGCCGCCGGACATCAGGTCGTTCATCACGTCGTACTTGCTCGCGACCGAATGGAACACGCCGGCTACCTTGCCGGCCTTCTCCGTTTCGTCGACTTTCTCGAACCCGAAGTGGGTCTCGCTCATGTCTGGTACTCCAGGTGCGGATATATATATAGATATAGACGGGGCTTCAGTGGTGATGGCCGCAGGCATGACCGCCGCCGGCCGCCATCGGCGCATCGCGGTCGACGCCGGCGGCTTCGAGCCGCTTCAGGTAGTCGGCCCACAGCGCTTCCTGCTGGTCGCCCAGGCGATACAGCAGCTCCCACGAGTAGATGCCGGTGTCGTGGCCATCGTCGAAGCGGATCAGGATCGCGTAGTTGCCCACGGGCTCCACCGCCGCGATGCCCACCTCGCGCTTGCCGGTCTGGAGCGTTTCCTGGCCCGGGCCATGGCCCTGGACCTCGGCGGAGGGCGAATACACGCGCAGCAACTCGAACGGCAGGCGCCACGCGCGGCCATTGTCGAAGCCGATTTCCAGCACGCGCGACTGCGTATGCACGGTCAGCGCGGTGGGATGGGGGGTGTCTTTCTCTAGGCCAGCCATAGTAGGGTCACGCGGGTAGCGCGTCCAGGGTGTCTTGTACGACCCGATAGCTTACTCCACCGCCCATGCCTTGCCCATTCTGGGGGCCGGCGCCGCTCTCGTCGCGTTCGCCGGTCGGCCCCACGGGCACGTAGCGCAGCCGCCGGTCATGGAAAGCGGCCACGGTACTGCGGTGCGCGATGCTGACGATGGTGGCGTCCGGCAGGCTGTCGACCATCAACTGGTACATGGCGGCCTCGGTTTCCTCGTCGAGCGCCGCCGTGGCCTCGTCCAGGAACAGGAAATCGGGCTTCTGGAGCAGCGCGCGGGCGAAGGCCAGCCGCTGCTGCTCGCCGGGCGAGAGGCGCAGCGACCAGTTATCGAACACATCGAGCTGGCTCGCCAGCATGGCCAGCCGGGCCTGGCGCAGCACGTCTTGCAGCGACTCGCACGAGTGCGCCGTGCCGGCGTCCGGGTAGGCCAGCGCATCGGCCAGCGTGCCGATCGGCAGGTAGCTGCGCTGCGGCAGGAACAGCAGGCGCTTGCCCGGCACGGCGATGCGGCCGTTGCCGTAAGGCCAGATCCCGGCCAGCGCGCGGAACAGCACGCTCTTGCCGCAGCCGGACGGGCCGCTGACCAGCCACCGCTCGCCCTGCCCGATCGACAGCGAGAACGGCGCCACCAGCGGCCGCTGGCGCGGGTGGGTGGGATGTTGCGGATCCACGCCCTCGTCGTCCGGGCTCTTGCCGCCGCGCACCGGCAGCGCCAGGGCGAGGCCGGTCAGGTCGATGCCGTCCTGGCCCTCCGCCACCACCACCTCGATATCGCCCGGACCCTCTTGCGTCAGGTCCTGGCGCTCGGCCACGCGGATGGCGTCCTGGAAGTCGATCAGACGGTTGGCGGCGGCCTTCCAGCCGACCAGCGTGGCGTAGCTGTCCACGAACCAGGACAGCGCGCCCTGCACCTGCCCGAAGGCGGAATTGATCTGCATCAGCCCGCCCAGCGTGAGCTTGCCGGAGAAGTAGCGCGGCGCGGCCACCAGCAGCGGGAAGATGATCGCGAACTGGCCGTAGCCCGAGTTCACGAAGGTCAGCCGCCGCGTGTAGCGCATCAGCTGGTTCCAGTTCGCCCGGATCCGTTCGAAGCGGGCGCGCAGCCCGGCCTGCTCGGTCGGCTCGCCGCGATACAGCGCCACCGGCTCGCTGTTCTCGCGCAGGCGCACCAGCATGAAACGGAAGTTAGCTTCGTACTGCTCCTGCTGGAAAGAGAGGCCGATCAGCGGCCGGCCCACGAAGTGGGCAATCAGCGAGCCGATCACCGCGTAGCCGGCGGCGAACCAGACCATGTAGCCGGGAATCGTCAGCTCTGTGCCGCCCAGCACGAAGCTGATCGGCCCGGACACCACCCAGAGAATGCCGATGAACGACACCAGCGTGACCACCGAGTTCAGCAGCCCCATGGAGAGCGTCAGCGCCCCGTCGGTGAACTGGCGCAGGTCGTCGGCCAGACGCTGGTCGGGGTTGTCGGTCGAATGGGTCTGTTCGATGCGGTAGTACGCCTGATGGCCGAGCCAGCGCTGCATGAAGACGCCGGTCATCCACGTCCGCCAGCGCATCTGCAGCATCATCTGGTAGTACTGGCGCGAGATTGCCAGCACGATGAAACACGCTGCGATCCACGAGAATCGCAGCAGCAGTTCCTTGAACGAGACGAAGTCGCGCTGTTCCAGGGCGTTGTAGAAGACCCGGTTCCACTCGGTCAGCAGCACGTTGATATAGACGATGCCGAGATTGAGCGCGACAACCAGGAGCAGCAGCCCCAGCCCCGCCTTGCGGTCTTCGGATTTCCAGTAAGGCTTGATCAGGTCCCAGGTGGCCGCCAGGCGCAGCCGGCTCTGGATCTTGAGGGCCTCGGCCGGGACGGCCGGGCCGGGCACGGTGACGGACGACGGTGTGGAAGACATGGTGGCGCAGGTGTGGCCCACCGCCGTTCTGGCCGGCGGGCGTGTTGTTGTTCGACGGAGGTCAGACGTCGCCGCCCCGTGGCGGGTTCCGTGCCGCCCTCCGGTCAGTCAGCCATGCTCGGTTGTTATCGCAGTCAGACAATCAGTCAGCGGAGGGGATGACGGCCAGCGCGGTGCGCAGCGTCGGCAGCCGCAGGGCCAGCTCGCCGATGCGCGCCGGCTCCGCCGCGCGCTGGGGCGCCGCCCAGATCGCCTCCGGGAAATGCGTGTCCCAGCGGTAGCGCGGAATGATATGCCAGTGCAGGTGCGGCACCATGTTGCCGAACGCGGCCAGGTTGACCTTGTCCGGCGTCATGACCTCGCGCACGGTGCGCTCCACCCGGGCCACCAGCCGCATCAGCCAGGCCTGGTCGGCATCGTCCAGATCGGTCAGCTCGGCGGCGTGGTCGTTCCAGACGATGCGGCAGAAGCCGGGATGCCGCTCATGCTCGACGAGGATCACGCGGGCGCGATCCCCCATCCAGACCAGTTCGCCGCCATCGGCTTCGCACAGGGGGCAGTTGGGGAGTCGCGTCATGGTATCCGCCGGAGTCCGCTGGCTGCCTTACACCAGCACGCGCTCGATACCGCCGGCGTTGGCGCGGGCCACGTACTCGGGCAGCCAGTTCTCGCCCAGCAGGTGCTTGGCGATCTCGATCACGATGTAGTCGGCCGTGACCGAGGCGTCCTCGTTGTAGCGCGACAGCCCCTGCAGGCACGACGGGCAGCTGGTCAGGATCTTCACGTCGCCGGTGAAGCCGTCCGTGCGCAGCTTGTCGGCGCCCTTGCGCATTTCCTCTTCCTTGCGGAAGCGGACCTGCGTGGAGATGTCCGGGCGCGTCACGGCCAAAGTGCCGGATTCGCCACAGCAACGCTCGTTCTTCTCGATCTTGCCCGCACCGCTGCCGCCGTTCCCGCCCATCAGGTCATTGACCAGCTTGGTCGGGTCCATCGTCTTGATCGGGGTGTGGCAGGGGTCGTGGTACATGTAGCGCGTACCGGTCACGCCCTCCAGCTTCACGCCCTTCTCGAGCAGGTATTCGTGGATGTCGATGATGCGGCACCCCGGGAAGATCTTGTCGAATTCATACCCGGCGAGCTGGTCGTAGCAGGTGCCGCAGCTGACCACCACGGTCTTGATGTCGAGGTAGTTCAGCGTGTTGGCCACGCGGTGGAACAGCACGCGGTTGTCGCTGACCATCTTCTCGGCCTTGTCGTACTGGCCGTTGCCGCGCTGCGGATAGCCGCAGCACAGGTAGCCCGGCGGCAGCACGGTCTGCACGCCCACGTGCCACAGCATGGCCTGCGTGGCCAGCCCCACCTGCGAGAACAGCCGCTCCGAGCCGCAGCCCGGGAAGTAGAACACCGCCTCGCTCTCGGCCGTGGTCAGCTTCGGGTCGCGGATGATCGGCACGATCTCGTTGTCCTCGATGTCCAGCAGCGCGCGGGCCGTCTTCTTGGGCAGGTTGCCCGGCATCTTCTTGTTGATGAAGTGGATCACCTGCTGCTGCACCGGCGGCTTGCCCACCGTGGCCGGCGGGTGCTGGGTCTGCTTGCGGGCGAACTTCTTCAGCACCTCGTTGCCGAGCCGCTGGGCCTTGTAGCCGAGCCCGATCATCGCCGTGCGGGTCAGGTTGATGGTCTGCGGGTTGGTCGCGTTCAGGAAGAACATCGACGCCGCGGTGCCCGGGTTGAACTTCTTCTGGCCCATCTTGCGCAGCAGGTTGCGCATGTTCATGGACACATCGCCGAAGTCGATCTTCACCGGGCACGGCGTCACGCACTTGTGGCAGACCGTGCAGTGGTCGGCCACGTCCGAGAACTCGTCCCAGTGCTTGATGGACACGCCCCGGCGCGTCTGCTCCTCGTACAGGAAGGCCTCGATCAGCAGCGAGGTGGCCAGGATCTTGTTGCGCGGGCTGTACAGCAGGTTGGCGCGCGGCACGTGGGTGGCGCACACCGGCTTGCACTTGCCGCAGCGCAGGCAGTCCTTCACGCTCTCGGCAATCGCGCCGATGTCGCTCTGCTGCATGATGATGGACTCATGCCCCATCAGGCCGAACGACGGCGTGTACGCATTGCGCAGGTCGGCGCCCGGCAGCAGCTTGCCCTTGTTGAAGCGGCCCTGCGGGTCCACGCGCTGCTTGTAGGCGCGGAATTCGCCGATCTCGTCCTCGGTCAGGAACTCCAGCTTGGTGATGCCGATGCCGTGCTCGCCCGAGATCACGCCGTCCAGCGAACGCGCCAGCGCCATGATGCGGGCCACCGCGCGGTGGGCGTCCTGCAGCATGGCGTAGTCGTCCGAGTTCACCGGGATGTTGGTGTGGACGTTGCCGTCGCCGGCGTGCATGTGCAGCGCCACGAACACGCGGCCGCGCAGCACCTGCTTGTGGATCTTCTGCGCCTCGTCCAGGATCGGCTTGAACTCGCCGCCATTGAAGATCTTGCGCAGCTCGGCACGGACCTCGCTCTTCCAGCTCACGCGGATGGTGCGGTCCTGCAGCAGGTGGAACACGTTCGCGTCCGGCTGCTGGTGCAGGCGCTCCTCGAGCGCCGGGCCGAGCAGGCCCAGGCCGTGGCCGATCAGCGCGGCGCGCGCGGTGGCGAGCGGCACGTCCAGGTGGTCCTGCAGGTAGCGCCAGCGCGCACGCACCTCGCGCAGCAGCGTCAGCGCGTGCTGCACGCGGTCTTCCAGCAGTTCGGCGCTCGGAATCTCGTTGGCGTCGTCGCTGCGGCCCAGCGGCAGGTTGCCGCGCGCGAAGAACGCTTCCAGCTCGTCGGCCAGCTTGAGCTTGTTCTTGATCGACAGCTCGATATTGATGCGCTCGATGCCGTCGGTGTACTCGCCCATCCGCGGCAGCGGAATCACCACGTCCTCGTTGATCTTGAAGGCGTTGGTGTGGCGTGCGATGGCAGCCGTGCGCGAGCGGTCGAGCCAGAACTTCTTGCGGGCCTCCGGGCTCACCGCGACGAAGCCTTCGCCGCTCTTGCCGTTGGCCATGCGGATCACTTCCGAGGTGGCGCGCGCCACGGCGTCCTCGTCGTCGCCGACGATGTCACCGATCAGCACCATCTTCGGGAAGGCGTTGCGGCGGCTCTTGGTGGCGTAGCCCACGGCGCGCAGATAGCGCTCGTCCAGGTGCTCCAGGCCGGCCAGGATGGCGCCGCCCTCGCGCTTGGACTCGCCGTCCAGGTAATCCTTGATCTCGACGATGCTCGGAATCGCATCGCGCGGCTGGCCGAAGAACTCCAGGCAGACCGTGCGCACGTGCTTGGGCATGCGGTGCAGGATCCAGCGCGCGCTGGTGATGATGCCGTCGCAACCTTCCTTCTGCACGCCGGGCAGGCCGGCCAGGAACTTGTCCGTGACGTCCTTGCCCAGCCCTTCCTTGCGGAACTTGCGGCCCTCGATGGCCAGCGTCTCGGTGCGCAGCACCTTGTCGCCCGGCGCGCGGTTGCCGTCGGACCACTTCAGTTCGAAGGTGGCCACGGGCACGTCGTGGATCTTGCCGAGGTTGTGGTCCAGGCGCGTGATCTCGAGCCAGTTGCCCTCGGGATCGACCATGCGCCACCAGGCCAGGTTGTCGAGCGCGGTACCCCACAGCACGGCCTTCTTGCCGCCGGCGTTCATCGCCACGTTACCGCCGATGCACGAGGCATCGATCGAGGTCGGGTCCACCGCAAAGACGAGGCCGGCCTTGTCAGCCGCGTCCGCCACGCGGCGCGTGACCACGCCGGCGCCGGAGAAGATCGTCGCCACCTTGTGGTCCACGCCGGGCAGGTCGGTCTGCTCGACCGGGCCCAGCTGCTCGAGCTTCTCGGTGTTGATGACGGCCGAGAACGGCGTCAGCGGCACGGCGCCGCCGGTGTAGCCGGTGCCGCCCCCGCGCGGGATGATGGTCAGGCCGAGTTCGAAGCAGCCCTTGACCAGGCCGGCGATCTCTTCCTCGCTGTCCGGAGTCAGCACCACGAACGGGTATTCCACGCGCCAGTCGGTGGCGTCGGTCACGTGCGAGACGCGCGACAGCCCATCGAACTTGATGTTGTCCTTCTGCGTGACCTTGCCCAGCACGCGTTGCGCGCGCTTGCGCAGCTCGTAGGCATCGGCAAATTCCTGCTTGAACGACTCGATGGCCTGCTTGGCGAAGGCCACCAGCTGCTCCACCCGGTGCGAGCGGTCCTCGGCGGCCGGCTCGGCGTGCTCGGCACGGTCGGCGGCGCGGCGCTTCTCGATCTCGCTCAGGCGGTGGTGCAGCGCGCTGACCAGCATCTGGCGGCGCTTGGGGTTTTCGAGCAGGTCGTCCTGGAGGTACGGATTGCGGCGCACGACCCAGATGTCGCCGAGCACTTCGTACAGCATCCGTGCGGAGCGGCCAGTGCGGCGCTCGCCACGCAGTTCATCCAGAATGCGCCAGGCTTCCTCGCCCAGCAGGCGGATAACGATCTCGCGGTCCGAGAAGGACGTGTAGTTATAGGGGATCTCACGCAGGCGCGCGGGGGCGTCCTGTGCGGCGAGCTTGGCATCGAGCACGAGTGGGGCGTTCATGGCGGGACCGCTTCCTGCTGCGCACGGGGACAGTGCGCGATTGTCGTTCATTGAAGCGCGATTGTACTGCAACGGCCCGCTTCGCTGCACCGCAACAAGGCATAAGGGGCGGTTCGGTCAGAACCATTGACGGATCGCTTCCCCCACGCCGTGCCAGAACGAGTCCGGAATCCACATCAGGCTGGCCGTCATCACAAGGTAGCGGAAGAACTTGCCGATCGCCATATAACCCAGGCTGGGCCAGAACGGCAGCCGCAGCCATCCCGCCAATGTGCACAATGGATCACCTATAGCAGGCAACCAGGACAGCAACAACGTGGGCGGGCCCAGCCGGCGCATCCAGCGGAAGTATTTGGCGTCCAGCTTGGGCTTGTGCTTCTTCACCGGGTGGCCGCGATGCTCGGCGTGCTCCCGCTCGTGCTGCAGGTGCTGGCGCCGCTGGCGGTAGCGCACCAGCGCCAGCTTGGCGGCGTAGCCGAGCCACCAGTCGATGGCCCCGCCCACGGTATTGCCCACCGTGGCCACGAGGATGGCCGGCCAGAACATGTCCGGGTTGAGCTTGATATAGCCAAACACGGCCGGCTCGGAGCCCAGCGGCAGCAGCGTGGCCGAGACCAGGCTGACCACGAAGATGGCCGGCAGGCCCACGCTGGGCAGGGCAACGGTTCCAAACAGCCAGTCGATGAACGCTTGCATGGTCCGGGGGACGGGTCGATGTGCGCCGGGCCGCCCCATACCGGGGAACCCGCATGGCAGCACCGGGGGTTTTGTGATTTACTGTTAGAGCCGGTTCTGGCCGATCGTTCACGGCCGCGTCGCGGAATTCGCCACGCCGAGCACCGCCGGCAAGGCCGGGCCCCAGGCCCGGCAGCACCAATATCACGAAATAGCCGTAGCAACCAAGCGGCAGTACCGCGTCGTGGCCCGTCCCGCGCAGTCGTTCGGGATTTTTGCGGCAGGCCATGCGCGTCCACCCCATATTGGAGACAAGCATGGCGATTGCGATCCGCCTGACGGTCAATGGCAAGCCCGTTGACGCGCAGGTAGAACCCCACACCCTTCTGGTCCAGTTCCTGCGCGAAACCCTGCGCCTCACCGGCACGCACGTCGGCTGCGACACCGCCCAGTGCGGCGCCTGCACCGTTCACCTCGACGGCCGGGCAGTGAAGTCGTGCAACATGCTGGCGCTCCAGGCGGACGGCGCCAAGGTCACCACCATCGAGGGCCTGGCGCCGGACGGACAGCTCCATCCGATGCAGGAAGCGTTCCGCGAGTGCCACGGCCTGCAATGCGGCTTCTGCACGCCGGGCATGGTGATGGCCGCCACCGCGCTGCTGCGCGAGCGCCCCAACGCCGACGCCCAGGCCATCCGCGAGCAGCTGGAGGGCAATATGTGCCGCTGCACCGGCTACCAGAACATCGTCCGCGCCGTGCAGCAGGGCCAATCCAGCATGCGCAGCGGCCAGGCCGTCGCCAGTGCGGAATAGGAGCCGACCATGAACGCACCCGAGAAGTTGATCGGCGCGCCGGTCCGCCGCAAGGAGGACTACCGCTTCCTGACCGGCAACGGCCAGTACACCGACGACGTGACCCTGCCGCGCCAGAGCTACGCCTGTTTCGTCCGCTCGCCGCACGCGCACGCCCGCATCCGCTCCGTCGACAAGACCGAGGCGCTGGCCTCGCCCGGCGTGATTGCCGTGCTGACCGGCGAGGAGATGGCCGCCGACAAGGTAGGCGGCCTGCCCTGCGGCTGGCTGATCCACAGCATCGACGGCACGCCAATGAAGGAACCGCCCCACCCCGCACTCGCGCACGGCAAGGCCCGCCACGTAGGCGACCAGGTGGCGCTGGTCATCGCCGAATCGCTCCAGCAGGCGCGTGACGCCGCCGAGAAGGTGGATGTCGACTACGAGGAGCTGCCCGCCGTGGTCAGCCCGGCGGACGCCGCCGCGGCCGCCACGCTGGTCCACGACGACGTGCCGGCCAACACCTGCTACACCTGGGGCCATGGCGACAAGGCCGCCACCGACGCCGCCTTCGGCAAGGCGACGCACGTGACCACGCTTGATATCGTCAACAACCGGCTGATCCCGAACGCGATCGAGCCGCGCGCGGTCAACGCCAGCTACACGCGCCAGGACGACAGCTACACGGTCTACGTGTCGAACCAGAACCCGCACGTGGAGCGCCTGCTGATGGGCGCCTTCGTGCTCGGGCTGCCGGAGTCCCGGCTGCGCATCATCGCGCCGGACGTGGGCGGCGGCTTCGGCTCGAAGATCTTCCTCTACCCCGAGGACGTGGCGCTGACCTGGGCGTCCAAGAAGATCGGCCGGCCGGTGAAGTGGACCGCCGAGCGGTCCGAGTCCTTCCTGACCGACGCGCACGGCCGCGACCACGTGACCAAGGCCGAGCTGGCGCTGGACGCCGATGGCAAGTTCCTGGCCATGCGCGTGCACACGGTGGCGAACATGGGCGCCTACCTGTCCACCTTCGCCAGCAGCGTGCCGACCATCCTCTACGCCACGCTGCTGGCCGGCCAGTACGCCACGCCGGCGATCTATGCCGAGGTCAAGGCGGTGTTCACCAACACCTCGCCAGTCGATGCGTACCGGGGCGCGGGCCGCCCGGAGGCCACCTACGTGGTCGAGCGGCTGGTGGAGACCGCCGCGCGCGAGCTGAACATCGACCCCGCCACGCTGCGGCGCAAGAACTTCATCCACGACTTCCCGTACGCCACGCCGGTGGGCCTGACCTACGACACCGGCGACTACGAGCCGTGCCTGGCGCGTGCCGAGGAACTGGCCGACGTGGCCGGCTTCCCGGCCCGGCGCGAGGCGGCGAAGCAGCGCGGCAAGCTGCGCGGGCTGGGCTACTCCTGCTACATCGAGGCGTGCGGGCTGGCGCCGTCGAACATCGCCGGGGCGCTCGGCGCGCGGGCGGGCCTGTTCGAAGTGGGCGAGATCCGCGTCCATCCCACCGGCACGGTCACCGTGTTCACCGGCTCCCACAGCCATGGGCAGGGCCACGAGACCACCTTCGCGCAGATTGTGGCGGACCGGCTGGGCATCGGGCTGGAGGCGGTAGAGATCGTCCATGGCGATACCGGCCGGGTGCCGTTCGGCATGGGCACCTACGGCTCGCGCTCGCTGGCGGTGGGCGGCTCGGCGATCATGAAGGCGCTGGACAAGGTGGAGGCGAAGGCCAAGAAGATCGCCGCGCACCTGCTTGAGGCGTCCGACGCCGACATCGAGTTCCAGGACGGCGTATTCCGCGTGGCTGGCACCGATCGCACCAAGACCTTCGGCGAGGTGGCGCTGACCGCCTACGTGCCGCACAACTACCCGCTCGACAAACTCGAGCCGGGCCTGAACGAGAACGCGTTCTACGATCCGACCAACTTCACCTACCCGTCCGGCGCCTATGTCTGCGAGGTGGAGGTGGACCCCGACACCGGCGAGTCGCAGGTGGTCAAGTTCACCGCCGTGGACGACTTCGGCAACATCATCAATCCGATGATCGTGGAAGGCCAGGTGCATGGCGGCATCGGCCAGGGGCTGGGCCAGGCCATGCTGGAGCAGTGCGTGTACGACCCCGACAGCGGCCAGCTGCTGACCGGCTCCTACATGGACTACGCCATGCCGCGCGCGGCCGACCTGCCCGACTTCACCGTGGAGACCGCCAAGGGCACGCCGTGCACGCACAACCCGCTCGGCGTGAAGGGCTGCGGGGAGGCTGGCGCCATCGGTTCGCCACCGGCGTTCATCAACGCGCTGGTCGATGCCCTGGCGCCGCTCGGCGTGCGCGACGTGCAGATGCCGGCCACGCCGCACCGCGTGTGGCAGGCCATCCAGTCCGCACAATCCACATCGGCCTGAATCGGGAGGAAGACATCATGTACGCATTCCAGTTCGAACGCGCCACGGATGCCAAGGCTGCCGTGGCCAAGCTCAAGGCCGATGCCGACGCCAAATTCCTGGCCGGCGGCCAGAGCCTGCTCGCGGCAATGAAGCTGCGGCTGGCGGCGCCCAGCATGCTGGTGGACGTCTCGCGCATCCCGGGCATGGCGGACATCCGCGTGGAGGGCGACGAGTTGGTCATCGGCGCCGCCGCGCGCCATGCCGACGTGGCCGCCCATGCGGAAGTCATGCGCCGCATTCCCGCGCTGGCGGCCATGGCCAACGGCATCGGCGACCGCCAGGTGCGGGCGATGGGCACCATCGGCGGCTCGCTGGCCAACGACGACCCCGGCGCCGACTACCCGGCCGCCGTGCTGGGCCTCAACGCCACCGTGGTCACCGACCGGCGCAACATCGCCGCCGACAGCTTCTTCAAGGGGCTCTATGAAACGGCGCTCGCGCCCGACGAGCTGATCACGGCGGTCCGCTTCCCCACCCCGGACCAGGCCGCCTACATCAAGTTCCGCAACCCGGCCTCGCGCTTCGCGCTGGTCGGCGTGATGGTGGCGCGCACCGGCAAGCTGGTGCGCGTGGCCATCACCGGCGCGGCAGACAGCGTGTTCCGCGCCCCCGACCTGGAACAGGCCCTGACCGCCAGCTTCACCCCCGCCGCCGCCCGCGCGGTCAAGGTGGACGCCGCCCGGCTCAACACGGACCTGCACGCGTCAGCGGAATATCGCGCGCATCTGATCCCGGTGCTGACGGCGCGGGCGGTGGAGCAGGCGTTGAAGGGGTGAGCACTGGTTTAGTCGTCCGCGCCCTGCTTGCGGGGAGAGCGCGGACGACCGCCGGCACCTTACCGCTTGGGCGAGTAGTCCTGCCGATACGTCCGCCTTGGTTTCAGGACATAGCGATTGACCTGTTCCTGGAGCTCCTTGCTGTGATAAAGATCAAGGCACTTCAGGAACTGGAATTTGAGACCAGGAACTTCCGCCTCCGCCAGCAGATTGAAGTAGTCGCGTGCAAGGTAGCGATCCACGAGCTCCTGAATGGCTTTACCGGCACCCTCCATATCGTAGTAAGTCCAATCCCGCAGCGCTGATACGCTGCTGCCAGCGTCCGACGCCGCCGTTGAACCCGGATACGCGGTTGCCACACACCATGCCAGCACCATGTCCTTGTAGTTCTGGCCGTACGTCCGGCCCGCCGCTTGGGGCCCGCTCACAGGAACATCCTTCGCGAGGCTTTCCCCAGCGGCGAGTGCGGCGGCCAGCAAGAGCCCAATGTATGCGGATCTTTTCATCGAAGGGCCGCCATTTTCAAAACGCCTGCTGAAGCAGATCGACCACGTCGACGCTGACCGGCGTTGTATTGCCGTTCTGGCGGTACACGCCGGCCTTGAAGTACGGAAACTGGTCGTTATGGCTACCGAGCGGCACCATGCTGTCCCGTACAAGGTCCACGGATCTGCCGCTCGGGGGAGTCGCCATCACCGTCAGGGAGGATGTCGTGTCCTGCAGGGTCGGCCATTTCACGCGGACGCGGAATACCATCGGCACGTTGGCGCGGATGACCCCCTCCCCCAGCTTCTCGCGGTACAGGACGGTGACGGTCTTGCCGTTGTCACAGCGCCTGGTCTCCCCCACCCGTACGGTGTTGACGCGCACGTTGCAACCGGTGGCGTCGCTGTACTGGGTAGGCTGGTTGTGCGCGTCCGTCAGGCTGCTGGTCGCGACGAGGGAGAAGTAGCCGTCCTTGAAGCGGAAGCTCAGCGGCGGCTGGACGCTGCCTTCGAAGCGGGCGCCTTGTTTGATCAGGTCGTTGTACGCCTGCGCGTTGCGCGGCGAACGGCCTATCTCGCCCGAATTCTGGTTGCAGGTGTTGGCGTCCCGCGTGCTGTGGGGCTTGCAGTAGAGGTCCTTGTCGTCCACGGCGTGGAACTGGGCGACGATGGCGTCCCAGTTGGTGTACGGGGCACTGGGCGAGTCGTTGAAGCGCAGCGTGAAAGCGAGGTCGATCTGGCGTGGGCTTTTCTGGGCGCAGCCACGATAGATATCGTGCGCCGCTTCGCGGAAGGCCTGCTCCTGCGATGACAGCTTGCCGAATTCCGCCGGAGTGAGGAAGCAGTTCGACACCTCCTGCCGACCCCGCTTGCCATTCGCCAGCGTGTTGTCCTGGGCACCGAACAGTTGTAGCCGGAGGCCCTGATGGAAACTGTAGCGGGACGTCTTGCCCATGCCGTTGTTGCCGATCGGCACGACCTGCACCTCCCACCGGGTCCCCGGACGGAAATACCTGACGCAGTTCCGGTGGTAGACCTGCTCCTGCACGGCGTTGTAGTTGCCGAACAGCCGGCGCGCGCCATCCACCCGGCACTCGGCGACTTCGGCGGCATGGAGCGGAGCGACGGCGCCCAGCAGAAGACATGGCAGAACAATGCGCTTCATGGTGTCTTTCCTTTTTCGGATCAGTGGGTGGCCTGGCAGGACCTGGCGTCGCACAGCATGATCCAAGGCCGACTTCCCTCCAATCGCAAAACTTCCCGAAAAACACGAAACCTGATCTCGCGCAACTTCCGGCCATTTCGCATACTATTTCCAGAGAAGCGCCTGACTGGCCCCCCACGTATCGCGCAGAGAAACGCCCCCATGCTCCCCGCCTCCATCGACGACACCGCCGCGCTGCTGCACCGCCAGCAGTATTTCGCCGACCGCGAGACGGCGACCGTGCTTTATCTCGCCCTGCGCATGCAGCGCCCGCTGTTCCTGGAGGGCGAGCCCGGCGTGGGCAAGACGGCGCTCGCGCAGGCCATGGCGGCGGCGCTGGGTACGCGGCTGCTGCGGCTGCAGTGCTACGAGGGGCTCGATGCCGCCAGCGCGCTCTACGAATGGGATTACCCGCGCCAGATCATGGCGCTGCGGCTGGCCGAGGCGCGCGGCGAGCGGCCCGAGCAGCAGTCGCTCTATCACGACGATTTCCTGCTCAAGCGCCCCCTGCTCGAAGCCCTGCTGCCCGACCCCGCCGCGCCGGGCGTGCCGCGCGTGCTGCTGATCGACGAGATCGACCGGGCCGACGAGCCGTTCGAGGCCTTCCTGCTCGAAGTGCTGTCCGAATACCAGGTGTCGATTCCGGAGATTGGCGTGGTACGGGCCGAGCGGCCGCCGCTGATCGTGGTCACCTCCAACCGCACGCGCGAGGTGCACGATGCGCTCAAGCGGCGCTGTCTCTACCAGTGGATGGGCTACCCGGACCGCCAGCGCGAGCTGGAGATCGTGGCCGCCCGCGCGCCCGAGGCGGCGGTGGCGCTGCAACATCAGGCGATCGACTTCATCCACCGGCTGCGCGGCATCGACCTGTTCAAGGCGCCCGGCATTGCCGAGGCGATCGACTGGTGCCGCGCGCTGGCCGCGCTGGGCGTGACCGAACTGGACCCCCAGTCGGTGCGCGACACGCTGGGCGTGCTGCTGAAATACCAGGACGACCTCGCCCGCGCCGATGGCCCCACGGTGGCCGAACTGCTCGCCGGCGCCCCGCCGGAGCGCTAGCGCCATGCCGCACGCTACCCCGGCCACCCCGAGCCTCCCCATGCTCGCGCGCAACGTCACGCATTTCATGCGGCTGTTGCGCGATGCCGGCTTCGGGCTGTCGCCGGCCCACGCCGTAGATGCGCTCGACGCGCTGCGTCATATCGACATCGGCGCGCGTGGCGAGGTGCGCGCCGCGCTGGCCGCGCTGGTGCTGTCGGGCCCCGACCAGCGCCCGCTGTTCGACGCCGCCTTCGACCTGTTCTGGCGCGACCCGGACTGGGAAGGCAAGATGCGCGCGATGCTGCTGCCGCGCGTGGATGCCGGTGCGCCGCCGCCCAGGCGCAGCAACCGGCTCGCCGATGCCCTCGCCGCGCGCCAGCCGCCGCCATCGCC
>NZ_CAJPVH010000059.1 GCF_905397395.1 Cupriavidus campinensis
CGCGCGCTGGCGGGCGGCATCCAGAACGGGCCCCGGCTGCGCCGGGCCGGGCTGAGATGGTCGATGGGCGCCGAGGTGTCGCCGCCCCAGCCCACCGGCACGCCCCAGCGCGCGAAGTCGGCAAACGCGCGCGACACCATCATCCGCACATCGGCAGCCTCCGCAAAGCGGGCGCGCACGGCGGCGGCGGGCAGGTCTTCATGGTCGCGCGCGGTGGCCAGCCAGATGCGCGCCAGCAGCCAGACGGACTGGTAGCGCGCGGGCTGGCCGTTCACGCGGTATGGCGGGGACAGGTCGATTTGGACGAGCGGGGCGGGCATGGGGGGCTGAGGGCGACCAGGGGCGCGATCGGGGGCGGAATCGGGGGCGGAATCGTGCCCGCCATGTTACGCGTGTTACACCCGGGTGGGTTGGCGCCCCGGCGATCAGCGCCTATGCTCCGCACCACGATCCGGGCCTGGATTGTCATCCCATGACATTTCGATCTTCCCCTCAGAAAGGTGCAGAACATGCCAAACAGATTTCCCAGCCTTGCCCGATATTCCCGCCTTGTTTGCCTCGCCTCGCTGTCCGCCGCGCTGATGCTGGCCGCGCCGGTCCACGCGCAGACGGCCAAGGAAGCCCCCAGGGAAACCCCGCTCGACCTCAAGCCGCTCTTCGACGCCGCCGGCACGCAGGGCACGATGCTGATCTACGACGTGGGCGCCGCGCGCCTGTACGCCTACAACCCGGCGCGCGCCCGCGTGGCCTACTCGCCGGCCTCCACTTTCAAGATCTTCAATTCGCTGATCGGGCTGGAGACCGGCGCCGTGGCGGACGTGGACAACGACAAGATCCCCTGGGACGGCAAGGTCTGGACCCACCACGGCAAGCCGATCCTGCCGGCGGTGTGCAATGCCGATGTGTCGCTGCGGCTGGCACTGAAGAACTCGTGCGTGCCGGCCTACCAGGCGCTGGCGCGGCGTGTGGGGTCCGAGCAGTACCGCCGCTTCCTCGGCGCGGCCCACTTCGGCAATGCGGACGTGAGCGGCCCGGTGGACCAGTTCTGGCTCAACAACCACCTGAAGATCACCACCTACCAGCAGATCGACTTCATGCGGGCCGTGGTGGCGCGCACGCTGCCGGGCATCTCGGCGCGCAGCTACGACGCGCTGGATGACATCCTGACCATCGAGCAGACCCCGGCGTACACGCTGCGGGCCAAGACCGGCTGGTCCGCGCGGGAGGGTGTCGATGTGGGCTGGTGGGTTGGCTCGGTCACGCGCGGGGAGGACCGCTATGTCTTCGCCATGAACATGGACATGCCGAAGATGGAGCAGGGGCCGAAGCGGCTCGAGATCGGCCGCGCCGCGCTGCGGCAGGCTGGCGCGCTGCCGCAGGCGAACTAGCGAGAGGGCGGCGCCCCTTCAGGTACCTAGGGCGCCAGCTGGTCGAGGACGGCGCCCATGGTGGCCAGGCCGGCCTCGACCATGTGCTGCATGTAGGCGCCCATCTGCGGCATGACCAGGGTCAGCACCAGCATGCCGCCGAGCAGCGTCACCGGGAAGCCCACCGCGAAGATCGAGAGCTGCGGCGAGGCGCGGTTCAGGATACCCATCGCCAGGTTCAGCGTGAGCAGCGTGGCGATCATCGGCAGCGAGAGCAGGGTGCCGGCCGAGAACACCATCGACCCGGCCTTGGCCACCGCGCCCCAGCCGTGGCCGGAGAGCGGCGTGCCGGCGATGGGCAGCGCGGTGAAGCTTTCCACCAGCACGGCCAGCATCATCAGGTGGCCGTCCAGGACGATGAACAGCAGCATCGCCACGATGTTCAGGAAGCGCGACAGCACCATGGTCTGCCCGCCGGAGGAGCGGTCGTAGAACGAGGCGAACGAGAGGCCCATCTGCAGGCCGATCACCTCGCCGGCGGTCTGCACCGCCGCGAAGACCAGCCGCATGGTGAAGCCCATGGCCACGCCGATGCCCACCTCGTTGAGGATGATCAGGAAACCGTCGAACGAATAGACCGTGGCGCTCGGGATATTGCCGAGCGTGGGCGAGACGATGACCGACAGCGCGCCGGCCAGCAGCACCTTGGCGCGGCGCGGAATCGTCGATTCACTGAACAGCGGCGCGGTGGCGATCAGCCCGAGCAGGCGGAACATCGGCCACAGGAAGGCGGCGATCCAGCCGTAGAGCTGGGCCGTGGAGACGTCGATCACGGCAGGCGGGCGTCAGTGCGCCAGCGCGGGAATGCCCTGGAACACCTCGCGCATGTAGTCCACGAAGGTGTTGATCATCCACGGGCCAACCAGCACCATCGTCACGAACAGTGCAATCAGCTTCGGGATGAACGTCAGGGTCATTTCGTTGATCTGGGTGGCGGCCTGGAACAGGCTCACCACCAGACCGGCCGCCAGCGCCACCAGCAGCAGCGGGGCGGACAGCATCAGGGTCATCTTCATCGCCTGCGTGGCGATGGTCATGACTGTTTCGGGCGTCATGGCAGGCTCCTTGTCAGGTCATGAAGCTCTGCGCCAGGGAGCCCAGCAGCAGTTGCCAGCCATCCACGAGCACGAACAGCATCAGCTTGAATGGCAATGAAATCGTCGCCGGCGGCACCATCATCATGCCCATGGCCATCAGCACGCTGGCCACGACCAGGTCGATGATCAGGAACGGGATGAAGATGGTGAAGCCGATCTGGAACGCGGTCTTCAGCTCGCTGGTGACGAAGGCCGGCACCAGCACCGAGAACGGCACGTCTTCCGGGCCGTTCATCTCGGGCGTCTTGGCCATCTGGGCGAACATCGCCAGGTCCTTTTCGCGGGTCTGGCGCAGCATGAACTGGCGCATCGGCACGGCGGCGCGGGAGGCGGCGGTCTCCAGGCTGATCTTGTTCTCGGAGAGCGGCTTGTAGGCGTCGGTGTACACGCGGTCGAACACCGGGGACATGACGAAGAAGGTCAGGAACAGCGACAGGCCCACCAGCACCTGGTTCGGCGGCGAGGAGGCCGTGCCCAGCGCGCTGCGCAGCAGGCCCAGCACGATGACGATGCGGGTGAAGCCCGTCATCATCAGCATGGCGGCTGGCAGGAACGACAGCGAGGTCAGCAGGACCAGCGTCTGGATCGAGAGCGACCAGGTCTGGCCACCGCCGGCGGCCGGCTTGCTGGTCACGCCGGGCAGCGCCTGGGCCAGGGCCGATTCGGGCAGGGCCGACAGCGCCAGCCCGACGGCTACCGGCAGCAGCGCGAGCCAGATGGCAGGCGCGCGGGAGCCGCGGGCGGAATGCCGTCCGATGGCGGCACGCAACGTGTTCATTTCTTGAGGTTTTCCTGCATCGCGCGCATCAGGCGCTCGCCAAAGCCGCCCTGCAGGGGCTGCGGCGCGTTGGTGCCGGCCGGGACCATGGCATCCGGCTGGGCCGGGAGGGTGTGGAGCGGACGGATCTCGCCGGCGGAGACGCCCAGCACGAGCCAGGTATCGCCAACTTCCACCATGACCACCTTCTGGCGCGCGCCCAGCATCAGGCTGCCCACCACCTTCATGGTGGCGCCGCCGCTGCCGTGGCGCACCAGGCCCACGCGGCGCGCGAGCCAGGCCATGCCGAGGATCAGCGCGATGACGGCAAACAGGCCGAGCCCGGCCTGCGCGAGGCTGGCCCCGCCGCTGATCACCGGGGCGGTCTGCGCCACCGGGGCAGCCGCGGTGGCCGGTGCACTGGCCGCCTGGGCGGTACTCAATACAACATCTGCAGCCTGCGCACCGGCCGTGGCCAGACCCGTGAGGATCAGGCCCGCGGCAAAGCGTCCGGCAGACCGCAGCCGGCGCGACACGGCTGTCATTTGTTCAGCTTCCGGATACGTTCGGACGGCGTGATGATGTCCGTCAGGCGAATGCCGAACTTGTCGTTCACGACCACCACCTCGCCCTGGGCGATCAGGTAGCCATTCACCAGCACGTCCATCGGTTCACCGGCCAGGCCGTCGAGTTCCACCACCGAACCCTGCGCCAGTTGCAGCAGGTTCTTGATGGGTACCTTGGTGCGGCCCAGTTCCACGGTCAGCTGTACCGGGATATCGAGAATCATCCCGATATCGTTGTGGAAGCCGGCCGGCGCTTCCTGCGCCAGCGGCGGGAACACCGTGGAGGCCGCCGGGGTGGCGGTGGCCATGGCTTGCGAAGGCGCCGCCGCAGCGGGTGCCGTGGCGGCCGGGGCGGCGGCGGGTACCGGCTCGGCGCTGGTCTGCTCCGCCAGGGCGCTGGCCCAGTCGTCCATCGGATCGACCGGCTTGTCCTGAGTGCCGTCAGTCATGATCGTCTTCCTTGTTGGAATCGCTGTCTTGGTAATTGATCATTCGCTCCACGCGCAGCGCGTACTGGCCGTTCATGGTGCCGAAGCCGCATTGCATGACGGGCACGCCGTCCACCTTGCCGAAGAGCTTCTCGGGCAGGTCGATCGGCAGCACGTCGCCGGCGCGCATGGCCAGTACCTCGGCCACGGTGCTCTGGAGGTGCGTGAATTCGGCCACCAGTTCCACTTCGGCGGCACGCAGCTGGGTGGAGAGCTGGCCGAGCCAGCGCTTGTCCACCTCGACCTCGTCCTGCAGCGGGTTCATCAGCAGATCCCGCAGCGGTTCGATCATCGAGAAGGGAATACAGATATGCAGTTGACCGCCCACGGCGCCCAGTTCGATATGGAACGCGGTGGTCACCACGGCGTCATTGGCGCCGGCGATGTTGGCGAACTTGGTGTGCATCTCCGAGCGGACATAGTCGAACTCGATGGGATGCACGGTGCGCCAGGCCTGGCCGTAGCTGTTCAGCGTCAGGTCCAGCATGCGGCGGATGATGCGCTGCTCGGTCTGCGTGAAGTCGCGGCCTTCCACACGGGTGTGGAAGCGGCCGTCGCCGCCGAACAGGTTGTCCACCACCAGGAACACGAGGTTCGGGTCGTACACGAACAGCGCGGTGCCCCGCAGCGGCTTCATGTGGACCAGGTTCAGGTTGGTCGGCACCGGCAGGTTGCGCACAAAGTCGCCGTACTTCTCGATCCTGACCGAGCCGACCGAGATGTCGGCGCCGCGGCGGATGAAGTTGAACAGCGCCGTGCGCAGCGCCCGCGCGAAGCGCTCGTTGATGATTTCGAGCGTGTGCAGGCGGCCACGGATGATCCGTTCCTGGGTAGCCAGGTTGTACGGCCGCACCCCGCCTTCATCAATAGCGGGCGCGCTGCTGGCTGCGGGCGCATCGGATTCGCCCGATACGCCTTTCAGTAGCTCGTCTACCTCGTCCTGCGAGAGGAACTTGTCGTAGGCCATCTAGTGTCCTGCCCCGTGAACAGCTGTAAGGATGAAACGGTCCATGGCCGGCTTCAGTCGGCGCGCCAGGCGCGACGGCAGGAAGGAAGGTCGGCGGACAGTGTCATGTCGGTTATGCAGTGGGTTCGGGAGCAGGGCGCCAGCGGCTTACTGCACCACGAACGATGTAAACAAGACATCCAGGATCTTCTGCGGCGGCAGGCCGGGCGCGAACGGCTGGCTGATGGCAGCCTGCACGTCCTGGGCCAGCTTGCGCTTGCCCTCCACCGTGGCCAGGTCCGCCGGCTGGCGGGCCGACAGCAGCAGCAGGATGCGGCTGCGCGCTTCCGGCTGGTACTGGGCCAGACGGCCCTGGGTGTCGGCGTCCGCCACTTTCAGCGACAGCCCGGTGTGCAGGAAGCGGTCACCGTCCTCGCTCTTCAGGTTCACCGTGAATGCGTCGAGCGGCACGAAGATCGGCGGAGGGATGACGGGTGCTGCCGGCGCTGCCGCCTGGCGGTTGCCGCCGAGCACGCTGCCGAGCACGAAGCCGCCAACGCCCAGCACCACCACCAGCACGCCGCCGCCAATCAGCAGCAGTCGACCGCGCTTGCTTGAGTTGCCGCCAGTCTGGGAGGGGGAAAGCGTGTTCGCCATGAGATGCCTGTGTCGGAATGCCTGCCATTCTTCCCGAATCGCAGGCAAGCAAAGGGCCGATAAAAAGGGGGAAACCCACTCAGCTTGGCCGTTTGAGCTGGGTGGGATCGGGGCGCGGAGGCGCATGGGCGCGCCATTAGCGCCTGCAACATGGTTAACGAATCGCCAGCCCGGAACTTAAGATGTCAGTGTCGACTTCACATGGAATGACCACTTTGTCTTCCCGACCAGACATTGACGCCCCACACGGCAGCGAAATGTGCGATTTACTGCACTTGTCGCTGGGGTTGCCCGCCAGTGTGACGCTCTGCCAGCTGGCCTGGACGGGCGTCGCGGCGCCGGATGCTGCCTCGGAACGCATCCCGGACGTGCTGTTGACCGCAACGCCGAGGCGCCAGGGCCACTTCCGCGCGGGCCGCTATTGCGCCCGCGTGGCACTGGTCCGGGCCGGCGCGGCAGAACACGTTGTCACGATCGGGGAAGACCGCCTGCCGGTCTGGCCTGACGGCTGGATCGGTAGCATCAGCCATGCGGACGGCATGGCGGTGGCGCTGGCCGCGCGTGCGTCAACCACCGCCGGGCTTGGGGTAGACGCGGAGCAGTGGCTCACTTCCGCCCGCGCCGCCGACATCGCTCACCTGGTGGCCACGCCGCAGGAGATCGATCTCCTGGCCGCCCGGGCAGGTACGTCGATCGAAGCAGCGGTCACCGTCCTGTTCTCGGCCAAGGAAGCGCTTTATAAGGCCCTTTATCCGACGGTGCGCCAGTTCTTCGATTTCACCGCCGCCACCCTGACCGATGCCAGCGCCGGCCAT
Source organism: Cupriavidus campinensis (assembly GCF_905397395.1). Lineage (GTDB taxonomy): Bacteria > Pseudomonadota > Gammaproteobacteria > Burkholderiales > Burkholderiaceae > Cupriavidus > Cupriavidus campinensis. Next base: position 6,754 of record NZ_CAJPVH010000059.1, read on the forward strand.
CTGACCCTGACACTGACCCGCCACTGGCACCCGCGGTGGCCGGCCGGCAGCGAGGTCGGGGTGGCGTGGGCTGCCACGTCCGGCCATGTGGTCACCGTGGCGCACCTGCCGGCGCCGGCGTCGGCGTCGGCGTCGGCTTATCAGGCCTCACGCAGGTAGCGCGCCACGCTGGCCAGCTTCTCGCAGGTCTCCTCCCACGCCCGGGCGGGCGTCGAGTCCCGCACGATGCCGGCGCCGGCCTGCAGCCAGCACGCCTCCCCCTGGCGGAACACCGAGCGCAGGACCAGCGCGGGACAAGTCCGCCGCGTTTCATGTGTTTCTTATCGATCCACCACCCTGCAAGCCCCGATTTTCCGACCTTCGTGGTTTTTAAGTCTTATATAAGATATAAGACATTTGATCTGGGCCGGACTTCGGATTACAATCACGCGGCAACCAGCGGTGTGCTGCGCCGCCGGACCCACAGAGACAAAGCTGTACGTCATAACCCTATTACCAGCAGGTTCCCATGCTTGATACCTATCGCGCCCATGTTGCCGAACGCGCCGCGCTTGGCATTCCCCCTCTGCCGCTGACCGCCAAGCAGACCGCCGAGCTGATCGAACTGATCAAGAACCCGCCGGCGGGCGAGGAACAGACCCTGCTGGACCTGATCACCTACCGTGTGCCGGCCGGCGTGGATGATGCCGCCAAGGTCAAGGCCTCCTACCTGGCCGCCGTGGCCCTGGGTTCGGAGAAGACCGCGCTGATCTCGCGCGCCCGCGCCACCGAACTGCTGGGCACCATGCTCGGCGGCTACAACATCTCCCCGCTGATCGAGCTGCTCGACGACGCCGAAGTCGGCGCCGTGGCTGGCAACGCGCTGAAGACCACGCTGCTGATGTTCGATGCCTTCCACGATGTGAAGGAAAAGGCCGACAAGGGCAACGCCAACGCCAAGTCCGTGCTGCAAAGCTGGGCCGACGCCGAGTGGTTCACGAACCGTCCGGAAGTGCCGGCCTCGATGACCATCACCGTGTTCAAGGTGCCGGGCGAGACCAACACCGACGACCTGTCGCCGGCCCCGGACGCCACCACGCGCCCGGACATCCCGATGCACGCGCTGGCCATGCTGAAGAACAAGCGTGAAGGCACCGCGTTCCAGCCCGAGGAAGACGGCAAGCGCGGCCCGGTGAAGTTCATCGAGTCGCTGAAGGAGAAGGGCAACCTCGTGGCCTACGTGGGCGACGTGGTCGGCACGGGCTCCAGCCGCAAGTCGGCCACCAACTCGGTGCTGTGGTTCACCGGCGAAGACATCCCCTACGTGCCGAACAAGCGCTTCGGCGGCGTGTGCCTGGGCAGCAAGATCGCCCCGATCTTCTACAACACGATGGAAGACGCCGGCGCGCTGCCGATCGAACTCGACGTGTCGCAGATGGACACCGGCGACGTGGTCGAACTGCGCCCGTACGAAGGCAAGGCGCTCAAGAACGGCGCCGTGATCGCCGAATTCAAGGTCAAGTCGGACGTGCTGTTCGATGAAGTGCGCGCCGGCGGCCGGATTCCGCTGATCGTCGGCCGTGGCCTGACCGCCAAGGCCCGCGAGGCACTGGGCCTGGCCCCGTCCACGCTGTTCCGCCTGCCGCAGAATCCGGCCGACACCGGACGCGGCTACACGCTGGCCCAGAAGATGGTTGGCCGCGCCTGCGGCCTGACCGACGGCAAGGGCATCCGCCCGGGTACGTACTGCGAACCGAAGATGACCTCGGTGGGCTCGCAGGACACCACCGGCCCGATGACGCGCGACGAGCTGAAGGACCTGGCCTGCCTGGGCTTCTCGGCCGACCTGGTGATGCAGTCGTTCTGCCACACCGCCGCCTACCCGAAGCCCGTGGACGTGAAGACGCACCACACGCTGCCCCAGTTCATCAGCACGCGCGGCGGTATCTCGCTGCGTCCGGGCGACGGTGTGATCCACTCGTGGCTCAACCGCATGCTGCTGCCGGATACCGTCGGCACTGGCGGTGACTCGCACACCCGTTTCCCGATCGGCATCAGCTTCCCGGCCGGCTCCGGTCTGGTGGCGTTTGCCGCCGCCACCGGCGTGATGCCGCTGGACATGCCGGAATCGGTGCTGGTCCGCTTCAAGGGCAAGATGCAGCCCGGCGTCACGCTGCGCGACCTGGTCAACGCAATTCCGCTGTACGCGATCAAGTCGGGCCTGCTGACCGTGGCCAAGCAAGGCAAGAAGAACATCTTCTCGGGCCGTATCCTGGAAATCGAAGGTCTGCCCGACCTGAAGGTGGAACAGGCTTTCGAGCTGTCCGACGCCTCCGCCGAGCGTTCGGCCGCCGGTTGCACGGTGCGCCTGAACAAGGAACCGATCATCGAGTACATCAACAGCAACATCACGCTGCTGAAGTGGATGATCGCCGAGGGCTACCAGGACCCGCGCAGCCTGCAGCGCCGTATCAAGGCCATGGAAGCGTGGCTGGCCGACCCGAAGCTGCTGGAGCCGGATGCCGACGCCGAGTACGCCGCCGTGATCGAGATCGATCTGGCCGACGTGCATGAGCCGATCGTCGCCTGCCCGAACGACCCGGACGACGTGAAGACGCTGGCCGAGGTGGCCGGCGCCAAGATCGACGAAGTGTTCATCGGCTCGTGCATGACGAACATCGGTCACTTCCGCGCAGCCTCGAAGCTGCTGGAAGGCAAGCGCGACATCCCCGTGAAGCTGTGGGTGGCCCCGCCGACCAAGATGGACCAGAAGCAGCTGACCGAGGAAGGCCACTACGGCGTGTTCGGCACGGCTGGTGCGCGCACCGAAATGCCGGGCTGCTCGCTGTGCATGGGTAACCAGGCACAGGTGCGCGAAGGCGCCACGGTGATGTCCACCAGCACGCGTAACTTCCCGAACCGTCTGGGCAAGAACACCAACGTGTACCTGGGTTCGGCCGAGCTGGCCGCCATCTGCTCGCGCCTTGGCCGCATTCCGAACAAGGAAGAGTACATGGCCGACATGGGCGTGCTGACCGCCAACAGCGACAAGATCTACCAGTACATGAACTTCGACCAGATCGAAGACTTCAAGGAAGTGGCCGACACCGTGAACGTGTAAGCGTTCCGGGCACAGCCGGTCCTGCCGTTCGCGGCAGGGCATCGAACCCCGCGTTGCCGATGGCAGCGCGGGGTTTTTTCTTGGGGGGAAGGCGGGAGGTAGGGCGGCCGTCAGCCCATGTAGATCTGCGCCAGCCCTTCCTTCAGGGCGGTCGCGATCTGGTCGTGGCGGCGGTCGATATGGCGGGTGAGGATGGGGATGCAGCGCTCGGGGTCGCGCGCCTTGAGGCCCAGGAGGATCTCGCGGTGGTCGTTCTGGCTGACGCGGCGGTCGCAGCGCTCCATGTCGATCCAGCGCACGAAGCGGATACGGGCGTTGATGTTCTTCAGCACCCGCAGCATCTCCAGGTTGCCGGACATCGCCATCAGCCCTTCATGGAAGGTCTCGTCGAGTTTCACGAGTTCTTCCACCGTGCGGTCGCCCGGTTCCGGGCCGGTGTTCTCGAGGAAGGACAGCAGGGCGTCGATGTCCTCTTCCCTGGCCCGCACGATGGCCAGGCGCAGCGCCTCGGTCTCCACGACCTTGCGCAGCTCGTAGAGGGAAAACACTTCCTGGGCATCCAGATCGCGGCAGAAGAAGCCCTTGCCCGGCGAGAAGCGCAGCAGCCCTTCGGTCGTCAGGCGGGTCAGCGCCTCGCGCAGCGGGGTGCGGCTGACGCCCAGCGCACTGGCCAGCACGCCTTCGTTGAGCCGTTCGCCGGGTTTGAAGTCATAGCCCACGCTCATCTGCTTGAGCTTGTCATAAACCTGCTCGACGATGCTGTCACTTGCCACGGTTGCCACGGTATTGAGTCCTGTCTTCGGTCATCAGCCTTTCGCCGGTACTGGCGAAAGGCTGGAATATACCTGAATTCGATTCTGTGCACGGCGGTGTATACACCTCGCGGCAACCGGCGTCCGGCCGTGCGAATCGGTCCGCTTCGCTTTGCTCTGCGTTAATCGATATGCGCGCCAGAATCCTTGACGATTTTGGCCCAGGTTTTCATATCGGCAAGCTGCGTGCGCTTGAACGCCGCCGGGCCGCCATCGGCAATGGGCTGGATCGCCTGGCTCACCAGCCATTGACGGAAGCTTTCCGTGCCGATGGCCTTGAGCACGGCCTGCGACATCCGGTTCTGGATGTCCGCCGGCAACGCGGCCGGGCCGAACAGGCCATACCAGGTGGTGCTCTCGAAGCCGGGCAGGTTGCAGGCCTCGGCCACGGTCGGCACATTCGGCAGCACGCTCACGCGCTGCGACGAAGTGACCGCTAACGCACGCACCTTGCCAGACTGGATGGCGCCCAGGCTAGGCGAACTCTGGTTGAAGAAGAAATCGACCTCGCCCGAGAGCAGCGCGGTCATGGCCGGCCCCTGCCCCTTGTACGGGATATGCACGTAGCTGGTCTTCGAGGCCGTGGCGAACTGCGTGCCGGCCAGATGGCCGGAGGCGCCGTTGCCCGTCGAGGCGTAGTTCAACGTGCCGGGCGCCTTCTTCGCGGCGGCAATCAGGTCCTGGCAGGTCTTGATCTCCGGATGCTTCTCGGGATTCACGAGCAGGATATTCGGCAGCGTGCCCAATAATGCAATGCGCGAGAAATCATTCACCACGTCAAATGACAGTTTCGAATATAGCGCGGGATTAATCGCGTGCGTGCCGGCCGTGCCGAGCAGGAAAGTATAACCATCCGGCTTGGCCTGCGCGACGAGGCTCGATGCGATATTGCCGCCCGCACCGGGGCGATTATCGGAGATAAACGAGACGCCGAATTCCTTGTTCAGCTCCACGCCAAGCCGGCGCGCGTAGATGTCGGTGGCGGCGCCTCCGGGGAAGCCGCTGACGATGGCAATCGTGTTGTTGGGCCAAGACTTGGTGTCCTGGGACGAAGCGGGGCTGGCCAGCCCCATCAACGTGACAGCAAGCAGGGAGGCGGAAAACGGGACAAATCGCAAGGCAAATCGCGGGGCAAGTCGGCGCATCGTCATGGGAACGCTCCAAGGGCAGGGTGGTGGGGGCAACGTGCGGGCCGGGTGGCTCCCGGTCCTGCACTCCGTCCTGTATACAGACTTTAATTATTGATCTGTATTCTGTAAAGCGTTATGCTGCGCTTCACCGTTGCGGCCTCATCGAGCCCCGTTTTGGTTCATCGGCACCGTAATGGTTCACCCCTATTTATTGCCGAGTAAAAACAATGACTTCTTCTCTTCCCGCCACGCCTGCCCGCCCCGCTACCCATAATCCGGCGTCCGATGCTGGTGCATGGCGCGCCGTCTTCGTCGATGCCAATCCCACACTGTCGGAAGTGGCTTCCCGCCTGCACCGGGCCGACGACCTGCCGCTGACCATCAACCGCCAGCCCGAGATCACGCCCGAGCAACTGCCCGCCACGCTGGCCGGCGCGCCGATCGCGATCATCGACCACACCCATCTGCCGACCGAGATCGCCCGCCATTGCGTGGGTCTCAAGCACGTGGTGTTCCTGGGCACCGGCCCGCGCAGCTATATGAATCCGGAGGAACTGGCCGAGATCGGCATCACGGTGCACACCATCAAGGGCTACGGGGATACCGCTGTGGCCGAATGCGCGTTCGCGCTGATGTGGGCGGCCGCGCGCAACTTCGCGCGCATGGACCGCGAGATGCGCGCCGGCAACTGGCTGCGCTCGGACGCCGTGCAGCTGACAGGCAAGACCCTCGGGCTGGTCGGGTTTGGCGGCATCGCCCAGGAACTGGCACGGCTGGCGCGGGGCATCGGCATGCGCGTGCTGGCCTGGAACCGCTCGCCCAAGACGCACGAGGGCGTGGAATTCGTCGATCTGGACACGCTGCTGGCGCAGAGCGACGTGGTGTCCCTGCACCTGCTGCTGACCGACGAGACGCGCGGCCTGATCACGGCGGAGCGCATCCAGTCGATGCGCGACGGCGCGATCCTGGTCAACACGGCGCGCGGCGCGCTGGTGGATGAAGACGCCATGATCGCGGCGCTGCGCAGCGGCAAGCTGGCCCACGCCGGGCTGGACGTGTTCACGGTGGAGCCGATGCCCGCCGGCCACGTGCTGACCACGCTGCCCAACGTCACGCTGTCCGCCCATTCGGCCTTCCGAACGCCGGAAGCCAACAACAACCTGATCGGCGCCGCGCTGGAGCACTGCCGCCGCATCGTCAAGACCCACGCCTGAGCCCGCCATGTCCACATCTTCCGCATCGCCCATCGTCCGCCTGGACCAGAACCATCGCCGCAGCCGGGCCGTCATCGCCAACGGCATGGTCTTCCTGGCCGGCCAGGTGGCCGACGACAAGTCCGGCGACATCGCCAGCCAGACCCGCGAAGCGCTGGCCAAGGTGGACGCCCTGCTGGCCGAGGCCGGCACCGACCGCCGCCGCGCGCTAACCGCCCAGATCTGGCTGGCCGACATGGCCGACTTCGACGGCTTCAACGCGGTCTGGGACGCCTGGGTCGTCCCCGGCGAAACGCCCACGCGCTGCTGCGGCAAGGTCGAGCTGGCCGACCCGGCCTACCGCGTCGAGATCGTCATCACCGCCTTGCTCGCCTGATTTCCGCCGACTTCCGCCGATTTCCCCAGAGGACGCCACCATGATTTCCACCACGGACCCGCACCGCAACCGCAAGCCGCGCAATATCAGCGAGGAAGAATGGGCGGTGCGCGTGCAGCTGGCCGCCGCCTACCGCCTGGCGGCAAAGTTCCAGCTCACCGACCTGATCTACACCCATATTTCCGTGCGCGTGCCAGGCACGCAGGACCAGTTCCTGATCAATCCGCACGGCTGGTTTTTCGACGAGATCACGGCTTCGTGCCTCGTGAAGATCGATACCGAAGGCCGGCCGATCGGCGATAACCGCTTCGAGGTCAACGCCGCCGGCTTCACGATCCACAGCGCCCTGCACCAGAGCCGCCACGACGTGGAGTGCGTGGTCCACCTCCACACGGACGCCGGCATGGCTGTCGCCGCGCTGGAGTGCGGCCTGCTGCCGCTGAACCAGATCAGCATGCAGTTCTACAACCGCGTGAACTACCACGACTACGAAGGCATTTCGCTGGACCTGGACGAGCGCTCGCGCATCGTGCACTCGATGCAGGACGCCAACTACCTGATCCTGCGCAACCACGGCCTGCTGACCACCGGCCGCTCGGTGGCGGAGGCGTTCACGCGCATGTTCTACCTGAACCGCGCCTGCGAGATCCAGCTGCAGACGCTGTCGATGGGCCAGAAGGTCACCCTGCCGTCGCCCGAGGTCTGCGAGCACGCCGCCAAGCAGCACGACGACTACGCCTACCTCGACACGGTGCACCTGGACCGCGAGTGGACCGCGCTGCTGCGCCTGCTGGACCGCGATGGCGGGGACTATCGCTGCTGAGGCGGCGTCCCCGCCCTCGTCGCTGGTTACGCCACGCCCCGGGCCATGCGTTCGAGATCGACCAGCCGGTCGTATTCGTCGCCACGCAGGATGCCCAGGGCGATGGCGGCCTCGCGCGGCGCCACGCCGTGCGCCATGGCGTGGCGCACGATGCGCGCCGCCTGGTCGTAGCCGATCACCGGGTTCAGCGCGGTGGCCGCCAGCAGCGGGCTGTCGAGCTGGCGCGCCAGCCGCGCGCGGTCCGGCGCCAGCCCGGGGATGACCCGCTCGGCCACGGTGTTCGCGCTGTCGGCCAGCAGCCGGATCGACTGGAGCACGTTGTAGATCAGCACCGGCTTGGCCACGTTCAGCTCGAAGCTGCCCGAGGCGCCGGCCATGGTCACCGTTACGTGGTTGCCGGCCACCTGCATGCCGGCCTGCACCATGACTTCGGCGATGGTCGGATTGCGCTTGCCCGGCATGATCGACGAGGTGAGCCCGTCCTCGGGCATCACCAGTTCGCCGAGGCCGCAGTTTGGCCCGGAGCTCATCCAGCGCAGGTCATTGGCGATCTTGATGCACGACGCCGCAATCACGTTCAGCACGCCGGACAACTCCAGCAGGGCGTCGTGCGCGGCCATGCCTTCCACCTTGCAGGGATTGGGCTGGAAGGGCAGGCCGGTCAGGCGGGCCACCTCCGCGCAGAACGCCTTCGCGAAGCCGGGCGGGGCGTTGAGCCCGGTGCCCGCCGCCGTGCCGCCCTGCGGCAGCATCAGCAGGCGCGGCAGGGTCGCCTCGATGCGCGCGATGCCGTGCCCAACCTGGGCGGCGAAGCCCTCGAAGCTGCGGCCCAGCGTGGTCGGCACGGCATCCATCAGGTGGGTGCGGGCCAGCTTCAGGATGTCCGCGAAGTCCGTCGCGCGCGCCTGGAGGCTGTCGCGCAGGGCCGCCAGCGCCGGCAGCAGCCGGTCTTCGAGTTCCAGCACCGCGCTCAGGTGCATCACCGTGGGAAAGCTGTCGTTCGATGACTGCGAGCGGTTGACGTGATCGTTCGGATGAATCGGCTGCTTCGTCCCCAGCGGCTGGCCCAGCCGCTGGTTGGCCCGGTTGGCGATCACCTCGTTCGCATTCATGTTGGTCTGCGTGCCGGAGCCGGTCTGCCAGACCGTGAGCGGGAAATGCGCATCGAACGCGCCGCTGCGCACCTCGGCCGCCGCGGCGACGATGGCCGACGCCATCTCCGCCTCCAGCGCCCCGCACTGCTGGTTGGCCACCGCCGCCGCCATCTTGTGCAGGCCGAAGGCGTGGATCAGGCAGTCTGGAAAGCGTTCGCTGCCGATGCCGAACACGGCCAGCGCGCGCTGGGTCTGGGCGCCCCAGTAGCGGTCGGCCGGGATTTCGACGGGGCCGAAGGCGTCATGCTCCACCCGGGGCGATGTCATGGCGTTCAGTCCAGCGAGATGTTGGCCTTGGCGGCGAGCACCTTCCAGCGCGCGACTTCGGCCTCGGTGTGCTTGCCCAGCGCGCTGGCCGTGTACTTGTCGGCCGGCAGCATCTGGATGGCCTGCGCGGACAGGCGGTCGGTGAACGCCTTGTCGTTCATCACCTTCAGGTAGGCGGCCTGCATCTTGTCGATGACCGGCTGCGGCGTGCCCTTCGGCGCGTAGATGCCGTACCAGGTAGCGGCCTCGAAGCCTGGCACCACGGTTTCGGCCAGCGTCGGCACGTCCTTGAGCTGGCCCACGCGCGATGCCGAGGTCACCGCCAGCGCACGGACCTTGGCCTCGGTAATCTGCGGCAGCGCCGTGTTGGTCTGGTCGAACATGCCGTCCACCTGGCCGCCAATCACGTCGATCAGCGCCGGACCGGCGCCCTTGTAGGGCACCAGCGACACCTTGATGCCCGCCGCCGACGCAAACATCGCCGCAATCAGGTGGGAGGTGGAGCCCATGCCGGCGTTGCTGATGAACAGCTTGCCCGGGTTCTGCTTGCCATATTCGACGAGCGCCTTCACGTCCTTGGCCGGATGGTCCTTGCGCACCATCAGCACCATCGGCGTGTCCGGGAAGCGGAACACCGGCGCGAAGTCCTTGACCGGGTCGTACGGCAGCTTCTTGTAGAGCGCCGGCGCCGCGCCCATGTAGCCCATATGCCCCACCAGCATGGTGTAGCCGTCCGCCGGCGCGCGGGCCGCCTTGGTGGCACCGACCGTGCCGCCGGCACCGGGCGAGTTGTCGATGATGATCGACTGGCCGACCTCACGCCCCACGCGCTCGGCGATGTTGCGCGCCAGCGCGTCAGTGGGGCCGCCGGCCGCGAACGGCACGATCCACGTGATCGGCTTGGCCGGCCAGTTCTGGGCCTGGGCGGATACGGCGGTGAGCAGGGCGGCGGCGGCGAGCGCGCCGCGCACGAAGGCGGGGAAGCATTGCATGGTTGTCTCCTGAATCAGTCTTATCGTGTGGAAAGCAGTGCGTGGCGCCGGCCGGAGGGCTCAGGCCACTTCGCCGGACAGCGCGATGGCCCGGTCGACCATCTGCGGCGCCAGGCCGAGGTAATTGGCAGGGTCCACCATGTGTGCGATGGCGGCGCGGTCGAAGTGCTCGGTCACGGCCGGCAGCGCCAGCAGGGCCTCGGCCAGCGTGCCGCCCTGCTCGTTGACGGTGCGGCAGGCGTCGTAGACCACGTCGTGCGCCTGCTGGCGGCCGATGTGGGGCGCCATGCGCATCATCACGGCCTCGGCGACGATCAGCCCCCTGGTGATGCCGAGGTTGTGGGCCATGCGCGGCACGTCGACGATCAGCCCGCCCAGCGCGAACTTCGCCTGATGCAGCGCGCCGGCCGTCAGGATGAAACTCTCGGGAATGGCGATCCACTCGGCGTGCCACGGGCCGGTGGCGCGTTCGAAGTCCTGCACCATCGCATCGACCATCAGCCCGGCATGCTGGCGCACCGCCTTCGAGGCGGCGAGCATCAGTTCGCTCGAAATCGGGTTGCGCTTCTGCGGCATGGTGCTGCTGGCGCCCCGGCCCTTGACGAAGGGCTCGTAGACCTCGGCGAACTCGGTGGACGCCATGATCATGATGTCGAGCGCGATCTTGCCCAGCGAGCCGGTGACCAGCGCCAGCAGGTTCACCGCTTCGGCAAAGCCGTCGCGCGCCACGTGCCAGGTGGTGGCGGGCACGCCCAGGCCCAATTCCTCGGCCAGCGCCTGCTGCACGGCGAAGCCCTTGTCGCCCAGCGACGCCAGCGTGCCGGCGGCCCCGGCGAACTCCACCACGGCCACGCGCGGGCGCAATTCGGCCAGACGCTGCTGGTGGCGGTCGAACATCGCCAGCCAGATCGCCACCTTGTAGCCAAAGGTGACCGGCAGGGCCTGCTGCAGGTGGGTGCGGCCGGCCATCGGGGTGTCGCGGTGCCGGGCGGCCAGGTCGGCCAGAATGCCGCGCAGGGCGCGGATATCGGCGTCGATGCTGTCCAGCGCGTCGCGCACCTGGAGGGCCACGGCGGTGTCCATGATGTCCTGCGTGGTGGCGCCCCAGTGGACGTAGCGGCCGGCGTCGCCGCACATTTCCACGAGCTGGTGTACCAGCGGGAGGATCGGATAGCCGACAATGTCGGTTTCCTCGCGCATGTGGTCGAAGTCGATGCGGTCGAGGCGCGCGGCGCTGGCGATGGTCTCGGCGGCATCGGCCGGAATCACGCCGACGCGGGCTTCGGCCCGGGCAAGGGCGATCTCGACGTCGATGTAGCGCTGGACTAGCGCGCCATCGGAGAAGATCTCGCGCATGGCCGCCGTGCCGAAGGCGTCGCGGAACAGCGCGGAGTCGACAACGGTACTGGCGGCGGGAATCGAATAGTTGGGCATGGTGCGACCTTGTGGCATGCTGACGGGATCTCGTATATGTTCGAATATATCCATTATTAAATATGTTCGAACATATTTCGGAAATCGGCGTAAACCCGGGGCGTAAACCCGGGTTCCGTCAGCCCTGCCGCGCCGCACCGATCATGTGATGTAACGGGCCTTTATGAGTAAAACAAACGCAGCGGAGATCACCCGCGAATTGCTGGATGGCATCACCACGGGCCAATTCCCCGTGGGCACGCTGCTGCCGACCGAATTCGCGCTGTGCGAGCAGTTCCAGGCCAGCCGCTACACCATTCGTGCGGTGTTGCAGTCCTTGCAGGACATGGGGCTGGTGTCGCGCCGCAAGAACGTGGGCACCCGTGTGGAGGCCGCGCAGCCCCGGGCCGTGTTCAAGCCCACGCTGGCCTCGGTGGAAGACCTCATGCAGTTCGGCGAGGCGCACCGGCGCGTGGTGCAGTCGGTGGAGACCGTGACGGCGCCGCCGGAAGTGGCGGCCGACCTGGGCGGCACGCCGGACACCCGCTGGCTGCGCATCTCCAGCGTGCGGCTGGACGACGGCGCCCGCGCCGCGCCCATGGCCTGGACCGATATCTATATAGATAGCGCCTACGCGGACATCGGCCCGATCGTGCGCAACACGCCCGACGTGCTGGTCAGCGCCCTGATCGAGTCGCGCCACGGGCGGCCGATTGCCGAGATCGAGCAGGATGTGCGCGCCACCACGCTGGCGGACCCGCGCATCGCCCGCGCGCTGGGGCTGGAGCCGGGCGCGGCGGTGCTGAAGATCGTGCGCCGCTACATCGACGAGGCGGGCGACACCTTCGAGGTGTCGGTGACGATCCATCCGGCGGAAACCTTTTCGGTCACCACGCGCCTGAAACGCACGGCGGGCTGATCCGGCACCTAACATGGACTAGCGCGGCCTTCGCCGCACCTTGTCTTTGAAGGGAAATCAAGGGAGTCCACCGCTTATGGCCACCATCCGCAACGATTCCGGGCCGATACCCATCCGCCCGCGCCACGCCATTGCCGAATTCACCGCCGTGCTGTGGCAATTGCGCTCGATCCTGATTTTCCTCGGCGGGCTGTTCGTCCTGCTGTCGCTGGCGATGTACTACGTCGGCGGCCCGGTCGATGCGGGCAGCCGGTCGCCATCGTCGCTCGGCGGCACCTTGTATTTCTGTGCGATCACGTCGCTGACGATCGGCTTCGGCGACGTCGTCCCAACCACCGCCCTGGGCCGCGTCCTCGCGGTGGCGCTCGGCGCGCTGGGCGTATTGGCGATGGGCGTCATGACCGCGGCGGCCGTGCAAGCGATCCAGGCTGCGGCGAGGCGAACGTTGGGGTGAGGGGCCAAGCCCCGCCGATAGTCAGCGCTCACCTAGCCTGCTAAAGCAGGCGCAGCGTCCTGCGTTGGCGGGTCGCAACACACCCTCCTTCGCCATCCGCGACATGACGGGGTGTCGGTGCTACGGTCTCGCTCCAATTCGGCGTGACGCCGCACCTTCCCTCCCATCATGACGCTCACACGACGTGCCCTGCAGTTGCTGTTTGTTGCAGTCTGGACTTTCCTTGCCATGCACTCGGCAGGCGCGGCGGAAGGTGCCGCGACGCCCGGCGCCGGCGGCCACCCGATGACCGATATCGCGCTGAGCCGCGAAGGCGCGGATCGCCAGTTGGCGGGCAATCCGGCGGTGCGGAAATGGCTGCAGGCTGCAGAGGATGATGCGGAGATCCGCAAGGGGCTCACTGACGAGGAACTGCAACCGAGGTTGAACCGGGTTGCCAGCGAGGGATGCCGCCACTGCGAGATGACGCGGAACCTGACGCGCCTCGATAGTCAGACGCGGATGTCCTACTTGCGGAGCGGCATGCCATTGCTGTGCCGCCGCAATGCTCCAATTGGCGAGGCGGCGTCCATCGACCTGGATGCGGCCTACCGCGTGTTCTATCTCGGCCTTCAGGCCGAAGCCAGAGACGTTTCCCACGCACGATTGACGGCCGAGCGCACGGCGGCGCTGGAGCGCACGTTCGCTGCCAAGACACTCGAGGTTGCCGCCAAGATGCCTGGCGGCGTCCAGAAGCTGATCGATCTGGGTCAGAAGGACATTTCCGACGAGGACGCGGCGTGCTTTGTCGACGCCGTTGTGCGCGCCACGGTCGCCCAGATCGACGAAGCGGATCGCGACGATCTCGTGCTCTACCTGCTCGGCGGCCGGGCGCGCGCCGAACGCCCCAAGACTGCCGCGCTGCCCGCGCCTTTCAAGAGCAGCCGGGATGTCCTCGACGCCGACTTCACCCTCTCCGCCATGCCTCCCGCCCTCCGCAAGCAAATGACTTCGCTCGGCGGCAAGATGCCATTCAAGCAGGTGGAGACGCATTCGCTTCTCTCGATCAAGGCCGGCGAGCGATCGGACTATATCGAGATGAAGTCGGTGTGCACGGTGGTCAAGGCGCCGATCCTCCAGTGCTTCCAGGAGGCAAGCACGATGGATGACATTCCCTATTTGGGCAGCTTCTACCTTGGGGACACCTTCCCATGGACCAAGAAGCAGCAGGATTACGTGCACGGCGCCAAGACCATGGACCCGCCGCAGTACTCCATGCTGAGCGAGCCGGCGCAGCGTCCGGTCACTGTGAAGCCGGACGCCCGGATGACGTTCTCGGTGTCGTCGTGGCGCGGGGAAGCGACCGGCGCGCCGAAGCAGGAAAAGGTGACCTGCCGGACCGGCGGGCGCTACGCGGCAAGCCGGATCCTGCCGACACTCACCGGCATGGCCATCGACATGGCTTGCACGGTGACCGAGAGCGGCGCCGAGACCAGCCGCTACACCTTGTCTTATGTCGAAGACATGCGCATCAGCCTCATTCGCTCCTGGGTCTACCCGGAAGTGACCTACGTGTCGACCTACGAGTCTATCGAGGCGAAGTGATCGCCTGCAGCCGCTCGCGCGCGTAGGCGCGCACCATGGGCGACAGGCGGAAGCGTGGGCCGCCCTCGCTGGTGTCCCCGGCTGCCGCCGATACCAGCGACTGCGCCACCAGTGCTTCCAGCACGTCCGCCGCTGCCGCGCTGTCGATGCCATCCGCGCCGATGGCCGCCTCGGCAGATGCCAGCGTGAACGTCCCGTCCAGCACCGACAGCCGTTGCAGCGCGGTCTGTTCTGGCGCGGACAGCCGGACGTACGACCAATCCAGCGATGCCCGCAGCGAGCGCTGGCGTTCCTGCGGGCTCCGGCGTCGGGCTTCGAGCAGGTTGAAGCGGTCGTCGGCCTGATCGAGCAGGCCGAGCACGCCGAACGCGGCCACGCAGCCGGCGGCCAGTTCGATGGCCAGCGGCAGGCCGTCGAGCCGGCGGCAGAGCGCGGCGACGACCGGGGCGTCGCGGTCGGTCAGCGTGTAGCCGGCCCCGCTGGCCTGCGCGCGGGAGGCGAACAGCTGCACCGCGCCGAAGGTCAGGGCGCGGGCCGCATCGATCTCGCCCTCAGGAGGCAGGTCCAGCGGCGGCAGCCGCAGGCGGTGTTCGGCGGCGGCACCGAGGGGGTGGCGGCTCGTGGCCAGCACCGCCACGCCGGGCGCCTGCGCCAGTTGGGCGAGCAGGGCGGCCACGGCTTCCGGTGCGTAGTCGCAGCCATCCAGCACCACCAGCAGCCGATGGCCGGCCATGGCGTGGCCGAGCGCGTCCATCCGCGCCGCGCCGAACGCGGCGGCGAGACCCTGTGCGGGGTCGGGCAGCGTGCCGAGGTCCAGGAAGCAGATCCCATCGGCATAGTCCCCCGCCAGCCGCTCGGTGGCGGCCAGCGCCACGGTGGTCTTGCCGATGCCGCCGATGCCAACCAGGGTGACCACCCGCCCCGGCTGCACCACCGCCTGCACGCGGGCCACCTCGGTATCGCGCCCGATGATGGCGGTGAGGCGGCGCGGCAGCACGCGCGCGGCTGGTATGACCTGCGCCGCCGGCGCGGCCCCCTCGTCCACGACCTGCACCATGCCGTCGAAGCGGTAGCCCTGACCCGGGACCGTGACGATGCCCGGCCCCTCCGGGCCCAGCACGCGCCGCAGATGGGCGATCTGCACGCGCAGGCTGCTGTCCTCCACCACCATGCGCGGCCACGCCACGGCGGTGAGGGCATCGCGGGAGACCACCTGCCCGGCGTGCTCGACCAGCGCGGCGAGGAGGTCGAAGGCGCGGCTGCCCAGCGTCACCGGCACGCCGTCCGCCACCAGCTCGCGCCGAGCCGGCCGCAGCAGGAAGGTGCCAAAGCGGTACGCGCGCCCGGCCGCGCCGTCAGGGTCGGTCTTTGCCATGGTTGCCTTCGTCATCCGCGCGCCTGCGTGGTGGCTGCGTCGTTTGCGGCAGAGATGGCCTGCGTGCTGGCCGGCGTGCTGGTGTAGTACGCCAGCACGGCCTGCGCGTCCCGATAGTCGCGCGTGCCGCGTCCTTCGGGCATGCGCGCGCAGATCGACGAAAGCAGGTCGGCGGCGCGCACACTGTCACCACCCTGGTCCAGTTCATGACGCACCCGGGCCAGGCTGGTGGCGGCGCGCAGCGCCCAGGCCCTTGCGCCCTGCGCGCGCGCCACGTCCAGCGCTTGCTCGAAGGCCGCGGCGGCGGCCAGGCGGCCCGCTTGCGTGTGCCGATGCGGGTGCGCCTCGGCGGCCACGCGCCGCACTTCGGCCATGCACCAGCCGGACTTGCCCGCCACCGCGCGCGTGATGGCCAGCGGCGTGACGAAGCGCGCGCCGAAGGTGGCGTAGAGATCGGCCTGTTTGCCGCCGGTATGGGTGATCCGCGCTTGCAGGTGGCGGTGCGCGTCGGCGTCCGCGTCCGCGTTTGTGGGGGCTGGCGTGCCGTCGCGCAGCGCGAGCGCGGCGTCGAGCATCTCCACCCAGCCATGCCACGCCACCAGCGCGTGGCGCAACGAGTGCTCGCGCAGCCGGTTGGCGTAATCGGCCAGCGCGGTTTCGTCGCCGCGCCACAGCGCGATGGGGCAGGCCGCGAAGGCCAGCGCCTGGGCCAGTGCCAGCGGCATGTCGGTGAGCGCGTCTTCCACGCACTGGGCGACCAGCGACGCGGCGCTGTCCGCGTAGCCCTCGATCCACAGCGTGCGCGCCTCGACGATGCGCATGCAGACGCGGCGGTCCACCAGCGCGGTGAGGTTGTCCACGGGCCGCACCAGCGGGCTCGGATGCGTGCGCACGTGCCGCGCCAGATGCCGCGCGGTGCCGTGGTCGCCCAGGTAGTGGTGCGCCAGCGCCAGCGTGTGCTCGGCCCACAGGCGGGCCATCGCGTCGCCGTCCTGGTCGGCCAGTGCGCACATGGTCTCGGCGTGGTGGCGCCCGGCGGCGTAGTCGCCAGACGCCAGCGCGATCATGCCGATGCCGGCCAGTGCCTGTTGTTGCGCCCCCGATTGCGCCCCCGATTGCGCCAGCGCGGCGGCGTCGCGCAGCGCGCGCTGGTAGGCGTCCTCGGCACCGGCGGCCACGCCGCGCGTGTGATAGATCAGCGTGCCCAGCGCCACGCGCAGCCGTGTGGTCAGCGTGGGGTCGAGCGGCGCCGCGCCCTCGTCGGCCAGCGCCAGCGCGCGCGCCGTGTAGCCGCAGAATTCGTCGAGTCGGGAGAGGAAGTAGCCCAGCGGCAGCGCGGCGATGATCAGCGTGGCGCCCAGGGCGGCGTCGCCGTCCGGGGAGAGCGCCCAGCCGATGGCGGCGCGCACGTCGTCGATGGCGTTGCCGTAGCGCGCGGCCCATTCGGCCTGCGTCAGCGTCGGCTCGTCGGTCCAGGTGGCGCGCAGCGCATCGCGCCAGTGCAGCGCGTGACGGGCCTGCAGGTCGCGTAGCGCGCCGCCCCGGGCCAGCCGTTCCAGCGCATAGGCGCGCGTGGTGGCCAGCAGGCGGTAGCGCACCACGCCTTCGCTGGCATCCACGCTGACCAGCGATTTGGCGACCATCGCCGCGATGCCGGTTTCCACATCGCCACGGCTGATCTCGGCGTCCACCAGCACCGCGCGCGCCCAGGCCAGCGTGAATTTGCCGGTGAATACGGCCAGCCGCGTGAGCACCACGCGCTCGGTGGGCGGCAGCACGTCGTAGCTCCAGTCCAGCAGCGCGCGCAGGGTGCGGTGGCGCGGCTGCACGATGTCGCTGTTGTCCGCCGACATCTGGAAGCGGTCGTCCAGCAGCCGGCGCAGATGGGCCACGCCGAAGGTTTCCACGTGTGCGGCGGCCAGCTCGATGGCCAGCGGCATGCCGTCGAGGCTGGCGCAGAGCATGACCACGCCGGGCGCATCGGCGTCCGGCAGCTGGAAGGTGTCGGCGCTGTGGATGGCGCGCTCCACGAACAACTGCACGGCCGGGTAGTGCATCGCCTCCGCCGCGCTGATTTCGTTGCGGGGGGAGGGCAGGGCGAGCGGCGGCACGCGCTGGACCCATTCGCCCTCGCATTGCAGCGGCTCGCGGCTGGTGACGAGCAGGTGGACGTCCGGCGCCCCCTGCAGCAGCGCCAGCACCAGCAGGGCCACGGCGTCGATCACGTGCTCGCAGCTGTCCAGCACGATCAGCATGCGCCGGTGCCGCAGCGCATCCACCAGCGCCGCGCGCGCGGTGGGGCCGGCCGTCATGCCGAGCGTGGCGGCCAGCGCGGCGTCCACCAGTCCCGGGTCGGCCACGCGGCCCAGATCCACGAAGCGCACGCCGTCCGCATAGGCCGGCAGCAGCCGCTCGGCCATGGCCAGCGCGATGGTGGTCTTGCCCATGCCGCCCGCGCCGCACAGCGTAAGCAGGCGCCGCTGCGGCAGGCTCTGGGCGAGCGCGGCGATCAGGGTTTCCCGGCCGATCACGCGGGTCACGCGGGCCGGGAGGTAGGCGTCATGGGCATCGTGGGCGGGCGCGGCGGGGAAGGTGCCGGGGGCACCCTGGGTGGTGGCGCGCGCCACCGGCGCGACGAAGCAGTAGCCGCGTCCGGCCACGCTGGCGATGTAGCGCGTGCCGCCCTGGCCGTCGCCCAGCACCTTGCGCAGCGCGCCCATGTGCACGCGCAGCGTGGCTTCCTCCGCATCGCCGTCAGGCCAGGCATAGGCGATCAGCTCGGCCTTGCCCACCACCTCGCCGGCCCGCTCGACCAGCGCGGCCAGGATGCTGCGCGCACGCGCGCCCAACCGCACGGGGCGGCCGGACTCCAGCAAAAGGCGCTGCGCGATATGCAGCGTGAACGAACCAAAGGCGACCGGTAGGTCGGCCCTGGCGGCAGGGGCGCGGCTAGTCAAGATGAGTTCCTCGCCGGCGGGGGCGAGCCGGACGAAGCGCTATTTTGAATGCCCTCGGCGCGATGAGCAAATCCACCGCACGGTGGAGAGCCAAAAAAAAATCGCCCGGCACGTCCTTGCGGGCGTGCCGGGCGGCGCTGACGATGCGCGTGAGGCGTGTCACATTCCGTGACGGCCGCACGCCCGCGCGAGCGCGGCGGTGTTACTCGGTGTTACTTCTTGGCGCCGTCGGTGTACGGATCGGGCTTGCCGGTCTTGGCGCCGTCCAGGTACGGGTCAGGCTTGCCGCTCTTGGCACCCGAGGTGTACGGGTCCGGCTTGCTCGGTGCGAGGTCGGTCTTGGTCGACGACTTCGCGCCGTCCGTGTACGGATCGAACTTGCCCGACTTGGCACCGTCGGTGTACGGATCGGCCTTGCCGACCTTGGCGCCTTGCGTGTACGGGTCCACGGGCTTCTGTTGGGCGTGGGCCAGCGGCATCGCGACAACGGCAGCGGCGGCGATCAGGCTGGAGATAAGGGTCTTGCTCATAGTGGGCCTCGCGGGATGGGGCGCGATTCAGGTACCTGCCTCGACTGCGCCCTCAACAGCTTCATAAGCCATCGGGCAGGTGGCGCGATGTGTCTCTACCAGCATACTGACATTTCAGTATATGCATCAACCGTGCCGATAGAGATATGCGTAAAACGTCGCATCAAGGCCGTGCGTTGCAGAAAAGACCGTGTAAAGCCGGGGCATCTCACCGGCCCCGATGACGGTTTTCAGCCACTTTTGCCCTTGCGGGGCGTCTCGCGCACGGCCACGGCCGGTACGTCGACGATGTCACCCCCGGACGTCGCCACGGCGGCGATATCGGGCATCACGGGCATGGCCGGCAGCAGCGTCGGCAGGCCGAACATGCCGAACATGCGGCCCCAGCTGTCGAGCCACGTGCGCTGCATGGCCGCGCCCTGCTCCAGCATGGCGGTGGCGTAGTGCATCGGGATCGAAAGGAAGGGCATCTGGTTGGACCACTGCCGCGCGTACAGTTCCTCGGGGTCTTGCGGCATGAAGCAGGAGGCCCAGTCGAACTGGGCTTCGTCCATCCAGGACTTCGCGAAATCGGAGTTCAGGCCCATCATCTTGCGCCAGTTCTCGATCATCTTGTCGTCCAGCGCATAGGCGCCCTGGAATGAAAAAGCGGGGAAAGGCCACAGCGTCGGTGGAAAGCTGTTCATGGTGGAAAGCTCCGGTGGATACCTTGGGTGGAAGGTGAGTCCTGCGCAGGGGTTACCTACATGCTCATCCAGTATCGTCGCGCGGTCAACCGGCATATGGCTGACTTCCGTCAAGTTTGGTGATCCTGGCCCGCTTTGTCTGCCCAAGTGGCCCGGCACAGGCACAATACCGGCTCCGCGTGACAGATCTGGGATGAAGACGATGGAATTGCGCCAATTGCGCTACTTCGTGCATGTGGTGGAGTTGGGCAGCATGGGGCAGGCGGCCCAGCGGCTGGGCGTGGTCACGTCCGCGCTGAGCCAGCAGATCAGCCGGCTCGAGAGCGAGCTGTCCACGCGGCTGCTCCAGCGCACCTCCACCGGCGTGGTGCCGACCGACGCCGGGCTCGCCTTCTGGCGCCAGGCCCAGCTGGCGCTGCGCCACGCCGATGACGCCGCCCGCGCCGCGCGCACCGCGCGGCTCTCCGGCCATGTCAGCGTGGGCATGGCGCCGAGCACGCTCTCCGTCATGGGCCCGCCGTTCATGCTGGCCATGCGCGAGCGCTACCCGGATATCCGCCTGCATCTGGTGGAAAGCCTCTCCGGCAACCTCGCCACGATGATCGGCGCGCGCCAGCTCGACCTCGCCGTGCTGTTCCAGCTCGAACCCGGCCAGCGCTGGAGCGTGGTGCCGCTGCTGGAGGAGCGGCTGTTCGTGATCGCCCGGCCAGACCAGCCGGGCTTGCCGACCACCGATCCGGTGCATCTGGAGGCACTTGACGGCCTGCCGCTGATCCTGCCCAGCAACGCCCATGGGCTGCGCGCGGTGCTGAACGCGGCCTTCGCGCGTAGCGAGCGCGCCCTCAACGTGGTGGCCGAGATCGACGGCCTGGCCGTGCTGATGGATGCCGTGCGCGCCGGCCTTGGCGCGACCATCCAGCCCGGCGCGGCCGTGGCGCGGCATCTGGGCGAGCCGGGCGAACCGTTGGTGCTGATCGAGATTGCCGATGCGGGCGTGCGCCGGCCCAACCTGCTGGTCAGCCTGTCCGACGACGAACTGTCCCCGGCCGGCCTGGCCGCCCGCAGCGTGCTGGACAGCGTGGCGCGCGGGCTGGTGACGGCGGGCCGCTGGCCCGGGGCGACCCTTCACAAATCCTGAAGACCTCTCGCCGGTGCGGGGCTGGTTGTGATGCGGACGTCTCAGTACAGTGGGGCGATTACACATCCAGAAGATCCCCCCGGAGACCCGCATGACCATCCGCATGCCGCGCCGTGCCGTGCTCAAGGCCTGCCTTGGCGCCGCCGCCACCCTTGCTGCCATCCCCGCCGTTCCCGCCTTCGCCGCCGATAGCTGGCCGTCCAAGCCGATCACGCTGGTCGTGCCGTTCGCCTCGGGCGGCACCACCGACATCATCGGCCGGGCCGTGGGCCAGAAGCTGGGCGAGGCGCTGGGCCAGCCGATGGTGGTGGACAACCGCCCCGGCGCGGGCGGCACCATTGGCGGGTCCATCGTGGCGCGCGCCAATCCGGACGGCTACACCTTCCTGCTGGCCACCGTGGCGCACACCATGGCGCCCGGCATCTACAAGACCCTGCCGTACGACTTCCAGAAAGACCTGGAGCCCATCGGCATGGTGGCGTTGACGCCGAACGTGCTGCTGGTCAATCCGTCGATTCCGGCCAAGACCGTGCCGGAGCTGATCGCCTATATCAAGGCACATCCGGGCAAGGTGAACTACGGCTCGGCGGGCATCGGCAGCACCGAGCACCTCTCGGGCGAGCTGTTCCGCGCGGCCACCGGCACCGACATCGCCCACGTGCCGTACAAAGGCGGCGCGCCGATGATGACGGACCTGATCGCCGGCCAGATCCAGATGGCCATCGAGACCAGCCCGTCGGCCAATCCGCATGTGAAGAGCGGCAAGGTGAAGGCGCTGGCGGTGACCACGGCCAAGCGCTCGGCGGCCTATCCGGGCGTGCCGACCGTGGCGGAAAGCGGCGTGCCGGGCTACGAGGTGACCACGTGGTACGCGCTGATGGCGCCGCACGGCACCCCCGAGGCCGTGCGCCAGCGCATGAGCACCGAGTTGGCCAAGGTGCTCAAGCAGCCGGACGTGCAGAAGCGCTTCGAGGAACAGGGCGTGACCGCCGGCGACATGACGCCGCCGCAACTGGCCGGCTTCATCAAGACCGAGACCGTCAAGTGGACCAAGGTGGCCAAGGACTCGGGGGCCAAGGCGGAGTAAGCGCCCAACGCGCCTAGATCGACCGCCGGATCTCCGCCACGCCGAACGCGGCCAGCGCGAGGCCGGTGACCCGGTCGATCCACTGCCGCACGCGCTGGCCCAGCGCGTGGCGGGCGCCGGTGACCATCGCCACCAGCACGCACCACCAGGCAATCGACCCGCAGAACACACCGAGCACCGTGGTCAGCGCGATGGGGGTCGAGAACGGCCCGCGCGGCGCCAGTGTGGCGAACAGCGCGGCGAACATGATGATGGTCTGCGGGTTGGTCAGCGTCAGCAGCAGGGCGCTGGCGAAGGCCCGGCGCCGCGAGCCGTTGCCGCGCAGCGTGGCCACGGCCTCGGTCGGGGTGTGGAAGAACGTGCGCAGGCCCAGGTAGACCAGGAACAGCCCGGCCGCCAGATGCAGCGGCTTGTCATAGGCCAGCATGAACTGCGAAATGCCGACCAGCCCCAGCGCCGCCACCATCCCGTAGACCGCATCGCCACAGGCAATGCCGAGCCCGATCGCCAGCCCGGCGCGGGGCCCCTCGGCCAGCGTGCGGCGAATGCAGAGCATGCCCATCGGGCCGACCGGGGCGGCCACCGCCAGGCCAACGCCGGCAGCGGTCAGGAACAGGGTGGGCAGGGACATCGGGCCTCCTTTTTTTATCGATGTATTCGGGGTGGGTGGGTTTGCCGGTGATTCGTGTCAGGCCGGCGCTGGCGCCGCCGGCGCGGCGTTCTTGCTCAGGAACTGGGCCAGTTCCGCGGCCGGCAGGGGCCGCCCGAACAGCCAGCCCTGCCCGTAGTCCACGCCCTGCTCGCGCAGGTAGTCGGCCTGCGCGCTGTCCTCGATGCCTTCGGCCACCACCTCCAGCCCCAGCGAGCGCGCCATGGCGATGATATGCGGCGCCACGGTGCTGGTGGCCGCCTCCTGCCCCATCGTATCCACGAACGACTTGTCGATCTTGAGCGCATCCACCTTGAAGCTCTCCAGGTAGGAGAGGCTCGAGTACCCCGTGCCGAAGTCGTCGATATAGACCGGATGGCCGGCATCCCGGAAGGCCTGGATGGTGTCGCGCGCCACGTCCGGCTCCAGGAAGCCGCGTTCGGTGGCCTCGATGCGGATCTGCGCCGGCGCGATGCCGGAGTCCCGCAGCCGCGCGTTGAGCACGGTCAGGAAGCGTCGGCTCTTCAGGTCCTCCGCGCCCACGTTGATCGAGACATAGA
Source organism: Cupriavidus campinensis (assembly GCF_905397395.1). Classification (GTDB taxonomy): domain Bacteria; phylum Pseudomonadota; class Gammaproteobacteria; order Burkholderiales; family Burkholderiaceae; genus Cupriavidus; species Cupriavidus campinensis. Next base: position 29,974 of record NZ_CAJPVH010000059.1, read on the forward strand.
ACGACGGATGCCGCCGCAGCAGCGTGCCCAGCTCGGTCAGCACGATCTCCAGCACCTGATCGGTGATCTGCTGGATCAGCCCGGCGTTCTCGGCCATCGGGATAAACAGGTTGGGGCGCACCAGCCGGCCATTGCGCCGCCAGCGCACGAGCGCTTCCACGCCCACGCAGCGGTTGTCGGAGAGCGCGACGATGGGCTGGTAGTGCACCGCCATCTCGTGGCGCCGTACCGCGCCGCGCAGCTCGCCCTCCAGGCTGAAGCGCCGCGTGGCGCGCCGCCAGACCAGGATGCCCAATGGCACCCCGGCGGCCAGCCCGACGATCAGCCCGCCCACCAGCAGCGCGCGCCAGTTGGTCAGCAGGGCCGCGCGCGGGGCCAGTACCACCACCGCGAAGGGCATGTTGCGTGACTTGCGCAGCACCACGGCGGCATCGTCCTCATGCCGGGCGGCGCCGCCGGGGCCATAGGCATGGTCGGCGTAGGCGCGCTGCAAGCGGGCGAGATTGGCGCCCTGCGTGGTGGCGAAGATGCGGCCGGCGTCGGTATGCACCACGGCCAGCATGCGCGTGTCGCGGTCCACCACATCGACGAATACCTGCGGATCGATCGACACGTGGTTGCCGTTGCGGCCCATCAGGATGGTCCGGCGCGGCGCGCTGAAGGGGTTGGCGAGGTCGAACCAGAAGTCGTAGCCATCGGGCGTGCGCCAGTCGGGCGGTGGCAGCGGCAGGGTGCGCGCCTGCACCGGGCCCAGCAGCGCCGAGCACAGGCGCCGGCCCCGGCCATAGACGCCGGCGTCCTGGAGGAAGCGATAGCTGTAGGTGATGCGCCGGAGTTCGACGAGATTCGACGGGGAGCAGGGCTCGTCGCGGAGCTGCTCCATGTCCTGGATGGCGCTGATGGCCTGGGTCATGACCGCCTCGCCGCGCCGCAGCGCCGCGTCGGCGAACACCGCGAGTTGGTCGGCTTCGCGCCGATTGGCCTCCAGCTGCGCCATGAACACGCCGATTCCCACCGGGAACAGCGTGGCCAGGGTGGCCAGGGCAATCGTCAACGCGAGAAACCAGCTGCGCTGCATCGGAGAACATCCCCTCCTGGAGAACCGCGCTGAACGCGGCGCTCCCAAGGATGCGCCGCCCCCCATGATGTGCCGGATCGTCAACGCCCGGCTGATCGGCAGGCCATCGGCCCGCCCCTGGGGAGCATAACTAACAATTACGGGTCATGTCTGGCCATTGCCGTGGATTTTGCATTTTTTCCATGGCAGGCATTGATGGAGACCTTGGGCCTCGGGCGGACAGCGGACAGCGGCCGGGCTACAGCCGCACGCCGGGGATCAGCGCGGCGGCGCGGGCGCTGCCGGCAGCCGGGGCG
>NZ_CAJPVH010000060.1 GCF_905397395.1 Cupriavidus campinensis
GGCTGCGCGCGGCCGCCTGCGGCACCCACGCCGACCTGCGCGCCAGCGCGCGGCTGGCCGTGCGCCAGCATGGCGAATGGCTGCGCTGGAAATACCGCAAGCATGCCGAGCGCAAGCCGCCCGTGGTGCTGCTGCTCGACATCTCGGGCTCGATGAGCCAGTACTCGCGCGCGGTGCTCTACTTCTGCCACGCGCTGATGCAGTCGCGCGAGCGCATGCACGTGTTCCTGTTCGGCACCCGGCTGACCAACGTCACGCGGGCGCTGCGCGAGCGCGATCCCGACGAGGCCGTCGCACTCATCACCGGCCAGGTGCGCGACTGGGCCGGCGGCACGCGCATCGGCGCGGCGCTGGCGCAGTTCAACCGCCAGTGGGCGCGCCGCACGCTGTCCGGCCGCGCCACGGTGCTGCTGGTCAGCGACGGCATCGACCTGGAACACATCGACCTGCTCGACGCCGAGATGGCGCGCCTGCGCCGTTTTGCGCACCGCATCATCTGGTTGAACCCGCTGCTGCGCTACGCCGGCTTCTCGCCGCAGGCGCGCGGCATGCAGGCCATCCTGCCGCACGTGGACGCGCTGCGCCCCGCACACAACCTCGACAGCCTGTTCGCGCTCGAATCCCTGCTGGCGGACGACGCGCGCCGGCCCTTCATCGCAACCCCCAAAGGAAGCCCCCATGGAGATGACCCAGACCCAGCGCCTGCCCGTGCCCCGTGACGTGGCATGGGGAGCCCTGAACGACACGGACGTCCTCAAGCAATGTATTCCGGGATGTGAGAGCATCGAGCCCGATGGCGAAAACGCCTACCTGCTGGCGATGACCGCCGCGGTGGGGCCGGTCAAGGCGCGCTTCAAGGGGCGCATGGTGCTGAGTGACATCCAGGCGCCGGAAAGCTATACGATCCAGTTCGACGGGCAAGGTGGCGCGGCCGGCTTCGGCAAGGGCACCGCCCGTGTTTCACTGGTGGATCAAGGCGACGAGACCGACCTGACCTATGTGGTGCACGCGCAGGTAGGTGGCAAGATCGCGCAGATCGGCTCGCGGCTGGTGGATGGCGCCGCGCGCAAGCTGGCCGAGGCCTTCTTCACGCGCTTCACCGAGACGGTGAGTGGCGGCAAGGAAGCCGAAGGCCAGGCAGTCAACGAGGAAGCCGACGCCGCGCGAGCGGATGGCGGCGATGAGCAACAAGGTAGCGAGAAGCGGAAACGATCATGGACAGCGTGGATCTCGAAGTCCTGAAGAGCAGCGTGCGGTGGCAACAGGCGCGCCACGGGGTATTGCTGGTGACGGTGGTGAGAACCTGGGGCTCGTCGCCCCGCCCCGAAGGCGCGATGCTGGCCGTGCGCGATGACGGCCTTGTGGTCGGTTCGGTCTCGGGCGGGTGCATCGAGGACGACATCATCGACCGCGTGCGGCGCGAGGGGATCCACGCCAGCCGCCCGGAGGCAATCAAGTACGGCATCAGCGCCGAGGAAGCGCACCGCTTCGGCCTGCCCTGCGGCGGCACCATCGAACTGGTGGCGGAGCCGCTCAAGGCTGCCAGCGGTATCGCCGAACTGCTCGATGCCGTGGAGAGCGGCCGGCTGGTCGCGCGCACGCTCGACATGGCCACCGGCGCCGCCACGCTCGGGCCGGCGCAGGCCACCGACGGCCTGGCGTTCGACGGTGACAAGCTGCTGACCATCCACGGCCCGCGCTACCGCATGCTGGTGATCGGCGCCGGGCAGCTGTCGAAATACCTGTGCCAGATCGCCGTGGGGCTGGGCTTCCACGTCACGGTCTGCGACCCGCGCGAGGAATACACCGAGACGTGGGACATCCCCGGCGTGACGATGGTACGCACCATGCCCGACGACACCGTCATGGACATGAAGCTCGACGAGCGCAGCGCGGTGATCGCGCTCACGCACGACCCCAAGCTCGACGACCTGGCGCTGATGGAGGCCCTGCGCACGCCAGCCTTCTACGTGGGTGCGCTCGGCTCGCGCCGCAACAACCAGGCACGCAGGGAGCGCCTCAAGGAATTCGACCTGACCGACCTCGAACTCGCCCGCCTGCACGGCCCGGTGGGCATCTACATCGGCAGCCGCACGCCGCCCGAGATCGCCATCTCGATCCTGGCCGAGGTCATCGCCGCCAAGAACCACGTCTCGCTGCCGGACATCCTCCAGGTGGAAGGCGCCAAGGCCGCGCGCGAGATCGCCGCGGGCGAGGCGGAATGCCCCGTGCTGCCCGCCACGGCAACGGCCACGGCCACACAGTCATGAAGAAGCCCGCACGCGCCCCGCTGACGCCGACCGACCTGCCGGTTGGCATCCTGCTCGCCGCCGGTTTCGGCAAGCGTTTCGATGCCACCGGTACACGCAACAAGCTGCTGGAGGTACTGCCCGACGGCCGCACCGTGGCGTGGCGCAGCGCGCGCACGCTGGCGGCGGCGCTGCCGAATTCGATTGCGGTGGTGCGGCCCGGCAACGCGGCACTGGCCGAGGAACTGCGGCGCGGCGGCTGCCGCGTGGTGGAAGCGCCCGATGCCGAGGCTGGCATGGGCGTGGCGCTGCGCGCCGGGGTGGCAGCGACTGCCGAGGCACGCGGCTGGGTGGTGGCGCTGGCGGACATGCCGTGGCTGCCGATGGAACTGGTACGCGCCGTGGCGCTGACCATCACCACGCCGGAAACCATCGCCGCGCCATGGCGCGACGGCAAGCGCGGCCACCCGGTCGGCTTTGGCGCCGCCTGGCGCGATGCCCTGCTGAAGCTCGACGGCGACGAAGGCGCACGCGCCTTGCTGACCGACCAGCCGGTCACCCGCATCCTGACCGAGGATGACGGCCCGTTCCGGGACATCGACACCCCGGGCGATCTGGCGCCGCGCGGCAAGTAGCCCGCACGGCGGCCTCATCGTCTGAACGGTCTTAGCCGCCCTCGGTCTCCATCAGCGTGCGCAGGTATTCCCGGCTCCACCAGTGCACGTCCTGCTGGCGGATGCGCTCGAGCAGCTTTTCATGCCGCGCCCGGCGCTCGGCCAGCGGCATGTGCAGCGCCTGCTGCACCGCCTGCGCCGTGGCGCGCGTGTCGTACGGGTTCACCAGCAGCGCTTCCTTGAGCTGCTCCGCCGCGCCCGCAAAGCGGGACAGCACCAGCACGCCCGGGTCTTCGGGGTCCTGCGCGGCGATGTATTCCTTCGCCACGAGGTTCATCCCGTCGCGCAGCGGCGTAACCAGGGCCACGCTGCTGGCACGGCACAGCCCCGGCAGCCGGCGCCGCGAGGTGGAGCGGTGGATGTAGCGCACCGGCATCCAGTCCAGCTCGCCATACTCACTGTTGATGGCCCCGGTGATGCCTTCCATGTCGCGCCGCAGGTCGGCATAGGCATCGACCGATTCGCGCGAGGGCGCCGCGATCTGGATCAGCGTGGCGCTGGAGCGGTTCTCCGGGTACTCCGCCAGCAAGACCTGGAACGCCTTGAGCCGCTGCGGCAGTCCCTTCGAATAGTCGAGCCGGTCGATGCCGAGCAGCAGCCGGCGCCGCGCGTACTGGTGGCGCATCATCTCGTAGGTCTCGCGCGCCTCGTCGCCGCGGCCCAGGTCGATGAACTCGTCCACGTCGATGCCGATCGGGAACGCCTGCGCGCGCACCGTGCGGTGGAAGGCGCGGAAGCGATACTCGCCCATCGGCTCGGCGCTGGCCTCGCCCTGCACGTAGCGTGAGAAGTGGTCGAGATCGGCCTGGCTCTGGAAGCCCAGCAGGTCGTAGGCGAACAGCGCCCGCATCAGCCACTCGTGCTGGGGGATGGCGGCGAGGATCAGCGGCGGCGGCAACGGAATGTGGAGGAAGAAGCCGATGCGCTGGCTGCATCCGATGGCGCGCAGCTCCGCCGCGAGCGGGATCAGGTGGTAGTCGTGGATCCAGATCACGTCGTCCGGCTTGAGCAGCGGCGCCAGCTTGCGCGCGAACAGCTGGTTCACGCGCCGGTAGGCGTTCAGGTTGCCGCCCGCGTCGAAGTCGGCCAGGTCCAGCCGGTAGTGGAACACCGGCCAGAGCACGCCGTTGCTGTAGCCCAGGTAGTAGGCGTCGTAGTCTTCGCGGCTCAGGTCCACCGTGGCCAGCGTCACGTTGCCGGCCTGCGAGATGTGCAGCTCGCCCTCGCCCGGCGTGCCGCCGTGGCTGGGTTCCACCGCGCGGCCGCTCCAGCCGAACCACAGGCCGCCGGTCTTGCTCAGCGCCTCAGAGAGCGCCACGGCCAGGCCGCCCGCCGCGTGGTTGCGCGGGTCGGCAACCCGGTTCGATACCGCTACAAGTCTTCCCATAGATCGCTTCTTGTTGTTGCCAATCCTATCGTCAAATCACCGAATCCCACGGGGCGGAAAGCCGCATGGCGCCGTTGATCAGGCCGACCATCGAGTAGGTCTGGGGGAAATTGCCCCACATCTCTCCGGTGACCGGGTGTGTGTCTTCCGAAAGCAGCCCGAGCGGGTTGCGCGAGGCCAGCATGGCCTCGAAGATCTCGCGCGCCTCGTCGCGGCGGCCGATGCGGGCCAGCGCGTCGATGCGCCAGAACGTGCAGATGTTGAACGCGGTCTCGGGCTTGCCGAAGTCGTCGGGCGCCTCGTAGCGGCGCATGTACGGGCCGTCGCACAGCGAGGCCTCCAGCGCCTTGACCGTGGCGACGAAGCGCGGGTCCTTCGGGTCGATGAAGTTGACTTCGGCCATCAGCAGCACGCTGGCGTCGAGCTCCTTCCCGCCGAAGCTCTCCGCGAAGGCCTGGCGCGACTCGCTCCAGGACTCCTCCAGGATCTGCTTTTTCATGCGGCTGGCGTGGTCGTGCCAGTAGGCGGCGCGCGCCGGCTGCCCGAGCGTGTCGCCGATCTTGGCCAGCCGGTCGCAGGCGGCCCAGCTCATCAGCGCCGACGAGGTGTGCACGCGCGCCCGGGTGCGCAGCTCCCACATGCCGGCGTCCGGCGTGCCGAACACGCGCACGGCCTGCTCGCCGACTTCCTCCAGCCGCGCATACTCGGCCGGTCCGCCCCGGTGCAGCAGGCGATGGTCGTGGAAAGCCTGCGCGGCGCCGAGCACCACGTTGCCGTAGACATCGTGCTGGAAATGCTCCTGCGCCTGGTTGCCCACGCGCACCGGCCCCATGCCGCGATAGCCCGGCAGGTGATCGAGAATGCTCTCCGGCAGTTCGCGCTCCAGCCCGATGCCGTACAGCGGCTGGATATGGCCGTCCTGCGACTGCATCACCACGTTGGAGAGCCAGCGCAGGTAGTCCTCCATCGTGCCGACTTCGGACAGGCTGTTCAGTGCGCGCACCACGAAGAAGGCGTCGCGCAGCCAGCAGAAGCGGTAGTCCCAGTTGCGGCCGCTGCCGGGCGCCTCCGGCATGCTGGTGGTCATGGCGGCGACGATGGCGCCGGTTTCCTCGTACAGCGACAGCTTGAGCGTGATGGCGGCGCGGATCACCGCGTCCTGCCACTCGCGCGGCACGGCCAGGCGGCGCGTCCAGAGCCGCCAGTACGAGGTGGTTTCCTGCTCGAAGTCCCGCGCGGTTTCCTCCACGCCCTGCGCCAGCGTCTCGTCCGGGCCGAGGATGAAGTTGTAGCCGCGCGTGACCAGGAACGGCGTGTTCGAGAGCACGTAGGCCAGTGGCGCGTCCGTGGTCATGCGCAGCGTCATGTCCTCGCCGATAAAGCGCGCATGGCTGCTGCCGCGCGTCATCTGCGGCTTGTTGCGGCCCCAGTTGAAGCGCGGCGCCACGGTCACACGCACGCGCGGCGCGCCGCGCACCGGGCGGATGCGGCGTACCAGTGTCAGCGGCCGGAAGTAGCGCCCAAGGCGGAAGAAGCGCGGGCAGAAATCGGTGATTTCCAGGCAGTTGTCGTGCTTGTCGATCAGGTGCGTGCGCAGGATGGCCGTGTTCGGCTCATACCACTGCGTGGCCTCGACGAAGTCCTCGATCTCGATGGCCCAGTGGCCGGCGTTCTCGCTCGGGTCCAGCAGCGCGTTGAAGACCGGGTCGCCGTCGAAGCGCGGCATGCAGCACCAGACGATGCGGCCCCGGCCATCGACCAGCGCCGAGAAGCCGCAATTGCCGATCATGCCGAGCGAGAGCGACGGGTCGGCATAGCGGCACGAGGTGTCCGAGTCGGTGTTGACTGCCGGCGCCTCGGGCCGCTGCGCGGCGTTGGCGGCATCGGCGGAATCTGTGTGATCAGTGGCAGGCTGGTTCACAACAAATCCTCCCTTAAGGTCGGTGTGATGGTGGGGTCCCTGGGTGTCGCATCCGGGGCGGCGTCCCGGGTGGCCATCCAGTGCGTCAGTGCGTGGGCCGATTCGTGCAGCCAGCCGCGCAGTGCGTCGGGGCTGGCCAGCATCGCCGTGGCGGCGGTGGCGCGCTGGCCCACCAGCAGGCCCACGCCGCCCAGCTCGCGCACCACGACGAAACCGGCCTCGTCGGTCACGTCGTCGCCGGCAAACAGCGGCATGCGGCCCGCGAACGGCGGCGTGCGCATGAAGGCTGCGATGGCATCGCCCTTGTCCACGCCAGCCGGCTTGATCTCGACGACCATCTTGCCGGGCAGCGCTTCCAGGCCGGCCGCGTCGCGCAGCACGTCGGCCACGGCGGCACGCACCAGCGGCTCCAGTTCCGGCACCTGGCGATAGTGGATGGCCACGGCGACCGATTTCCGTTCGAGTTGCAGGCCGGGGTGCCGGGCCACCAGCGCCTCCAGGCGCGGCAGCAAGGCGCCGATGCCGGGCGCCGGGGGCGTGATGATCCGTTCGCCGCCAGTGCGGAACTCCGCGCCGTGAATCCCGGCAGCGGGCAAACGCAAGGGTTGCAGGAAGTGGTCGAGCTCGGCCACAGGCCGGCCCGAGACGATGGCCAGCGCGCCGTCCAGGCAGGTATGCAACGCACGCAGCGTGCCAACCAGTTGGGGCTCTACCTGCACCAGGTCGGGGCGCGGCGCGAGGTCGGCCAGCGTGCCGTCGAAGTCCAGGAACAGCGCGATATGGGGTTCGATTAGGGGTAGCGGGGGCATCGCGTTAAACCGTAACACGTGTGTTTGACGAGCGTCCACCGGATGCTGTCCTACATCGCGGCCCGGCCCGGCTGTGGCGCTTTCGGCACCCACGCCGACACGCCGCGCGCCGGCGCGGCGCTGCCAGGCACGTTCCGCCCGCATCACGCCAGCGCCGCCCGGATGGGCGCCATCCATTATCATTGGCGGTTTCCGCCGAATTTTCCGGCTTTTTTTGCCCGCGCCTTGCCGCCCGACTATCGCGCCCCGCCCTGCCCATCATGACCGCCAAAACCGCAAAGACCGCCAAGCCAGCCCCCGCCACCAAGGCCTCCCGCGCCGCCACGCCCGACTACCTGCGCAAGATCCTCACCGCCAAGGTGTACGACGTGGCGCAGGAAACCGAGCTGACCTACGCGCACGCGCTGTCGGCCCGCACCGGCAACGCGGTCTGGTTCAAGCGCGAGGACACCCAGCCGGTGTTCTCGTTCAAGCTGCGCGGCGCGTACAACAAGATGGCGTCGCTGACGCCTGACGAGCTGAAGCGTGGCGTGATCGCCGCTTCCGCCGGCAACCACGCGCAGGGCGTGGCGCTGTCGGCGGCGCGGCTCCAGTGCAAGGCGATTATTGCGATGCCGACGACCACCCCCCAGGTGAAGATCGATGCGGTGCGCGAACGCGGCGGCGACTGGGTCAAGATCGTGCTGCACGGCGAGTCCTACAGCGACGCCTACCAGCACGCGGCGGAACTGGAGCAGAAGCACAAGCTGACCTTCATCCACCCGTTCGACGACCCGGAAGTCATCGCCGGCCAGGGCACCATCGCCATGGAGATCCTGCGCCAGCACCCGGGCCCGATCCACGCCATCTTCGTGGCGATTGGCGGCGGCGGGCTGATCTCCGGCGTGGCGGCCTACGTCAAGGCCGTGCGGCCGGAAATCAAGGTGATTGGCGTGCAGACCTTCGACTCGGACGCGATGAAGCGCTCGGTGGAAGCCGGCAAGCGCATCGAACTGAAGGACGTGGGGCTGTTCGCGGACGGCACCGCCGTGAAGCTGGTGGGCAAGGAAACCTTCCGCATCACGCGCGAACTGGTGGACGAGATCATCCTGGTGGACACCGACGAGATCTGCGCCGGCCTGAAGGACGTGTTCCAGGACACCCGCAGCATCCTCGAGCCGTCCGGCGCGCTGGCCGTGGCCGGCCTGAAGCGCTACGCCGAGCGCGAGAAGCTCAAGGGCGAGCAGCTCGTGGCGATTGCCTGCGGCGCCAACATGAACTTCGACCGCCTGCGCTTCGTGGCAGAGCGCGCCGAGGTGGGCGAGGCCCGCGAGGCCGTGTTCGCCGTGACGATTCCCGAGGAGCGCGGCAGCTTCAAGCGCTTCTGCGAGCAGGTGGGCACGCGCAGCGTGACCGAGTTCAACTACCGCATCGCCGACCAGGGCGTGGCGCACATCTTCGTGGGTGTGCAGATCGCCAGCCGCGCCGAGAGCGACAAGATCGCCGCCAACTTCCGCCGCCACGGCTTCGACACGCTCGACCTCTCCAACAACGAGCTGGCCAAGCAGCACATCCGCTACATGGTGGGCGGCCGCTCGCCGCTGGCGCACGACGAACTGCTGTTCCGCTTCGAGTTCCCGGAGCGGCCGGGCGCGCTGATGAAGTTCCTGTCGAGCATGAGCCCGAACTGGAATATCAGCCTGTTCCACTACCGGAACCAGGGCGCCGACGCCTCCAACATCCTGGTGGGCATCCAGGTGCCGAAGAACGAGAAGCGCGCCTTCCGCGACTTCCTTTCCACGCTCGGTTACGTACACTGGGACGAGACCGACAACCCGGTCTACAAGCTGTTCCTGTCCTGAGATCGCGATCATGACGCTCCCCGAACACTCGCCGCTGGGCAAGCCCTCGGCCTACAAGACGGAATACGATCCGACGCTGCTGTTCCCGATTCCTCGGCAGCCCAAGCGCACCGAGATCGGCCTGGCCGAAGGGCGCGCGCTGCCGTTCTTCGGCGTGGATATCTGGAATGCCTACGAGGTGTCCTGGCTGAACCTGAAGGGCAAGCCGCAGGTGGCGCTGGCGACCTTCATCATTCCGGCCGATACGCCGAATATCGTCGAGTCGAAGTCGTTCAAGCTGTACCTGAACTCGTTCAACCAGAGCAGGATCGCCTCGGCCGAGGCGCTCCAGCAACTGCTGCACCACGACCTCTCCGAGGCCACCGGCGGTACGGTGCAGGTGCGGCTGGTCACCGAGGCGGACCTCGGCACGCAGAAGATGGGTGAGCTGGACGGGTTGCTGCTGGACCGCCTGGACATCGAGACCAACATCTACGAGCCGGACCCGACCCTGTTGTCGGCGGATCAGGACGAGACGCCGGTGGAGGAATCCCTCATCTCGCACCTGCTCAAGTCGAACTGCCTGGTCACCGGCCAGCCGGACTGGGGCAGCGTGCAGATCCGCTACGTGGGGGCGCCGATCGACCAGGAAGGGCTGCTCAAGTACCTGATCTCGTTCCGCAACCACAACGAGTTCCACGAGCAGTGCGTGGAGCGGATCTTCACGGACGTGCTGCGCATGTGCAAACCGGTGAAGCTGGCCGTCTACGCGCGCTACACGCGGCGCGGCGGGCTGGACATCAACCCGTTCCGCACCAACTTCAACACGCCTTGGCCGGACAACCGGCGCAACGCGCGCCAGTAAGGCAGCAAGGCAGTAAGGCAGTAAGGGGCAAGCGCCCTCAAAACTCCGCGTGCGCGCGGATGCCGTAGAACTTGGCGGGGCCGCGGTCCCGGTTGTAGCCGGGATTGCGGATGTACTGGAAGTCCGGGCTCAGGCTCAGGGTCTTCCAGACCGCGAAACTGTAATAAATCTCGAACACTTGCTCCGGGCCGTAGCGCAGCGCGCCATCGCCCAGGAACGCGCCGAGGCCACCGGCCGCCAGGAAGTTCCGGTGCGATGAGCCGAGCATGTTCGCCGCCACCGCCACGCCCACCTCGTCGTTGGGCCGCCCCCATGCCGTGCCCTTCAGCGTGCCGCCGCCGGCCACCTGCCGGCCGATCTCGGTGAAGGCGTAGGTTTCGGTCTTGTCGTCCGACATATTGGCGCGGAAGAACACCCCCAGCGCGTCGGTCACCTCCTGCACCATCGCCACGCCGATGCCGAGCTTGCTGTGCTCGCGCCGCACGGCGGCAAGGTCCGGCGTCACGCCATTGGCCTGCCCGTAGGCGATGGCGTCGTTGAACGACGCCATGTTGGCCTTGTTCCGCCACAGCAGCAGCCGCGCCTGGCCCGGACGCCCGGCCAGCGCGTAGCGCTTTTCCAGTTCGAGGACATCGCCGTAGTGCTGGAACAGCCGCGTGTCCAGCTCGCGCCCGTTCGACTCCAGCGGCAGCAGGAAGTGGCCGAAGCGCGCCGACCAGCCATCGCCGATGTACTCCAGCGCCGCACCCCAGTTATAGCCGCGCGAATCGGCCGGGTAGTCGAACGAGCCGTGCGTCATGAACGACCAGTTCATGAACTGCGTGCGCGGGTCCGAGCCGTACGGGTTCTGGTCGAACACGTCGATCACGCCGAAGTTGCCGGCGGTCAGCACCACGCGACGCTTGTCCACGGTGCGGGCGAACTGGTTGAAATCCGATTCGAGTTTCTCGTCCCCGCCGCCCAGGCCCCAGGTCTGGCGGATGAAGGCGCGCGCGCGATAGAACTTCGGGCTGGTGCTGGCCGTCTTGGCCAACTCCCCGTTAGACAGCCCGCCCAGGCCGTGCAGGTCCGAGAACGGCACGCCCTGCGCCACTTCCGGGTTGAAGTGGAACTCGGCGCCCTGCCAGAGCCGCAGGCCAAGGTCGAGCGTGCCCGTGAACGAGTAGCTCTTGGCACGCTCGGTGGTCAGGCTGTTCTCGCCCGAATACGCGGCGCCGAAGGACGGCTTGCGCTGCCAGATATAGGTGGTCTGCCCGTGGATGGCGAACGGGCTTTCGGTGTCGGGCTCGGCGGCAGGGGCGGGGGCAGGCTGGGCAACGGCGTCCTGGGCGAACGCGCCGGGCGCGGCGGCCAGCGTCGCCCAGGCCAGGCCGGCGCAGGCCATCAGTCGGAAACGCGGCATCGGGAAATTCGGCTGGGACGGATGCGCCACAGCGGCCATCCGAGACTGGCGCGAAGCATAGCCAAGCGCTCCTGACGTGTCTACCGCGGTTGTTGCATCGCAACAATAAAAGCACGGTGCCCCGCGCCGACTTTGTAACGTGCCTTGAATTAATTAATTCGAAAATTAATATTCAGCCGATACGAACCGCTGCGCCCGATGCCAACCAAGCCGCCCCACCCACCCAAAGCTATGACCAGCCCGGACGCCCGGCGCCCGGGCCGTCCCGCCGCCGCCCGCGCCGATGCCGGCCAGCGCGACCGCCTGATCGACGCCGCCGTAACCCTGTTCGCCCGGCATGGCGTAGGCGCCACATCGACCAAGGCGATTGCCGCCGAGGCCGGCGTGACCCCGGCGCTGGTCCATTACTACTTCCGCGAGCGCGAGCAGTTGCTGGAAGCGGTGTTCGAGGAACGGCTGCTGCCGCTGGTCGATCAGGTCTTCAGCGGCGCCCCGCCCCCCAGCGATGGCCCGCCGCCTGATGTGAGCACGCTGATCCAGGGCCTCGCGGGCCGGCTGATCCGGGTGGCGTCGGCCACGCCGTGGTTCCCGGGGCTGTGGATCCGCGAGATCGTCGGCGTCGAGGGCCAGTTGCGCGAACGGCTGGTGCAGCGCGTGGCCACGCAGCGCGCCACGCTGATCACCGGCCCGTTGATGGCGGCGCAGGCGCGCGGCCAGCTCAATCCGGGCCTGGAGCCCGCGCTGGTCATGGTTTCGCTGATCGGCCTGACGCTGCTGCCGCTGGCCACCAGCCATATCTGGCAGCGCCTGCCCGGCGCGGAAGCCATCGACACCGACACGCTGGTGCGCCACGTGACCGCCCTGCTGGCCCACGGGCTGTCCGCGCCCGCATCCCCTTCGTCGACCTAACGCCATGGAGCCGCGCATGCCCTCCCGCCTTCCGCAGTGCCTCCTGCAGTGCCTCCTGCGGTGCCTCCTCCTGCTCGCCGCCTGCGCCGCGCTGGCCGCCTGCAGCAACGACAAGCCCGTCACCTGGCAAGGCTATGTCGAGGGCGAATTCGTCGCCGTGGCGTCGCCCTTCGCGGGGCGGCTGGAAAAGCTGACCGTCGATCGCGGCCAGCAGGTGGCCGACGGCGCGCCGCTGTTCGTGCTCGAATCCGACGACGAACGCGCCGCGCGCCAGCAGGCCGCCGAGCAGGTGCGCGTGGCCGAGGCGCAACTGGCCGACATCCAGATCGGCAAGCGGCCCGTGGAAGTGGCCGTGAACCAGGCCCAGCTCGCGCAGGCGCGTGCCCAGGCCACGCGCAGTGCGGCCCAGCGCAAGCGCGACGAGGCGCAGTTCGAGATCGGCGGCATCTCCCGCGCGCAGCTGGACGAGACCCGCGCCACGGCCGATGCCGACGCGGCGCGCGTGCGCGAGCTGCAACGGGATATCGACGTCGCCCGCCTGCCCGGCCGCAAGGACCAGCTCACCGCCCAGCAGGCCCAGGTGGAAGCCGCGCGCGCCGCGCTGGCGCAGGCGGAATGGAAGCTCTCGCGCAAGTCGGTCAACGCCACCGCCGCCGGGCTGGTCTACGACGTGCCCTACCGCCCCGGCGAATGGGTGCCCGCCGGCAGCCCCGTGGTGCGCATGCTGCCGCCCGCCAACGTCAAGGTGCGCTTCTACGTGCCCGAGGCAGCGGTCGGCGCGCTGAAGAACGGCCAGTCGGTGCAGATCCGCTGCGACGGCTGCGCGGCGCCGGTCGCGGCCAGGATCACCTATGTGTCGAACGAGGCCGAGTTCACGCCGCCCGTCATCTACAGCAACGAGACGCGCCGCAAACTGGTCTTCCTGATCGAGGCCCGCCCCACGCCCGAGGACGCCCCCAAGCTGCGCCCCGGCCAGCCCGTGGAGGTGGCGCAGTCATGAACGACGCCGTGGATCGCGCCAACGGCGCGCTGGCGATCGACGTCAAGGGGCTGAACAAGCGCTTCGGCGACAAGCACGTGGTCAACGACCTGACCATGCAGGTGGCGCGCGGCGAGATCTTCGGCTTCCTCGGCCCCAACGGCAGCGGCAAGACCACCTCCATCCGCATGATGTGCGGGCTGCTGACGCCGGACTCGGGCTCGGGCACCTGCCTGGGCTTCGACATCCTGAAGCAGGCCGCCGAGATCAAGCGCAACGTCGGCTATATGACACAGCGCTTTTCCTACTGGGAAGACCTGTCGATCCGCGAGAACCTCGAGTTCGTGGCCCGCGTCTACGCCATGCCCAACCGCCGCGAGGCCGTGGACCGCGCGCTGGAAGACCTCGGCCTGCAATCGCGCGCCGCGCAGCTGGCCGGCTCGCTGTCCGGCGGATGGAAGCAGCGGCTGGCGCTGGCGGCGTGCCTGCTGCACGAGCCCAAGCTGCTGCTGCTCGACGAACCCACCGCCGGGGTCGATCCCAAGGCCCGGCGCGACTTCTGGGAGCAGCTTCACCAGCTGGCCGCGCACGGCATCTCGGTGCTGGTCAGCACGCACTATATGGATGAGGCCGAGCGCTGCCACAAGCTCGCCTATATCGCCTATGGCCGGCTGCTGGCGCAGGGCACGGCGGCGGAGGTGGTGGCCGGCCAGCACCTGGCCACGTGGAGCGTGGAGGGCGACGACCTCGCCGCGCTCTCCATCCAGCTGCAGGGCCAGCCCGGCGTGGAGCAAACCGTGGCCTTTGGCACGGCGCTGCACGTCACCGGCAAGGATGCCGGCCAGCTGGAACAGACGCTGAAGCGCCTTGCCGGCGCGCATCACCGCATCCAGCCCACCGAAACCAGCCTCGAGGACGTGTTCATCCACATGATGAGCGGCGCGCAGGACAACATGGCGGTGCAGCCGGGCAAGTCCGCGCAGGGGCAATCGTGAGCGCCAACGCCCGCTTCTCCGTCCAGCGCTGGTGGAGCATCGTGCTGAAGGAGTTCCTCCAGCTGCGGCGCGACCGCATCACCTTCGGCATGATCGTCGGCCTGCCGATCATGCAGCTGCTGCTGTTCGGCTTCGCCATCAACAGCGACCCGCGCCATATGCCGACCGCCGTGATCGTCGCCGAGCATAGTGATTTCTCGCGCACCTTCGTCCACGCGCTGGAGAACACCACCTATTTCCGCGTGGTGCGTACCCTGCCGGACGAGGCCGCCGGGCGCGAGGCCCTGCTGCGCGGCGACGTGCAGTTCGTGGTCAGCATCCCCACCGATTTCTCGCGCAAGCTGCTGCGCGGCGAGCGCCCGGTGATCCTGGTCGAGGCCGACGCCACAGACCCCTCGGCCACCGGCCCCGCCATCGGCGCGCTGGCGCAGCTGCCGGTCAGCGTGGCGCGCATCGACCTCAAGGGCGCGCTGGCCCCGCTGGCCGGCGGCAAACCCGCCTTCGACGTCAACGTGCAGCGCCTCTACAACCCCGAGGGCATCACCCAGTACAACATCGTCCCCGGCCTGATGGGCGTGATCCTGACCATGACGATGGTGATGATGACCGGCCTGGCGATGACCCGCGAACGCGAGCGCGGCACGATGGAGAACCTGCTCGCCACGCCGGTGCAGCCGCTGGAGGTCATCTCCGGCAAGATCGTGCCGTACATCTTCATCGGCCTGATCCAGTCCACCATCATCCTGCTGGCGGCGCGCTACGTGTTCCAGGTGCCCTTCCTCGGCTCCGTAGTGGGCGTGTACCTGGCGGCGCTGCTGTTCATCGCGGCCAACCTGACGGTGGGCATCACGCTGTCCTCGCTGGCCAAGAACCAGCTGCAGGCGGTGCAGCTCACGTTCTTCTACTTCCTGCCCAACATCCTGCTGTCCGGCTTCATGTTCCCGTTCGCCGGCATGCCCACGTGGGCGCAGTGGATTGGCAACGTGCTGCCGATGACCTACTTCAACCGGGTGATCCGCAGCATCCTGCTCAAGGGCAGCGGCTGGGTGGAGTTATGGCCGAACGTCTGGCCGATGGCGCTGTTCACGGCCGTCGTCATGACCATCGCGGTGCGCTTCTACAAGCGCACGCTCGACTGAGGGGGATGCCATGCGGCTCGTCTCGCTTGCCCTGTTGCTCTCGCTGGCCGGCTGCGCGGTCGGCCCCGATTTCCAGTCCCCCGCTGCCGTGCCCGACGCGCGCTACACCCCGGGGCCGCAGCCGGTGGCGACCGTGCCGGCGCTGGGCAAGTCGCAGTCCTTCGTGCCCGGCGACCCGCCCCAGCAATGGTGGACCCTGTTCGGCAGCGACAAGCTGGACGCCACCGTGCGCGCCGCGCTGGCAGCCAGCCCCACGCTCACGCAGGCCAGCGCCCGGCTGCGGGAGGCCCAGGAGAACCTCAACGCGCGCACCGGCGCCACGCGGTTTCCCACCGTCGATGCCTCGCTCAACGCCACGCGCCAGCAGGTGGACCTGACCTCGGTCGGCATCACCCAGTTCCCCAGCCCCGGCCCGTTCACGCTCTACAACGCCACCGTGCAGGTCTCCTACGCGCTGGACCTCTTCGGCGGGCAGCGGCGCGAACTGGAAGGCTTGCAGGCGGCTGTCGATTACCAGCGCTACGAACTTGAGGCCGCGCGGCTCTCGCTGGCCGCCAATGTGGTGACGGCGGCCATCCGCGAAGCCGGGCTGCGCGCCCAGCTGGCCGATACCGTGGCGATGGCCGAGGCGCAGCGCCGCCAGCTCGGCATCATGACCGAGCGCCTCAAGCTGGGCGGCGTGGCGCGCGTGGACGTGCAGCGCCAGCAGGCCGAACTGGCGCAGACGCAGGCGCTGATTCCGGGCCTCTCCCAGCAGATCGATGTCACGCGCCACCAGTTGGCCGTCTACATCGGCCAGACCCCGGCCAGCGCGCAGCTACCGGAATTCGGCCTCGAAGACCTGACCCTGCCCGAGGCCCTGCCCGTCAGCCTGCCCGCCGAACTGGCCCGCCGCCGCCCCGACATCCGCGCCGCGGAGGCGCTGCTGCATCAGGCATCGGCCGATATCGGCGTGGCCACGGCCAACCTCTATCCGCAGATCACGCTGACGGCCAGCGGCGGCACGCAGGAGATGCGCGCGCGCGACCTGTTCAGCAGCATGAATGTGTGGAGCCTGGCGGCCGGCGTGGTCCAGCCCGTGTTCCATGGTGGCGAGCTGCGCGCCCGCAAGCGGGCCAAGGAGGCGGCCTACGAGCAGTCGCTCGGCGCCTACCAGCAGGCGGTGCTGCAAGGCTTGCAGAACGTGGCCGATACGCTGCGCGCGCTCGACGCCGACGCCGCCACCCTCCAGGCCCGCGAGGACAACGCCCGCCAGACGCGCGGCACACTGGCCATCGTGACCGAGCAGTACCGGCTCGGCGGCGTCAGCCAGTTCACCCTGCTGGACGCCGAACGCCAGTCCCGCCAGGCCGCCCTCGACCTCTCTCAGGCCACCGCTACCCGGCTGGCGGACTCGGCGGCACTGATGCAGGCGCTGGGCGGGGGATGGGAGTAAGTCAGGCGCCTGTCTTGAGGAAGGCGGACAGCCGCCGCACGCCCTCATCCAGCCGTTCCACGTCGCACGCATAGCACCAGCGCACGAAGCCTTCGCCCTCGTCGCCGAAGGCGCTACCCGGGGCCAGGCCGAGGTGGGCTTCGCGCACCAGTTGCTTGCACAGCGCGAGGCTGTCTGTGGCGCCGGCCAGCTTGAAGAACACGTACATCGCGCCTTCGGGCGCGTGGGCGTCCACGCCCGGCAGGGCCGACAGCGCGCCCACCAGATGATCGCGCGCGCCGCGCAGGCGCAGCACCAGATCCTGCGTGAAGGCCTCGCCTTCAGTCACCGCCGCCACGCCGGCCTCCTGCACGAACGACGGCGCGCAGGAGGTGTTGTATTCCACCAGCTTGCCGAGGTCGTCCATCAGCGCCGCCGGCAGCACCATCCAGCCGAGCCGCCAGCCGGTCATCAGCCACGCCTTGGAGAACGAATTGACGGCGATCACGCGGGCGTCACGCGGGGCGATGTCGAGGAAGGACGGCGCGATGCTCCCTTCCGGGCCGTAGTAGAGCCGCTCGTAGACTTCGTCGGCGATGATCCAGATGCCGTGCCGCTGGCAGTGGTCGAACACGGCCTGCTGGGCGGCGCGCGGCATGACCCAGCCGGTAGGATTGTTCGGCGAATTGATCATCACCGCGCGCGTGCCCGGCGTCAGCGCGGCGAGCAGCTTGTCCACGTCGAGCGCCCAGCCGTGGGGGCCGTAGTCCAGCGTCACCGTCTCCACCGTGGCGCCGAGGATGCGCGGGATCTCGACGAGGTTGGGCCAGAGCGGCGTCACGGCCACCACGCGGTCGCCGGGGCCGGTGACGAGCTGGGCGGCCAGCATCAGCGCGTTGACGCCGGCGCTGGTCACGGCCACGTTGCCGACCGGCGTGTCGCCGTGCAGGCGGCTCACGTAGCCGGCCAGCGCGGCGCGCAGCGGCGGAATGCCGAGGTTGTGGGTGTAGAACGTGGCGCCGGACGCCAGCGCCTGGCTGGCGGCATCCCGGATGAATGCCGGCGTGACCTGGTCCGACTCGCCGAACCAGAACGGCAGTACATCGGGCAGGCCGATGCCCGCGTTGGCCACCTCGCGGATGCGCGACGCGCGCAGGCTGCGCACGGTGTCTCGCGCCAGCGGCGCGGTGGCAGGGGAAACAGGCGGCTGGGACATCGGTGCTCCGGGGGTGAGGGACGATGAAGCCGCCAGCGTAGCGGAAACGGCCGATGTGCGCTCCCCCCTTCCCGCGGGCGGGAGAGCGGGCGGGAGAGCGGGCGGGAGAGGGGCGGGAGAGGGGAGGCAGCCGTCAGGCGTCGAACCGCTCGCGCAGTTGCGCCGCCGTCATCGCCGCGTAGCCCAGCCCGCCCAGCGGCGCCGCCACGGCGCGCAGCAGCGCGGCGTTGTCCGGCGCCGTGGCGCCGTCCGGCAGGGCCATGTTGTTCTCGAAGCCGATGCGCGCGTGGCCGCCGAGCATCACGGCAGCGGCGGCACAGTCGGCTTCCTGCCTGCCAAACGCGCAGACGGCCCATTCCACGCCGGTGCCTTCCAGCCCGGTCTCGCGCCAGGCGGCAAGGAACGGCAGCAGGTCCGCCGGCGCGGACTTCTGTCCCGCCGAATAGCGGCCCAGCACGAACAGCACCCAGTGGCGCCCGGCCGGGATCGCCCCGCTTTCGCGCAGCGCGGCGTAGCGGTGCACGTCGGCGGCATCGTAGAGGATGTATTGCGCCACCACATGCTCGCGGTGCATCCAGCCGAAGAACTCGGCGGCAGCGGGCAGCGCGGCGGGGTCCGGCACCAGTTCGCGCACGGCCACGGACGCCGCCTCGGGACGCAGCGCCCGGACAGTGGCGATCTGCTGGGCCGGCTGGTAGATGCCCACGGCCTCGGTGGTCAGTTGCAGGACCAGCGCGTCGCCCACGGCCTGCCGCACCGCCGCGATGGCTGGCGCGTAGTCGGCCACCTCCAGGCTGTGCGTGCCATCGGCGCGGCGCACGTGCAGGTGGATCATGGCGGCGCCGGCGTCCACGCATTCACGGGCGCATTGGGCCAGTTCGTCCGGGGTCATCGGCAGCCGCGCGTGATCCGCGTGGGTCTTGCGGGCGCCGTTGGGCGCCACGGCCAGCGCGAAGGGACGACGCAGGGTGTCTTCAGTCATGGGGTATCTCAATCTCAAGCGGGCAGGACCACGCGCACGGCCTGTGCGAAACGGTCCACGATATTGTCGATGTCCGCCGCCGTGCAGATGAAAGGCGGCGCAAACAGCACATGATCGCCGTGCACGCCATCGACGGTGCCGCCCATCGGATAGACCAGCACGCCGTGCTCCATGCACGTGCGCTTGAGCAGCGCGTGGGTCTTGCGGGCCGGGTCGAGCGTGGCCTGGGTGGCGCGGTCGGCCACGAACTCCACGCCGACGAACAGCCCGCGCCCGCGCACATCGCCCAGGTTCGGATGGTCGCCCAGCGCCTCGCGCAGCCGCGCGCGCAACTGCTCGCCACGCGCCAGCACGTTATCGAGCAGATTGTCTGCGGCGATGGTCTGCTGCACGGCGAGCGCCGCCGCGCAGGCCGTGGCATGGCCGATATAGGTGTGGCCGTGCTGGAAGAAGCCGCTGCCGCCGACGATGGCCTCGTAGATCCGGCGCGTGGACATCATCGCGCCAATCGGCTGGTAGCCGGCGCCGAGGCCCTTGGCGATGGTGACGATGTCCGGCACCACGCCGTCTTCCGCGCAGGCAAAGAGATGGCCGGTGCGGCCCATGCCCGACATCACCTCGTCGAGGATCAGCAGCACGCCGTACTTGTCGCACACGGCGCGAATGCGCTTCAGGTAGTCGCCCACCGGCGGCACCGCGCCAGCCGTGGCGCCGACCACGGTTTCGGCGACGAAGGCGGCCACGCTCTCCGGCCCCAGTTCAAGGATCTTGGCTTCGAGTTCGTCCGCCAGCCGTTGCGCGTACTGGGCGTCCGTCTCGCCGGCGGCCTGGTCGCGGTACGCATAGCACGGCGACACATGGTGCGCGGGCACCAGCAGCGGCAGGAACGGCTCGCGCCGCCACGCGTTGCCGCCAATCGCCAGCGCGCCGAGCGTGTTGCCGTGGTAGCTCTGGCGGCGCGCGATGAAGTGGCGGCGCTGCGGCTGGCCGGTCTCGACGAAATACTGGCGCGCGAGCTTCAGCGCGGCTTCCACGGCCTCCGAGCCGCCCGAGACGAAGTAGACGTGGTCCAGGTCACCGGGCGCGGCCTCGGCCAGCGTGCGGGCCAGCGTCTCGGAGACCTCGGTGGTGAAGAACGAGGTATGGGCGTAGGCGAGCGTATCGACCTGCGCCTTGATGGCCGCCACCACGCGCGGGTGGCCGTGGCCAAGGCAGGACACCGCCGCGCCGCCCGAGGCATCCAGGTAGCGCTTGCCGGTGCTGTCGATCAGCTCGACCCCCTGGCCGCCAACGGCCACGGGCATGGTTTGCTTGGGATTGCGATGGAATACGTGCGTCATGATGGGAGAAGCTGTCCTGTGCGGGGCGCCGAAGTCAGGTGCGAGTATAGGAACAAGCGCGCCCTCTTTGCAACATGTGTTTCATTGATCGACGCAAAAGAAACGTTCGATCCGTTAATCGACGTGAGGACGGGGCGCCGACCTGTGCAACAATCGTTGCATTCCGCGCTCCGCCCTCGCCCATGTCCCCTGACACCACCCCTGCCTCGCCCTCTTCGCTCGATGCCCTGCTGACCCAGCTCCGCGCCGATTTCCCGACGCTGAGCGCGCAGTTCCAGAGCGGCGCGCGCTACCTGCTCGACCATCCGCATGACATCGCGCTGCATTCGATGCGCAAGGTGGCCGCCAATGCCGGAGTGCAGCCCGCGACACTTGTGCGGCTGTCGCAGTCGCTCGGGTTCGAAGGCTGGCAGGGCCTGCGCGAGCTGTTCATGGAGGCGATGCGCGACCAGGGCGCGCAGCCCTACGCCAAGCGGGCGCGCAAGGTGGTGAAGGAATCCGGCTCGAACCAGATGCTGGCCGAGATGATCGAAGTCCAGCATCACAACCTGGACGCGCTGCTGGCCAACAACGCCGAAACGCTGCCGCAGGCCGCCGACCTGCTCGCGGCGGCGCCCAACGTCTACGTGGCCGGCTTCCGCTCGTGCTTCCCGATCGCGTTCACGTTCCACTATATCTACCGGCTGTTCCGCAGTTCGGTGCACCTGGTGCGCGGCGATGCCGGCACGCTGGAGATGGAACTGCGCGCGCTGACCGCCAAGGACGTGGTGCTGGTCACCGCGTTCGCGCCGTACTCGCAGGAGAGCCTGCGCGTGGCCTCGGCCGCACGGGAGGCCGGCTGCAAGGTCGTGGCGCTGACGGACAGCACGGTGGCGCCCATCGCGCTGGAGGCGGACTGCACGCTGCTGTTCGCCATCGACAGCCCGTCTTTCTTCCCGTCGATCACGGCCGGCGTGGCGATGGTCGAGGCGCTGGTGGAGCAGCTGCTGGCCCGCAAGGGCAAGGGCGCGATCCGCGCGCTGGAGCAGACCGAGGGCCAGCTCCACCGCACCGGCGCCTACCTGCCGGCCCAGCGCGGCTAGCCCTGCCGTCTTTCGGACTTATTCGAATGCCTCGTCGTTGGGGCTGGCGTAGGCCTTCTTCATCGGCTCGCTGAGCGGCAGGTCGAAGCTGATGTTCTTGGGCGGCACCGGCTTGGCAAACCACTTGGCGTACAGCGTGTGGATCTCGCCGCTCTTGATCAGGCCGCTGATGGCGCCGTCCACCACCTGCTTGAAGCCGGGATCGTCCTTGCGCAGCATGAACGCGTAGGCCTCGAACGACTGCGGCGTGCCGACCACGTTCCAGTCGCCGGGGTTGGGCGCCAGCGTGCGGGCGCCGGACAGCAGCACGTCATCCATCATGAACGCGGCCACCCGGCCCGACTGCAGGATCAGGAAGGACTCGCCGTAGTCCTTGGCGCTCTGGATCGTGATATTGGCCTGCTTCTCGTCGTTGAGCTTGCGCAGGATGCGTTCCGAGGTGGTACCCGCGTTGGTCACCACGGCCTTGCCCGACAAATCGCCAAAGTCGTGGATCGGGCTGCCCTTCTTCACCAGCAGCCGCGTGCCGGCCACGAAGAACGTGGTCGAGAACGCCACCTGCTGCTGGCGCGACTTCAGGTTGGTGGTGACGCCGCACTCCAGGTCCACCGTGCCGTTCTGCACCAGCGAGATCCGGTTCTGCGAGGTTACCGGCACCATGCGCACCTGCAGGCTGGCCGCGCCCACTTCCTTCTTCACGCTGTCGATCACGCGGTCACAGATGTCCTGCGAGAAGCCAATCACCTTCTGGTTGCCGTCGTAGTAGGAAAACGGGATCGACGAGGTGCGGTGTCCGATCGAGATCGTGCCGGACGACTTGATCTTGGTGAGCGTCGGGCTGGCGGCCACGTCGGCGGCGAAGGCCGGTGCGGCTGTCGTGGCCAGGGCGGCGGCGGTAGCGATCAGGCTGAGCACCGGGCGGACGAAAATCGACTTGGGCATGGGAAACACTCCTGGTTTGGATGGATGCGTCAGGTGTTGCAATGCTAGGCATTGAGCAACAAGTGTTCCATCATGGATTACCATGAAACAAATGTGTTATTCCCGGGGATGGGGCGAAAGGCAGGACTGGGGAAACAAAAACGCCCCGGATCGGGGCGTTGGGGGCACAGCTTGGGGACGGCCTGAAGATACTGCGACGCAGCAATCCTACGTCCCGCACTTCTCCTTGAACGTCTTCTGCAACTGCCGGCGGGTGCGGTCGCGCTCGACTGACATCACGTCACTGCCCTGGCTGTTCTCCATCGGCGCGCCGGGCTTGTAGCTGCGCTTGGGCGTCTCGTTCATCTGCCTCATCAACTGCTGGCATTCCGCGTCGTCGATGGTTTGCTGGGTGGGCGCGGCGGCGCCGGGCGGGCGCGGCGTGGGGCGGTACGGCGATTCGCCCTCCTTCACGGCATCGCCAATGACGTTGTCGATGGCGGCCGCGCCACCGGGCTGGGGTTGGGGCTGAGTCTGGGCATAGGCCGGGAGGCAGGCACCCAATGCGAGGAGAACGACGGCATGGCACTTCACTGCGGCAAGGCAACGGCTCGGCATGACGAACTCCTTCCCTGTGGTCGGTGCTGCCATGGTAACGCGTAACGCGTCCGGCTGGCCCCAAGGGCGACCGGGGGTGCCCTACGGCGCCTCGCGGGCCAGCGCGAGGGCTTCGAGCAGCGTCTGGTGATCGCCGATATGGTTGGCCAGTAGCAGGATCAGCCGGGCGTTGGCGGCCTGGCTGGCGGCGTCGTCGAGGTCGCGGTGCATGTCGATCAGCGCCTCGTAGAAGTCGTCGGGGCGCGTGAGGTTCGGCGCGGTGTTGAGGGGCATCGGCGGGTCTCCTGGCAGGGGCGCGGTGCGGGCGGTCACGCCATCGCCATTGGTTTCGGAGCCGGGGCGACCGCTGGCCGGCCCTGCCCTGCCTGACCGATGGCGCGGTCCAGCGCGGCACCGATGCGCGCCGCATCCACCGTCCGCCAGCGTGCGCAGACGTGCTGGTCCGGGCGGATCAGGTAGCAGGTGCCCGCACGGGCGTCGTAGCGGCGGGCGGCCAGCCCTTCCACATCACGGACCACGGTGGCGCCGGGCCACGGATCGGCGGAGGCGGCGATGGCCGCGTCGGTCACGAAGACCAGCCGCAGCGGCACCGCACCCTGCTGCAAGGCTTGCAGCGCGCTGCGGGTCGCCGCATCGAGCCCGGCCGGCGCGCCGAAAATCAGCGCCACGAACTGGTCGCCCAGCCGGGGCAGCAGCCACGGCTCACCCGTCACGCCAGCCATGCCACATACCGGCGCATCGGCACACGCCGCGCCCGGCACCATCGTCCCGGCAAACGTCTCGCCATCGCCATCGGCCGTATTGAGCGGCGATTCGTGGAGCACGGCCGGCACCGAGAGCCGCCCGCTGTTTACCAGTTGCCGCGCAAACCCGTGGTCCCGCGCCAGCGTGAGCACGGCGTCGCGGAAGGTGCGGCTGACGGCGCTCTTGGGGGTGATGAAATCGGTGGAACGCGTGGAATGGCGGATATTCTCGTCGGCGGCAAACTCGCGCTCGCTGGCGTAGGTGTCCAGCAGGCTGTCCGGCGCGCGGCCCGCCAGCACATAGGCGAGCTTCCAGGCGAGGTTCTCGGCATCCTGCACGCCGCTGTTGGCGCCGCGCGCGCCGAACGGCGAGACGCCATGCGCCGCATCGCCCGCGAACAGCACGCGGCCATGGCGGAAGCGGTCCATGCGCACGCAGGAGAAGGTGTAGACGCTGACCCACTCCAGCTCGAACTTCGCCTCCGGGCCGAGCAGCGCCCGCACGCGCGGGATCACCCGTTCGGGTGTTTTCTCCAGCACCGGATCGGCATCCCAGCCGAGCTGGAAGTCGATGCGCCAGACGTTGTCCGGCTGCCGGTGCAGCAGCACCGACTGGTTCGGGTGGAAGGGCGGATCGAACCAGAACCAGCGCTCGGGCGGGAACGCGGCCTCCATCTTCACATCGGCAATCAGGAAGCGGTCCCGGAAGGTATGGCCGTGGCTCTCCAGCCCCATCAGCTTGCGCAGGCCGCTGCGCGAGCCGTCGGCAGCCACTACGTAGCGGCCGCACAGCGTGTAGCAGCCATCGGGCGTCTCCACGGTCAGCGCCACATGGTCATCGCGCGACTCCAGGTTCACCGCGCGGCTTTTCCAGCGGATGTCGATGTTAGGCAGCGCGCGCGCCAGATCGAGCAGATAGCCCTCGACGTAATACTGCTGGAGGTTGATGAAGGCCGGGCGCTGGTGGCCGGACTCGGGCAGGAGGTCGAAGGCGTAGACCAGGCTGTCGCGCAGGAAGACCTTGCCGAGGTGCCAGCGCACGCCCTTCTCGACCATGCGGCCGGCGCAGCCGAGGCGGTCGAAGATATCCAGCGTGCGCTTGGCGAAGCAGATGGCGCGCGAGCCGGTAGAGAGCGTGCAGTCATCGTCGATCAGCACCACCGGCACGCCATGCCGGGCAAGGTCGATGGCGGTGGCCAGCCCGACCGGGCCGGCCCCGACCACCACCACAGGGTGCGGCGCGCCGGCGGCATGGCCCGGGCGCTGCTCCGCGCACGGCGTGTAGGCGTACTGCTGGCGCTGGTAATCCGGCTCGATGGCGGTATCGATGGCGGTATCGATGGCATCCGTGGCCATGGCTCAGTCCTGCAGCGCGGCCCACATCTCCTGGTCGCGCTGGGCGGTCCAGATGCGCGGATGGGTGATGCCGGCGGCCTCGTCGAACGCGCGCGAGACATCGAACGGCAGGCAGTGCTCGTAGATGAACACCTGGCCGAACTTCGGGTCCATGGCCTTGCGCGTATGCGCCATGGCGGCCTTCAGGTCCATGCGCTCCGCCACGGCTTCCCGGCCGGCCTGGAGCAGCGTGGTGACGAAGTCCTTGGTGTAGGCGATGCCCTTGGCCACGTCGGCAGGCGTGGTCAGCGCGGGGCCGCGGCCCGGCACCAGCTTCTGCGGCTGCAACGCGGCCAGCGCGTCCAGCGTAGCCGGCCATTGGGCAAGCTGGGCGTCGCCGCAGTAGCAGGCGGCGTCGTACTCGACCAGATCGCCCGAGAACAGCACCTTCTGCTGCGGCAGCCAGACCACGGTGTCGCCCTTGGTGTGGCCGGCGCCCAGATGGGCGATGCGCACCTCCAGCTTGCCGAGGAACAGGGTGATTTCCTTGTCGAAGACCAGCGTCGGCCAGGTCAGGCCCGGCACCGTCTCCACGCCGGCGAACAGGCGCGGAAAGCGCTCGATCTCGGACTTCATGTCGGCCTCGCCGCGCTCCACGATCATCTCGTAGGTGCCCCGGCTGGCGATGACCTGCTGCGCCCCTTCGGCGAAGTACGCGGACGCGCCCAGCACGCGCACCGCGTGATAGTGGGAGAGCACCACGTACTTGATCGGCTTGTCGGTGATCTGGCGGATGCGGGCGATCAGGTCCTGCGCCATCGCCGGGGTGGCGGTGGTGTCCACGATCAGCACGCCATCGTCGCCGATGATCACGCCCGAATTGGGGTCGCCCTCGGCCGTGTAGGCGTAGGCGTTCTCGGACAACTGGGTGAAGGTGATCTGCTTGGCTTCCAGGTCGGCCTGGGATGCGAATGCTTTTGCCATGTCGGTCTCGATGCGGGGGATAGGCCAAGCTTAGGAATCCCGTCGATCTTAGTCAATGGCAAATCGAATTGTCATTCGCTAAACACCCCGCCAGGCCGCATGCTGCCGTGGGGCGTGCGGGAAACCCCCTACCCGGCCTTACCCGCCTTTACCCTCGCCCCCGGCCAGCGCCGGCAGGGTCTCCGGGCTGGCCGCCATCACGAAGTCGATAAAACGGCGCACGCGCGCGGGCACGTGGGTGCGGTGCGGGTAATACATATAGAGGCCGACGCTGCTGCTGCGGTAGGCCGGGAGGATCGACACCAACCGCCCGGCGGCCAGATCGTCCTGCACCATGTAGGCCTGTAGCTGGCCAATGCCGATGCCGGCGCGCACCGCCTCGATCTCGGTCTCCACGTCGCTGAAGGTGGCCACGGCCGGCACCTCCAGGTAGACCAGGTCGCCATCGACCATCAGCTCCCACGGCAGCAGCCGGCCCGTGACCGGGCGGCGGAAGCCGGTGCAGGCGTGGCGGCGCAGGGCGTCGAGCGAGTCCGGCGTGCCGTGGCGGGCCAGGTATTCGGGGGCGGCGCAGATCAGCAGCGGCAGGTCGCACAGCTTGCGGGCGACGAGGTTCTGGCCGGGGCTGGTGCCGGCGCGGAAGCCGATGTCGATCTTCGCCTCGACCAGATCGGTGAACAGGTCGGTGAGCACCACATCGAAGGTGATGCCGGGATATTCCTCCCGGAACGCCCGGATCAGCGGCACCAGCACGCGGGCGCCCACCGAGTGCGGGGCGGTCACGCGGACCATGCCGTCGTCCTCGCTGCGGCTGCTGCGCACCTGCTCGAGGGCCTCGTCAAGCTGGCGCATGCCGGGCTCGGCCAGCTCGAACAGCCGGGCGCCCTCGGTGGTCAGGCTCAGCTTGCGCGTGGTGCGATGGAACAGCCGCACCCCGAGGTATTCCTCCAGCGTGCGCACCGCCTTGCTGACCGCCTGCGGCGTGACCTCGGCCTCCACGGCCGCCCGCGCGAAGCTCTTGGCGCGCACCACGCCCAGGAACAGCGTCAACACCCTGGCCTTGTCCATGCGTTGCCAACCTCTGGTTGTCAATGAAGCAGGCATAGTACGCCGGGCGGCACGGTCCGCACATGGCTTCCATGCCTGATTCCATTACTATCTGGGCTTCCCCAGCACGGATCAGGGCAGACATCGGCATGGCCGAACCCAGCGACAGCACTGAGAGCACCGACAGCACTGAGAGCACCGAGCGCGCGCAGCGCGGCATCCAGAGCGTGGAGGTGGGCGGCCGCGTGCTGCGGGCGCTGGCCGACGCGCGCCGGCCGATGTCGCTGGCCGACCTTGCTGCCGCCGCGCAACTGGCGCCGGCGCAGGCGCATACCTATCTGGTCAGCCTGACGCGGCTCGGGCTGATCAAGCGCGACCATATCGACGGTTACTACGAGCCCGGCCCGCTGGCGCTGCGGCTCGGCATGCTCCACCTCGATCACGATCCCGCCTATCGCGCCGCCGTGCCGCGCGTGCAGGCGCTGGCCGCGCGCATCGGCTTCAGCGTGGCGATCAGCCTGCCCACGCCGCAGGGGCCGACCATCGTCCACTACGCCCACGCCGGCACGCCGCTGCATGTGAACCTGCACGTGGGCACAGTCATGGCGCTGGCCGCCACGGCCACCGGCCGCACCTATTGCGCATTCCAGCCGCCAGGGGACTGGCAGGCCATCTGGGCGCGACAGCATCCGCAGGGGGCCGACCTGCCCGCCTTCCTGCGCCAGCTCGACGACATCCGCGCGCGCGGCATGGAGCGCAGCATCGACTCGCCCAGCCCCGCCGTGAGCAGCCTCGCGGTGCCGTTGCAGGATGGCGAAGGCGCGCTGCGGCTGGTGCTGACGGTGATTGGCTCCACAGGCGGCATCGACGTGGACTGGAGCGGCCCGGTAGCCACCGCCCTGCGCGACGCCGCGCGGGACATCGGCACCACCATCGCCGCCGCCTTCGCCGCCACCATCGACAAGGCTCCCGCATGAGCGACGACACGCTAACCGGCGGCGCCAAGCCGCAGCGCGGCATCCAGTCGCTCGACAACACGGGGCAGCTGCTGATGGCGCTGGTCGCGGCCGGACGGCCCCTGCCGCTGGGCGAACTGGCGCGCGCGGCCGGCATGGCGCCGGCCAAGGCGTTTCCGCATCTGGTCAGCCTGCAGAAGATCGGGCTGCTGTCGCGCAATGCATCGGGGGATTTCGTGGCCGGGGCATTGAGCCTGGACCTGGGGCTGGTGGCGCTGCAACGGCTGTCGCCCACGCGGGAGGCCGAGCCCGAGATCATCGCCCTGGCCCATGCCACGGGCTTGTCCGTGGCCATGGCGGTGCTTGGGCCGCTGGGGCCCACGGTGATCCGGTTGGAGGAAGCGGCGCGGCCCCAGCATGTGAGCCTGCGCGTTGGCACGGTGTTGTCGATGGTCAATACGGCCATCGGGCGGACCGTCGCCGCCCATCTGCCGCCGGATGTACTGGCCGGCGCGCTGGCCCAGGACGCCATCCGCATGGCCGGCACCCCGGACGGGACGCCGCCGGGCTATGCCAACCGGCTGAAAGCGGTGAAAGCGACAGGGATCGACAACGCCGTCAGCAAGCCGGTGCCCGGCATCGACACGCTGGCCGCGCCGGTGTTCGACCATACCGGGGCGCTGGCCATCGTCATCGCCGTGATGGGCAGCAGCGGCAGCTTCGACAGCGCCACGGACAGCGATACCGCCGCGCTGGTCCGCCAGGCCGCGCAGCGGCTGTCCTGGCGGTTCGGGGCGCCCGGGCTGGGGCCGACGATCAGCGCTCGATGACCGGGGCGTGCACCGGCTGGGCACCGGCGCATTAATGAAGATGTTTCGTCATACCGGGGGGGAGCAACATGAAACCCGCCCCCGGTGAGCGCCTGTTGAACGCGCTGCGTGCGACCAGGGCGCAAACCGCCAGCGTTCCAGCCAGCATGCCGAGGGACGAAGAGGTGTGACCGTGAGATGAGAACCCCGTCGCGAAGGCAACGGCAGCCATTTCCAGCTTACGACCAAGTTTGTGATTGCGTGTCATAGCGGCTACCGCCTTTCGCCCTGTGCCCATTCAGGGTGGCCCGGCTGATGATGCCGCGCCACCTACCTTGAATATCAGTACTCGATCACCGGCGCGTGCACCGGGGCGATGGATGCGTGCGGCGTCTGGGTGCGCTGGGCAGCCTTGTGGACCATGGTGTAGGCGTAGTCGATGCCCATGCCGTAGGCGCCCGAGTGTTGCTTGGCCAGGCCGGTCACGGCGTCGTACGTTTCCTTGTTCTTCCAGTCGCGCTGCCATTCCAGCAGCACCTGCTGCCACGTCACCGGCACCACGCCGGCCTGGATCATGCGCTGCATGGCGTAGTCGTGGGCTTCCTTGGTCGTGCCGCCCGAGGCATCCGCCACCATGTAGATCTCGTAGTCGCCTTCCAGCATCGCGCTCAGGGCGAAGGTCGTGTTGCAGACCTCGGTCCACAGGCCGGCCACGACGATCTTCTTGCGGCCGTTGGCGGCCAGTGCGTCGCGCACCTTCTGGTCGTCCCACGAGTTCATCGAGGTGCGCTCCAGGGTCTGCTGGCCCGGGAACACGTCGAGGATTTCGGGGTAGGTGTAACCGGAGAACGAGTCGGACTCCACCGTGGTGATCGTCGTCGGCACATCGAAGATCTTGGCCGCCTTGGCCAGGCCCACCACGTTGTTCTTCATGGTCTGGCGGTCCATCGACTGCACACCGAAGGCCATCTGCGGCTGGTGGTCGATGATGATCAGCTGGCTGTTGCGCGGCGTCAGGACTTGCAGCTTGGCGTTGTTGGCGTTCGACATGGTGGTTTCTCCGGTAAGTAAAGGTTGTTTCATTCAGTTTTATTGCATCGCGCTGTTCGCCGTTGTTTTGGTGTGGCGCTGCGATGGGATGAACTATACGTGCCGATAAGTGCCTTAAAGCCGCTGAAGTCTCACACACTTATTCAAATTTTTTGAAATAAGATCCGTCCGCCCGCCGCGTGAGCCCTGGGGCATGTCTACCCCACTTCCCGGGGCTCAAAGTCCGGCCATACGGGACGTTATCGACACATGTCTTTCCCTCATCCGATAAAAAAAGGAGAAACCATGGGTCGTCGTTATCTCGCCGGGCTGCTGCTGGCCGTTACCGCCCTCGCGGGTTGCGCAGTGGTGCAGAAGCCGATTCCGGCCACCAGCGCGCTGTTCGAGAACAAGGAGAAGACCGTCGCGGTCGCCCTCGAGAAGCTGCCCGAGCCGAACCAGGTCATGCTGGGCGCACAGGGCATCCTGGACTACGCCATCAACCGGGCCAACGCCAAGGCCATCGTCGACCGCCTGCAGAAGCAGGATTTCTCGAAGGTGAGCGGGCTGCCCAAGGAATTCGTCCAGGGCCTGGAATCGCGCCAGATCAAGGTTGTGATGATCGAGGAGCCGATCGATACGGAGTCCCTCGGCAAGTTCACGGAGGGCTCGGGCGATGGCGTGGCACTGCGCGACTACCGCCCGCTGGCCCGCAAGTACAAGGCGGACAAGCTGCTGCTGGTGAGCGCCGCCTCGCTGGGCACGGTCCGCAGCTACTACGGCTTCCTGCCGCTAACCCCGCCGACGGCCTATATCTCCCTGACCGGGCAGTTGGTGGACCTGTCGACCAACAAGCTTGAATGGTATGAAAAGGTCGAGAACCGCAACGCCGCCAAGGGCGACTGGGACCAGGCGCCGGAATACGAAAACCTGATGGGCGCCGTAGACGAAGGCACCCGCGCGGCCACGTCGCAACTGCGCGGCGCGTTCTTCGTGGACCAGCCCGCCCCGGCAGCACCGAAGGTGACGGGCACGGCGGCGGCGGGATCGGCACAGTAATCGCCCGGGCTGGCACACGCCAACGCCGCGCAATAAAAAACCCCGCGTAATTGCGGGGTTTTTTATTGCAAAGACGGCTGACAGACGCTCAGAAGGGAATATCGTCATCCATATCTTCAAACCCGTTCGACGGGCTTTGCTGCGGCCGGCGCTGACCGCCGCCCTGACCGCCGCCCTGACCGCCTCCCTGCGCGCCGCCACCTTGGGCGCCGCCCTGGGCACGGCC
>NZ_CAJPVH010000061.1 GCF_905397395.1 Cupriavidus campinensis
GCTGCTGTACGCCCAGGCACTGGCCGCCACCGGCGCGCCGGGCACGCGGGCCGCGTTCGAGCAGGCCCTCACCAGCGCCAGCGATGCCGCGCCGCGCTGCCTGTTTGCCGACTGGCTGGCGGCCCAGCCCGATGCCGCCGACCGCGAGCGCGCGAAAGCGCTCTATGCCGATATCGTCCATGACGCGCGCCACTGGCCGCGCCATGCCCGCGAACACAATCGCGAATGGCTCCAGCGCGCCCAGGCGGCGCTGGGCCAGTGATTCGCCCATGATCCGCGCCCTCGGCGCCTTGCTCTCTGCCATGACCCTTCTGAAACGCAAATCGATCGAGGCCGTGGCCTCGCGCCGTCCCGCCCGTGAACACCGTGATGCATCGCGCGGCAACCTGAACGCCCGGCAGGACTCCCGGCAGGACCCCCGCCACGAAGCGCGCATGAAACCGCGCTTTGCGCCGGTGACGTTCTCCGAGATGGATGGCGTGCGCTACCTGCATTTCGGCACGGAATGGGTCCAGGGCGCGATGCGCCTGCGCAAGCCGGACGCCATCGAGCTCGAGTACGCGCAGCAGATGATGGCCTGGCTGCTGTTCCAGTCGCCCTCGGTCGATGACTTCCACGTGGTGCAGCTGGGCCTTGGGGCCGCCGCGCTGACCAAGTTCTGCTATCGCCAGTTCGCCCACGCCAAGGTGACGGCGGTGGAGCTGAACCCGGCCGTGATCGTGGCCGGCCGCAGCATGTTTGGCCTGCGTGAGGACGATGCGCGCCTGACCGTGCGCGAGCAGGACGCCTGGGACTTCGTGATGGACAGCGCCAGCACGGCGGCCGTCGATACTCTCCAGGTGGACCTCTACGACGCCACCGCGCGGGGCCCGGTGCTGGACACCACGGCGTTCTACCGCGCCTGCCGCCGCGTGCTGAAGACGCCCGGCGTGATGACGATCAACCTGTTCGGCGACCACGAGAGCTTTCCGAAGAACATCGTGCGAATCTGCGATGCCTTCGACAACCGCGTGCTGGTCTTCCCGGAGGTGCACGACGGCAACATCATCGCCATGGCGTTCAACGGGCCGGCCATCGACGTGTCCTGGGAGACGCTGGAAGCGCGCGCGGACGTGGTGGAAGCCGCGACGAACCTGCCCGCCCGGGACTGGGTCAAGAAGCTGCGCGCGGCCAATGCCAATCAGGAAGAGCGGCTGGTGATCTGAGCGTTTTCTGAGGGAAAACGGTCATTCCTTGTGGAAGAACTGCGCCAGCGACCACTCGTCGGTACGGGCCTCGTAGCGCAGGCCCTTGCGCATCGCCCACATCGCCAGCTGGCTGTGCGAGGGGATGATGGCGTGGTCCGCCAGCGCGAGCTTCGCCGCGGCGCGGGCGTTCTCCTCGCGCGCCTTGTCGCTGCTGACCGTGGTCAGTGACGTCTCGATCAGCTTGTCCAGCTGCGGATTGCTGTACTTGCCCCAGTTCCAGGTGCCATAGCCGGTCTTCGGATTTGGCGTGCCGGTGATCGAGCGCAGCGCCACATCGGCTGCCGCCGAGCCCCATCCCAGCATCTGGAACGAGAATTCGCCCTGGCGCGCGCGCGTGAAGTAGGCCGCCACGGGCAGGGTCTCCACCTTGGTCTGGATGCCGATGCGGGTCAGCATGCTGGCGGTGGCCTGTGCCACCTGGGCGTCGTTGAGGTAGCGGTTGTTGGTGGCGTGCAGCGTCAGGGCGAAGCCGTCCGGGTAGCCGGCCTGGGCCAGCAGCTTCTTGGCGCCCTCTACGTCGTAGGCATCCGGCCTGGTGCCCGGATGGCCGAAGATCTGCGGGGAGACGATGGACGAGGCCGGCACCGCCAGCCCCTCCATGATGCGGCTGACGATGGCGTCCCGGTTCAGCGCGTGGCTGACCGCTTCCCGCACGCGGGCGTCCTTGAACGGGTTTCTGGCGAGCGGCTTGCCGGCCTTGTCGGTCACGAACGGCGAGTTGTCGCGCGACTGGTCCATCTGCCAGAAGATGGTGCGCCACGACACCGTCTGCTCGATCTTGAACTTCGGATTTTGCTTAAGTTTGGCCACGTCCGCCGAGGGCACGCTCTCGATCACGTCCACGTCGCCGGCCAGCAGGGCCGCGCTGCGCGCGCCGTTGTCGGTCAGGATGCGGAATACCGCGCGGTCCCAGTCCACCTTCGGCCCCCAGTAGTCGGGGTTCTTCGCCATCACGATTTCCTGCCCGCGCGCGAAGCGCACGAACTTGAACGGCCCGGTGCCGATCATCGCCTTGCCCGAGTCGAAATCGGCCTGGGTCAGCGTGGCCGCGACCTTCTTCGGCATGATCGGCACGCTGTTCAGGTCGTTGGCGAGGTTGGCGTAGTTCGGCACGCTCATGGTCAGGCGCACGGTGAGCGGGTCTGGCGTGTCGATGCGGGCGATCGGCTTGGTGTAGCTGGTGAACGAGCCGGGGCTGTTGGTCAGCTTGTCGGGCCGCTCCAGCGACGCCTTGACGTCCTCGCTCGTGAACGGCGCGCCGTCATGCCACTTCACGTTCGGGCGCAGCTTGATCTCCCACGTGATGGCGTTCACCGGCTTCCACGACAGCGCCAGCCCGGGGATGTAGCGTGCGTTCTTGTCCATGAACACCAGCGACTCGAAGATATGCAGCGCGATGGCGTTGTTCGGGCCCGCGTTGTTCCAGTGCGGGTCCATCGACGTGACATCGGCCGCCAGGCCGATGCGCAGGTCCTCGGCGTGCGCGGCGCCCACCGGCAGCCCGGCGGATACCGCTACGGAGAGCAGGGCGCCCAGCAAGGCATGGCGGATGTTGGCGGAACGATGGCTTGCTTTCATCGACAGGCTCCTCGGGGTCGTGCGGGGATGGAATGACATGCATTGTGCCGTCAAACGTACATGCCTGCGCGGGTTGGGGGGCTTCCCGGGCGCAGGCAAGGTGATGCGGTGTTTTCGACACTTTTTGCCTGCGACGCCTTCCGCCCCGTCGCGCCGATAAAAAAACCCGCTTGCGCGGGTTTTTTCTGCTTCGTCAGGCCATTTCAGTGGAACAGCGGCTGCTGGGTCGGCGCGTCCTCGGGCAGTTCGGCGTGGACGATCTCGCCCGAACGGTCCGCATAGAGTGGCGTACCGCAGTCTTCGCAGTACTCGGGGTCGAACAGCGCAGCGTGGCGGAAGATCTCCTCCACGCCGGCGTTGCGCAGTTCCTCGCAGATCTGCTCGAGCGGGTTGCCTTTCTCCTCGGCATCGACCTCGCCGGCCTCGCGGCCATAGACGGGCCAGACGATGCCGTAGATCACGTCCTTCTCGCCGCGCATGGTGAAGCCGACGCGGTATTCCTCGACCACTTCCTCGCCGAACGAGGCCACCACGGCAGCCAGCTGGCCGGCAGGCACGTCCAGCGTGCCGCACAGGTAGTTCACGGCGGCGCGCACGGTCAGCGGGCGGATGCTCTTGTCCGATTCGCGGCACGACAGGAAGAAGGCATCGGGCAGCAGCAGTTCGAACTCGCAGCCCGGCAGCAGCACGGCCACGGACGGCTGCACCTGCTGGCGCCATTGTTCCAGGCAGGTGGAGCGCTCGGCGTGGTGCTCCTTGGCATCTTCCTGCCAGCGGAACAGGGCGCCTTCGTGCGGCGCCACCACCACGGCCAGCAGGTAGCGCGGATCGGCCAGGATCGGGGCGGTCTCGGGCAGGTCGCGCAGGTCCACCTTGGGCACCGTGCCGGCCAGCGCCGCCGAGGCGAGCTTGTGGGTCAGCGCGAAGGTGTCGCTATGGGTGCGCGGGAGCTGGTCGATGCTGTACAGGTACGGCGACAGCGCTACCTGGGTCTGCGTGGCCAGCACGTGGGCCTGCAGGTGCACGGCCAGCGTCTGGGCCAGCTCGGGCTTGAGCGCGCCGGACGGAATCGCGTAGCGGGTATGGGCCAGGATCGGGGCGGCGATCAGCAGGGCGTCGTGGCGCACGCCGTCGATTTCTAACGTGGCAGACTCGGCCAGCGTCTCGGCCTGCTCGGCCAGCACGTCGGAGGCATCTGCATTGTGCTTGAACAGGTGTTCGAGCGCGGCGTCGAGGGCGGTCTGGCTGCCGTTCTTCAGGAGGCGGCCCAGGCGCTGCGACAGCCGCCGCTCCCAATACCCGTCCTCCATGCGGCTGCCCGAGGCGTCGAGCGCAAGCGCGTCGGCCACCAGTCGCTCGGCATCGGGCGAGAGTCGGGGGGAAGACTTGGGGCGAAAACCTGCCATATGTGAAGACCGTCCGTTTTACGTAAAACGGTATTCTACTCGCTGCGTTGACAAACACAGCACCCCGCGGCGTTCCCGTCTTATTTCTGTGCGGGCGCTGCCGGGGTCTCGGTGGCGGCCGGGGCGTGGGTCTCGACGCCGTGCTGCTCGCCGCCCATGGAGACGTCGCCGCCACCCTTCGTCAGCAGATACAGGGCGGCGCCGGCGACGACGATGAAAGCGATGAGGATCTTGACCATGGTGTCTCCAGTCGGTGCGGGGGCGTGCCTTGGCCGCCCCGCTTATAGGGATGAACGCCGAATTGCGTAGGGGCCAGTCTGGCAGTGCAGCCTTGCATGGAACTTACGCGCCGGATCGGGGATAACCCGCAAGCTGGCCCGGCGGCGCGCCGCCCGCCAATGAAAAAGAAAAACGGCGCACCGTGGGTGCGCCGTTGTCACTTCCTGGCCTCGGCCGGGACCGCTTACGCGGCCAGCAGCTGGCGCAGCACGAACGGCAGGATGCCGCCGTGGTTGTAATAGTCCACCTCGATCGGGGTGTCGATGCGCAGCAGCACCGGCACGCGCTGGGTGTCGCCGTTGGCGCGATGGATCACCAGCACCACATCCTGCTGCGGCTTCAGGTCACCCTCGATGCCTTCCACGTCGAAGGTCTCGTTGCCGATGATGCCGAGCGACTGCGCGCTGTCGCTGCCCTTGAACTGCAGGGGCAGCACGCCCATGCCGACCAGGTTCGAACGGTGGATCCGCTCGAAGCTGCGCGCCACCACGGCCTTCACGCCGAGCAGTTGCGTGCCCTTGGCCGCCCAGTCGCGCGAGGAACCCGTGCCGTATTCCTCGCCGCCGATCACCACCGTGGGCGTGCCCTCGGCGATGTACTTCATGGCGGCGTCGTAGATCGACATCTGCTCGCCGGTGGGCTGGTGCAGCGTCAGGCCGCCTTCCACGCGGGAGCCGTCGGCCTTGGGCGGAATCATCAGGTTCTTGATCCGCACGTTGGCGAACGTGCCGCGCATCATCACCTCATGGTTGCCGCGGCGCGAGCCGTAGCTGTTGAAGTCCGCCTTCAGCACGCCGTGCGCGAGCAGGTACTTGCCCGCCGGCGAGGTGTCCTTGATCGAGCCGGCCGGGGAGATGTGGTCGGTCGTCACGGAATCGCCGAACACGCCCAGCGCCCGCGCGCCGCGCACGCTGGCCGAGACCGCCTTGGGCTCGAGCTCGAAGTCCTGGAAGAACGGCGGTTCGGCGATGTAGGTGGAAGTCGGCCAGTCGTAGACCTGCCCCGTGGTGCCCTTGATGTTGGCCCACAGCTTGCTCGGCTTCTTGACCTGCTCGTAGTTCGTCTTGAACACCTTGGCGTTCATCGCGAACTTCAGCAGCGCGTGGATTTCCTCGGACGACGGCCAGATATCGCCCAGCCAGATGTCCTTGCCGTTCTTGCCCTTGCCCACCGGTTCGGTCATCAGGTCGCGGGTGACGTTGCCGGCGATGGCGTAGGCCACCACCAGCGGCGGCGAGGCGAGGAAGTTGGCGCGGATGTTCGGGTGGATGCGGGCCTCGAAGTTGCGGTTACCCGACAGCACGGCGGCCGCGACGATGTCGTTCTGGACAATGGCCTCGTTCAGCGCCGGGGTCAGGTCGCCCGCATTGCCGATGCAGGTGGTGCAGCCGTAGGCCGTCACGCCGAAGCCAAGCTTCTCCAGGTACGGCAGCAGGCCCGTGGCGGTCAGGTATTCGGTGACCACGCGGCTGCCCGGGGCCAGCGACGTCTTGATGTGCGGCGCCACGTTCAGGCCGGCTTCCACCGCCTTCTTGGCCAGCAGGCCGGCGGCCAGCAGCACGCTCGGGTTGGAGGTGTTCGTGCAGGAGGTGATGGCGGCGATCAGCACGTCGCCGCTCTTCACCTTCACGCCGTCGGCGTTGGTGTACTCGCGGTTCAGGTCGTCGGGGTCCTTGTTGAAGCCGTTCTCGGCCACCGGCTTGGAGAACAGCGAGGCGAAGGTGCTCTTGACGTTGCCGATCTCGATGCGGTCCTGCGGGCGCTTGGGGCCCGCCAGCGACGGCGCCACCGTGCCCAGATCCAGCGTCAGCGTGGTGCTGTAGTCGATATCGCCGGCCATCGGCACGCCGAACATCTCCTGGGCGCGGAAGTAGCCCTCGAATGCGGCGATTTCCTCGTCGGTGCGGCCGGTGCCCTTGAAATAGTCGATGGTCTTCTCGTCCACCGGGAAAAAGCCCATCGTGGCGCCATACTCGGGCGCCATGTTGCCGATGGTGGCGCGGTCCGGGGTCGTCAGGCTGGCGGTGCCTTCGCCGAAGAACTCGACGAACTTGCCCACGACCTTCTCGCGGCGCAGCATTTCGGTGATGGTCAGCACCAGGTCGGTGGCGGTCACGCCCTCGCGCAGGCGGCCTTTCAGTTCCACGCCGACCACGTCAGGCGTCAGGAAGTACACCGGCTGGCCCAGCATGCCGGCTTCAGCTTCGATACCACCCACGCCCCAGCCCACCACGCCGATGCCGTTGATCATCGTGGTATGCGAGTCGGTGCCAACGAGCGTGTCCGGATAGTAGACACCGTCCTTCTTGTGCACGCCGCGCGCCAGGTATTCCAGGTTCACCTGGTGGACGATGCCGAAGCCCGGCTGCACTACGCCGAAGGTATCGAAGGCCTGCATGCCCCACTTCATGAACTGGTAGCGCTCGTTGTTGCGCTTGAATTCCAGCTGCATGTTGAGGTCGAGTGCCTTCTTCTCGCGGAAATGGTCGATTTGCACCGAGTGGTCCACCACCAGATCCACCGGCACCAGCGGCTCGATCTTCTTGGGGTTCTTGCCCATCTTCTCGGCCACGTTGCGCATCGCGGCCAGGTCGGCCAGCAGCGGCACGCCCGTGAAGTCCTGCAGCACCACACGCGCCACCACGAACGGAATCTCGTCCACGCGGTCAGCGCGCGGCTTCCAGTGGGCCAGTTGCCGCACGTGTTCCTCGGTCACCTTCTTGCCGTCGCAGTTGCGCAGCACCGATTCCAGTACCAGCCGGATGGAGATCGGCAGCCGTTCGATCTTCACGCCCAGCGCCTTGCCCAACTGCGGCAGGGAATAGTACTGGCCGCGGCCGCCGGTGCCGAGCTTGAATTCCTTGAGAGTGTTATTGAGATTGTGGGGCATTGCCTGACTCCAATCGAGGGATGACGCGGGACGCGATTTTCTAAACTTTCTTCTTCTTCAGACCCCGGTGCACGAGAGGGTTCCGCCGCCTTGACGCGGCGCGGCCGGAAACTCCCCGGACGCGCACCGTGACAACAAACTCAACTGCCGCGCGGCGATGGGCCGCGCGAAGTACCGCAATGATCGCAAATTTACGACTTTACTGCTTCGGGG
The DNA here is from genome assembly GCF_905397395.1 of Cupriavidus campinensis. Lineage (GTDB taxonomy): Bacteria > Pseudomonadota > Gammaproteobacteria > Burkholderiales > Burkholderiaceae > Cupriavidus > Cupriavidus campinensis. Next base: position 7,614 of record NZ_CAJPVH010000061.1, read on the forward strand.
TGACCTGGGCAGCGGGAGCGGGCTGGGCTTCGGTGGTAGCCGGGGCCACCAGCAGCGGCGTGGCCACCGGCGCGCGCAGGGCGCCGGCCTGGGTCGGGGCCGAGCCACCGGCCAGCATGTCGGCGCTCTGGCATTCGTCGGCCAGGCGCTGGCCCATGTTCTTGTTGAACAGCATGGCCTTGCTCGGGATCACGACGAGGTCGAGGCCCGATTGCTGGTCGAAGTAGCGGTCGGCGCCGGTCACGGTGGACTGGCGCGGCAGGCGGTAGTCACGGCCTTGCCAGTGCACGGTCAGCACTTCGTCGCGCAGCATGTTGCCATTGATATAGATGACATTGCCCAGCTCGCACTGCCACTTCTCGCCGGACGGCGTGACAGGGGCTGCGGCGGCGGTCGTGGCCTTCTTGCTGGACTTGGCGGGCGCCTTCTTGGTCGCAGCCGGCTTCTTCTTGGCGGGTTCCTGAGCCATGGCGGTGGAGGCGACGGTCAGCGAGAGGGCGCCGAGCAAGGAGGCGAGCACGATCTTTTTCATGGGTATTCCTTCCGGATTTGAATGATTACTGGGGGGCTCTAGTATTGGGCGGGGCCGGGTGCCCGTGGGCGGCCCGGCAACTTTCCGCCGCTATTCTCTACGATTTGCCTGACAGGGCGAAGCCCGTCATCTATTGGTTACACAATCGGAAATGTCTGGTTTGCCATGGGGCACTTCGGGTCGGAAAAGGGCAGTATCCGCGCGCGGAGGCGTCACTCGGGCCGCCATTCAGTCGAAGAACAGCTCGGCCGCTGCCGCCGGCAGGCTGGTGCCCGTGGCGTGGGCGCGTTGCAGCAGCGCCCAGTAATACCGGTAGCTGGCGCGGTCGTGCAGCTGGCCGTCATGGCGGATCGGGGCCCAGTTGTTCTCGTGGGCCGCCAGCAGGATTTCGCTGGCCGCGCCGATCTCGGTATCGGTGGGGCGGAAAGCGGCCACGATCGGGGCGATCTGGCCCGGATGGATGCTCCACTTGCGCAGGTAGCCGAACTCGGCGCGGGCGCGGCTGGCGTCGTCGCCGGCACGCTGCGGATGCTGCACGTCGGTGCTGACGTTGTGCGACGGCACCTTGCCGTGGCGATGGCAGGCCGCGGAGATCTCGAGCATGGCGCGGCGGATCAGCGGGTATTCGAACTGGCCCGGCGAGCGCATCGCATCGCCCGGAATGGCGCCGTGGTGGGCGGAGACGAAGTCCATCAGCCCGAAGCTGAGGCACTCCACCTGGACCAGCGCGGCGATGTCGAAGACCTGTTCGAGCGCGGCATGTGTCTCAATCAGCACATGAATCGGGATGTGCCGGGCAATGCCGGCACTGCGCGCCACATGGTTGACGTGATCGGTCACCCGGGCGACTTCCACTACATCGGTCACCTTCGGTACCACCACATAGGCCAGGCGCGCGCCGGCGGCGGCCACCAGGATGTCGATGTCCTCGCGCCAGTGCGGGTGGGCGGGGTCGTGGATGCGCACGCCCACACGGTTGTGGACGTTCTCCGGGCTGTTGATCAGCTGGGCGCACAGCGTGGCGTGCTCGCGCTCGAGGCCGACGGCGGCGCCGTCCTCGCAGTCGAATGTGATGTCGAACACGGGCCCAAGCTCTTGCTGCAGGGCCAGCGACTTGCGCATGAGCTTTTCGCTGCCGGCATAGTGGTCACACACCGGCAACTGGACCGGGATGGCTTCGCCCTGAAACAAGACCTCGGAAGGATGCACGTTGAATACTTATGGAGTGGGGGGTAATTGACGAGACAAGGCCCGCGCCCATGAAAAAACCGGGGTCCGCGCCGATTGTTGCATCGATGCGGGACCCCGGTTCGTCATGCGCGGGAGGCTCCGGAAGATCAGCCCAGCAGATGCTGCACGCCGGCCTTTTCTTCTTCCAGTTCCTTCAGGGTGATATTGATCTTTTCCTGGCTGTAGGCGTCGATCTCCAGACCCTTCACGATTTCATACTTGCCGTTGGCGGTGGTCACCGGGTAGCCGAACATGGTGTCGGCCGGGATGCCGTATTCGCCGTTCGACGGGATGCCCATCGTGACGACCTTGCCGTTCGAGCCCAGCACCCAGTCGTGCACGTGGTCGATGGCGGCGTTGGCAGCCGAGGCGGCCGACGACAGGCCGCGCGCCTCGATGATGGCGGCGCCGCGCTTGCCGACGGTCGGCAGGAACACGTCGTTGTTCCAGACCGGGTCGTTGATCATGTCCTTGACGCTCTTGCCGTCAACGGTGGCGTAGCGGTAGTCGGCGTACATGGTCGGGCTGTGGTTGCCCCACACGAACATCTTCTCGATCGACGACACCGGCTTGCCGGTCTTGGCGGCGATCTGCGACAGCGCACGGTTGTGGTCCAGGCGCAGCATCGCGGTGAAGTTCTCGCGCGGCAGGCTCGGGGCCGACTTCATGGCGATGTAGGCGTTGGTGTTGGCCGGGTTGCCCACCACCAGCACCTTGACGTTGCGGCTCGCCACTTCGTCGAGCGCCTTGCCCTGCACCGTGAAGATCTGGGCGTTGGCTTCGAGCAGGTCCTTGCGTTCCATGCCCTTGCTGCGGGGACGGGCGCCAACCAGCAGGGCCACGTCGGCGTCCTTGAAGGCGACCTTGGGGTCATCGGTGATGACCACGCCGGCCAGCAGCGGGAACGCGCAGTCTTCCAGTTCCATCACCACGCCCTTGACGGCGGCCTGGGCTTGCGGGAGGTCGAGCAGTTGGAGGATGACCGGCTGGTCTTTGCCGAGCATGTCGCCGTTGGCGATGCGGAACAGCAGGGAATAGCCGATCTGGCCAGCGGCGCCGGTCACTGCGACGCGCATTGGGGCTTTAGCCATGAGTAAATCTCCAAACGAAAAGAGGGGTAACCGGTCAGTGGCGCCTGCCGCACGGGGCGGGCGCGTCGCGTGTCGCCACGGGGCAGGCTGGCGTCCGCCGCGTCGAGGGCGACAAGGCGTAAGTCTACTACTGCTATGTGGTGCGCCGCATCCCGAACGGTGCCGCGATGCCCGAATCCGGGTCTCGCGGGGGATGGCGGCCGGGGGCGGCGGCGCGGACTGCGCGAGTGTAGGGCGGGCCTCCGTGACTGTCAATTTATATGTCTTATATAAGACATAAGACATTTCATAGCGTGCTGGACGCGATTCTCGATTTTGTGGTGAAATCCGGGCTATGTCATCCCTGCCCACGTCCCTGTCCGCCGCAGCCGGCAACGGCGCGCCGGAATCTGGCGCCCCTCAGAGCGGTGCCGGGGCGCAGCCGCCCGCCGCCAATGCGCCGGCCGCCGGCCCGGCCAATCCCTCGCCCACGTTCAGCCCGCTCTACCAGCAGATCAAGGCCCTGATTACCCAGAGCCTGCAGTCCGGCGAATGGAAACCGGGCGAAATGATCCCGAGCGAAATGGACCTGGCCGCGCGCTACAAGGTCAGCCAGGGCACGGTGCGCAAGGCCATCGACGAACTGGCCGCCGAGAACCTGGTGGCGCGCCGGCAGGGCAAGGGTACTTTCGTGACCACGCACTACGAGGACGTGGTCAAGTTCCGTTTCCTGCGGCTGGTGCCCGATGAGGGCGAGCCGCACTATGGCGCGAGCCGCGTGCTGGAGTGCAAGCGCCTGCGCGCGCCGGCCGAGATCGCGCGGCTGCTGGATATCCGCACCGGCGACAGCGTCGTGCAGATCCGCCGCGTGCTGACGTTTTCGAATGAAGCTACGGTGCTGGACGAGATCTGGCTGCTGGGCACCAATTTCAAAGGACTGACGGCCGAGAAGCTCAACGAGTGGAAAGGCCCGATGTACGCGCTGTTCGAGGCCGAGTTCGGCACGCGCATGATCCGCGCCACGGAAAAGATCCGGGCGGTATCTGCCGATAATACGGCGGCCGAACTGTTGTCCGTGGCCCCGGGTACGCCGCTGCTGTCGGTGGAACGGGTGTCGTTCACCTATGGCGACCGGCCGGTGGAAGTCCGCCGCGGCCTGTATGTGACCACGCGGCACTATTACCAGAATGACTTGAGTTAATGCGTGGCGGCGATGCTCGCCGGGCCAGGGGCGCGATTATTGCGGCGCCTGCGGATTACCCGTGTCGACCGTTGCGGCCATTGAATGGAATCGCTGGGAATGCGCCGGGGAGGAGACCGATCCGGCGTGGTGCGCAGAGTATTGCGTGCGATTGTCGGGCACGCCGGGTTGGTGCGCGATAGCTGAAAATTATTGGTGCGGCGCGCAACAAAGGCGCTAAAATCATCGGGATTTGCTCCAGTGCATTCATTTGCATCCAGCGCTACCCACGCGCAGGATCCAAACCGGTGCGCACCGGAAGGCGGGTGTGTCCCGTGCCTTCAAGGTACCCGGAGTCGCCTCACTGCGCAATCGGGTAGCGATCCGGTGAAACCCGGAGCAATGGCAGTTTTCGTTCTTTTGCAGTTTTTTTTCTACCGCAAATGGGGTCTCGCATGGCTGAAGCCGTCAAACAAGCCAGGCCGGAGTTCCGGAATATCGGTATTGCGCAGATCGCGCGCTATCGGTTGCCCTGGGCCGGCAAGGTATCCATCCTGCATCGCGTCAGCGGTGCATTGATGTTCCTCCTCCTTCCGTTCGTTCTGTACCTGTTTGAGCAGAGCGTCACGTCCGAGCTGAGCTTCGCCAAGTTCTCGGCACTGCTGTCCAACGGCTTCGTCAAACTGGTCATCCTGGCGCTGATCTGGGGTTACCTGCATCACTTCTGCGCCGGCATCCGCTTCCTGCTGCTGGACGTACACGTCGGCGTGGCTAAGCCCACGTCCGCCAAGTCGGCCATCGCGGTGCTCGTCGTCAGCCTGCTGCTCACCCTGATTTTCGGGCTGAAGCTGTTCGGCCTGTTCTGAGGAGAATCAAGGTGGCAAACAATAATATCGGTCCCAAGCGTCTTGTCGTCGGTGCGCACTACGGTCTGAAAGACTGGCTGGCGCAGCGCGTGACCGCCGTGATCATGGTGCTGTTCACCGTGATCCTGGCGGGTGTGTACCTGGCTTTCGGCAATCCGTCGTACGAAGGCTGGGCAGGTCTCTTCGCCAACCAGTGGATGAAGATCCTGACGTTCCTCACCATCCTCTCGCTGCTGTATCACGCCTGGTTTGGTGTGCGCGACATCTGGATGGACTATGTGAAGCCGATGGCCGTGCGCCTCGTGCTGCAAGTTCTTACGATTCTGTGGCTCGTCGGTTGTGCGGGCTACGCTGCTCAGATTCTCTGGAGGGTGTAATAAATGGTCGCAGTCAAGACTGGATTGCCGCGTCGTCGGTTTGACGTGGTCATCGTCGGGGCGGGCGGCGCCGGGATGCGCGCATCCCTCCAGCTCGCAGAAGCCGGCCTGAACGTGGCCGTGCTGTCGAAGGTTTTCCCCACCCGCTCGCACACCGTGGCGGCGCAGGGTGGCATCGGTGCCTCGCTTGGCAACATGAGCGAGGACAACTGGCACTATCACTTCTACGACACCATCAAGGGCTCGGACTGGCTGGGCGACCAGGACGCCATCGAGTTCATGTGCCGGGAAGCGCCGAAGGTCGTGTACGAGCTCGAGCACTTCGGCATGCCGTTCGACCGTAACGCCGATGGCACGATCTACCAGCGTCCGTTTGGCGGCCACACGGCCAACTACGGCGAGAAGCCCGTGCAGCGTGCCTGCGCCGCGGCTGACCGTACCGGCCACGCGCTGCTGCACACGCTGTACCAGCGAAATGTGCGCGCCAAGACGCATTTCTTCGTCGAATGGATGGCGCTGGACCTGATCCGCGACGAAGACGGCGACGTGCTGGGCGTGACCGCACTGGAAATGGAAACCGGCGAGGTCTACATCCTCGAAGCCAAGACCACCCTGTTCGCCACCGGCGGCGCGGGCCGGATCTACGCGGCTTCCACCAACGCCTTCATCAACACGGGCGATGGCCTGGGCATGGCGGCGCGTGCCGGCGTACCCCTGGAAGACATGGAGTTCTGGCAGTTCCACCCGACCGGCGTGGCCGGCGCGGGCGTGCTGATCACGGAAGGCGTGCGTGGCGAGGGCGGCATCCTGCGTAACAAGGATGGCGAGCGCTTCATGGAGCGCTATGCCCCGACGCTGAAGGATCTGGCGCCGCGTGACTTCGTGTCGCGCTCGATGGACCAGGAAATCAAGGAAGGCCGTGGTTGCGGCCCGAACGGCGACTACGTGCTGCTCGACCTGACCCACGTCGGTGCCGAGACCATCATGAAGCGCCTGCCGTCGATCCGCGAGATCGGCATGAAGTTCGCCAACGTCGACGCGATCAAGGAACCGATCCCCGTCGTGCCGACCATCCACTACCAGATGGGCGGTATCCCGACGAACTTCCACGGTCAGGTCGTGGTGCCGAAGAACGGCAACCCGAACGAGATCGTGAACGGCTTCTACGCGATCGGCGAATGCTCGTGCGTGTCGGTGCACGGCGCCAACCGCCTGGGCACGAACTCGCTGCTGGATCTGGTGGTGTTCGGCCGCGCGGCCGGCAACCACATCATCGCCAACGCGAACAAGCAGAAGGAACACAAGCCGCTGCCGGCTGACGCCGCGGACCGCGCCATGGCGCGCCTGGCCAAGCTGCAGAATTCGTCGTCGGGCGAGTACACGCAGGACGTGGCCAACGACATCCGCCGCAACATGCAGTCGCATGCCGGCGTGTTCCGTACGCAGAAGCTGATGGACGAAGGCGTCGAGCGCATCCTGGAAGTGGCGGAGCGTGCCAACAACATCCACCTGAAGGACAAGTCCAAGGTCTTCAACACCGCGCTGGTGGAAGCCCTGGAAGTGTCGAACCTGGTGGAAGTGGCCAAGGCGACGATGATCTCGGCCGCGGCCCGCAAGGAGTCGCGTGGCGCCCACGCCCACAGCGACTTCCCGAACCGCGACGACAACAACTGGCTCAAGCACACGCTGTTCTACAGCGAAGGCAACCGCCTCGACTACAAGCCGGTGAAGATGGAGCCGCTGACGGTGGAATCGGTTCCGCCGAAGGCCCGTACCTTCTGAGCCCCGCATCGTAGAGACAACAGGACCCACAGAAATGAAGCGTATTTTCGAAGTCTACCGCTACGATCCGGACAAGGACGACGCGCCCCGCATGCAGACCTACGAGGTGGAGCTCGACGGTCACGAGCGCATGCTGCTCGATGCGCTGGTCAAGCTGAAGAAGCTCGACGAGACCATCTCGTTCCGCCGCTCGTGCCGTGAAGGCGTGTGCGGTTCGGACGCGATGAACATCAACGGCAAGAACGGCCTGGCCTGCCTGACGAACATGCGCGAGCTGCCGGACCGCATCGTGCTGCGTCCGCTGCCCGGCCTGCCGGTGGTGCGCGACCTGATCGTCGACATGACGAACTTCTTCAAGCAGTACAACTCGATCAAGCCGTTCCTGATCAACGACGAGCCGCCGCCCGAGAAGGAGCGTCTGCAGTCGCCGCAGGAACGTGACGAGCTGGACGGCCTGTACGAGTGCATCCTGTGCGCGAGCTGCTCCACGTCGTGCCCGTCGTTCTGGTGGAACCCGGACAAGTTCGTCGGCCCGGCCGGCCTGCTGCAAGCCTACCGCTTCATCGCGGACAGCCGCGACCAGGCCACCGGCGAGCGTCTGGACAACCTGAACGACCCGTACCGCCTGTTCCGCTGCCACAGCATCATGAACTGCGTCGACGTGTGCCCGAAGGGTCTCAATCCGACCAAGGCCATCGGCAAGATCAAGGAACTGATGGTTCGCCGCGCGGTATAAGCCTGCGGTATAAACTGCCTTCTGCCACCATGCGGGAGGCTGCAGTATCGCAGTCTGCAGTTGAAGTAAGCGGCGCGTCAGCCTGGTGAGCTATATCAGGTGACGCGCCGATCGCAAGAAGGCTGACCATGAGTCTTTCCACCACTTTCTCCCATCAGGCCGATCCGCATAAGCGCGCCCGTTTGCGCTGGCGTGCCCGCCGCGGCCTCCTGGAGAACGACATCATCGTCGAACGTTTCTTCAACCGTTACGAGGAGAGCCTGTCCGATGAGGACGTGGCATCGCTGGGCGAGCTGTTCGAGCTCAGCGACAACGAGTTGATGGACCTGCTGCTTGCCCGCAAGGAGCTGGACGGTGAGCTCGACACGCCCCCGATGCATCGGGTCCTCGACCTGCTGCGTTCGGTCTGAGTTTGGTCAACACTATTATTCACAGCATTTGAAGGAACCGACATGACGCCGTCCGATGTGAAAGCCACGCTATCGTTTTCCGATGGTTCCCCCAGCGTTGAGCTGCCGATCTACAAGGGTACCGTTGGCCCCGACGTGATCGACATTCGCAAGCTGTACGGACAGACCGGCAAGTTCACCTATGACCCGGGGTTCATGTCGACTGCGTCGTGCAACTCCAAGATCACCTACATCGATGGTGACAAGGGCGAACTGCTGTACCGCGGCTATCCGATCGAACAGCTCGCAGGCAAGTGCGATCACCTGGAAACCTGCTACCTGCTGCTGAAGGGCGAACTGCCCAACGCCAAGCAGAAGGAAGAGTTCGTCAACAGCGTGATGAACCACACGATGGTTCACGAGCAGCTGCAATTCTTCCTGCGCGGCTTCCGCCGCGATGCCCACCCGATGGCCGTGCTGACGGGTCTCGTGGGCGCCATGAGCGCGTTCTACCACGACGCGATGGACATCGATGATCCGCACCAGCGCGAGATCTCGGCCATCCGCCTGATCGCCAAGATGCCGACCCTGGTGGCCATGGCATACAAGTACAACATCGGCCAGCCGTACATCTACCCGCAGAACGACCTGTCCTACTCGGGCAACTTCCTGCGCATGATGTTCGGCACGCCGTGCGCCCCGTACACCGTGAACCCGGTGCTCGAGCGCGCGCTGGACCGCATCTTCATCCTGCACGCCGACCACGAGCAGAACGCCTCCACCTCGACCGTGCGCCTGGCTGGCTCGTCGGGCACGAACCCGTTCGCCGCCATCGCCGCTGGCGTGGCCTGCCTGTGGGGTCCGGCCCACGGCGGCGCCAACGAAGCTGCGCTGAAGATGCTGGAAGAGATCGGCAGCGTGGACAACATCAACGAGTTCATCAAGCAGGTCAAGGACAAGAACTCGGGCGTGCGCCTGATGGGCTTTGGCCACCGCGTGTACAAGAACTACGATCCGCGCGCCAAGCTGATGCGCGAAACCTGCCATGAAGTGCTGAACGAACTGGGCCTGCACAACGACCCGCTGTTCAAGCTCGCCATGGAACTGGAAAAGATCGCGCTGGAAGACGAGTACTTCGTGAGCCGCAAGCTGTACCCGAACGTGGACTTCTACTCGGGTATCGTGCAGCGCGCGCTGGGCATCCCGACCTCGCTGTTCACCTGCATCTTCGCCCTGGCACGTACGCCGGGCTGGATCTCGCAGTGGGAAGAGATGATCACGGACCCCGAGTACAAGATCGGCCGTCCGCGCCAGTTGTTCAACGGCGCCGCCGCCCGCGAAGTGCCGGACATGGCCAAGCGCTGATCCCGTCGCGCAAAGCAGGGCGGCCCGGCCGCCTTGCGCTGCAGCAAACACAAACGCCCCGGCTTGCCGGGGCGTTTGTGTTTCCGCCTGCGGGGCGTTGTGCGCCGCCGCGCGAGGGTCATCGTCGCAGTTATGCACAACAGTTGTGAAAGGCCATTTTTGCGACGATTCCTGCCATGGGAAGGTTGCAACTGTCTACATTTGTTGTCTGATTTTCGGCAAAGTCGGGAACTATCGCCCCAACCGGTTGCAACTTCCCTCTATAATGCGGGCTGCTTTTGCCACCGGCAGCCGGGCCACCCTTCCGGCACGTCGCGCGGCAAGGCGGGGCAGGCGAAGCGCTTGCGCAATAGAGAACGCATCAACGTTGTCTTTCCGAACTTTTGGCGCCACGGGCTTCCGGGGCGCTGACACATGCCGGGCCCCGCATCGCTTCACGTCTTCATCGCAGGCCCGTCTTCCGCTTCGGGTCTTCCCTCCGCCACCTCCGGCGGCTCTCCCCGCGGGTGTTGTTCGATTGCGCTGGTCATGCCGCCTCTGCCCGGAATGACCCAAACATAATCGAGGAGCTCCTGATGACGTTGTCCCGTCTCACGTCCACTGCCATGGCCGCCGTGATTGCCACCGCCGGCCTCACTGCCGCCAGCCTGGCCCACGCCGAAACCGTCAAGATCGCCATCGCCGGCCCCATGAGCGGCTCGGTCGCCCAGTACGGCGATATGGTCAAGGCCGGTGCCCTGACCGCCATCGAACAGATCAATGCCGCGGGCGGTGCCGGCGGCAACAAGCTCGAAGTGGTACTGATGGACGACGCCTGCGAGCCCAAGCAGGCCGTGGCGGTGGCCAACAAGATCGTGAGCCAGAACATTCGCTTCGTGATTGGCCACGTGTGCTCCGGCTCGACGATTCCGGCATCGGATATCTACGAAAACGAAGGCATCGTGATGGTCACGCCGTCGGCCACCGCGCCGCAGCTGACCGAGAACAAGAAGCGCAAGTTCATCTTCCGCACCATCGGCCGTGACGACCAGCAGGGTCCTGCCGCTGCCCAGTACATCATCGGCAAGGTCAAGCCGAAGAAAGTGGCCGTGCTGCACGACAAGCAGTCGTACGGCCAGGGTATCGCCTCGTCGGTGAAGAAGGACCTGGAAGCTGCCAAGATTCCCGTGGCCGTGTTCGAAGGCATCAACGCCGGGGATTCGGACTACTCCGCCGTCATCACGAAGCTGAAGTCGCAGGGCGTGGACTTCGTCTACTTCGGCGGCTATCACCCGGAAATGGGCCTGCTGCTGCGCCAGGCGCGCGAGCAGGGCGTGAAGGCCACGTTCATGGGCCCCGAAGGCGTGGGCAACAAGGACGTGACGGCCATCGCCGGCCCGTCGTCGGAAGGCATGCTGGTCACGCTGCCGGCCGATTTCTCGGCCGACCCGGCCAACGCTGCGCTGGTGAAGGCCTTCGCCGACAAGAAGCGTGACGCCAACGGCCCGTTCCAGATGCCCGCCTACGCCGCCGTGAAGATCATCGGCGACGCCATCGCTGGCGCCAAGAGCACGGACCCGGCCAAAGTGGCCGCGTACATGCACAAGAACGCGTTCACCACGCCGATCGGCAAGGTCGAGTACGACGAGAAGGGTGACCTGAAGTCCTTCAAGTTCGTTGTCTACACGTGGCACAAGGACGCCACGAAGACCGCCGCCAACTAAGTCCGGCGCCAGTCTGGCGAAACGCCTCGCTCCTGCACAGGGAGCGGGGCGTTTTGGTATCGGTTCGATGTCGGATAGTCGTCACATCCTGACGGCCGGCACGCCGCATCGGCCTTCCCGATCCACAAGGTCCTCCGCATGAACGAATTCCTTCCACAGTTCACCCAGCAGCTGGTCAACGGCCTGACGCTGGGTGCGATCTATGCGCTGATCGCCATTGGCTACACCATGGTCTACGGCATCATCGGCATGATCAACTTTGCCCACGGCGAGATCTACATGATCGGCGCCTACGTGGGCCTCGTCACCCTGACCGCCATCGGCGCGCAGGCCGGCTACCCGCTGCCGCTGGTGCTGGGCGCTGCGCTGATCGTGGCCGTGGCCGTCACCGGCTGCTATGGCTTTGCCGTGGAGCGCGTGGCGTATCGCCCCTTGCGCGGCGGGCCGCGGCTGGTACCGCTTATCTCGGCCATCGGCATGTCGATTTTTCTTCAGAACTACGTCCAGATCGGGCAGGGCGCGCGCGACGTGTCCGTGCCGGTGCTGATCTCGGGCGCCATCGAGTTCCAGATGGGCGGCGATTTCGTCGTGACCGTGCCCTATTCGCGCCTGCTGATCGTGGGCGTGACGCTGGTGCTGATGGTGGCGCTGACGCTGTTTATCGGCCATTCGCGCATGGGCCGCGCCTGCCGCGCCTGCGCGGAGGACATGCGCATGGCCAACCTGCTCGGCATCGACACGAACCGCGTGATCTCGTTCACCTTCGTGCTCGGCGCGATGCTGGCCGCCGTGGGTGGCGTGCTGATCGGGCTGACCATCGGCAAGCTCAATCCGTTCATCGGCTTTATCGCCGGCATCAAGGCCTTTACGGCCGCCGTGCTGGGTGGCATCGGCAGTATTCCGGGCGCGATGCTCGGCGGCGTGCTGCTGGGCCTGGCCGAAACCTTCGCCTCCGGCTATATGCCGGCCGAGTACAAGGACGTGGTGGCGTTTGGGCTGCTGGTCCTGGTGCTGCTGTTCCGTCCGACCGGCCTGCTTGGCAAGCCGGATGTGGAAAAGGTCTGAGGAGGGCGCCATGACACAAGCGATGTACCAAAAATCTGTATCGCATTCCGTCGCGCAGACGATGAAGGGCGCGGTGACGGCGGCTGTGATGACGGCCATCCTCACCATTCCCGTGCTGGGCCTGCAACTGAAGCTGGACGGCTACAAGGTGGTGCTGGAGCCGCACTGGCGGCCGGTCTGGATCGCCGTGGCAGCCGTTTTCGTCTTCCAGCTACTCAAGCCGCTGCTAACGCGGGCCCGTAGCGCCGTGAAGCTGCCGGCCGCGCCGGCGATGGGCGCGCAGCAGCAGCGCGTGGTGATCTGGGTGCTGCTGGCGGTGGGCCTGGTCTGGCCGTTCTTCGGCTCGCGTGGCGCGGTGGACGTGGCCACGCTCGCCCTGATCTACGTGATCCTGGGCCTGGGCCTGAACATCGTGGTGGGCTTCGCCGGCCTGCTCGACCTGGGCTACGTGGGCTTCTACGCAGTGGGCGGCTATACGTACGCGCTGCTCAACCAGTACTTCGGGTTCACGTTCTGGGAGTGCCTGCCGATTGCTGCGGGCATGTCGGCGTTGTTCGGCTTCGTGCTCGGTTTCCCGGTGCTGCGGCTGCGCGGCGACTACCTGGCCATCGTCACGCTCGGCTTTGGTGAAATCATCCGCCTGCTGCTGAACAATCTGACCAGCCTGACCGGCGGCCCGGACGGCGTCTCGGGCATTCCGAAGCCGACCGTGTTCGGCATCGAGATGGCGCGCAGCGCGAGCGTGGAAGGCACGCGCACGTTCCACGAGATGATCGGGCTCGACTACACCGGCCAGCACATGGTGATCTTCCTGTACCTGCTGGCACTGCTGCTGGTGGGCTTCACCCTGTTTGTGACGAGCCGCCTGATCCGCATGCCGATGGGCCGCGCCTGGGAGGCGCTGCGCGACGATGAGATCGCCTGCCGATCGCTGGGCCTGAACCCCACGCGCATCAAGCTGTCGGCGTTCACGCTGGGCGCCTCGTTCGCGGGGCTGGCCGGCGCGTTCTTCGCGGCGCGCCAGGGGCTGGTCAATCCGGAGTCGTTCACGTTCATCGAATCGGCGCTGATCCTGGCCGTGGTGGTGCTGGGCGGCATGGGCTCGCAATTGGGCGTGATCCTGGCGGCCATCCTGCTGACGGTGCTGCCCGAAGTGGCGCGCGATTTTGCCGAATACCGCATGCTGATTTTCGGCCTGGTGATGGTGCTGATGATGATGTGGCGTCCGCAGGGCCTGCTGCCCGCGAGCCGTCCCCACGTGGAGTTGCCGCAATGAGCGCGGAAATGCTGAAAGTATCCGGCCTGCAGATGCGCTTTGGCGGGCTGCTGGCCGTGGACGGCATCGATTTCGATGTGCGTCGCGACGAGGTCTTCGCCATCATCGGCCCGAACGGCGCCGGCAAGACCACGGTGTTCAACTGCGTGGGCGGCTTCTACAAGCCCACCGCCGGCGAGGTCACGCTGGACGGCCAGGCCATCGCCGGCCTGCCGAGCCACCAGGTGGCGCGGCGCGGGCTGGTGCGTACATTTCAGAATATTCGCCTGTTCAGGTCGCTGACCGTGGTGGAGAACCTGCTCGTGGCGCAGCACCTGCAGGTCAAGTCCGGCCTGCTGCGCGGGCTGTTCGCCACGCCGGCCTACCGCCGCGCCGAGCGCGAGGCGCTGGAACGGGCCGCCGTCTGGCTGGAACGCATGGGTCTGACCTCGGTGGCCAACCGTGAGGCGGGCACGCTGTCCTACGGGCACCAGCGCCGGCTCGAGATCGCGCGCTGCATGATCACCAAGCCGCGCCTGCTGATGCTCGACGAGCCGGCCGCTGGTCTGAATCCGCAGGAGAAGATCGAACTGCAACAATTGATCGACAAATTGCGCCACGAATTCAACATTTCGGTGCTGTTGATCGAGCATGACATGAGCCTCGTCATGGGCGTGTCCGACCGCATCCTCGTGATGGAGCACGGCAAGCCGATCGTCATCGGCAAGCCCGAGGAAGTGCGCAACGACCCGCGCGTAATCAAGGCCTACCTGGGAGAGGACTGATGCTGAAGCTGGAACAGGTCCATACCCACTATGGCGCCGTGGAGGCGCTGAGCGGCGTATCGATCGAAGTGAACAAGGGCGAGATCGTCACGCTGATCGGCAGCAACGGCGCGGGCAAGACCACGCTGATGATGACCGTGTGCGGCTCGCCGCGCGCCTCGAGCGGCCGCGTGTCGTTCGAGGGGCAGGACATCACGCAGCGCAACACCCACGAGATCATGCGCATGGGCATGGCGATCTCGCCGGAAGGGCGCCGCGTGTTTCCGAGCCTGACCGTGCTGGAAAACCTGAAGATGGGCGCCTTCTTCGCCAGCCGGCACGACATCGAGGCCGGCATCGAGCACGTATTCAAGCTTTTTCCGAGGCTGAACCAGCGCTCGGGCCAGCGTGCGGGCACGATGTCCGGCGGCGAACAGCAAATGCTGGCCATCGGCCGCGCCCTGATGAGCCGCCCCCGGTTGCTGCTGCTGGACGAGCCGACACTGGGCCTCGCCCCGCTGATCATCGCCCAGATCTTCGACATCATCCGCACCATTCGTGACGAAGGTGTCACAGTGTTCCTGGTCGAACAGAACGCCAACAAGGCACTGCAGGTGGCCGACCGGGGCTACGTGCTGGAAACCGGGAAGGTGGTGTTGGCGGATACCGGGGAGAATTTGCTGGCGAATGACCGGATTCGGGCGGCGTATTTGGGGGGGTGAGGGAGGGTGGACAGAGCTTGGAGTCCAGGCTTTGCCCTCCATATATCGCTTACCGCTTGAAGAGTCGGTTGAGTAGCGAGCACCTCTTTGGGTGTGAGCTATTCGCTCTCAGGTATTCCTCGGACTCCTTGGCGTCTTGATCGACATCGAGCTCCGAGAAGGACTCGAAAACAAAAGCAATTGCCTCTCGCCATTCAGGGCTGGCCTGCCAGCCGTCTAGATAGAGATCCCGTTGTATCGGCGTCAGCGACGTCCAGAAGGGCCTCCATTCCCGGTCGAACCATGGTTCGGCTACGCCTTGCCTGACATGTGGCGCCAGTTCACCAGGTTCGATGTGCGGGAATACGATCCAAGGCGGCTGGGGAGCGTCCGGATAGTGCTCCACGCGGCCTTGGGCCGTCAGCATTCCGGCTCGTCGGTAAGACCATATGCACATGCGAACGGGTCATGCCATTTGTTGCGTTTGTAGAGCAGATCGACCGTATTGCCTCCTAACCAGAATAATGTGGCGGTCCCTCCTGAGTAGAGCCGGAATCTGCCTGAAGTGTTGTCGCTGAACGATACTTCACCCACTGCAAAGCAGGGGGAATAACGCTCGTGCGTCAGAATACGGCTCTCTATTGGATAAGCTCTGGAGAAATACCGTTTTACTTGGCCGACTGTTGGCTTGAAGGTCTTGCAATTTTCCGTGAGGCTGGCGTCGTCAGTGTGCGAGGTTAAGCCCGTTTCCTTGATGACGACGTTTTTTACGGTTCTCTCTTGGGCCGTTACGGGTAATGCGTAAAATGCGGCAATCATTGAGACACAGATCAGTCCGACCTTTACCATACTGCGGTGCTCGCCTCGGTTGGGTTCTTGTATGAGACCTGAGGATGTCGATAAATCTCTCCGGTCGAAACGTTGAACGTTGCAACCAGTTCTGCGATGAGCCAGCGGAGCGACGCATTTTGCTGGGTGGTGACGTTCTCGTAGATTCTTGCGGTCTTGCAGTCACTGGCTGGATCAATCGGCACGGATTTCCCAACGATTTCGATACCGATGGAGTCGTCGCAAGGCTGACTTCTTCCCGGGGCGCGCGCATATTGATGTTGTGAGCTGGTTTCACCTGCGTGATCAGGACGTCCTCCATCGTGATCCTAAGAAACTCAAGCGGCTTGCCACCCGCCTTGCGCATCGTCAGCACTGCGCTGCCGATATGTTTCCCGGTCAGGCAGTACTGAACCAGATTGGGCGTGGCGCGGTCGACATAGTGTTCGAACGTCAGGTCCTCAACGGTCGCCTTGCTTGCGCCACCGCCCCTTCCTGCGTGCATGTTCGATGGCTGCTTCACCGACCATTCCCACGTCAGAACCTCGATTTCCTTCGAATGGCTGGCGTCCGCCGCTTCGCCTTCGATTCCTGTCAGCTTCAAGAAAATGTCCTGCGCCATCGCATGCTCCCGTTCAGGTGAGAAGTACTCCGGGAGCCTATCGATCGCCCGCCAAGTGATCTATAGGACTAGTTCGAAAGGCGCCGCCGCCCCGGACTTGCCGCCACCCACCCCTTTTCGCCAACCGCGAAATCCCCCTTTCGTCAATGACTGCCGGGTTATCGATAGCGTCTGACCGCCTGAGGAAGCCCCGCGTGGCATAATCGCTTGCGATGTCAAGCAATCACCGGCCACGCCGGAGGCGCGGCACAATAGCGGCGCCGACCCGCGAAGGCATCCGGTTAATAACAATCCCTGCAAACCACTGCGCGGACCTCCGCCGTCCCTGCCCGGACGGACGGTCTGCCCCCCCTGCATCATGGCCAAGACGCTCTACGACAAACTCTGGGATGACCACACCGTCCACGTCGAGGAAGACGGCACGACGCTGCTCTACATCGATCGCCACCTGCTGCATGAAGTGACCAGCCCGCAGGCGTTCGAGGGGCTGAAGCTGGCGGAGCGTCCGGTCTGGCGCATCAGCGCGAACCTGGCCGTGTCCGACCACAACGTGCCGACCACGGACCGTACGCAAGGCATCGCCGACCCCGTCTCGAAGCTCCAGGTCGATACGCTGGACGCCAACTGCGACGCCTTCGGCATCACCCAGTTCAAGATGACCGATCACCGCCAGGGCATCGTCCACGTGATCGGGCCGGAGCAGGGCGCCACGCTGCCGGGCATGACCGTGGTCTGCGGCGATTCGCATACCAGCACGCACGGCGCGTTCGGCGCACTGGCACATGGCATCGGCACGTCGGAGGTGGAACACGTGCTGGCCACGCAGACGCTGCTGGGCAAGAAGGCCAAGAACATGCTGATCCGTGTGGAAGGCAAGCTGCCGCGCGGCTGCACCGCCAAGGACATCGTGCTGGCCATCATCGGCAAGATCGGCACGGCCGGCGGTACGGGCTACACCATGGAGTTCGCCGGGTCCGCCATCCGCGACCTGACGATGGAAGGCCGCATGACCGTCTGCAACATGGCGATCGAAGCTGGCGCCCGCGCCGGCCTGGTGGCCGTGGACGATGTGACGCTCGAATATGTGAAGGGTCGTCCGTACGCGCCGCAGGGCGTGGAGTGGGACCAGGCCGTGGCCTACTGGCGCACGCTGCATTCGGACGCGGGCGCTCACTTCGACAAGGTGGTGGAGCTGCGCGGCGAGGACATCCGTCCGCAGGTCACCTGGGGCACGTCGCCCGAGATGGTGGTCAGCATCGAGGACCGCGTGCCCGATCCCGAGAAGGAAAAGGACCCGAACCGCCGCAACGCCATGGAACGTGCGCTCGAGTACATGAACCTGCAGCCGAACGTGCCGATGGAGTCGATTCAGATCGACAAGGTGTTCATTGGCTCCTGCACCAACAGCCGCATCGAGGACATGCGCGCCGCCGCCTGGGTGGTGCAGAAGCTGGGGCGCAAGGTCGCTGGCAATGTGAAGCTGGCGATGGTGGTGCCGGGCTCGGGCCTGGTGAAGGCGCAGGCCGAGCACGAAGGGCTGGACAAGGTCTTCAAGGCCGCCGGCTTCGAATGGCGCGAGCCGGGCTGCTCGATGTGCCTGGCGATGAACGCCGACCGGCTGGAGCCGGGCGAGCGCTGCGCGTCCACCTCGAACCGCAATTTCGAAGGCCGCCAGGGCGCCGGCGGCCGGACCCACCTGGTCAGCCCGGCGATGGCCGCCGCCGCTGCCATCGAGGGTCATTTCGTCGACATCCGCAAGCTGGGCTGACGCGTTACGCAACGGCATCCGTACACGGCTAATCGAATAAGCAGAACATGAAAAAGATCGTGATCACGTTCCTGGCATGCCTGGGCATGCTGCAACTGGCTGGCTGCAACACGATGGCCGGCCTCGGCAAGGACACGCAGGCCGCCGGCCGTTCCCTCGAGAACGCGGCGCGCAAGTAAGGACATACTCATGGACAAGTTCACCGTACACAGCGGCCTCGTGGCGCCGCTGGACCGCGAAAACGTCGACACCGACGCCATCATCCCGAAGCAGTTCCTGAAGTCGATCAAGCGCACGGGCTTCGGCCCGAACCTGTTCGACGAATGGCGCTACAAGGACGTTGGCCAGCCCGGCCAGGACAACAGCAAGCGTCCGCTGAACCCGGACTTCGTGCTGAACCAGGCGCGCTACCAGGGCGCGAGCATCCTGCTGGCGCGCAACAACTTCGGCTGCGGCAGCTCGCGCGAGCACGCGCCGTGGGCGCTCACGCAGTACGGCTTCCGCGCCGTCATCGCGCCGAGCTTTGCCGACATCTTCTTCAACAACTGCTACAAGAACGGCCTGCTGCCGGTGGTGCTGACGGCGCTCCAGGTCGATCACCTGTTCAACGAGACCAACGCGTTCCCGGGCTACCAGCTGACCATCGACCTGGACAAGCAGGTGGTGATCACGGCGGGCGGCAACAGCTATCCGTTCGACATCGCCCCGTTCCGCAAGTACTGCATGCTTAACGGCTTCGACGACGTGGCGCTGACGCTGCGCCACAAGGACAAGATCAAGGCGTACGAAGCCGAGCGCCTGACGAAGATGCCCTGGCTGGGCAATCGCCTGGTCGGCTGACGGCCCGAGACACACCTCCAATACAGGAAGACAGATGAAGATTGCAGTCCTGCCGGGCGACGGCATTGGTCCCGAGATCGTTGCCGAAGCCGTCAAGGTGCTCAACGCCCTCGACGAGACATTCGAACTGGAAACGGCGCCCGTGGGCGGCGCCGGCTACGAGGCCGAAGGCCATCCGCTGCCCGAAAACACGCTGAAGCTGGCCAAGGAGGCCGATGCCATCCTGTTTGGCGCCGTGGGCGACTGGAAGTACGACAGCCTGGAGCGTCCGCTGCGCCCGGAGCAGGCCATCCTGGGTCTGCGCAAGCACCTGCAGCTGTTTGCGAACTTCCGCCCGGCGATCTGCTATCCGGAGCTGACCGGCGCCTCGAGCCTGAAGCCCGAGCTGGTGGCCGGCCTGGACATCCTGATCGTGCGCGAACTGAACGGCGACATCTACTTCGGCCAGCCGCGCGGCATGCGCGAGGCCCCGGACGGCCTGTTCAAGGGCGCCCGCGAAGCCTTCGACACGATGCGCTACAGCGAGCCCGAGATCCGCCGCATTGCCCACGTGGCGTTCCAGGCTGCGGCCAAGCGCGGCAAGAAGCTGTGCAGCGTGGACAAGGCCAACGTGCTGGAGACCTTCCAGTTCTGGAAGGACATCGTGATCGATGTCAGCAAGGAATATCCGGACGTCGAGCTGTCGCACATGTACGTGGACAACGCGGCCATGCAACTGGTGAAGGCGCCGAAGAGCTTCGACGTGATCGTCACCGGCAACATGTTCGGCGACATTCTGTCCGACGAAGCCGCAATGCTGACCGGCTCCATCGGCATGCTGCCGTCGGCGTCGCTCGATGCCAACAACAAGGGCCTGTACGAGCCGTCGCATGGCTCGGCGCCGGACATCGCCGGCAAGGGCGTGGCCAATCCGCTGGCTACCATCCTCTCCGCCGCGATGATGCTGCGCTACTCGCTGAACAAGGCCGAGCAGGCCGACCGCATCGAGAACGCCGTCAAGAAGGTGCTGGCCCAGGGCTACCGCACCGGCGACATCCTCACACCGGGCTGTAAGCAGGTCGGCACGCGGGAGATGGGCGAAGCCGTGCTGGCTGCGCTGTAATCGGCCGTTTTTTGCCAGTTCGTGCCAAAAACGGGGCCTTCGGGCCCCGTTGGCGCAAGAAAATCGTGTAGACTCCGCAAATGGTCCGAATTCCCCAGTTCCTCGCTACTGCCATCGCTGCCGTGATCACGGCCGGCGTGGGTTCGCGCGACCATACCGCGACGATTAAAACCATTACTACCAAAACGATCCCCTAAGATCGTTCGTCGTGCCTGCCCGTCTTCCCCGCGCAGCGTACGCCGGGCGAGGAAAATGGCGGGGAAGTACTCATCACATCCGAGGTAAGTCATGATTGTAGGTCTCGTCGGTTGGCGAGGAATGGTCGGCAGCGTCCTGATGCAACGCATGCAGGAAGAGCGCGATTTCGACCATATCGAGCCCGTTTTCTTCAGCACGTCCAACGCCGGCGGCAAGGCCCCGGCCATGGCGAAGAACGAAACCACGCTGAAAGATGCCAATGACATCGACGCGCTGAAGCAGTGCGACGTGGTGCTCACCGCCCAGGGCGGCGACTACACCAGCGATGTCTTCCCGCGCCTGCGCGCGGCCGGCTGGAACGGCTACTGGATTGACGCGGCGTCCTCGCTGCGCATGAAGGACGACGCGATCATCGTGCTCGACCCCGTCAACCAGGACGTGATCAAGGATGCGCTTTCGAAGGGCGTCAAGAACTTCATCGGCGGCAACTGCACGGTCAGCTGCATGCTGATGGGCCTGGGCGGCCTGTTCGAGAACGACCTGGTCGAGTGGATGACCTCCATGACTTACCAGGCCGCCTCGGGCGGCGGCGCGCAGCACATGCGCGAGCTGCTGACGCAGTTCGGCACCCTGAACGCCTCGGTCAAGCCGCTGCTGGACAACCCCGCCTCGGCGATCCTCGAGATCGACCGCACCATCCTGGCCACGCAGCACGGCCTGTCGGCGGACGAAACCAAGCAGTTCGGCGTGCCGCTGGCCGGCAACCTGATTCCCTGGATCGACAAGGACCTGGGCAACGGCGTGTCGCGCGAAGAATGGAAGGGCGGCGCCGAGACCAACAAGATCCTGGGTCGTGGCGATGGCTTCCTGGGCGCGACCGGGGCTACCCCGATCGCCGTGGACGGCCTGTGCGTGCGGATTGGCGCCATGCGCTGCCACTCGCAGGCGCTGACCATCAAGCTGCGCAAGGATGTGCCGCTGGACGAGATCGAAGGCATGCTGGCCGCCCACAACCCATGGGCCAAGGTAGTGCCGAACACGCGCGAAGCGAGCATGACCGACCTGACCCCGGCTGCCGTGACCGGCACGCTGAGCATTCCGGTGGGTCGCCTGCGCAAGATGCAGATGGGCGGCGAGTACCTGTCGGCCTTTACGGTGGGCGACCAACTGCTGTGGGGCGCCGCCGAGCCGCTGCGGCGTATGCTGCGCATTCTGATCGAGAAGTAAGCGGGTACTGAGTCTCCCCGGCATTCGTTGCGGGGAGGCAACAGAATCCGGTGCTTTCCTGCCAACGCCGCGCCCCAGCGCGGCGTTGTTACGTTCGGACCCCTATTTTTCTCGGGCTTGCGTCACAATACAGCCGGCATTCGCCTGGCCAAGGGGTCACCGTCGCGTCATTGCGGCGAAGGGGTGAGACAATCGGGCACGACGTTTTTCGTCCGCACCGGCCGTCCGCCCACCAGCCAGGCATTTGGGGTCGGGTTTATTTTTCGCTACTAGAAACATAAATGGAGCACGAGGTGAGTGTGAGCCTACATCGCCGGAAAGATGCGCCTACTGTCCGTCAGCGCTGGTCAACGCTGGCCGTCACGGCTCTCGGTTTGCTGCTGATGCAGCCGGCCGCGTATGCCGCGGGGTTCGGACAATTACGGGTACAGTCCAATCTGGGGCAACCGCTCCAGGCTGAAATCGATATCAGCGGCGTTTCGGCCGAGGAAGCGGACAGTCTCAGCGTCAAGCTTGCCTCGCCGGCCGCCTATGCCAGGGCAGGGCTGACGTACCTGCCGGCCGTTTCCGGCGTGCGGCTCCAGGTGGAGCAGCGCCCCAACGGCAGCTATGTGGCAACCGTCCGTTCCAACCAGCCGATCAGCGAGCCATTCGTCGACATCCTCGTCGACATGAGCTGGTCGAGCGGCAAGGTGACGCGGGCCTACACGTTCCTGCTCGATCCGGCGGGCGCGAAGTCCAACCAGAGCTTCGCCCCGACCACGGTGGTGCAGGCGGCCACGCCCGATGCGTCCCCGGCCGAGACCCCCGCGCAGGCAGCTACGCCCGCCGCGCCGGTGCCGGCCGCCGCTTCGTCTGAGCCCGCACGTCCGGCC
>NZ_CAJPVH010000062.1 GCF_905397395.1 Cupriavidus campinensis
CGGGTCTCCCCGGCGCACCGGTGCGGCCGGCGCATCGGCGGGCGGCTCCAGCCCCGGTTCCGGCGGATGGCCCGACGGCGGATGGCCCGGCGCCGGCTGGTCCGGCACCTTGCCGGCGGTGCGGCGCTCCAGCGCCCAGAAGAACATCGGGATAAAGAACACGGCGATCACCGTGGCGCCCAGCATGCCGCCAATCACGCCCGTGCCCAGCGACTGCCGGCTCGCCGCCGAGGCCCCGCTCGCGATGGCCAGCGGAATACAGCCCAGGATGAAGGCCAGCGAGGTCATGATGATCGGCCGCAGCCGCAGCTTGGACGCCTTGACCGCCGCGTCGTAGGCGCTCAGCCCCTCCTTGATGCGCATCTCCACCGCGAACTCGAAGATCAGGATGGCGTTCTTGGCCGCCAGCGCGATCAGCACCGTCAGGCCGATCTGGAAGTAGACGTCGTTCTGCATGCCGCGTATCAGGATGGCAACCAGCGCGCCGAACAGCGCGAACGGCACAGCCAGCAGCACGCCGATCGGCAGCGACCATTTTTCGTACTGCGCGGCCAGGATCAGGAACACCATCAGCAGCGCGAAGGCGAACACCAAGGCGGCCGTCGAGCCGGCCTTCTTCTCCTCGTACGCCTGCCCGCTCCACGCGTAGCTGTAGCCCTCGCCCAGCACCTCGGCAGCCACTTCCTCCATGGCCGCGAGGGCCTGCCCGGAGCTGTAGCCCGGCGCGGCGTCGCCGGTGATCTTGGCGGCCGGGAAGTTGTTGAAGCGGGTGACAAGGTCCGCCCCGGCCACATAGCGCGAGGTGGTCACGGCCTTGATCGGCACCATGTCGCCATGGGTGTTGCGCACGTAGACCTTGTCGAGGTCTTCCGGGCGCGAGCGGAACTGCGGCTCGGCCTGCAGGATGACCTGGAACAGCCGGCTGTTCTTCGGGAACTGGCTCACGTAGAGCGAGCCGAACATGGTCTGCAGGGCCGAGTAGACCTGATCCACCGGTACGCCCTGCGTCTCGGAGCGCTCGCGGTCCAGGTCCACCAGCAGCTGGCGCGAGCGCGTGTTGATTGTCGTGCTCACGCTGCGCAGCTCGGGCCGCTGGCGCGCCTTGGCGATGAAGGCCCGCGCGCGCGCCTCCAGCTGCTGGTAGGTGCCGTCGCCGGTGCTTTGCAGCCAGAACTCGAAGCCGCCCGTGGTGCCCAGGCCGGGGATGGACGGCGGATTGACCGGAATCACCAGCCCCTCGCGCCAGGTGGAGAACTCGCGGTTGGCCTTGGTGATCAGGTCCTCGGCACTCTCGCCCTTGCCGCGTTCGTGGAAGCTCTTCAGCGTGATGAACAGCGTGCCGGCGTTGGACTTGTTCTGGGAGTCGATCAGGCTGTAGCCGTCCGGCGTAGCCACCGACTTCACGCCCGGCTGCGCCGCGAACCACTGCTCGGCCCGCTTGGACAGGTCGCCGGTACGGTCCAGGCTCGCCGCGTCCGGCAGCACCACCGCGCCGAACAGGTAGCCCTGGTCCTCCACGGGCAGGAACGACGACGGAATGCGCATGAACAGCAGCACGCTCGCCACGATCAGCGCCAGCACCAGCGCCACGGAGATGAACACGCGCCGGATCACCAGCTGGATGCTGCTGCCGTAGCCTTCCACCATGCGGTCGAAGCTGCGGTTGAACCACTGGAAGAAGCGGTTCTTCTTGTGCGTGCCGGGCTTGAGGAGGATGGCCGCCAGCGCCGGTGACAGCGTCAGCGCCACGATGCCCGACAGGAACACCGACACCGCCAGCGTGATGGCGAACTGCTTGTACAGCTGTCCGGTGATACCGGAGAGGAAGGCCACCGGGATGAACACGGCCAGCAGCACCAGCACGATGGCCACCACCGGCCCGCCCACCTCGTCCATGGCGTGCTTGGCGGCGATCTTGGGCGGCATGTGGAACTCCACCATGTTCCGCTCCACGTTCTCGATCACCACAATGGCGTCATCCACCACAATGCCGATGGCCAGCACCATCCCGAACAGCGTCAGCATGTTCACCGAGAAGCCGAACGCCGACATCGCCATGAAGGTGCCGATGATCGACACCGGCACGGCCAGGATCGGCACCAGCGTGGCGCGGAAACTCTGCAGGAACAGGTAGACCACCAGGATCACCAGGATCACGGCGTCACGCAGCGTGTGCACCACCTCGTTGATCGACTCCCGCACGAACTCGGTGGTGTCCAGCGCCACCTCGTACTCCAGCCCCGGCGGGAACGACTTCTTCATGGTCTCCAGCGTGGTGCGTACCTGCTGGGCCACGTCCAGCGCGTTGGCGCCCGGCTGCTGGTAGACGGCCATCAGCGTGGCGGTCTTGCCCTTGAAGCGGCTGCGCAGCGAGTAGTCCTTCGAGCCCAGCTCGGCCCGGCCGATGTCCTTGAGCCGCACGATGGCCGCGTCGCCGGAGGCGGCGCGCAGGATGATGTTCTCGAACTCGGCCGGCTCGGTCATGCGGCCCTTGGTGGCCACCGGGAAGGTCTGCTTGACCGGCCCGTCAGTCGGCGAGGAGCCGATGCGCCCGGCCGAGAACTGCTCGTTCTGCGCCGCCACCGCGCTCTTCACGTCCTCCACGGTAATGCCGAGCCGCGCCATGCGGTCCGGCCGCAGCCAGATGCGCATGGCGTAGTCCGGCGTGCCGAAGATCGCCGCCTGGTTGGCGCCGGGAATCCGCTTCAGCGCGTCAAGGATGTAGATGTTGGTGTAGTTGTCGACGAAGGTCTGCGGATAACTGTTGTCCGGCGAGTAGACCGCGATGACCATCATGAACGCCGACGACCGCTTCTGGACCGACACCCCCTGCTTGGTCACCGCGTCCGGCAGCGTGGGCAGCGCCAGGTTCACGCGGTTCTGCACGTCCACCTGGGCCAGCGACGGATCGGTACCGATCTCGAAGTACACCGTCAGCGTCATGTTGCCCGTGGACGAGCTGGTGGACGACATATAGAGCATGTTGTCCGCGCCGTTCACCTGCTGCTCGATCGGCGCGGCCACGTTCTGCGCCACCACCTCCGAACTCGCCCCGGGGTAGGTGGTGGTCACCGTGATGCTCGGCGGCGTGATGTCGGGGAACTGCGCCACCGGCAGGTTGAACATCGCCACCAGCCCGCCCACCACAATGATGATGGACAGCACCGATGCAAAGATCGGCCGGTCGATGAAGAAGTGCGACAGCGTCATGGCGCGGCCTTCCCGCCGGGCCCGGGCTGGGCTGCCGGCGCCGAGGCCGAGGCCGGCTTCGCCGCGGCCGGCGTGGGCCGCACCGGCGCGCCGGGCGCGAGCCGTACCGTGCCGTCCACGATCACCACGTCGCCCTCACGCAGGCCGGAGCGCACCACCCAGTTGCCCTCGGTCCACTCGGCCACCTCGATGGCGCGCGACTGCGCCTTGTTGTCCTTGTCCACGGTCCAGACCGATTCGCCGCGCTGGCCCTGGATCACCGCCTCCTGCGGCACCGTGATGGCGCGCGTGCGCTGGGCGCCGATCACCCTCACCCGCACGAACTGGCCCGGGCGCAGCTCGCCCTCGCGGTTGGCTACCTCGGCCCGCACGAGGTAGGTGCCGGTCTCGGCACTGAACGAAGCGTCCGCGAACGCGATGCGGCCCCGGCTCGGGTAGATGCTGCCGTCGGCCATCACCACCTCCACCTCCAGCGCGCCGCGTTCGGGCATGCGCAGCGCGCCCGATGCCTGCTGGGAGCGCGTTTGCAGCACTTCGTTCTCGGAGAGGCTGAAGTTGACCCACATCGGGTCCAGCTTGGCCACGTAGGTCAGCAGGCTGTTGGTCGGATCGATATAGGAGCCCACCTGCTTCTTGGCGAAGCTGGACAGCCCGTTCACGGGCGAGGTGATGGTGGTATAGCCGAGGTTCAGCTTCGCGTTGACGACGTTGGCCTTGGCCTGCTCGACCGCCGCCGCCGCGGCCTGTTCCTGGCCCACGGAGTCGTCCAGGTCCTTCTGGCTCAAGGCGTTCTTGGCGGCCAGCGGCCGCACGCGGTTCAGGTTGGCGCGCGCCGTGGTCAGCCGCGCCTGCTGTTGCGCCAGCTCCGCGTTGGCGGCGGACAGCGCGGCCTGGAATGGCTTCTGGTCCATACGGAACAGCACGTCGCCGGCCTTGACCAGCGAGCCCTCGGTATAGGTGCGCTGCTCCAGGAAGCCGTTCACGCGGGCCCGGATCTCCACCTGCTGCGAACTCTGCGTCTCGCCCACGAACTCGAAGTTCAGCGGCACGTCTCGCAGCGTCACGGTGATCACGCCCACGTCGGTCACCGGTGGCGCCGCGGCCTTGCGCTCCTCCTTGCCGCAGCCCGCGGCCAGCACCAGCGCCGCCAGCAGCGTCACTCCCCCTCGGCTGATCCTGCTGCGCATCGCGGTCTCCCATCCACACATGCCACGCCCACGCCATGCAGTGGGCGCTTCTCGACCTAGCTTGTGCCGCGCCGCAATCATTGGCAATTGGACCAAGGGCCACCCCGCCTCAGGGCCGGCGGGGCGGGATCAGGGCGAGCAGCTGGGACGCGATGAACGGCTTGCGCAGGTAGCCCAGCGCGCCATTGGCCAGCGCGCGGGTGCGGGCCTCGGGGACGTCGTAGGCGGTGATGAAGAGCACGGGCAGGCCGATGGGCATCAGCCGCTGCTGCACTTCCAGGCCGTCAATATCGGACATGCAGACATCGAGGATGACGCAGTCGGGGCGGTAGCCGGGGTCGGCCTGGAGCCGCTCCAGCAGCGTCAGACCGCTGGCGTAGGTGTCCACGACGACGCCGGCGGCGCGCAGCAGCCGCGCAATCGCGCGGGCTACGGCGTCGTCGTCATCGACAATGACGACAAAGCTCTCGGTAGGCCCCATAGATTGACCACAGGTTGACCATCGGCAGGATCGGCAATCGCGCAAGCATCGCTCCTGCTCGTAGCCTACGAGATGCCCCGCCCCCGCGATATTGGGCCATGGTCCCGCCCATGCGGCGCAGCATGCCACGGGGGAGCGCCCCGCCCACGCCTGCCTTCACCCGTATGCGTGGGGAGCGATCAGGTTCAGCTCGGGCTCGGGTCAGGCTCGGGTCAGGCTCGGCTCAGATTCAGGTCAGGTTCAGGCCCCGGCGCCCGCACCGGCGCGGTGCGGTGTCCGCGCGGCGGCCACGGCGGGCAGGCCGAGCTTGTCGGCCATGCGCACCAGTTCGGCCAGCGAGCCGACCTCGAGCTTGCGCATGACGCTGGCGCGATGGGCCTTGATGGTCTTCTCCACCGTGCCCAGTTCGCTGGCCACCTGCTTGTTCAGGCGGCCGGTGACCACCCAGGCCATCACCTCGCGCTCGCGCGGGGTCAGGCGCTCCAGCCGCTCGCGCAGGCCGGCCATTTCCTCATGCTCCAGGTGGCGCGCCACGGCGCAGCGGCAGGCCCGTTCGAGCGACGCCAGCAGCGCGTCTTCCTGTACCGGCTTGAGCAGGAAATCCGTGGCGCCGGCGAGCATGGCCAGGATCGTGGACGGGACATCGGCATGACCCGTGACGAAGATGACCGGCAGCTCGCCGTCGAGCCGGCGCTGGAGCGCGATGCCGTCCATGCCCGGCATCTGGAGATCCAGCATCACGCAGGCCGGGCCCGGGTCCGCCGCGCGGGCGTCGAGGAAGGCCCAGGCATCGCCAAAGCCCACCGCCTGGTAGCCGTGCGCCTTGACCAGCCGCACCAGCGCGCGCACGACGCCCGGGTCATCGTCGACGATATACACCGTGGGAACGTGTTCGCTCATGGCGCTACCCTTTGAAAGACGATTCGGCCATGGCATGCCCGCGCGGCATGCGCACGCCGCGCCGTGTGGGCATGCCCTCCTGGGGCAGTGAAAACTGGAATGTCATGCCACGGTCCGCGTTGTTCCACGCTTCCAGCGTGCCGCCGTGGCGCGCCGCGATGGCGCGGCTGATCGACAGCCCAAGGCCCATGCCCTGCGGCTTCGAGGTGACGAATGGTTCGAAGATGTGCTCGAGGTCGCCGGGGTCCACGCCGGCGCCGCTGTCGCGCACCGCGATCTGCACCATGCCATCCGCCACGCGCGCGATCACCGTGACCTCGCGCGGGGTGCCGCTGCCGGGCACGCCCCGGTCCACGGCATCGCAGGCGTTGAGCAGCACGTTGAGCAGCAGTTGCTGGATCTGCACCGCATCGCCATTGACACGCGGCAGGGGTGACGCCACCTGCCGGGTCAGCACGATGCCGCGCCCGAGCGCGTTGCCGCGCACCAGTGCCACGGCCTCGTCGATGGCGGTGCCGATGTCCAGCGGCCCCAGCACGCGGGACTCGCCCTTGATCAGCGCGCGAATCTGCCGCACCGTGGCACTGGCGCGGCACGCTTCGTCGTTCACGTCCTTGAGAATCTCGCGCACCTCGTCCAGGTCGATGACGTCGGACGCCAGGTACTGGCGCGCCGCCTGCGCATTGCTGACGATGGCGGTCAGCGGCTGGTCGAGTTCATGGGCCAGCGAGCCGGCCAGCTCGCCCATGCTGGAGAGCCGGGACGAGCGCATCAGCGAGGCATAGTCGGCATCGGGGCTGTTCTCGCCGCGCCGCCGCAGCCGGCCGGGGCGCTGCGCCGGCGGGTGCGCACGCGGCGCGGTGCGCCTGTGCGGCAGCACGCGCCACAGCGCGTCCGCCACCAGGCAGCCAGCGGCCACGCTGGCCAGCGCCAGCAGCCAGGTCGGACCATGCGGCAACCGGGGGGATCGGCTCATGCGGTCTCTCCGCGTGGCTCGGCTAGATGTCGAGCTTGCCGATCTTGGTTCCTTCCAGCGAGAGATTCGCCATCAGGCCGGCGTTCGTCATCACGAAGGCGATGATCGGTGCGCGTGCCGTGTTGGTGTCGATCTGCCCGTTGGCGCCGATCTTCGCCAGCGCGACCGAGCCGTCCACCCCGGCCGTCCAGCCCTTGCTTTGCTGGAAGCCCTGCAAGGCTTCCGGCGTCATGAACATCATCACCAGCATCTTGGATTGCGCGCCGGCAATCAGCCCGAACGCCGCGGTGGAGGTGCGGTAGTAGCCCGCCGGCTGGCCGGCAACGCGCAGCACCCCCTCGCCGTACTCGCCGCCGACACCGAGCCCGGCGGCGATGATCTTGGGAAAGACGAGAATCCCGCTGGCCTTGCTGGCCAGTGACTGCGCGCCGTTGACCGAGCCATAGAGCCGATTCAGCGCGCCATCGGCGCCGGTGTCGATTTCCTTGCGCTTGCTGGCGTTATCCGACGCGGAACCGGATGTGGTGGTGCAGGCGGCGTTGAGACCGGCCAGCGCGGCCACGCCGAGCAGGCCAGTGAACGAGCGACGATTCATGGCAATTACCCCCTGGAGCCTGTGCGTCCATGTTTTGCTGATTGCGCGGTGTGCGCGTACTGCGCCCGGATATACGTTGCGCTGCACCCCGGTAACGGCCAGGAATCGTCAAGAAAGACGACAAAGCGAATTCGCCAGATTCGTGATCTATGTATGGTTCGGCTTTCACATTAGTGGGCAGCTTACGCAATTGCAAACCTTACCTGCACTTGGGCGGCGCCGGTGGGGGGCGGCGCCGGGGTGCTCAAGGTGACGCCTTCACCCATCCCGGGCCCGGATCGAAGCGGGTCATGGCCTGCGCGCGCGCCGCGCTGTTGGGGCCGAGGTCGGCTTCGTACACCTGCCCCTCGTGGTTGACCATGAAGCTCTTGATGCCGGTGTCGCCATATCGCACGGGCCACGCCACGATGGCAAAGCCGCCGAACAGCCGGCCGTTGACCACGTAGTCGTACGCACCGCCGGGCGCCGCCGGTCCTTGCGCCGTCAACAATTTATAGCGATAGCCGTGGTACCCGTCCTGCGTGGTGTTGCCCTTGCCGGCGGCCAGGAAGGCCGGCCCCAGCGGGCTCGGCGGCTCGCCGCCGCGCGCGGGCCAGTACAGGCCGTCGCGCTTGCCCGGCGAGCTGGAGAGCTTGCCGGCATAGACCAGCACGCCGTCGCCGTCATGATCGACGCTCGCGTAGTCGCGCTGGGCGTCGCAGATGGCCAGCATGGTCTGCATCACGGCCAGCTCATTGCGCCCGATGCGGCGCACGCGTATCTCCTGCACGCCGGCCGGCACGTTGAAGTACCAGCCCTGGGCCGACTTCACCAGTGGCACCGGCAAGGTCCAGCCATCGTCGCCCACCGCCACGTGGGCGCGGTCGGCGCCCCCGGGAAGTATCTTGTGCGACACACTCCAGGCGCTCAGGAACCGGTAGCGCGCGTCCGCGCCAACGGGCGGGATCAGGCGCCGGTAGTCGGCACCTAGCAGGGTGCCCAGCGCGGCGTCGTCGCTGGTGGCCACGGCGTCGCCAAACGCCAGCATGGCGGCTTCGGGCGATGGGAAATGCCGCTGGCTGGCGGCCCACGCCGGGCCCGCCCATGGCCATGTCAAGGCCATCGCGATGGCTGTCATGGCCGCCATCCGGCGGGCCCTTCCGGCAAGCCGCCCCTGGCGGCGCGTTGATCGCGCGGTCATCGTCTCCCCTTTTTCAGCGCCTGCCGCCGCCACCACGGCCACCCCCACCGCCGCCACGGCCGCCGCCGCCGCTGAAGCCGCCGCCTCCCCCGCCGCCACGGCTGCCCGCGTAATTGCCACCGCCACCGCCACGGCTGCTCGCCTGCCCGCCGCCAAAGCTCGATTGCTGCGCGCTGGCGCGGCCACGGTCCATATCGCGCTGTGCGCTTTGCCCGCCGCCCACGCCCTGGAAGGCGTTGTCCCGGCCTGCCCCGCTGCCCGAGCCCATGTCGCCCCGGCTGCGGTCCGTGCTGAGGCTGCGGTCGCTGGCCTGGCGATTGCCGGCCTGCGCGCGGTCACCGGCACCGCCCTGGCGGTCGCCCCGATTCGCTGACCGATCAGACGCTGTTGCCCGATCGCCGCCGACGCCATCGCGTCCACCCTCGCGTCCACCCTCGCGTCCACCCTCGCGGCCACCCTCGCGCCCACCCTCGCGTCCGCCCTCCCTGCCGCGATAGTCGTTGCGGCGGTCCGCCCCGCCCGAATTCTTGCCGTACTTCTCGCGCGAGGCGTTGTCCCGGTACGCCACGCCCTGCCGGTGGCTGGCGTCGTGCTGCCACTTGCCGCCGCCCTGCACCTTGGTGCGGTCGAAGTTGCGGTCGATATTGGTGGCGCGGTTGACGTCGATATTCACATCGCCGCCGCCCCAGTTGCAGCCGCCGAAGATCGCGCCCGCCGCCGCCAGCCCCACGCCCCAGGCAAAGCCGGTGGCCAGCGCCGCGCCCGGGTAATAGGCCGGATAAGGCGGCCAGTAATACGGCGGATAGCTCGGATAGCCCCACGAGCCGTAGACCACGGTGGGGTTGTAAGCCGGCACATAAATGACCTGCGGATTGGCCGGCTCGACGCGGATGATGGTCTCGGAAATCGGCGGCGGCTGGCCCTGCACCGGCGCCGGCGCCGGCTCCACCATCACCTTCTGCTGTTCGTTGGTCTTGAGGTTGCCGGAGTCCCGGGCGCGGGCGCGCAGGCGCTGCACCGCCGCCAGCACGTCGCGCTCCTGGGCCAGGAACGCGTCGCCCAGCTTCTGCGTCCAGTCCAGCTTGTCGCTCATCGGCTCCAGCACCTGCGGGAAGGCCACCAGCGACTTCACGCTGACATCCCACGTCTGGTTCTCCACGGCCTTGACCGCGGCGTCGCCCTTTACGTTGGGATTGGCCTTGACCCAGCGCGCGGCATGCACGATCTCCAGCGGATACGTGGACGCCATCAGCACCTGGGAGAGCACGGAATCGGGATAGAGCGCGATGGGCGCGACGAGGGACTCGAGTTCCTCGGGCTTGAAGGTGGGCGCGGCGGGCGCGCCGGATGCGGGCGGCGCGGCGGGTGCAGGGGTCTGCGCCGCCGTGACGCCGGGTGCGGCGAACATGGCAAGCCACGCAACGGCGACCAGCACGCGCACGCAGGACATCAGTCGCTCGAGCCAACGAGCCATGGCTGCCTCCTCTCTCCGGGAAGCGGTTTGCAATCTCCGCGATGCCGGACTATGTTCTTAGCACCACTTTGCGTAGCCGTGACGCTTGCTTTTCCCGGGGCAAGCATTCCCATTTTCGGTTTCGCCGGCGCCATTTTGTATTGGCCTTTGGACTTGGCCGGCGCCGGCGGCCTGTCCTTTCCCGGGAGACCTGCATGACCGCTGCCGCGCGCGCGCTGGCCCGGGTAGCAATGGTCGCGATGGCGGCAGCCGCCCTGCTGTCCGCCTGCGCCAGCCTGCCCCCGGCAGACGGCGAACCGAGCCACGCGATGACAGACACCGCTCAGACCACGCTCGGCCGCCTTGCCGCGCAGCGTCGCCCTGACCCGCCAGACCAGAGCGCCTTCCACCTGCTGGCGGACAACGTCGACGCGCTGATCGCCCGGGTGCTGCTGACGGAAAAGGCCGAGCGCTCGCTCGACCTCCAGTACTACATCTGGCACGACGACGCCACCGGCCGATCCCTGGCCCACGCCGTGCTGCGCGCGGCAGACCGGGGCGTGCGTGTGCGGGTGCTGCTGGACGACATCGGCGTGGGCGCCGACGACAACCTGCTGCTGGCCGTGGACGCCCATCCAGCCATCGAGGTGCGCATCTTCAACCCGGTGGCCAGCCGCGCCTTCCGGCGTGCCGGCGCGCTGCTGGAGTTCTCGCGCGTGAACCGGCGCATGCACAACAAGGCGCTGATTGCCGATAACCAGGCCGCCATCGTCGGCGGGCGCAATATCGGCGACGAGTACTTCGGCGCCTCGCCCAACGTCAGCTTTGGCGATCTGGACGTGCTGACGCACGGCCCCATCGTGCGCGAGGTCTCCGGCGCGTTCGACGCCTACTGGAACAGCGCGGCGGCCTATCCGGTGGGCACGCTGACCGGCCGCAGCGCCGACCCGGAGGCCGTGGCCACCTTGCGCGCGCGGCTGGACGCGCTGGCGGCGGCGCAACAGGACCACCCCTACGCCGTGCACGCGCGCGAGCGGCTCCGGCAGGTACTCGCCGAGCCGCCCGCCGCCGCCACGTGGGGCCGCGCCGCGCTGCTCTATGACGATCCCGGCAAGATCACGCGCGCCGCCGACGACACGGCGGGGCATCTGGTGCCCCAGCTACGCGCGCTGAACATGCAGCCGCAGCAGACGCTGCTGATCGTCTCGCCCTACTTCGTACCGGGCGAGGCCGGCGTGGCGTGGTTGCGGGCGCTGCGCGAGCGCGGCGTGGCCGTGACGGTGCTGACCAACTCGCTCGCGGCTACCGATGTGGCCGCCGTGCACGCCGGCTACAAGCGCTACCGCGAGACCCTGCTGCGCATGGGCGTGACGCTGTACGAGGTCAAGCCGATGCGCGACCCGGACACGCTGCCGGGAACCTCGGGAACGTCGGCCAAATCGGCCAAATCGGCCAGCACCAGGCTGTCGGCGTTCGGCAGCTCGCGCGCGTCGCTGCACGCCAAGACCTTCGTCGCCGACGACAGTACGGTCTTTATCGGCTCGATGAACCTGGACCCGCGCTCGGTGCAGCTCAACACGGAGCTGGGCGTGGTCTGCGTGAGCCCCGCGCTGGCCGCGCAGGTGGCCGGCGCGATCCTGCCGAACCTGGGGCGTATCGCGTGGCGGCTCGCGGAGGAAAACGACCCGGAACGGGGCCGCCAACTGATCTGGATCGACGAAGCGAACCCGGACGCCGCCCCGCTGACCACCGAGCCCGAGTCCTCGGTGCTGCGGCGCGTTGGCGTGTGGTTCATGGGGCTGTTTCCGATCGAATCGCAGTTGTGAAGCGGGCGCTGCGTCCGTCCTGCAGGGCAGATTCGTGTTTTCCCGATCTGTCCCGAAAT
The DNA here is from genome assembly GCF_905397395.1 of Cupriavidus campinensis. GTDB lineage: Bacteria > Pseudomonadota > Gammaproteobacteria > Burkholderiales > Burkholderiaceae > Cupriavidus > Cupriavidus campinensis. The sequence goes on from NZ_CAJPVH010000062.1 coordinate 11,868, forward strand.
GAAAAAGGATTGTCCCCCACGGTCAAATCGGCGGCGCCCGTTCCGCCAATACTCCGACCCGGTTGCACATAACTCGAACCGAGACACGGAGACAACATGAAGGCCAGGAATATTGCCGCAGCGGCGCTGATGACCGCTGCGGGAACGGGTGCAGTACAAGCACAATCGACGGTCACGCTGTATGGGGTGGCCGACGTGAACGTCGAATACGCGAATCACGTGGGCGCGGTGCCGGTCGCCACGAACCAGTTCAACCGCGGGCAGGGTCACGACGTGGTGCGCATGAACTCGGGCGGCCTTGCCGGCTCCCGCTGGGGTATTCGCGGCACCGAGGACCTGGGCGGCGGCGCGAAGGCCATGTTCGTGCTGGAATCGGGCTTCAGCCTCGACTCGGGCACGTTGCAGCAGTCGGGCCGGATGTTCGGGCGCCAGGCATTTGTCGGCCTGCAGCGCGCGGGGCTCGGGCAGCTGACCTTCGGGCGCCAGTACACATCGATGTTCGAAGCACTGGCCAACTTCTCGCCCACCGCCTACGCCACCCAGTACGAGCCGGTGGTGCTGCAGTCCGGCGCCAATTTCCGCGAGGACAACACCATCAAGTACACGGGCCAGTTCGGCCCGGTCACGGCGCTGGCGCACTGGTCGTTCGGCACCGGCCTGGCGCTGCCGGCCACGGTGGGCGTGGCCACGCCGATCGGCGGCAACGGCGAGGTGCCGGGCTCGTTCCGGCGTGACACCGCCTACGGCGCGGCCGTGGCCTACGCGGCGGGCCCGTTCGGCCTGACCGTCGGCTACGACCAGTGGAACCCCACCATCGGCACCAGCAGCGGCACGCTGCGCAAGGCGGCCATCGGCGGCAGCTACGGCTTTGGCAATGCCAAGATCATGGCTGGCTACCGCTGGGGCCAGAACAAGAACGCGGGCGGCACGGTGATCCAGCGCGACGACCTGTACTGGATCGGCGCGCTCTACCAGCTCACGCCGGCCGTCGGCCTGACGCTCGAATATCACTATGACGATCTCAAGAGCCTGGCCGGCGCGACACAGCTCGCCAATCCGTGGCAGATCGGCTTCGTGGCCAACTACGCGTTCTCCAAGCGCACGGACGTGTACCTGACCACGGCCTACGCCAAGAACGCCGGCCTGATGCTCGAGTCGCTGGCCACGGTCTACGCCAACAGCCTCTCGCTCGGCAACAGCTACGCGCTGGGCAATGGCGAACGGTCGATGATCGGCGCCGCCGTGGGCATCCGCCACCGCTTCTGAGCCCCGTGCTCAAACCGCCGCCGGCCCCTCGGTTACCCCCTCAGCCGGCGGCGGTCGTTTTTGCCCCCGCCTTGCCCATGCGCCACGCCGTGACGCTACAGCCGAAGCGGCCGGTGAACCAGCGCGAGAATGCACTGAGCGATGAAAACCCAAGCAGCGTGGCCACTTCCGAGAGTGGCCGCGTGGCGTTTTCGATATACCGCAGCACGAGGTCCGCGCGCGCCGTATCGAGCACATCGGAATAGGTCGTCTTTTCCTGCGCCAGCCGCCGGTGCACGGTGCGCCGGTCCACGCTGAGATGCTGGGCCACGCGGTCCACCGAGCACAGGCCGGTGGGCAGCAGCGCGTAGACCAGCTTGCGCACCTGGTCCTGCATCGTCGCGGACGACTGCGCCAGCAGCGTGCCGAGGTATTGCTTCACCTGCCGCGCCATCACCGGGTCGTAGGACGGCAGCGGCGCCTGCAAATCCGCCGCCTGGCAGACGATGCCATCGAAATCCTGCCCGTAGTCCGCCGCCATGCCGAACAGTTGCAGCGACGTGGCCGTGCTGGCCGGCGCCGCGTGCGTGAAGCTGATGCTGCGCGGCCGCCACCCGGTGCCGAGGAACAGCCGCAGCATGCGGAACATCACCCCCACCGCCAGGTCGGTGGCCTGGCGCATCGTGCCGGGCCGCTCGCTCAGGATCTGGAGCCGGATCACCACCAGCGGCCCCGCCTCTTCCACCCACATCCCCAGCGCCTCGTTCTGCAGCCCCATGTAGCGGACCATCGACGCCAGCGCCTCGCGCAGCGTGGGCGCCTCACGCACCACGAAGGCCAGCGGGCCGAGGTTCGAGAACTCGCGCAGCGCCGCCATGCGCAGGCCGAAGTCGTCCACGCCAGCCGCCTCTGCCGAGGCATCGAGCAGCCCGCCCACCAGTTCGGCCCGGATGCGCAGGTCGGGGTCGAGCAGCGCGGCGCGGGCGATGCGCGCCGCACGCAACTGCTGGTAGGGGTCGAGCCCGACGGCCCGCGCCACATCCACGTAATGGGTCAGGCTGGCGCCGCGCAACGTATAGGACATAGGCACATAGAAGGATGGATGCGTGCTTTCCCGGGGTGTCCCCACAGGTTAATTCAATGTCCCGTCATGTCAAACCGCGTATACCCGCTGGCCGATACTTCGGACACCGGCGCCCCGCGCGCCGTCCGCACAATCCCACCGCACCGAGCGAGGAGACAACATGCAGTTTCTTGACGATTCCCTTCACCCCGAGAACATGGACAAAGTGGTCATCACCGTGGCGCCGTACGGCCCCGAGTGGATGCCCGAGGACTTCCCGGAAGACATCCCCGTCACCATGGACGCCCAGATCCAGAAGGCGGTGGACTGCTACGAGGCCGGCGCCACCGTGCTGCACCTGCACGTGCGCGAACTCGACGGCAAGGGCTCCAAGCGCCTGTCCAAGTTCAACGAGCTGATTGCCGGCGTGCGCAAGGCCGTGCCGGACATGATCATCCAGGTGGGTGGGTCGATCTCGTTCGCGCCGGAAGACGAAGGCGAGGCCGCCAAATGGCTTTCGGACGACACGCGCCACATGCTGGCCGAACTCACGCCGAAGCCCGACCAGGTGACCGTGGCCATCAACACCACGCAGATGAACATCATGGAGCTGCTGTACCCCGAGTACGTGGCGGGCACCTCGCTCGAGAACCCGGCGTACCAGGCGGCCTACAGCGAGATGACGGTACCGGCCGGCCCGGCCTGGGTGGCCGAGCACCTGCGCCGCCTGCAACGCGCCGGCGTTCAGCCGCACTTCCAGCTCACTGGCATGCACGCGCTGGAGACGCTCGAGCGCCTGGTGCGCGCCGGGGTCTACATGGGTCCGCTGAACCTGACGTGGATCGGCATCGGCGGCGGCTTCGACGGCCCCAACCCGTTCAACTTCTTCAACTTCATCCACCGCGCGCCCGATGGCTGCACGCTGACGGCCGAGTCGTTGCTCAAGAACGTGCTGCCGTTCAACATGATGGCCATGGCGATGGGCCTGCACCCGCGCTGCGGCATCGAGGACACCATCATCGACCAGCACGGCCGGCGCATGAGCTCGGTACAGCAGATCCAGCAGTGCGTGCGCGTGGCCAATGAACTGGGCCGCGAGATCGCCACCGGCAAGGAAGCCCGCGAGATCTACCGCATCGGCACCTGGTACGACAGCGCCGACGAGACGCTGCGCGCGCACGGCATGGCCCCGAACCGCCGGGCCGGCGAGCGCAACCTGCCGCGCCGCCCTGCCTGATATGCGCTGGCGCACGACATGGACGCACTGACCGATCCCTGCATCAATATCTGCCGCATGGACCTGTCCGGCCAGTTTTGCCAGGGGTGTCGCCGCACACCCCTGGAGATCGGCCGCTGGCCCCGCATGACGCTGCTGGAGCGCACCGCCACGCTGGCGGCCATCGCCCAGCGCCGCAATCCCGGCAGCAATCCCGGCAGCGATGCCGGCACCCCCTGCACCCCCTGCAGCCCGTGCAATGCGGGAACAGGGCACGCCGCCTGAGCGTGCCTGCCCTACTATTCCAATACATCGAACGGAGACCCGCATGGCCCAACGCCTTGCCCACCTGATACCGCGGCGCACCGCCGTGGCTGTCCTGCTCGCGCTGGCCATGCCAGCCGCGTTTGCCTGGACCAACAAGCCGGTACGCATGCTCGTGCCGGCCCCTGCCGGCGGCACCATGGACGTGGTCGCCCGCCTGCTGGCGGAACAGCTTTCCGCCGATCTCGGCCAACCGGTCGTGGTGGACAACAAGCCCGGCGCGGGTGGCGGCATCGCCATCCACACGCTGATCGCCGCACCGGCCGATGGCCAGACCATCATGGTCACGGCCAGCAATGTGCTGACCGAGGTACCGCACGTGCTGAAGAGCGCCTTCGATCCACTCAAGGACATCCGCCCCGTGGCCGCCATTGCGCGTTCGCGGCTGCTGATGGTTGGCGCGCCGCAGCTGCCGGCCAAGGACTTCAAGAGCCTGGTCAGCTACGCCAAGGCGCATCCGGGCAAGCTCGGCTTTGCCTCGTACAGCGCCGGCACGGCCTCTCACTACGCGGGGATGATCGTCAACCAGAAGGCCGGCATCGACCTCCAGCACGTGCCGTTCGCGGGCTCGGGCCCGGCGCTGACGCAGGTCATGGGCGGCCAGATCGCCGTGATGTACGACGGCATGGTCACCTCGCTGCCGCTGATCAAGGCCGGCAAGCTCCAGCCCTACGCATTGGCCGCCAAGACGCGCTCGCCGCTGCTGCCGGAGGTGCCGACGTCCACGGAACTCGGCTATCCGGACGTCGATTTCAGCAACTGGATCGGCGTGGTGGCCTCGGGCCAGATGCCGGAAGACCTGGCGCGCAAGATCCAGGCCGCCGTGGACAAGGCCGCGCAGACGCCCAAGGTCCGCGCCCGCATGGAAGCGCTCGGCTACGAGCCCATTGCCGAACTGCCGCTGCCGCAGCTGGCCCAGTCCGTACGCGCCGAGTTCGACCGCAACGCGGGCATCGTCAAGACGTTCAATATCCAGCCCTGATCCGGTCCGGCCCAGTCCGGCCCAGTCCGGCCCAGTCCGGTCCAGTCCGACCCAGTCCGGTCCGGCAACGAGAAAGGCCAGCCTCGCGGCTGGCCTTTTCCATTCTCCTTCCCCGGGCGGGGCTCAGCCGAGCAAGGACTCGCGCAGATGCTTCTTGTTGATCTTGCCGACGCTGGTCTTGGGGATCTCCGCCACGAAGACGATGCGATCCGCCTCCGGCACGGCGAACTTGCTGAGACGGTTGCCGGCCACATGGTCCAGCAGGCGCTGGCGGATACCGGCTGCATCCACCGCGTGGCCGGGCTGGCTGACCACGAAGGCCATCGGCCGCTCGCCCCAGCGCGCGTCCTGCACGCCGATCACCGCGCACTCGCGCACGCCGGGCACCTGCGCCACCAGGCCCTCCACCTCAAGCGAAGACACCCACTCGCCGCCGGTCTTGATCACGTCCTTGATGCGGTCGACGATGCGGACGCTGCCATCCGCGCCCATCACGGCGATGTCCTGCGTATGCAGGTAGCCGCCGGCCCACAATGCCTCGGAGGCCTCCGGCTTGCCGTGGTACGCCTCGGTCAGGTACGGCGCACGCAGCACGATCTCGCCCTGGTGGCGGCCGTCGTGCGGCACGTCGCGCATCTGCTCGTCCACGATGCGGAAGTCCACCATCGCCACCGGGCGGCCGGTGGCGCAGCGCATGGCGATCTCGGCCTCGCGGCTGGCCGGCCGGGCGCCGGGCGCCAGCTGGGCCAGCGCAACGATCGGCCCGGTCTCGGACATGCCGTAGCCCGAGAACACGTCGATGCCGGCATCGAGCGCCGCCGCGCACAGCGCCGGCTGCAGGGCCGAGCCGCCGATGATGACGCGCCAGTCGGACAGGTCCTGCCCGGTCTCGCCGGCGGTCTGGAGCAGCATCTGGAGGATGGTCGGCACGCAGTGCGAGAACGTCACGCCCTCGGACGCGCGCAGCGCCAGCAGCTGCGCCGGCACGTAGCGGCCCGGCAGCACGGTCTTCAGCCCGAGCAGGATGGCCACGTACGGGATGCCCCACGCCAGCACGTGGAACATCGGCGTGATCGGCATGTACACGTCCTCGCGGTGCAGGCGCTGGCCCGTGCGCGGCGAGCACAGCGTGGTGGCCGTGGTCAGCGCGTGCAGCACGATATGGCGATGGCTGTACGACACGCCCTTGGGGTCGCCCGTGGTGCCGGTGGTGTAGAACATCGCCGCGCGGGTGTTCTCGTCGAAGTCCGCGAACGGGTAGTCCGGCGAGGCCGCCGCGAGCAGCGCCTCGTACTCGCCGGCGAGCGGCAGCGTGGTGGCCGGCGCCGGCTCGCCATCGGCCATCAGCACGAAGCGCTTGACGCCAGGCAGCTGGTCGCGGATTTCCTCCAGCAGCGGCAGGAAGTCCCGGTGTACGAGCACGATCTCGGCCTGAGAGTCATTGAGCGTGTACAGGATCTGCGCCGGCGAGAGCCGCACGTTCACGGTGAACAGCGTGGCGCCCATCATCGGCACACCGAAATAGCATTCGAGGTAGCGATGGCTGTCCCAGTCCATCACGGCCACGGTGCTGCCGTGCCGGGCGCCCAGCGCGCCCAGCGCCGAGGCCAGCTGGCCGATGCGGCCGCGGAACGCGCGGTAGGTGTAGCGCGTGGTGCCCTGCGTGGTGCCCTGGTAGGTGATCTCCTGCTCCGGGCTCAGGCTCAGCGCGTTGACCAGCAACTGGCTGACCAGCAGCGGATAGGCGTAGGCCGAGGGCGTGGAGACGATGCGGGCATCGGTCTTGGAATCTGTCATGTCAAAAATCTCGCGGTCAGTCAGTAAGGCACGTCACCGATGATGCCGGCGCGCTCCATCTTGCGCACCGTGGGCGCGTAGTCCTGCACGGCGTAGTGCTGCGTGCAGCGGTTGTCCCAGATCGCCACGCTGTTGCGCGTCCAGCGCCAGCGCACCTGGAACTCGGGAATCTCGGCCTGCGCGCACAGGTAGTGCAGCAGGTCGCCCGCGCCGGGCATGAAGTCCTTGCCGAAGCGGATGGTGTCGCCCCGGTGGTAGTTGGCGAAGTGCGAGGTGAAGGCGTTGACGAACAGGATCTGCTCGCCGGTTTCGGGGTGGATGCGCACCACCGGGTGCTCCGCCATCGGGAACTGGGCCGCCAGCGCGGCGCGCTTCTCCGGCGGCATGTTGGCGCCGAAGGTGTGCTCGATGCTGTGCTTGGCGCGCAGGCCGTGGATGCGGACCTTGATGTCGTCGGGCAGCCGGCGGTACGCCTCGGCCATGTTCACCCAGATCGTGTCGCCGCCCACGGGCGGGGTTTCCACGCAGCGCAGCACGCAGCCCATCGGCGGCGCGGCGCGCCAGGTGGCGTCGCAGTGGAAGGCGTTCTCGTAGTGCTCCACCTTGCTGTCGGGCGACTTGTAGATGCGCACCAGGCCCGGGTGCTCCGGGTCGCTGCCGACTACCGGGTGGTCCTCCAGCTCGCCAAAGCGGCGCGCGAAGGCCACATGCTCGGCCCGGGTGATGTCCTGGTCGCGCAGAAACAGCACCTTGTGCTGGAGCAGCGCCGACTTGATTTCGGCAAACAGGCCGGCGTCACGCGACGCCTCGCCCAGGTTGACGCCGGACAGTTCGGCGCCGATATGGCAGGTCAGGGGTTCCACGCGCATGGCGGTCTCCTTCAAATCACGAAAATCGACGAACCCGTGGTGCGGCGCGACTCCAGGTCGCGGTGCGCCTGCACGGCATCTTCGAGGGCATAGGTCTGGTGGATCTCGATGCCGATGCGGCCGGCGCCCACGTGGTCGAACAGCTCGCCCGCCAGTTCCGCCTTCTCGGCCGGATCGGCGATGTAGTCCGCCAGCGCCGGGCGCGTGAGGAACAGCGAGCCCTTCATCGCCAGCAGCACGGGGTCGAACGGCGGCACCGGGCCGGAAGCCGTGCCCACGCAGACCAGCGTGCCGCGCCGGCGCAGCGAATCGAGCGAGGACATGAAGGTGGTCTTGCCGACGCTGTCGAACACCACGTCCACGCCCTGCCCGTCGGTCAGCTCGCGCACGCGCTGGGCCACGTCCTCGTGGCTGTAGTTGATGGTGTAGTCGCAGCCGTGCGCGGCGGCGATGGCGGCCTTGGCGTCGGTGGACACCGTGCCGATCACCGTCAGGCCGAGCAGCTTGGCCCACTGGGAGACGATCAGCCCCACGCCACCGGCGGCCGCGTGCAGCAGGATGGTGTTGCCGGGCCGGAACGCGTGGATGCGGCGCAGCAGGTAGGCGGCGGTCAGGCCGCGCATGGTCATCGCTGCGGCCGTCTCGAAGCCGATCGACTCGGGCAGCCGGATCAGCGGCGCCGCCGGCATGATGCGCTCGCTGCTGTACGCGCCGAGCGTGTTCAGGAAGCCGGTGTAGGTCACGCGGTCGCCCACGGCAACGTTGCGCACGCCCTCGCCCACGGCCTGGATCACGCCGGCCGCTTCCACGCCGATGCCGGACGGCAGCGGTACCGGATACGTGCCGTTGCGGAAGTAGGTGTCGGCGTAGTTCAGGCCGACAGCCACGTGCCGGATGCGGACCTGGCCCGGGCCGGGATCACCCACCTCCACCTTTTCCAGCCGCAGTACCTCGGGGCCACCGGTCTCCATCATGCGTACGATTCTTGCCATGCCAACTCTCCTGTCAGGCGGAGCGGCACACCTTGCGCCGCGTCGAACCCAATGTAGGCCCGGGGGGTCGCGGCGCGCGTGACAATTCCTTCCATCGACTTTGCAATTCGCGCCACGCGCGCCTATCATCGGCGCACGGATGCCCGGGATCACACCGGGCACGCAGCCCCGGGGAGACGGCTTGGAAACACGGATACGCGCCGCGGCGCTCACCAATTTCTTCGAAGTGGCGCAGGCGCGCGGGCTCAATGTGCAGCCCCTGCTGCGCAAGGTCGGCCTGAAGCGCAGCCTGCTGGCCGATCCGGACTTCCGCGTGCCGCTGGCAGCCTGCGTGACCCTGCTGGAAGACGCGGCGGCGGAAAGCGGTTGCGACAACTTCGCGCTGCGCATGGCCGAGTCGCGCCAGCTGGCGGACTTCGGCGTCATCAGCCTGCTGATCGCCCACCAGCCCAACCTGCGCGCGGCGCTGGCCACCATCATCCGCTACCGCCACCTCGTCAACGAATCCGTGGCGATGTTGCTCGAGGAGGCCGGCAGCTCGGTCATCATCCGCGTGGAAGTGGTGGGCGAGGCGCCCTCGCGCCAGGCCGGAGAACTGGCGATGGGCGTGGTCTTCCGCCTGTGCGGCGCGCTGCTGGGTGCGCGCTGGCAGCCGCTGCGCGTGTGCTTCACGCACCCGGCGCCCGCCGACGAAAGCGTGCACCGGCGGCTGTTCCGCTGCGGGCTGGCTTTCAACGACGAATACAACGGCATCGTCTGCCGCGCCGCCGACCTCGACGTGCCGAACCCCGCCGCCGATCCGGCCATGGCGCGCCACGCGCAGCGCGTGGTGGACGCGCTGCCCCGGCCCGCCGCGCCGTCCGTCGCCCATGAGGTGCGCGGCGCCATCGCCCTGCTGCTGCCGATGGGACGCGCCACCGGTGCTTCCGTGGCGCAGGGGCTCGGCATGAGCCTGCGCACCATGCAGCGCGCGCTCGGCGACGAAGGCGCGAGCTTCCACGACATCCTGCACGCGGTACGGCGCGAGCAGGCTCCGCGCCATGTGGAGAACCCCCGGGTGCCGCTCGCGCAGGTGGCGGTGCTGCTCGGCTACGGCTCGCCGAGCACGTTCACGCGCTGGTTCTCGGGGGAATTCGGCATGGCGCCGTCGGCATGGCGCGCGCAGGCCGCCGCGCGCACCGGGGCGGCCTGACCGCCAACATCGTCAGAACCGCGCGGCGATATGGCGGAACGGGTGGTCAGACTCCCGGTAGCCGCCGCGCTTCTGGCGCGCGGGCAGCTTGGGCGCCTTGCGCGCCGGCGCCTGGTACGGAATCTTGTCCAGCAGGTCACTGATGATGTTCAGGCGCGCGCGCCGCTTGTCGTTCGAGTCGGCCACATACCAGGGCGTGTCGGGGGTGTCCGTGGCGGCGAACATGGCGTCGCGCGCACGCGAATAGTCGTACCAGCGGCTGTAGGACTTCAGGTCCATGCCGGTCAGCTTCCAGGTCTTGCGGCCATCGTGGATGCGCGCCTGGAGCCGCCGGGTCTGCTCGGCCTGGCTGACCTCCAGCCAGTACTTGATCAGGATCACGCCGGAGGCGACGATGGCGCGCTCCACCAGCGGCACCGAGCGCAGGAAGGTATCCACCTCTTCCGGCGTGCAGAAGCCCATCACGCGCTCCACGCCGGCGCGGTTGTACCAGCTGCGGTCGAAGATGACGACCTCGCCGGCGGCCGGCAGGTGCGGCAGGTAGCGCTGCAGATACATCTGGCTTTTCTCGCGCTCGGTCGGGGCGGGCAGCGCCACCACGCGGAAGATGCGCGGGCTTACGCGCTCGGTCAGCGCCTTGATCGTGCCGCCCTTGCCGGCGCCGTCGCGCCCCTCGAAGACGATGCAGATCTTGCTGCCGCTGTGCACCACCCACTGCTGGAGCTTGACCAGCTCCACATGGAGTTCGCGCAGCGCCGCGAGATAGTCCTTGTTCGACATGCGCGCGCCATCCGCCTGCGGCGGCGGCGGGGCGTCCGGCGTGGGCTCCGGGGTGTCGTGCAGCGCTTCATCGCGCTTGCCCTTCTTCGATGACTTGCTCATGCGCGGCCCTCCTGTGGCAGGGGAGAAACAGGGAGCATTCCACTTACAGTGTGGTGGCTATGCCGGGCGGAGGCAATCGGAAACAGATTGGCCTTTGGGCCCGCCCCGGTTGCCGCGCGCGGCGCGTGGGGCTAAGGTTCGAGTGCGGGCGCCGCCGACCCGCCATTCACCCGGTTCCGCCAGGAGGCGCGATCATGGCCCTATTCATGCTGACCAACGTGCCGGACGGCACCTCGGACGAAGAACTGCTCGCCTTCCTCGCCAAGTACGGCATTCCGGCGCCGGACGAGATCGAGCATATCGAGGGCGACGGCTCGCGCCCCTCGGTCATGCTGACCTTCCACGCGGTGGATGCGGACGCGCTCCAGCTGCTGCGCCCGCGCATCCACGACATGTACTGGAAGAACAAGCGGCTCTCCGTGATGGTGCTGCACGAGCGGTATACCTGAGGCGCCCGCGCCGCCTGCCATGTCGGACGAACTCCACTAGCCAGCCCCCCGCCGGCTTGCCTATCCTTTCCCTGCGCCGCATCCCCCGCGGATGTTGTCTGCAAGACATGACATTTGACGAATCAGGGAAGACTATGAACCGCTTCACCGCCCCCGCCACTGCGGCCAGCGCGGCCCTTGGCTGCGCGCTGCTGCTCGCCGGCTGTGCCGGCGCCAACATGGACAGCCTGACGCAGGCCGGCGGCAGCCTGTTCACCGCCGCCACGCTCTCCGACATGAGCGTCAAGCAGCTCTCCGACCAGTCCTGCGCCGAGATGGACAAGAAGAACACGCTCGCCCCGCCGGACAGCCCGTACACCAAGCGGCTCGCCACCGTGATGAGCGGCCTGCAGAACACCGGCCTGCCGCTGGACGCCAAGGTCTACGTGACCAAGGACGTCAACGCCTGGGCCATGGCCAACGGCTGCGTGCGCGTCTACAGCGGGCTGATGGACATGATGACCGACGACGAGGTCCGCGGCGTGCTCGGCCACGAGGTGGGCCACGTGGCGCTCGGCCACACCAAGTCGGCCATGCAGGTGGCCTACACCACCGCCGCCGCGCGCGGGCTGCTCGGCGCTACCGGCAACGCCACGCTGACCGCGCTGTCCTCGTCGCAACTGGCCGCCATCGGCGAGCAGTTCGTCAACGCGCAGTTCTCGCAGCGCCAGGAAAGCGCCGCCGACGACTACTCGTTCGACCTGCTGACCAAGAATGGCGCCAATCGCCAGGCCCTGGTCACCGCGTTCCAGAAGATGGCCACGCTCGATGGCGGGCAGTCCAGCATGCTGAGTTCGCACCCGGGCTCGGCCCAGCGCGCCCAGCATATCCAGGAGCGGCTCGCCAGCGGCAAGTAATGATTGCGGCGCCGGCGCCACCCCCCGGCGCGGCGTCCGATTCGTCACATCCCCCCAATGCGTTTAATACGCATTCAAAACAATTCAGTACAGGCTGAATAGGGCCAAGCGGATAATCCTCCACGTCTGCCGCCCCCGGCAGGCGTCCGACGAGGAGCCCCCGCCGCGCCATGGATTTCCCCCGCCCTCCCGGTTCGCCTCCCGCGCGCCGCACACCTCCCCTGTCGTTCCCCGTCAACTCTTGACCCTGTGTCGCGTTTCAGGAGGCCCCATGGATTGGTTGCACACCATCTTCCAGAAATCACCCGAGTCGGCGCTGTTCCTGTCGCTGGCGGTCGGGTACGCCATCGGCAAGATCACATTCGGCAAGTTCCAGCTGGGTGGCGTGGCCGGCTCATTGCTGGCGGCCGTGGTCATCAGCCAGGTGGGCGTGGAGATCGACAACGGCGTGAAGGCCGTGATGTTCGCGGTCTTCATCTACGCGGTGGGCTATGAAAGCGGCCCGCAGTTCTTCAACTCGCTCAACCGCAGTTCGCTGCGCGAGATTGCCATGGCGGTGTTCATGGCCGTGGCGGGGCTGGTCACGGTGGTGGTGCTGGCCAAGATCTTCCACCTCGACAAGGGCATCGCGGCGGGGCTGGCGGCGGGCGGCATGACCCAGTCCGCCATCATCGGCACGGCCGGGGACGCCATTACCAAGCTCGGTCTGCCGCCGGACCAGGTGAAGATCATGCAGGCCAACGTCGCCATCGGCTACGCGGTGACCTATGTGTTCGGCTCGCTCGGCGCGATCATCGTCTGCGTGAATATCCTGCCGCGCTTCATGGGCAGCGACCTGAAGACCGACTCCAGGAAGGTGGAGGCGGCCATGCACGGCGGCCTGCCACAGTTCGGGCCGGGCCAGGCGGGCGCGCTGCCGCGGCTGGTGGGCCGGCTGTTCCGCGTGGCCGGGGCGGCAGGCCAGACCGTAGCCCAGATCGAGATGAGCGGCGAGGATCTTGTCACGGTGGAGAAGATCCAGCGTGGCGGCAAGGCGCTCGAGTTCAGGCAGGACACCGTGCTGCACGAGGGCGACATCGTGCTGCTGGTGGGCCGGCGCGACGCCATGGTGCCCACGGCGCTCCAGATCGGCGAGGAAATTCCCGACGCGGAGGGCATGGGCATGGTCATGCAGACCCGCCGCGCGGTGTTCACGGCCAAGGGCATGAACAACAAGGCGCTGGGCGAGATCGTGGCCGGCGTGGAGCGCGAGATGCGTCACGGCGTGTACCTGGAGCGCATCGAGCGCTACGACCACACGCTGCCGATCCTGCCGGACCTGAAGCTCCAGCACGGCGACATCATCACCTTCTACGGCACCCCGGCGGACACCAAGCGCGCCGCCGAGCGCGCCGGCTACGAGCTGGTGCCGAGCGAGAAAACCGATTTCGTCTACTTCGGCGCCGGCGTGCTGGTGGGGCTGCTGATCGGCCTGCTGATGGTGCGGATCGGCGATATCCCGCTCACGCTGGGCTCGGGCGGCGGCGCGCTGCTGTCCGGCCTGGTGTTCGGCTGGGCGCGGTCCAAACATCCGATGTACGGCGCCATGCCGACTGCCGCGTGCCAGCTGCTGAAGGACTTCGGCCTGGCCGCCTTCGTGGCCATCGTCGGCATCAACTCGGGCCTCCAGGCGGTGCACACATTGCGCGACAGCGGGCTGACCATCTTCCTGCTCGGCGCCGTGGTTACCCTGCTGCCGCTGTTCCTGACCATGCTGTTCGGCCGCTATGTGCTGCGCTACGACAACGCCGCGCTGCTGGCTGGCGCGCTGTCCGGCTCGCGCAGCGCCAACCCGGCCTTCGGCGGCATTCTGGACAAGGCGGAAAGCCCGGTGCCCACCGTGCCGTTCGCCATCACCTACGCGCTGGCCAACGTGCTGCTGACCCTGCTGGGTCCGCTCGTGGTCGGACTGGTCTGATTTCCTGAAGGAGCGATTGATGAGCAAACCGGATCTTGCAAAACTCTCCAGCCTCTCGCCGTTCGAACTCAAGGACGAACTGATCCAGCTGGCCAGCGGCGACGCCAACCGCCTGATGCTCAACGCGGGGCGCGGCAATCCGAACTTCCTGGCCACCGTGCCGCGCCATGGCTTCTGGCAGCTTGGGCTGTTCGCCATGCGCGAGTCGGAGCGGTCGTTCTCGTACATGCCCGAGGGCGTGGGCGGCTTTCCGCGGCGGGCCGGCATCGAGGAACGCTTCGACCTGTTCGCGCGCGAATTCGAGGATGTGCCCGGGGTGAAGTTCCTGGCCGGCGCGGTGTCCTACGTGCGCGACCAGCTCGGCCTCAATGCCGGGGATTTCCTGTACGAGATGTGCGAAGGCATCCTGGCCTGCAACTACCCCGTGCCGGACCGCATGCTGAAGCTGTCCGAGGTCGTCGTCGGCCAGTACATCCGCAAGGAGATGATCGGCAGCCATCCGTTCATCGGCGAGTTCGACCTGTTCGCGGTGGAAGGCGGCACGGCCGCCATGACCTACCTGTTCAACTCGTTCCGCGAGAACCACTTGATCAAGGCCGGCGACACCATCGCGCTGGGCATGCCGATCTTCACGCCGTACATCGAGATCCCCGAGCTGAACGACTACCAGCTGGTGGAGTTGATGGTCGATGCCGACCCGAAAGCGGGCTGGCAGTACTCCAAGCAGGAGTTGGACAAGCTGCGCGACCCCAAGGTCAAGGCGTTCTTCCTGGTCAACCCGAGCAACCCGCCGTCCGTGCGGATGAGCGACGAAAGCCTGGAGTACCTGGCCTCCATCGTCGAGTCCCGCCCGGACCTGATCATCCTCACCGATGACGTGTACGGCACCTTTGCCGATAACTTCGTCTCGCTGTTCGCGCTCTGCCCGCGCAACACCATCCTGGTGTACTCGTTCTCGAAGTATTTCGGCGCCACAGGCTGGCGGCTGGGCGTGATTGCCACGCACCGCGAGAACATCTTCGACGAGCAGCTGGCCAAGCTGCCGGAGGCGCAGCGCAAGGCACTGCACAAGCGCTACAACTCCATCACCACCACACCGGACCAGCTCAAGTTCATCGACCGCATCGTGGCGGACAGCCGCACCGTGGCGCTGAACCACACGGCAGGGCTCTCCACGCCGCAGCAGGTGCAAATGGTGCTGTTCTCGCTGTTCTCGCTGATGGACACGCCGGACGCCTACAAGCAGGCCATGAAGCGGCTGATCCGCAACCGCAAGGCCGCCCTGTTCCGCGAGATCGGCATCGCGCCGGAGAACGCCGACGATCCGAATGCGGTGGATTACTACACGCTGCTCGACATCGAACAGCTCGGCGGCAAGGCCATCGGGCCCGAGTTCGTGAAGTGGGTGCTGGACTCGGCCGAGCCCGTGGAACTGCTGTTCCGCCTGGCGGAGGAAGCTGGCGTGGTGCTGCTGCCGGGCCGGGGCTTCGGCACGCGCCACCCGTCTGGCCGGGTGTCGCTGGCGAACCTGAACGAATCGGACTACGTGAAGATCGGCCGCTCGATCCGGAAACTGTTCGAGGAATACGTCAAACGGTACAACGAGGCGACCGGCAACAAGGCCGATGCGAAGGTGACGAAGAAGTAGAGGGAATGGGCGGGGGATTGCCCCGCCCATTCCCTCCGGCGAAGCGCCCTACTCGCTCTTCGCTTTGCAGCATCGATTCGGGCACCCCGGCCCAAATTCTATGGCTACCGACGAATCGGTGGCACCGCTGTAGTCCCGCCCTGTCGGATTCAGGCGCACCGTCGCCCCGCCGTAGACGATGGTCTTCGGCTCCTCGCCCATGCTGACAAGGAAATCCTTTATCCAGTCGGCGCGCCGCTTCGCAATGGCCTCGGATGCTCCCCGTTCCTTTACATAGCTCACCAGGATGAACAGATCGCGTTTTGGGTAGCTGCGCTGCATCTCCGCAACCCAGGCACCTAGCCTGCCAGCCTCCGCACCGGCTAACTGATCGGCCTCGGTGGAAAACCTCGCGTTGAACTGCTCGCCCGGCTTGCATGCCAATGCGATGGCGCTACCGCATACCAACGCCAAAGCTATCAGGGATCGGGCCATGCTCGACAACATACCCCGCCACGTTGTCTGCGTTCGTGATGCATGCGGGATGCCTGGCGCGCGCAAGCGCGAGGGAGCTTCATTGGTCATGTTCGGGCCGATCAGCGTGACATGATCTGCCGACGCCGTCGCGGTGTCCCTATGGTCGGCCTTGTGCTGGCCTTGTGCTGGCCTTGTGCTGGCCTTGTGCTGGCTTGACGTCGACCGATGTCAAGGTGAGGGCGTTACCAGGACGCCCGTGATACGTCTCGTCGATGGCTTCGCAGGAGGCCCGGACGAAGTCCGGTTGACAGTGCTGCGGGCAGTACGTGACGAACACGTAGAGAGGTGGATCCGTATGCAGGATGTGCCTGCATGGCCTTGCATTCGGCGCGTCGTTTTGCTTCACCTTACGTCTCCCTTTCTGGCAGAAGCCAAAAGGCTGACGTAATGCGATCACCAACGTCTATAGCAATTCTCTTGAATGCGACCGAACCAATGGAATCGCTCGGGGCGACTTCCTCATTGCAATGGGAATGCAAACCTCCCCGAGCGATAGTGGCTTAACGCGCCTCCACAAACCCCAGCACGGTCTCCAGCATCTGCCGGATGGCGGGCTGGATGGCGCCCGCCTTGGACGGGTCGTAGGCAAACGGGTAGACCTCTTCCATGTACGACGACTGCGTCAGCTCAAGCTGGATCGCGTGCACGCCGTTGGCCGGGTCGCCGTACTGGCGCGTGATGTAGCCACCCTTGAAGCGGCCATTGAGCACGGCGGTGTGCGCCGGCACCGCGCTGGCAATCGCCAGCACATCGGCCGCCAGGCCCTTGTCGCAGCTGGCGCCGTCCGCCGAACCGAGGTTGAAGTCGGTCAGCTTGCCTTCGAAGAAGCGCGGCAGCACCGAGCGGATCGAGTGGGCGTCCCACAGGGCGATGGTGCCGTGCTCGGTCTTCAGGCGCTTCAGTTCGTCCTGCAGGGCAGTGTGGTACGGATGCCAGATCGCGTCGCGGCGCTGGGCGATCTCGGCGTCGTCGGGGCCGTTCGAGCCATCGGCGTAGACCGGCGTCTTGTCGAAGGTGTCGACCGGGCACAGGCCCGTGGTGTCCTGGCCCGGGTACAGGTTGGCGTTATCGGGCGGGCGGTTCAGGTCCACCACGTAGCGCGAATGGGTGGCCATCAGCACGGAAGCGCCCAGCTCGCGCGCGAATGCGTAGAGCCGGTCCATGTGCCAGTCGGTATCGGGCACGGTGCGCGCCTCGGCCGTGAGGCGGGCGGCCAGCGGCGCGGGCAGGTACGTGCCGACGTGCGGCATCGACACCAGCAGCGGGCGCGTGCCGCGATGCAGGGTGAAAGCGGGGGTATCGGTGGAGAAAGACATCGTGATCCAGGGGGGCTGCTTCAGGGAATCAGTCGGCCAGCAGGCCGGCGCGCGTGGCGGCGAACAACCGGGCTGCCTCCGCCTGTTGCGGATGCGACCCATGCTGCACCCGGCGGATGCCGGCGGTGCGGACCTCCGCTAGTGTCTCATGCCCGTGACTGGCGAACACGTGGGTCGCCAGCGCGCGTGGGCCGTCCAGCCCCGCCAGCGTGGCGTGGGCACCGTCCAGCACAAGGAAATCGGCCTGCTGGCCCACTGCCAGCCCGGCCACGGCGCGCGCCGCCGCGCGGGCGCCGCCTGCCACGGCTTCGAGCCAGAGCCGGTCCGCCACCTGGGCATGCTGCGCGGAAGCCAGCACATTGCGCCGTTGCAGCCCCAACCGCTGGCCGTATTCGAAGGTTCGTAGTTCTTCCGCCACGCTTACGCTCGCGTGGCTGTCCGAGCCGATGCCCCACGCGCCCTGCTGGGCGAGGTAAGGCGCGGCGTCGAACACGCCATCGCCCAGATTGGCCTCGGTAGTCGGGCAGATGCCGGCCACCGCGCCGCTGTGGGCCAGCCGCCGGCGCTCGTCCCAATCCATATGCGTGGCGTGGATCAGGCACCAGCGCGCATCGACCGGCGCGTGGTCGAGCAGCCACTCCACCGGCCGCACGCCGCACCAGGCCAGGCAGTCATCCACCTCCTTCTGCTGTTCGGCGATGTGGATATGCACCGGCGCGGTGGCGTCCATCGCGTGCAGCCCGGCCACGGCGCGGGCCAGGCTCTCCGGCGGCACCGCGCGCAGCGAATGCGGCGCCAGCCCGAGCCGCGCGCCG
>NZ_CAJPVH010000063.1 GCF_905397395.1 Cupriavidus campinensis
CCTGGGCACGGCCGCCGCCGTAGCCACCACCACCGCCACCGCCGGCGCCGCCCTGGGCTTCGCGGCTGTAGCCGCCGCCACCGCCGCCGAAGCTGCCTTCCTCACCGCCGCCCGACGCGCGGCCGCCCAGCATCTGCATCTGGTCCGCGACGATTTCGGTGCTGTACTTGTCCTGGCCGGCCTGGTCCGTCCACTTGCGCGTGCGGATGCGGCCTTCGATGTAGACCGACGAGCCCTTCTTCAGGTACTGGCCGGCGATCTCGGCCAGCTTGCCGAAGAAGGCGATGCGGTGCCACTCGGTGGCTTCCTTGAAATCGCCGGACTGCTTGTCCTTGTAGCGATCGGTCGTCGCCAGGCGGATGTTCGTCACGGCGTCGCCGCTGGGCATGTAGCGGGTTTCCGGGTCGGCGCCCAGGTTACCGACGAGAATGACTTTGTTGACCGATGCCATGTAAATGTTCTCCAAGAACCGCGCCCCGCTTCCCTGCGGCGGCACGGCATGACTGATTTGCTGGTGGGTCGTCCGTCACAGGACGTAAACGACAACACGGTAAACGACATCACGCGCCCCCGGATGGCCGGTCGGGCGCGTGTAGATGCTAACCCCGTTAAGACGAAAAAGCGTTTCGGACTGCTACGGATATGACAACAAGTGTGTCTAACCCGCCACTGCCGACGCACCCTCCTGCCCGCGGGCCGGTGGCGCCTTCATGCTCCACGCGATTATAAGCCAGAGCACCAGCACGGCCGCACAGCCGAGGAATACCGCACTGCGCCCCTCGTGCTTGAGCAGCCAGCCGCCCACCACGCCGCCCAGGAACAGGCCCATCGCCTGGGTAGTGTTGTAAACGCCCAGCGCCGCGCCGCGCCCGGCCGCCGCGTAGCGCGACACCAGCGACGGCTGCATGGCTTCCAGCACGTTGAATGCCACAAAGAACAACAGCAGTACACCCGCTATCGGCCACAGGCCCTGTACCGCTGCGAACATCAGCTGCACCACGGTCATCAGCGCCACCGATGCCAGCAGCACCGGGCGCACCCGGCCATAGCGCTCGGCGGCCATCATCGGCCCCAGCATCAGGACGAAGGAAACCAGTACCACGGGCAGGTAGACCTTCCAGTGCTGGTCCAGCGGCATGCCGGCATCGGCCAGCATGGCCGGCACGACCATGAACATCGCCACCTGGCTGGCGTGCAGCGCCAGCACGCCCACATTCATGCGGATCAGGTCCGCATTCAGCAGCACCTGCCGGAACGGCATGCGCACCGGGTGCGGCGGCGGCGGGGCCGGCACCAGGAACAGCGTCACGCCGATGGCCAGCACGCCCAGCACTGCCATCAGCCAGAAGATGCCGGACATGCCGATGCTCTTCAGCAGTGGCGAGGCAATCACCAGGGACAGCGCGAAGGTCAGCCCGATGCTGCCGCCGACCATCGCCATGGCCTTGGTGCGATGGCGCTCGCGCGTCAGGTCGGCAATGCAGGCCGTGATGGCCGCCGAGATGGCGCCCATGCCCTGCATCGCCCGGCCGATGGTGATGCCGGCCAGGGTGTCCGAGAAGGCCGCCACCAGCGCGCCGGCCACAAACAGCAGCAGCCCGGCCACCATCACCGGCTTGCGGCCGACGCGGTCGGACAGCCAGCCCAGCGGAATATGGAGGAAAGCCTGCATCAGGCCGTAGATGCCCATGGCCAGGCCGATGCGCTGGGCGTCGTGCCCGTCGGGCAGGCCGCGCGCGTACTCGGCGAACACCGGCAGGATCAGGAACAGGCCCAGCATGCGCAGCGCGAAGATGCTCGCCAGCGAGAGACTGGCACGCAACTCGCTTTTGGTCATGCGGTCGCGCACGGGCGCCGTCTGGGCGGCCGGGTCGGCGAGATTGGCGGGCTGGGGAGAAGAAGGAATCGACGGCATTGCGCTCGTGAATGGAATTCTGGCTCGGTCGATGCGAAGCATCCGGATGGCGGGCCATGTGGCACCCGTCCGCATGCCGGATGGCCAACGGGCAACCCGGGAAACCGAAGTTCGGTATATTAGCAGGTTTGCTTCCCCGCGCTTTCCGGGTCACGCGGCGGCCGAACGGCCCCCTGGCGCCCCGGTCTGGGCGGCGCTTCAGGCGTCGTGCAAGGCACTTTGAACATTCCGTGAGACCGACCTGTCCGCCCCGGCGGCAGCGGCGGCCTGGCTGGGCAACTAATCGGTATATGGAAGAAATCAAGATCCGTGGGGCGCGTACCCACAACCTGAAGAACATCAACCTCGACCTGCCGCGCAACAAGCTCATCGTGATCACGGGGCTGTCGGGGTCCGGCAAGTCGTCGCTGGCGTTCGACACGCTCTATGCCGAGGGCCAGCGCCGCTACGTCGAATCGCTGTCCGCCTACGCCCGCCAGTTCCTGCAGTTGATGGAGAAGCCCGATGTCGACCTGATCGAGGGCCTCTCCCCGGCCATCTCGATCGAGCAGAAGGCCACCAGCCACAACCCGCGTTCCACCGTGGGCACGGTCACCGAGATCCACGACTACCTGCGCCTGCTGTTCGCCCGCGCCGGCACGCCCTACTGCCCGGACCACCACATCGCGCTCCAGGCGCAGAGCGTCTCCCAGATGGTGGATGCCGCGCTCGCCCTGCCCGAGGACACCAAGCTGATGATCCTGGCGCCCGTGGTGGCGGACCGCAAGGGCGAGCATTCAGACTTGTTCGATTCGATGCAGGCCCAGGGCTTCGTGCGCTTCCGCGTGCGCTCGGGCGGCGGCACGGCCCATGAGGCCGAGGCCAAGGTCTACGACATCGACTCGCTGCCCAAGCTCAAGAAGACCGAGAAACACAGCATCGAGGTGGTGGTGGACCGCGTGAAGGTGCGCGCCGACCTCAAGCAGCGTCTGGCCGAATCGTTCGAAACCGCGCTGCGGCTGGCCGACGGCCGCGCCATCGCGCTGGAGATGGATACCGGGCATGAGCACGTGTTCAGCTCGCGCTTTGCCTGCCCGATCTGCTCGTATTCCCTCCAGGAACTGGAGCCGCGGCTGTTCTCGTTCAACAACCCGATGGGCGCCTGCCAGAGCTGCGACGGGCTGGGCCAGATCACCTTCTTCGATCCGAAACGCGTGGTGGCCTTCCCCAACCTATCCCTGGCCTCGGGCGCCATCAAGGGCTGGGACCGCCGCAACCAGTTCTACTTCCAGATGCTGCAAAGCCTGGCGGCGTTCTACGACTTCGACACCGACACCGCGTTCGAAGACCTGCCCGCCAACGTCCAGCAGGTGGTGCTGCACGGCTCGGGCGAGGTAGAGATTCCGTTCACGTATATCAACGAGAAAGGCCGCACCACGGTGCGCGCCCACGTGTTCGAGGGGATCATCCCGAACCTGGAGCGCCGCTACCGCGAGACCGATTCGGCGGCGGTGCGCGAGGAACTGGCCAAGTACCAGAACAACCAGCCCTGCCCGGCCTGCGAGGGCACCCGGCTGCGCACCGAGGCGCGCCACGTGAAGGTGGGCGAGGACGACCAGGCGCGGGCCATCTACGAGGTCAACGGCTGGCCGCTGCGCGACGCGCTGACGTGGTTCCTGACCCTGAACCTGCACGGCGCCAAGCGCGAGATCGCCGACAAGATCGTCAAGGAAATCACCGCCCGGCTGAACTTCCTGAACAACGTAGGGCTGGATTACCTGTCCCTGGAGCGCAGCGCCGACACGCTCTCCGGCGGCGAGGCCCAGCGCATCCGGCTGGCCTCCCAGATCGGTTCCGGGCTGACCGGCGTGATGTATGTGCTCGATGAGCCATCCATCGGCCTGCACCAGCGCGATAACGACCGCCTGATCGGCACGCTCAAGCATCTGCGCGACATCGGCAACTCGGTGCTGGTGGTGGAGCACGACGAGGACATGATCCGCGCCTGCGACTACGTGGTGGACATCGGCCCCGGCGCCGGCGTGCATGGCGGGATGATCGTGGCCGAAGGCACGCCGCCGCAGATCGAGGCGGCGCCGGGCTCGCTGACGGGCCAGTACCTGTCCGGCAAGCGCCGTATCGAGGTGCCCAAGACGCGCGCCACCCCGGACGAGGAACGGCTGCTGCGCATCGTCAACGCCACCGGCAACAACCTGCGCAACGTGACCGCCGAGATTCCGGTGGGGCTGCTGACCTGCATCACCGGGGTCTCTGGCTCGGGCAAGTCCACGCTGATCAACGACACGCTGTACCACGCCGTGGCGCGCCACCTGTACGGCAGCACGGCCGAGCCGGCGGCGCACGACCATATCGAGGGGCTGGAGCACTTCGACAAGGTCATCAACGTCGACCAGAGCCCGATCGGCCGCACGCCGCGCTCGAACCCCGCCACGTACACCGGCCTGTTCACGCCGATCCGCGAGCTGTTCGCGGGCGTGCCGTCGGCCAAGGAGCGCGGCTACGACCCGGGCCGGTTCTCGTTCAATGTGAAGGGAGGCCGCTGCGAGTCCTGCCAGGGCGACGGCGTGATCAAGGTGGAGATGCACTTCCTGCCCGACGTCTATGTGCCGTGCGATGTCTGCCACGGCCAGCGCTATAACCGCGAGACGCTGGAAGTCCTCTACAAGGGCAAGAGCATTTCCGAGGTGCTGGACCTGACCGTGGAGCAGGCCTACGAATTCTTCAGCGCCGTGCCGGTGGTGCGGCGCAAGCTGCAGACGCTGCTCGATGTGGGGCTTGGCTACATCCGGCTGGGCCAGTCGGCCACCACGCTGTCCGGCGGGGAGGCGCAGCGGGTGAAGCTGTCGCTCGAACTGTCCAAGCGCGACACCGGCCGCACGCTCTACATCCTGGACGAGCCGACCACGGGCCTGCACTTCCATGACATCGAGCTGCTGCTCAAGGTCATCCACAAGCTGCGCGACCAGGGCAACACGGTGGTGATCATCGAACACAACCTCGACGTCATCAAGACCGCCGACTGGCTGCTGGACATGGGCCCCGAAGGCGGCGCCGGCGGCGGGCAGGTCATCGCCAAGGGCTCGCCCGAGACCGTGGCCAAGAGCCGCGCCAGCTTCACCGGCAAGTACCTCGCCCCGCTGCTGAAGCGGGGGTAGTCAGGGCCCCCGGGGGCTCAGTAGTTCAGCGTCAGGTTGAACATCGCCACGCGCGGGTTGCCCACCGGGAGCACGTTGTTGTTGAGGCCACCCGCGTAGTAGGCCTTGTCGAACACGTTCTTGACGTTGAACGCCGCGCGCCAGTGATTGGCGATGTAGCCGACGCCGAGGTCCGCCACTGCGTAGCCGGGCACGGTATAGCTGAAGCTGTAGCCGCGCTTGGCGCTCTCGCCGCGCATGCCGGCCCCCACGTACCAGCCGGCCAGCGCGCCGCGGAAGCGGTACTGGCTCCAGACCGAGAAGCTGTGGCGCGGCACGGCGTTGAGCGGCTGGCCGACGTTGGCCGCCGTGGTGTCCTCCGTCACCTCGCTCGCAATATAGGCATACGCGCCGGACAGGCTCAGGCCGTTGCCGAAGTCCTGCGTCACCTCCAGTTCTACCCCGCGCGAGCGCTGCTGGCCCACGGCCACGCTGAAGCCGGTGTTCACTGGATCCGAGCTGAGCACGTTGTTGCGCGTCAACTCGAACAGCGCCAGCGTCACCAGGCCGGCCTGGCCCGGCGTGTCGAACTTCACCCCTGCTTCCACCTGCCGGCCGCGCTCGGGCTGGAACGTCGCGCCGTTCACGTCGGTACCGGCATTTGGCAGGAACGAGGTGGCATAGCTGACGTAGGGGCGCGCCCACGGCGTCAGTTCATACATGACCGCCGCGCTGCCGGTGACGGCGCGGTTGTCGTTGTCGGTACGGGCGGCGGCCACGCGGTCCGTGGTGCTGGTGCGCGCGGTTTCGTAGCGCACGCCGCCGGTCACGATCCAGCGCTGGGCCACGCGGACCTGATCGCGCAGGTAGAAGCCGAGCGCGTGCAGCGTGTCGGTGGCATCGGTGCCGTAGCTGGCCGGGCAGTTGATCGCCGCGCCATAGACCGGGTTGTAGACGTTCAGCGCCGCCACCCGGCAGGTCTTCTGCAGGCGGTCTTCCCGGGTGCGGCGGTAGTCGATGCCGAAGGTGAGCTGGTGTTCGTGCCCGGTGAACCGGAACGTGCGCTGCGCGTTGGTATCCACGCCAAAGGCATCGCCCGAGAAGTCCTGCTGCGTGGCGCCGCGGTTCAGCAACTGGCTGTTGACCGCCATCGTCCCGGCCGTGACGAGGGTGCCGGTCAGGGAGGAGGTCTGGTAGCGCAGGTTCTGGTTCACGGTCCAGCCAGAATCGAAGCGGTGCGTCAGCGCATAGCCGATGCGGTTCTGCTCGCCGTCGTAGGGCTGCGCGCCGGGCTCGCCGATAAAGCGCGAATCCGGCACCACGCCGTTACGGTTGCTGACCAGCGTGCCGTTCACCGGCAGGCCCTGCTGGCGCACGTAGTGGCGCTCGTTGTGGCTGGCCAGGATCGTGAAATCGGTGCGCGTGCCGAAGTCGAGCGTCAGCGACGGCGCAATCCAGCGGTTGCGGTACCAGACGTCGTCGGTCGGATCGTCGCTGTCCATCGCCAGCGCGTTGAGGCGGAACGCGGCCTTGCTGTCCTTCGCCAGCGGCGTGCCCACGTCGGCGGTCACCTGGCGGAAGCCGTAGTTGCCCACGGTCAGGCCGAGTTCGCCGAACAGTTCCGGGCGCGGGCGCTTGCTGACGATATTGACCAGCCCGCCCGGCTGCACGGCGCCGAACAGCACCGAGGCCGGCCCCTTGAGCACTTCCACGCGCTCCGCGCCGAACAGCTCCTGCGCAACGCGGTTGTTGCTGTCGACGAGCAGGCCATCGGCAAAAATCGATTCCGAGGCGCGCTGGCCACGGATCACGAAGTCGTCCCAGCCGCGCCGGCCGTAGACGTTGGTCACGACGCCGGCGGAGTTCTGGAGCGCATCGGAGAGGTTCTGCGCCTGCTGGCTGTCGAGCAGGTCGCGCGTGATGACGGTGATCGACTGCGCGGCATCGGCGGCCGATTCGCCGGACTTGGTGACCCCGGCGGGGCGCCGCGTGGCAAATCCGACATCCACGGCGCCGTCACCCGCCGCGCTGACGGTGACCGAGGGCAACTCGGTCACCGGCTCGGCGGCCTGAGCCGCTTGGAGCGGGAGGGAAAGGGCGGCGGCGGGAACAGCGAAGACAACGAACGGAACAACGGAGCGGCGGGAAGACATCACGACCTATGCAAATGCAGCGGAAGTGACGCATATTAAATGCGAATCGTTCTCGTTTGTTGGATTCCGTGGCGAATGTTTCCTAATTGCTACATTGAGCCGTCAACAGGCTACCGCGCCTGGGCCTCTGGCACGCCGGTCACGCCCGCGGGCGGGTCTTCCTTCATCCGGCTGCGGTTCATCAGCCCGGCCTGCTCCAGCACCGGGTAGGCCGTGGCGCAGAACAGCGAGTTGAGGCGCTTCATTTCGCTGATGACGTCCAGGTGGAGCGAGCTGGTCTCGATGCTCTCCGTCGTCTGCACCGCCACGCGCTGCAAGTGCGTCCGCGCATACTTCCGCTCCAATTCGCGGAAGTTGGCCTTCTCGCCCATCAGCTGCTGGGCGCTGCGGATATCCCCGTTCAGGAACACCGACAAACCCAGGCGCAGGTTCGCCACCAGTCGGCCATGCATCTCGGTGATCTCCTGCATGCCGGCTTCGGAGAACGCCAGGTTATGGGCGATCTTCTTCTCCTTGGCGTCCAGGATCACCCGTTCGATCAGGTCGCCCGCATGTTCGAGGTTGATGGTCAGCGAGATGATCTCGGTCCAGCGCTGGCCATCGTGTTCGTCCAGCGCCTCGGTGCTGATCTGGGTCAGGTAGAGCTTGATGGCCGTGTAGAGGTCGTCCACCTCGTTGTCGATGCGGCAGGTGGCGGTGGCCAGCTTGGCGTCGTTGGTGCGCAGCACGCGCAACATGTTGTCCAGCATCTGCTCGATGCGGTCGCCGATGCGCAGCACCTCGCGCGCGGCGTTGGACAGCGCCAGCGTGGGCGTGGGCAGCGCGGCGGGGTCGAGGTGGCGCGGCGTGACCTGGCTGTCGCCGGTGTTGCGGCCCGGCAGGATGGCCTCGCAGATCCGCGCCAGCGGCGCCGTGGCGCCCAGCAGCAGCACGGCCAGCGCCACGTTGAACAGCAGATGGAAATTGACGATGAGCCGCTGCGGGTCCGTGCTGACCAGCGCCAGCAGTTCCTCGGCCTGGTTCAGCAGCGGCAGCGCGATCACGCACCCGAGCAGCCGCGACAGCAGGTTGCCCAGCGTCACGCGCTTGCCCGGCTGGTTGTTGCCCGAGGTAGTCAGCAGCGCCGAGATCCCGGAGCCCAGGTTGGCGCCAAGCACCAGCGCCAGCGCCACATGGATCGACACCACGCCTGCCGACGCCAGCGCGCCGCAGAACAGCACCACGGCCAGGCTCGAATAGCAGAGGATGGTCAGCACCGCGCCAATCAGCATGTCGAGCGCGGCATCGCCAGTCAGCGTGCTGAACAGCACCTTCACGCCGGCGGCCTGCACCACGGGGCGCGTGGCGATCGAGATCAGTTCCAGCGCGAGGGTGATCAGCCCGAGCCCGATCAGCACCCGGCCCACATGCCCGGGCCGGCTGCCCTTCCAGCTCAGGTGGAGAATCACGCCGACGAAGATCAGCAGCGGCGAGAGCCACGACAGGTCCATCGAGAACACCTGCACCATCAGCGCCGTGCCGACGTTGGCGCCGAGCATGATGGCGAGCGCGGGCGCCACGGCAATCAGGCCCTGGCCCACGAACGAACTGACGATGACGGCGGTGGCGTTGCTGCTCTGCACAAGCCCGGTCACGCCGAGCCCGGCCGCGAAGGCCGTGAAGCGGTTCGACACGCTGACCGACAGCACATGGCGCAGATTGGCGCCATACACGCGCAGGATGCCGACCTTGACGATGTTGGTGCCCCAGACCAGGAGCGCCACGCCAGATAGAAGATGGAGAAGTACGCCCATTGCGCGTCCTTATTCCTTCGTGACCGGTGCCGATGTCAACTATCGAGGCTCCGCCCGGTCATCATGTTGTTGTCAAGGGGGCATTATGCGCCGCGCCCCCGGACCCGGCAATGGAGGGGAATGGCGGGGAATGGCGGGAAAAACAACGGCGGGGGGCGGGCCGCAGGGCTCAGTGGCCCTCGAAATTGCAGACCGTGAACAGCGGCAGGCCGCTCTTGTGCAGCAGCTTCGAGCCGCCGAGTTCGGGCAGGTCGACGATCGCCGCGCCCTCCACTACCGTCGCGCCCAGGCGCTCCAGCAGCTTGCGGCCGGCCATCATGGTGCCGCCGGTGGCGATCAGGTCGTCGATCAGCAACACGCGGTCGCCGGGCTTGCAGGCGTCGGCGTGGATCTCCACGGTGGCGCTGCCGTACTCGAGTTCGTACTCCTCGGCCACGGTCTGGAACGGCAGCTTGCCCTTCTTGCGGATCGGCACGAAGCCCAGGTTCAGCTCGTACGCGATGATCGAGCCGAGGATGAAGCCGCGCGCGTCGATGCCGGCCACGAGGTCCAGCTCCTGGTCCATGTAGCGGTGCACGAACACGTCGATCAGCACGCGCAGGGTCTTGGGGTTCTGCAGCAGCGGGGTGATGTCGCGGAACATCACGCCGGGCTGGGGCCAGTCCGGCACGGTGCGGATGCGGTCACGCAGGTAACCGGTGACGTCGCCGAGGTCGGGGGACTGGATGAGGGAATCTGCCATGGGGATTTGCGTCGAAATGGAAATCGCGTGCCGCCTGCGGTAACGGGCTACCACCCGCCCCGCGCAGGGCCGCCGCACAATGGCCCGGCCGGCCTGGACCGGCTCCGGACACCCGTAACCATACAGGAGACTGCAATGGCCAAGAAAATTCTGATGCTGGTTGGCGACTTCGCCGAAGACTACGAAACCATGGTGCCCTTCCAGGCACTTCAGATGGTGGGCCACGTGGTCCACGCGGTCTGCCCGGACAAGAAGGCCGGCGACCACTGCGCCACGGCCATCCACGACTTCGAGGGCGACCAGACCTACACCGAGAAGCGCGGCCACAATTTCACGCTGAACGCGACGTTTGCCGATGTCGACCCGGCTACGTATGACGCCATCGTCATTCCGGGCGGCCGCGCGCCCGAATACCTGCGCCTGAACGACCGCGTGCTGGAAATCGTGCGCCACTTCGCCACGGCGAACAAACCCATCGCGGCGGTCTGCCACGGCGCCCAGCTGCTCGCCGCGGCCGGCGTGCTCGAAGGCCGCACCTGCTCCGCCTACCCGGCCTGCGCGCCCGAAGTGCGGCTGGCGGGCGGCAAGTATGCCGATATTCCGGTCGATCAGGCCCATACCGACGGCAACCTCGTCACCGCGCCGGCGTGGCCGGCCCATCCGGCGTGGCTGGCCCAGTTCCTGACCGTGCTCGGGACCCGGATCACCCAGTAGCCACCCAGTCGACGTACAGTAGAGCCTTCCGAACGCGGCGCCAGCCCCCGGCGCCGCCGTCGCAGGAGGCATGCCGATGTGCGAGATCTTCGTCCGGGCCAATCCGGATTCCTACCAGACCCAGTCCCGCTCGCTGCGGCTGCACGGCGTGGCCACCAGCATCCGCCTGGAAAACCTGTTCTGGGAAGTGCTGGAAGAGCTGGCGCAGCGCGACGCGATGACGGTCAACCAGTTGCTGACCCGGCTCCATGACGAACTGGCCGAGCATCGCGGCGAGGCGTCGCTGTCGGCCAATTTCGCGTCATTCCTGCGCGTGTGCTGCTTGCGCTACCTGATGCTGCAGGGCGAGGGGCGGATTCCGGCCGATAGTCACGTGCCGATCCGATCACTTGACGCCCGCGCGGTGCTCGACGGCCTGCCGCCGTCCTGGGGCGCCGAAGGCTCTCCCCTGCATTCCTGAGCCTCTCTCTATATAGAGGCGCTCAGTCCCGCTGCAGCCGTTCCTCGGCAGACTCCAGCGCCTCCGGCGTACCGCGCAGCACCACGATATCGCCCGGTTCCAGCACGGTCTCGGGCTGCGGATCGAACGCGCGGATGCCGCGCCGGCGCACCGCCGTCACCTCCACCCCGATCCGCTCCAGCCCCAGCGCGCCCAGCCGGCGGCCCACGGCCGTGTGCTCGGGGCCGAGCGAGACCGAATGGAGCCGCACGGTGTCGCGCTCGATCATGTCCTCCTCGTCGTCCCGGCCGTGGAAGTAGCCGCGCAGCAGGCTGTAGCGCGCGTCGCGGGCCTGCTGCACGCCGCGCACCACGCGGCGCATCGGCACGCCCAGCAGCACCAGCGCGTGCGAGGCCAGCATCAGGCTGCCCTCGATGATCTCCGGCACCACCTCGGTGGCGCCGGCCTTCTGGAGCGTGTCCAGCTCGGAATCGTCCACGGTCCGCACGATCACGGGCAGCGCGGGCGCCAGCTCCTGCACGTGGTGCAGCACCCGCAGCGCCGACGGCGTGTTGGCATACGTCACAATCAGCGCGGCGGCGCGGTGGATACCGGCGGCGATCAGCGCCTCGCGGCGGCCGGCATCGCCATAGACCACGGTGTCGCCAGCCCCGGCGGCCTCGCGCACGCGGTCCGGGTCGAGGTCCAGCGCCACGTAGTTGATGCCCTCGCGCTCGAGCATATGCGCCAGGTTCTGCCCGCTCCGGCCAAATCCGCAGATGATCGCGTGCTTCTCGGTCTGCAGGCTCTGGGCGGCGATGCGGGTCATGTTGAGCGACTGCATCAGCCATTCGTTGGCGGCAAAGCGCAGCACGATGGCGTCGCTGTACTGGATCAGGAACGGCGCCGCCAGCATCGACAGCAGCATCGAGGCCAGGATGACCTGGATCAGCACCGGATCCACCAGCCCGATCCCGTCGATCTGGTTCAGCAGCACGAAGCCGAACTCGCCCGCCTGCGCCAGCCCCAGACCGGTACGGATGGCCACACCCTGCCGCGAGCCGAACAGCCGCGCCAGCACCGTGATCAGCACCAGCTTGAACAGGATCGGCACGAACAGCAGCCCCAGCACCAGCCAGATGTGCGCAATCACCACGCTGATGTTCAGCAGCATGCCGATGGTGACGAAGAACAGCCCCAGCAGCACGTCGCGGAACGGCTTGATGTCCTCCTCCACCTGGTGCCGGTAGGGCGTTTCCGAGATCAGCATGCCCGCCAAGAACGCGCCGAGCGCCATCGACAGGCCCAGCCGCTCGGTCAGCGCGGCCATGCCGAGCGTGACCAGCAGCAGGTTCAGCATGAACAGTTCCTGCGAGCGCCGCGCCGCCACCACGTGGAACCAGCGGCTCATCAGCCGCTGCCCGACGAAGAAGATCAGGCCGAGGGCCACCACGATCTTGACCGTGGCCAAGCCCAGGGCCGCCGCCAGCTCCCCGGGGTCGCGCGAGAGCGCCGGGATGATGATCAGCAGCGGCACCACGGCCAGATCCTGGAACAGCAGCACGCTGATGATGTTGCGGCCGTGCTCGGCCTCCAGCTCCATGCGCTCGGAAAGCATCTTGGAGACGATGGCCGTCGAGGACATGGCCAGCGCCCCGCCCAGCGCCACCGAGGCCTGCCAGGACAGGCCAGTCCAGGCCGAGAGCGCCCAGCCGGCCGCCACCACGAACCCCATCGTCAGCACCACCTGGGAGCCGCCCAGCCCGAACACGAGCCGTTTCATCGAGCGGAGCTTGCCCAGGTTGAACTCGAGCCCGATCGAGAACATCAGGAAGACCACGCCGAATTCGGCCAGGTACTTGGTCTGGGCGGAATCGCTGGCCAGCGCGAGCGCGTGGGGACCGATCAGGATGCCAACCGCCAGGTAGCCCAGCATGGGTGGCAGTTGCAGCATGCGGAAAGCCACCACGCCGAAAACGGCGGCGGCCAGCAGCACGAGGGTCAGTTCCAGCGGAGAATGCATTCGGCGGGCTTAGGGAAGACTTGGGCAGAATCTGGAACGAGCCGGCCGGGCACGCGCGCCGTCCCGGCATCGGTGCCTAGCCGGGGAAACACGGCAAGCGGCGGTCGCCGGGACCCCGTGGCCAAAAAAGCCGGGCCGGTCGCCATCGCATTCGTTGGTATACTTCGTCGCCATGATAGCCAATTTCGATGCGGAACGAGCACTTAAGCTCGCCCGCCACACCCTCAAGATCGAAGCCGACGCCGTTTCCGCGCTGGCTGACCGACTGACGCCCGCGTTTACCAAGGCGGTCCAGATGATCCTGGGCTGCACCGGACGCGTGGTCGTGTCCGGCATCGGCAAGTCCGGCCACATCGGCCGCAAGGTGGCGGCCACGCTGGCTTCCACGGGCACGCCGTCGTTCTTCGTGCACCCGGCCGAGGCCAGCCACGGCGACCTGGGCATGATCACGCGCGACGACGTGCTGATCGCGTTCTCCAATTCCGGCGAGACGGCCGAGCTGCTGTCGATCGTCCCGATCGTCAAGCGCATCGGCGCCGGGCTGATCTCGGTCACCGGGAACCCGGAATCGAACCTCGCCAAGCTGTCCGACGCCCATCTGGACGGCGCCGTGGCCCAGGAGGCCTGCCCGCTGAACCTGGCCCCGACCGCCAGCACCACGGCGGCGCTGGCGCTGGGCGACGCCCTGGCCGTGGCCGTGCTGGACGCACGCGGCTTTGGCGAGGAAGACTTCGCCCGCTCGCACCCGGGCGGCGCGCTGGGCCGCAAGCTGCTGACCCACGTGCGCGACGTCATGCGCACCGGCAACGGCGTGCCCGAGGTGCGTGAAAACACCCCGCTGGCCCAGGCACTGATGGAAATCACCCGCAAGGGCCTGGCCATGACGGCCGTGGTGGACCCGGACGGCCACGCCATCGGCGTGTTCACCGATGGCGACCTGCGCCGCCTGCTGGAAACCCCGCGCGACTGGCGCACCGTGCCCATCGGCGAGGTCATGCACCGCAACCCCCACGTGGTGAACCAGGACCATCTGGCCGTGGAGGCCGTGCAGATCATGGAGGCGAACCGCATCAACCAGCTGCTGGTGGTGGATGGCGACGGCAAGCTCGTGGGCGCGCTCCACATCCATGACCTGACCCGCGCCAAGGTCATCTGAACGGGGCCGGCGATGCGGGACTTCTTCGGCAGGATCTCCGGTCTGGTCATGCGGCTGCTGCCGTTGCTGCTGATGGCGATGGTGGCCGGCAGCACGTTCTGGCTGGTGCAGATCAACTCGCCCCATGAGGACGAGGCCGCGCAGAACCGCGCCAAGCGCCATGAGGCGGACTACTACATGGACCGCTTCTCGGCCACGGAGCTGGACACCACCGGCGCCACCAAGATGCGCTTCACCGGCGTGAAGATGATCCATTTCGAGGACGACCAGACCTACGAGGTGACCACGCCGGCCATGCGCGCCTACCAGCCGGACCGCCCCCCGGTCACGGTCAACGCGGACCGGGGCGTGATGAACGCCGAGGGCTCCGTGATCGACCTGTACGGCAATGCCTTCCTGGTGCGGCAGCCCGGCGTCGATGTGGCGAAGGACCCGCGCATGACCGCCGCGTCGCAATATTTCCAGTTGCTGGTCAATGACGACATCGTCAAGACCGATAAAGCGGTACAGCTCACGCGCGGGCCGTCGGTGATGACCGCCAACGGGCTGGTCTTCAACAATGTCACCCGCGAAGTACAATTGCTCGGCAACGTACGCGGCACCATCGTCATGAATCCGCCGTCGGGGCAGGCCCGGACCACGCAGTAAGCACAACAACAAGCACGCCAGGCGCCGGCAACGGATCGCCCGTCATTCTCTCAGCTGACCACCATGACCCCATCCCTGACGACGTTGTCCTGTCGCCGCATCGTGCCCGCCCTGGCGGTGGCAATCGCCGCACTTGGCGCGACCCTGGCCCAGCCGGCCCTGGCGGAGCGTGCCGACAAGGACAAGCCGCTGGTGCTGGAGGCCAACAACGCCAGCTACGACGATGTGAAGCAGATCTATACGCTGACCGGCAACGTGGTGCTGACCAAGGGCACGATGGTGCTGAAGTCTGATGCCGCGCAGATCCGCACCGACCCCGAGGGCTACCAGTACGCGGTGGCCACGGCCAACCCGGGCCGCCAGGCGTATATCCGGCAGAAGCGCGACGGCGTGGACGAATACATCGACGGCTGGGGCGACCGCATCGAGTACGACGGCAAGCAGGAAATGTCGAAGCTGATTGGCCATGCCCGTGCGGCGCGGATCGCCGGCGCCAAGACCGTCGACGAGATCCGTGGCGCCGTGATCACCTACGACAGCCGCAACGAGTACTACACGGCCGCGGGCGGCGACAACAACACCTCCACCGGCAATCCGTCCGGCCGCGTGCGCGCCGTGCTCTCGCCGCGCGCGGACCAGTCCAGCGGCGCCGCCGCGCCGCCGCCGCTGGAACTGAAGCCGGCGCCCGCGCCCGGCAAGCCCTGAACCCGGACGCGCCCGCCGCGTCACGCATGCATTGACCTGATGAACGACTCCGCCACGCTCGCCCCGAACGCCGCCGCAGCCCCGTCGGCCGCCCGTACCGACAGCAGCACGCTGGTCGTGCGCCACCTGAAGAAGCGCTACGGATCGCGCACCGTGGTCAAGGACGTCTCGCTGGACGTGAAGAGCGGCGAGGTGGTGGGCCTGCTCGGCCCGAACGGCGCCGGCAAGACCACATCGTTCTACATGATCGTGGGCCTCGTGGCGCTGGACGAGGGCGACATCGTGCTGGACGACCAGCACATCAGCGGCCTGCCGATCCACGAGCGCGCCCGCATGGGCCTGTCCTACCTGCCGCAGGAGGCCTCGGTCTTCCGCAAGCTCAACGTCGAGGAAAACATCCGCGCCGTGCTGGAGCTGCAGATCGAGAACGGCAAGTCGCTGCCGAAGGCGGAGATCGAACGGCGCCTCGATTCGCTGCTGGACGACCTGCAGATCGCCCACCTGCGCAACAACCCGGCGCTCTCGCTCTCCGGCGGCGAGCGCCGCCGCGTGGAAATTGCCCGGGCGCTGGCCTCCGCGCCGCGCTTCATCCTGCTGGATGAGCCATTCGCCGGCGTGGACCCCATCGCCGTGGGCGAAATCCAGCGCATCGTCAGCTTCCTGAAGGCGCGCAATATCGGCGTGCTGATTACGGACCACAACGTGCGCGAGACGCTCGGCATCTGCGACCACGCCTACATCATCAGCGAAGGCACGGTGCTGGCTGCCGGCCAGCCTGAGGAAATCATCGCCAACGAGTCCGTGCGACGCGTCTACCTGGGCGAAAACTTCCGCATGTGACCCATCGGCCGCCGCGCGCGGCCGCGTTTCTCCCGGCCTCCACGGCGACAGCCGGGGTCGATCAGGAAGCCAGAGCGATAGGCGATAGCAATTTCCGTTCCATAGTCGGAAGGATGCGCATAGAATAGGTCGCATGAAACCGTCGCTTCAGCTTCGTCTCTCGCAACATCTGGCATTGACCCCACAGCTGCAACAGTCGATTCGATTGTTGCAGCTCTCGACGCTTGAACTCCAGCAGGAAGTGGAACAGGCGCTCACCGAAAACCCCCTGCTCGAACGCGAAAACGACTGGATCGAAAGCCCGCTGCGGGTGTCCGCCGATGGCTCGGTCAACCTCCAGAGCGCCCCGGCGCCGGCCTCCTCCGAGCCGCAGCCCAACGGCGACGCGCGCAGCGACGGGGCATCCAGCGGCGAGGACGACAACTACAACGACAACGGCAGCGAGGACTACGGCAGCGACTGGAGCCTCGACGACTTTGCCCGCCGCCCGCAGGGCGACGAGGACGAAAAGACGCCGATGCAGCTGCGCGACGCCGAACCCACGCTGCGCGAGCACCTGATGGAGCAGCTGGCCCCGCTGAAGATCTCGGTGCGCGACAAGGGCCTCGCCATCTTTCTGGTCGAGTCGCTCGACGATGACGGCTACCTGAGCGCCTCGCTCGAGGAAATCTGCACCGAACTGCCCGACGAACTCGAATTCGAGATCGACGAAGTCCACGCGATCCTGACCCTGCTGCAGAGCTTCGACCCGCCCGGCGTGGGCGCGCGCAATGCCGCCGAGTGCCTCAGCCTGCAATTGCGGCGCCTGAAGCACCCGCACCGCGACCTGGCGCTGACCATCGTCAACCATCACCTGGAATTGTTGGCCGTGCGCGACTACACACGGCTAAAGAAAGCGCTCCAGGTGGACGAAATAGCACTGAAGGCGGCTCACGAACTGATTCGCTCGCTGGCGCCGTATCCGGGGCATGCGTTCAACCGTCCCGAGGCCGACTTCGTGGTGCCCGACGTGTTCGTGCGCAAGAGCGGCAGCGGGTGGATCGCGGCGCTCAATCCGGACGTCATGCCACGGCTGCGCATCAACGACATGTATGCGCAGATTCTGCGCGGCGCGAAGGGCGAATCGGGGACGGCGGGCCTGCAGCAGAAGCTTCAGGAGGCGCGGTGGCTTATCAAGAACATCCAGCAACGATTCGACACGATCCTGCGTGTTTCTCAGGCCATTGTCGAACGTCAAAAGAACTTTTTCACGCATGGCGAAATCGCGATGCGCCCCTTGGTTTTGCGGGAAATAGCCGATACACTCGGTTTACATGAGTCGACCATTTCCCGGGTCACCACGAATAAATACATGGCCACGCCCATGGGTACTTTCGAGTTGAAGTACTTCTTTGGGAGCCACGTCTCCACGGAGACTGGCGGCGCGGCCTCTTCCACGGCAATCCGCGCGCTGATCAAGCAACTGATAGGAGCCGAAGACCCCAGGAATCCCCTTTCCGACAGCCGGATCGCCGAACTGCTGGGTGAGCAAGGCTTCGTGGTCGCACGCCGCACGGTGGCCAAATACCGCGAAGCGCTCAAGATCCCCGCAGTGAATCTCCGCAAGACTTTGTAGCCGAGCCGCAACCGCCTGCCTGGTGCGGCTCTTTCAGAAGGAGAAGCGCTATGAACTTCAAGATCAGTGGACACCACCTCGACATCACGCCCCCGCTGCGTGAGTATGTGGAAACGAAACTGGAGCGAATTGTCAGGCATTTCGATCAGGTCATCGGCGTGAGCGTGCTGCTATCGGTGGACAACCACAAGGAGAAGGACCGGCGCCAGTACGCGGAAATCAATCTGCATCTGAAGGGGAAGGACATCTTCGTCGAAGCGCATCATGAAGATCTGTATGCGGCGATCGACTGTCTGGTCGACAAGCTCGACCGCCAGGTCATCCGCTACAAGGACCGCGTACAGGGCCATGATCGCGAGGCGGTGAAGTACCAGATGGCCGCCCAGCAACTGACGCAGCAGTAGACCTGCAGGCAACCGGAAGCAGAGCGGTTGCCAACCCTGCAGAGGACTGAAAAGAAGAGCTCAAGCCGCGCAATCAGCGCGGCTTTTTTGATGCTCGCGCGCCATGGCGGTGACGGTGCGGGCACCTGGAATGTTTCGTTACCTTATTGCCACGCCCGAGGGCGACCCGGGGCCCCCGGGAGCGGTCAAAATGGGAACAAGTGTTCGCAAGCCGCCCGCCACGGTGTATGCTCCGCCATACAAATAACGACAGGACGGCCCCGGGACACCCCGGGTGGGCAAGCCGGCCGGCACGTCGTGGCACCGCCGCGACCCCGGCGCTGCATCGCAAAATCGCGGTGGAGCCCTGCTCTATAATGGCCGGACGCTCCAATGCGGGCGTCCCAGACAAGTTCTCGGTACCCTAGCTTCGCCCCGTATCCGGCGGGACGGCCTTCGCGCCCCGGCCCGCTAACCTGACTTCTCGCGCATCGCCCATGAATCGTTTGGCCAAATTGCTGCCACCCGGCAACATCCATCTCGACGTCACCGTCACCAGCAAGAAGCGGGTCTTCGAGCAAGCCGGGCTCCTGTTCGAGAACAACCATGGCGTGGCCCGCGCTACCGTGACCGATAACCTGTTCGCGCGCGAATCGCTGGGTTCCACGGGCCTGGGCGCCGGCGTGGCCATTCCGCACGGCCGCATCAAGGGCCTCAAGCAGCCGCTGGCCGGCTTCATGCGCCTGGCCGAGCCCATCCCGTTCGAATCGCCGGACGGCAAGCCGGTGTCGCTGTTGATCTTCCTGCTCGTGCCGGAACAGGCCACGCAACAACATCTGGAAATCCTGTCGGAAATCGCCCAGCTGCTCTCGGACCGCGAGATGCGCGAGGGCCTCGCCACGCTACCCACGTCGGAAGCGGTGCATGATCTGCTGACGCAGTGGCATCCCTGACTCCCGCCCCAACGGCCGCCTGAAACGGCCTGTCTGCCCCCGAAAGTCATACGCGCATGGAACTCACCGGCGTCACCTCGCAGTCGATCTTCGACGACAACGCAGCCGACATCAAGCTCTCGTGGGTCGCCGGCCTGGAAGGCGCCGACCGGGCCTTCGACGTGGAATTCGCCCGTGAAGCCACCTCGGCGGCGGACCTCGTCGGCCACTTGAACCTGATCCACCCGAACCGGATCCAGGTGCTCGGCAAGCCGGAAATCCTGTATTACCAGCGGCTCGACGATGAGCCGCGCAAGCGCCAGATGGGCGAGCTGATCCTGCTCGAGCCGCCGTTCCTCGTCGTGGCCGATGGCATGGAGCCGCCGCCGGACCTGGAGCTGCGCTGCACGCGCTCGTCCACGCCGCTGTTCACCACGCCGGTGTCGTCGGCGGCCGTGATCGACCACCTGCGGCTCTACCTGTCACGCATCTCCGCCCCGCGCGTGACGATGCACGGCGTGTTCCTCGACATCCTCGGCATGGGCGTGCTGATCATGGGCGAATCCGGCCTGGGCAAGAGCGAACTGGGCCTGGAACTGATTTCGCGCGGCCATGGCCTGGTGGCCGACGATGCCGTCGATTTCGTGCGACTTGGGCCCGACTTCATCGAGGGCCGCTGCCCACCGCTGCTGCAGAACCTGCTGGAAGTGCGCGGCCTGGGCCTGCTCGACATCAAGACGATCTTCGGCGAGACGGCCGTGCGGCGGAAGATGAAGCTCAAGCTGGTGGTGCAGCTGGTGCGCCGCAACGACGGCGAGTTCGAGCGCCTGCCGCTGGACTCGCAATATCTCGATGTCCTGGGCCTGCCGATCCACATGGTGAAAATCCAGGTTGCGGCCGGCCGCAACCTGGCCGTGCTGGTTGAGGCGGCCGTGCGCAACACGATACTGCGCCTGCGCGGCATCGACACCCTGCGCGATTTCATGGACCGCCAGCGCGCCGCCATGCAGGCGGACGTGGTCTCGCGCGGCCAGGGCCGCCTGCTCTGACGCGGGGGCGCGTCAACGCGCCCCGGCACTCCATCGTTTGTGCTGTAATGGGCATCGAGCCAAAGGATCGGACCCATTCGTAGTGTTTCCACAGCCAAGGAGAGAAGCATGAAGAAGCTGATCGCGATGTGTGTGCTGGTGACCCCGCTGCTTGCCACGGGCGCGTTTGCCCAGAGTGCCTCGGCCCCCGCCGCGGCCGGCGACAAGGCCGCCAACGCCCAACAGGACAAGATGAAGGCCTGCAACGCGCAGGCCACCGGCAAGAAGGGCGACGAACGCAAGGCGTTCATGAGCGACTGCCTCTCCAACAAGCCGGCCGCCGCCGCGGAACCCAAGACCCAGCAGGACAAGATGTCCGCCTGCAGCAAGCAGGGCAAGGGCAAGAAGGGCGACGACTACAAGAAGTTCATGAGCGACTGCCTGTCCAAGCCTGCGGCCTGATCGTCACTTTTTGTGCGCCGGGTGTCATGACGCAGCCATCACCCGGTGCTATCCTTGCAGGGCTATGCGGATCCTCCTCATCACCGGAATCTCCGGCTCCGGCAAGTCTGTCGCCCTCAATGTCCTGGAAGATGCAGGCTACTACTGCGTCGACAACCTCCCGGCACAATTCCTGCCCGAGCTGACCAGCTACCTGGCCGAGCAGGGCTACACCCACCTCGGCGTGGCCACCGACATTCGCAGTCGCGAGTCGCTGGCGCGGCTGCCGGACACCGTGCGCCAGCTCGCCGCCGCCGGCCACCAGGTGCAGGTGCTGTTCCTGACCGCCAACACCGACGCGCTGGTGCAGCGATACTCCGAGACACGCCGCCGTCACCCGCTCTCCGGGCGCGTGGCCGAGGCACCCGCCCTGCCCGGCAGCGCCAATGCCGATGCGGCACCGCACGACACCTCGCTGATCGAAGCCATCGAGATGGAGCGCGAATTGCTGAGCCCGCTGGCCGAATCGGCGCACCGCATCGACACCAGCAACGTCCGTACCAACACGCTGCGCAGCTGGATCAAGGAATTGATCCGGGGCGACAGCCAGCAACTCACCCTGCTGTTTGAATCGTTCGGCTTCAAGCATGGCGTGCCGAGTGACGCGGACATGGTCTTCGACGTCCGCTCGCTGCCCAACCCCTACTACGACCTCGCGCTGCGCCCGCTCACGGGCCGCGACGTGCCGGTAATCGACTTCCTGCAAAGCCAGCCGATGGTGCTGGCGATGGCCGAGGACATCCGCGCCTACGTGGAGAAGTGGCTGCCGAGTTTCATTGCCGATAACCGCAGCTACCTGACCGTGGCGATTGGCTGCACGGGCGGTCAGCACCGCTCGGTGTTTATCGCCGAAAGACTTGCCAACTACTTCCGGGCACATGGTAATGTGCTGGTCAGACACCGCGAGCTTGCCCCGGCAGGCTGACGCGCAACGTCCCTCCCTGGCAGTGGAACCGGAGTCGGCATCGCATGTCGTCACATCCACCAGACACTGGTCATTCGACGCATCCCGCGCCTGATCTGGACGCGCTGCCGCTGTTTCCGCTCCACACGGTACTGTTTCCCGATGGCCGCCTGCCGCTGCGCGTGTTCGAGGCGCGCTATGTGGACATGGTGCGCAACTGCATGCGCGACCGCACGCCGTTCGGCGTCTGCCTGATCGCGAGTGGCAACGAGGTGGCGCAGCCGGACCAGCCCACCGTGCCCGAAGACGTGGGCTGCCTGGCCGATATCGTCGACTGCAATATGGAACAACTTGGCGTGCTGCTGATCGAGGCGCGCGGCCGGCAACGCTTCCAGATCCTTTCCCACAGCACGCGTGATGACGGCCTGATCGTGGCCCGGGTGGCGTTGCTGCCGCCCGACGAGATCGACTGCAAGCTCGAATTGCTCGGCGAATGCCTGTCGGCGCTGCGGCGCATCGTCAGCGCCATCCATGCCGAGCAGGCCGACAAATCGCGCCTGCCCTTCAACGAGCCGTATCTCTGGGACGACCCGAGCTGGGTCGCCAACCGGCTCTGCGAGTTGCTGCCGGTGCCACTCAAAGCCAAGCAGATGCTGATGGCGCTGCCCGATGCCGGCATGCGCATCGAGATCGTCCACCGCTACATGCGCCAGCATCACATCGTCTGACGCCCCTCGCCATTTCCTGAGTTTTCCTAGAACAAGCCGCCGCGCGCCTGATCTTCGAGCAGCCGCCGCACCGGTGCGGGCGTGCCTAGCGCGTCGAGGTCGTCGAGCGACAACCAGCGTCGGCTGACGCCGTCGTCCGCGCCGCTGTGCAGCGCCAGCGCGCCAAGGTCCACCCGCACCGCGCGGATCAACAGGCGGAAGTGTGTGAACACATGCGTCAGCTCGCCGGCCAGCGTCGCGGACGTCGGCACGCCGAATTGCCGGGCGACTTCGCGCGCGGCGTCCTCGGCGGCGTCCGCATCGAAGGGCACCGTGTCGACGGGCATTTCGGGCAGGCTCCACAGGCCGCCCCAAATGCCACTGTCGGGTCGTAGATTGACGAGAACGTCGCGGCCGTGGCGGATGATCAGCATGACCGTGCTGCGCTCGGGAATCGCGGCGCGCGGCTTCGGCGTCGGCAGCGTGCCGGTCAGGCCCTCACGGCGGGCCACGCATTGGTCGGACAGCGGGCAGGCCGCCGCATCGGCCAGGCAGGCCGGCTTGCCACGCGAGCAGATCGTCGCGCCCAGGTCCATCAAGCCTTGCGTGTAGGCCACCATGTCTTCGGCCTGATGCGGGCCGGCGGGCGGCAAGGCGCGCTCGGCCAGCGCCCACATCCGCGTTTCGATGGCCCGCTCGCCCGGATAGCCGGGGATGCCGAACACGCGCGCGAACACGCGTTTCACGTTGCCGTCGAGGATGGGCGAGCGCACGCCGGCGCTGAACGCGGCGATGGCCGCCGCCGTCGAGCGGCCGATGCCGGGCAGCGTGACCAGCACGGCCGGATCGGTCGGGAACACGCCGCCGTGCTCGTCCATGACCGCCTTCGCACAGCGGTGCAGGTTGCGCGCCCGCGAGTAGTAGCCCAGGCCGGCCCAGAGCGCCATGACGGCGTCAGCCGGCGCGGCGGCCAGCGTGGCCACGGTGGGCAGCGCGGTCACAAAGCGCTGGAAGTACTCGATCACCGCCGCCACCTGGGTCTGCTGGAGCATGATCTCGGACAGCCAGATCCGGTACGGGTCGCGCGTGTTCTGCCACGGCAGGTCGTGCCGGCCATGCGTGCGCTGCCACGTCACCACGCGGGCGCCGAAGTCGTCGGGCACGGCAATGTCGGGGCTGGCTGGAAGTGTGGGGGCGGCGGCTGACTTGCGGGGCATTGCGGCGATGGGGAAAAGAAAAGCGCCGCTCGAAGGCGGCGCCACATGATACCGCGATGCGGTGCCCGGTCAGGCCGCGCGCACGCCCTGCTCGACTGGCGGTTCGACGAGAACCTTGGCAAACGCCTCGATCTTGTTGCTGCGCTCGTCCAGGCCGTTGAGCACCTGTTCGAGTTCGGCGATGCGGCTCTCCAGCGTGTCGGTGGCCTCGTGGATGCGTTCGATCGAATCCACCCGGCGGCGCAGTTGCTTCTGATGCTCGCGCACCTGCGCCTCGAGCGGCGTCATCACAGACTTCAGCCAGATCTCGATGTCGCGGTTCAGGTCTCGGAAATTCTCCAGAACCCGGCTCGCCATCGTTGCGAATGCGTTTTGCACCAGCTGCGGCCGCGAGCGGGTGAGCATGTTCACCGTGCCGAAGTGGTTGTTCACCAGTTGCAGCGTTTCCTGCAGCTCCACCGCGTAGCGCGCCGTGACGAACTGCATCGGCGCCGGCAGCGTGAAGCCGTGCTCGGCGTTGAAACGGCGATACATGCTGTCCACCAGCTGATGCAGGCCGGCGATCTTCTGGTCGGCATCGTGGATCAGGCCGGTCAGCTGGCCGAACAGCGCCTCCATGTCCTCGCGCAGGCCGCGCGAGAAGAAGCGCTCCTTCATCTGCTCCCGGGCGTCACGCATGGTGCGGCGCACGTCGCGCAACTGCAGGCTCTTGATGATGTCCGCGCTGTGGCGGCCGAAGACCAGGCGCAACGCCTGGAACTTCGAGATGCTCTGCTCGAATTCCTCTTTCTCGCCCTGCACGCGCAGCAGCATGTGCTTGACCATCGCGTGGTTCTTGCCGCGCAGGCCGCGCAGCTCGAACAATTGCTCGACGATGTCCCGGCGGCGGCTTTGCAGCAACTGCTGGGCACCGCGCGACATGTCCTGCACCAGGCGCTGCACCTGATCGGACACGATTTCGCGCCGCTGCGGAATCAGCTGGTCGGACAGCACGTGCTCGAACTGCGGCAGGTTGCTGCGCACCAGCATCGGCTGGTCGTGGGTGACCTTGGCGACCAGGCCCTTCTGCGCCGAGACCGGGTAGACGCGGCGCTCCTCGATGCCGAGGATCTGGGCCGTCGAGCGGACCTGCCGCGAAATCTCGCTGGCGATCTCCGGGGACGACTTGAGCGGGTCCCAGAGCCCGTCGATCTTGTTCAGCACGGCCAGGCAGCCCCGGCGATGGCCGGCGCCCACGTGGCTGCGCCACAGTTCGAGGTCGCTCTTGGTCACGCCGGCGTCGGCGGCCAGCACGAAGACCACCACATGCGCATCGGGGATCAGCCGCAGCGTCAGCTCCGGCTCGGTACCGATCGCGTTCAGGCCCGGCGTGTCGAGGATGACCAGGCCCTGGCGCAGCAGCGGGTGCGGAAAGTTGATCACCGCATGGCGCCAGCGCGAGATCTCGACCATGCCATCGGCATCGACCGACCACGCGGCGTCCGGGTCGTTCTCGTTATAGAGGCCGAGCGATTCGGCCACGGCCGGCGTCACGCGCGTGGTTTCCACCACGTGCTGGAACGCGGCCAGCATGCCCTCGGGCGACGACGGGTCCAGCGGCACCGTGGTCCAGTGCGAGTTGGACGCGCCGGGCTCCATGAAATCGGCCGTGGAGGCGTCGTGCAGGCGCGTCTCGATCGGCAGCAGGCGGATGCACGGCTGCTCGTTCTCGTCGTAGCGCAGTTCGGTCGGACACATCGTGGTCCGGCCCGCCGACGACGGCAGAATGCGCCGGCCGTAGTCGGCAAAGAAAATGGCGTTGATCAGCTCGCTCTTGCCGCGCGAGAACTCGGCGATGAACGCCACCTTGAGGCGGTCGCTCTTGAGAACGTTCTGAATGCGCTGGACGCGGTCATCCGCGGTGGCGTCATAGAGGTCGTACTGTTGCAGCCACGACTGGAATTCGGCGAGAGACTTGAGGACCCCGGTTCTCCAGGCGCCATATTGTTCGAATTGATGGGCGAGGCTCGTCATGGAGTTGTGCGCGTTCGCTGTTTCGGCTCGGATTTATTGGTTCGAACTCGTACGACCCGCCTCGCGCAAGGCTACCCGTTGACCCTCGGACCCCGCCACGAGACGCGCGCCGGATCAATGCCACATTGGTGGGAGATTCGGCGCTTTTTGTAACTTTTTA
Organism: Cupriavidus campinensis; assembly: GCF_905397395.1. Taxonomy (GTDB): domain Bacteria; phylum Pseudomonadota; class Gammaproteobacteria; order Burkholderiales; family Burkholderiaceae; genus Cupriavidus; species Cupriavidus campinensis. Next base: position 25,723 of record NZ_CAJPVH010000063.1, read on the forward strand.
TGTCTGCGCACACGATACATGGTTTGTGTCGGATTTTGTGGAATTCGCGCCCCTTGCGCGCGCCGCCGTCACAGAGTGTTGCGCGGAGCCATCGGCATTGCCGGACGACAATGTATGGACATTGGATCGTCACGCTCGCCACGCCGCCGAAACGCCCGTCAGTGCTGGCAATGCGGGCAGTAGAAGGTAGAGCGCTGGCCCTGCACGATCTGGCGGATCGGGGTGCCGCAAACGCGACATGGCGCGCCGGCCCGGTCGTAGACGAAGCAGTCCAGCTGGAAGTAGCCGCTGCTGCCGTCGCTGCCGACGAAGTCGCGCAGCGTGCTGCCGCCCCGGGCGATGGCCTCGGCCAGTGTCTCGCGCACGGCCACGGCCAGCTTGTCGCAGCGGGCGGCACTGAGCCGGCCCGCCGCCGTGGTCGGCCGGATGCCGGCCCTGAACAGGCTCTCCGAACAATAGATATTGCCCACGCCCACCACGATCTCGCCGGCCAGCAGCGCGGTCTTGATCGCCACGGACCGGCCCCGCGTATGGCGATGGAGCCAGGCGCCGTCGAAGCGCGGATCGAACGGCTCGAGGCCAAGTTTGCGCAGCAGCGGATGTTCTCCGAGGGTGGCCTCGGGCAGGGGGCTCCAGATGATCGCCCCGAAACGGCGGGGATCGCGGAAGCGCAGGACCACCGGGGAGGCGCCGGGGGGGTTGTCGGGCGCAGCCAGGACCAGGTCGAGGTGATCGTGCGTGCCCGGGGGTGGTGCATCGGGATAGACCCGCAGCGTGCCGGTCATGCCGAGGTGAATCAGCAGCCAGCCGATGGCGCTGTCGTCCTCCAGTCCTTCCATGCCCTCTGCGCCACATCCGGTGCCGGCCGCCGGCAGGCATTCGAGCAGCAGGTACTTGCCACGCCGCTCGATGCGCCCGATCACGCGCCCGGCCAGCCGCGCCTCCAGTTCCGGCTCCACCGGCCAGCGCAGGCCGCGGTGACGCACCGTCACGTCGACAATACGCCGCCCCACCACGTGCGGCAGCAGTCCGCGCCGCGTGACTTCCACTTCCGGCAATTCCGGCATCGCCCCAAAACCTCCTTCGCGTCTTCCTTTGGCCTTCGCATCAGAACCTCTTGCCCGGTTCGGCGCTCCAATCTCGCAAGAACCGGTGGCGCGCGCAGCGCGCTGTGCGGGTTCCCAAACGCAATGGCCCCTCGCGGCAAGCAGGGCATTGTAGCGGCAGGCTACAATGCCTCTCATCCATTCCTACGCCCCCGCGCGCCCGGAGCATCGATTTCATGCCGGACTTCCGTTCGTCCCTTCAGGCCATGCGCCCGGACCTCTTTCCGATGACTGCATTTCCCGCCGCGCCAGCAGGCCCCGCCAGCGGCTTGCGCCGCCATGCGCGTGCGCTGGCCGTCTCTGCCTGCCTTGCATTTGGCGCATTTGCCACCGTGGCGCAAGCCGCGCCGCCCCGGCTGGCGCAGGGCAATGAAGAAGCTATCGAGGTGCCGCCGCCGGCCTCCCTGACCAAGCCCCGCGCGCCGCGCACGCCGCTGCCGAATGTGTCGCTGACGCCAGACATCCTCTACCGGGTGCTGGCGGCCGAGATCTCGCTCCAGCGTGGCCTGGTCGGCACCGCCTACCGCACCTACATGGACCTCGCGCGCCAGACGCACGACCCGCGCCTGGCCCAGCGCGCCACGGAAATCGCGTTCAACGCGCGGATTTCGCAGCAGGCGCTGGACGCCGCCCGGCTCTGGACCGAACTGGCGCCCACCTCGCCCGCCGCGCGGCAGGTGCTCTCCACCCTGCTGGTGCTGAACGGCCGCTGGGACGAGGCCGAGCCGCTGCTGGTGCAGCAGCTGGCCAGCTCGCCCCCGGGCCAGCGCCCGGAAGCCATCCTGCAGATGCAGCAGCAGATCTCGCGCACCAGCGACCCGGCCGGCGCCGTGGCCGTGCTCCAGCGCGTGACCGCCAACGACACCAAATTCGCCGAGACGCACCTGGCCCTCGCCCGCGCCAAGGAAGCAGCCGGCGACAACACCGGCGCGCTGGCCGAGCTGGACGAGGCGCTGCGCATCAAGCCCGACCTCGAAGCCGCCGCGCTGATGGCCGCCGAACTCCAGGCCGAAAGCGCGCCGGACAAGTCCATCGCCCTGCTCAAGCGCTTCCTGGCCAAGGCGCCGGCCTCGGTCAACGGCCATATCACGCTGGCCCGGCTGTACCTGCAGAAGAACGACATGGAAGCCGCGCGCGCCGAGTTCGAGGCGCTGCGCAAGGTCGCCCCGAACGACCCGCGCGTGCCGCTGGCGCTGGGCCTGACCAGCCTCCAGGCGCGCAGCTACGACGACGCCGAGCGCTACCTGCAGGAATACCTGCGCATGGCCGAGAAATCCCCGGCCGCCAATCCGGACGTCGCCTTCCAGTACCTGGCGCAGATCGCCGAGGAAAAGAAGAACTATGCGCAGGCCATCCAGTGGCTCGACCGCATCGAGGACAGCCGGCTGGCGCCGGCCGCCCAGGCCAAGCGCGCGCAGCTGCTGGCGCGCATGGGCAAGCTCGACGACGCCCAGGCCGTGTTCAGCGACATGCTGGCCGATGCCGAGGACATCGCCGACCCTGGCCAGCGCGGCCAGCGCATGACCGCGATCCGCCAGGCCGAAGTCGCCACGCTGATCGACGCCAAGGCCTACGACCGCGCGCGCAAGTCACTGGAGGAACGGGTGCGCGTGGAGCCGGACAATGCCGACTGGGTCTACGAACTGGCGATGCTCGACGAGCGCGAGAAGCGCTACGACAGCATGGAACGCGGGCTGCGCAAGGTCATTGCCATGCAGCCTGAGCAGAAGCAGGGCTACAACGCGCTCGGCTACTCGCTGGCCGACCGCAACGAGCGGCTGGCGGAGGCCCGCAAGCTGCTGGAACGCGCGTCCGAACTGGGCCCGGACGATCCCTACATCATGGACAGCCTGGGCTGGGTGAAGTATCGCCAGGGTGAGCTGCAACCGGCCGCCGAGTTGCTGCGCAACGCCTACTCGAAGGCGCCCGAGGCCGAAATCGGCGCGCATCTGGGCGAGGTGCTCTGGCAACTGGGCCAGCATGACGAGGCGCGCCGCACCTGGACCGAGGCCGCCAAGGCGGAGCCCGAGAACCAGACCCTGATCGACACGCTGCGCCGTTACAACCAGAACGTGCTGCTGTCCAAGTAAGCTGCCAACCGGCCCGGGCGGCCTTCCATCCGATGCAATACCGTGCGATGGAAGGCGCCGGGCGCTGTCGTGCGCAGGCTGCCGCCCCCGGCGGCCATTGCCACACATCGCCCCACATCGCCACTCATCGTCATACATCCCGATTTTTCCGACCGACGACTCATGACCATGCTCCGATCCCGTCGCCTGGCCCTGTTCTGCCTTGCCGCCCCGCTCTGGGTGGCCGGCTGCGCCAGCGTGGCGCCCTCGCGCGGCTTCGACGCCAGCGAGACCGCCCGCAGCGAGCACTACTCGGGCCGCTTCGCCGCCAACTACACCCGCTATGGCCGCAACGAAGGCGTGCAGGGCAGCTTCCGCTGGGAGGAACAGGGGCGCAACGTGCGGCTGGACCTGGTCTCGCCGCTGGGCCAGACGCTGGCCGTGGTGACTTCCACGCCCTCGGGCGCCACGCTCGACCTGCCCAATGAGCCGCCGCGCAACGCGCCCGAGGTGGACGCGCTGATGGAACAGGCGCTGGGCTTCTCGCTGCCCGTCTCGGGCATGCGCGACTGGCTGCACGGCCGCCCCGCGCCGGGCGCGCCGGCCAACGCCACGCGCGACGTGCGCGGCCGCCTG
>NZ_CAJPVH010000064.1 GCF_905397395.1 Cupriavidus campinensis
GCCGCCCCGGCTGCGCCCGCCGCTCCCGCCTCCGCCCCGGCCGCTGCCGGCGTGCAGGCGCCGCCGAAGGCCGAGGAGGTGCCGTGGTCTTATGCCGTGGAGCGCGTGGCGCTCAAGAATGCGCGGATTGGCTTTGTCGATGAACTCGCGCCGTCCGGCCCCGGCAAGCTCGATCTTGGCCCGGTCAGCGTGGACGTGGCTGGCCTGGCCAGCACCGGCGACAAGCCGGCGAAGCTCGACGCGACGATAACCATCGCCGACGGCCAGACCCTCAGGCACACCGGGGAGCTGGCGCTGGCCCAGGGCACGCTGGCCGGCACGCTCGAATCCACGGGGCTGCGGCCGCAGGGCTTCGCTGCCTGGTGGCCGCGCGAACTGCGCAGTCAGTTTGGCGACACCGGCATCAATGCCGAACTCCACTACAAGATGGCGTGGTCCCAGCCGGTGTTCCAGTTCACGCTGGAGAAATCCCGGCTGGAACTGTCGCCGGTCTACGTGGCCACGCGCGAACCGATCGTCCTGCCGGCCACCCCGGCTGCGGCCGAACGCCCGGCCAATGCCGAACGGCAAGCGGCACGGCAAGCCGAACGGCAAGCCGCACGCGCCGAATCGGCTGCCCGGGGCAACAACACGGGCAACGGCAGGGGCCGTGCGCTGCGCGTCACGCGCCGCGCCGCCGATCTGGAGGGCGACAAGCTGCCGCTGGTCAGGGCCGACAAGCTTGTGCTCGAGGACATCAACCTCGACCTGGCGCGGCAGAGCTTCGAGGCCGGGCAGGTCTCGCTCGTGAAGCCGCAGATCGCTGCCACCCGGGACCATCACGGCGAACTGCTGGAAATGGCCCGCATCTGGGCGGTGGAATCCGCCGAGCGGAAGGCGGTGCCCGCCAAGCCCGCCCCGGCTGCGCCCGCCGCCAGCGCCCCGAATGGGCGCAACGGCGCTGCTGCCCCGCCGGGATGGAAAGTCCGGCTTGGCAAGGTATCGGTCGAAGGGGGCGCCGCACGGCTGGCGGACTATGCGCCGGCCGAGGCGAATCGCGGCCGGCCGGTCATCCATCAGTTCCGCAATATCGGCCTGACCACGGGCACCGTGACCTGGCCGCTCGCGGCCGGCGCAATGCCGCTGAAGCTGCATGCGGAGAGTGGCCGCAAGGGCGTGATGAGCCTGGACGGCGATGTCACGCCGACGCTGCCGGCCGCGCAATTGCAGGTGGACCTGCGCGACATCGACATGACGTCGCTCCAGCCGTACATGGCGGACCGCTTCAACGCGGCGCTGCGCAGCGGCCTGCTGTCGGTGAAGGGCAAGCTCGGCGTGGTGGCGCCAGCCGGCAAGCCGATTGCGGCGCGCTTCAACGGCAACGTGCTGGCCGGCAACGTCCGCACGGTGGACCGCATCAGTGGCGAGGACTTCCTGCGCTGGCGCGCGCTGGCCGTGACCGGCGTCGACTTCAACATGGACGAGGCCAAGGGGCCGCTGCAGCTGGGTATCAACAGCGTGTCGCTGTCCGACTTCTATGCGCGCGTGATTCTCAATGCCAATGGCCGGCTCAACCTGCAGGACGTGATGGCGGGCGGCGCGGAGAAGGGCGAAGCGGCGCCCTCCACCAGTCTGACGCAGGCGAACCCTGCCTCGGCACCCGCCGCCTCCGCGCCGGCGGCTCCGCCCCCGCAGGCCAAGGCACCGGCCGCGGCGCCGGCACCTGCTGGCCCGCGTCCGCAGATCCGGCTCGGCGGCGTGGCAATCCAGAAGGGCAACATCAATTTCTCGGACTTCTTCATCAAGCCGAACTACACGGCGAACCTGACCGACATGAAGGGCTCGGTGTCGAAGGTATCGTCGGCGGACCCGACGCCGGCAGATCTCGTGCTCGACGGCCGGCTCGACGACGACGCGCCGGTCAGCATCAGCGGCAAGATCAATCCGCTCGGCGAGCAGTTGTATCTCGACATCGCCGCGAAGGCGGCCGGCGTGGAGTTGACGCGCCTGACCCCCTACGCGGCCAAGTACGCCGGCTACCCGATCACCAAGGGCAAGCTCACGGTGGACGTGGGGTACAAGATCGAGAATGGCAAGCTCGACGCCCGCAACCACCTCTACCTGGATCAGCTGACCTTCGGCGAGCGCGTAGACAGCCCGGACGCGGTGAAGCTGCCGGTGCTGCTGGCCGTGTCGTTGCTGAAGGACCGCAACGGGGTGATCGATGTGAACCTGCCGGTGTCGGGGTCGCTGTCCGACCCCGAGTTCAGCATCGGCGGCGTGATCGTGCGTGTGATCGTCAACCTGCTTACCAAGGCCATCACGTCGCCGTTCTCGCTGATTGCCTCGGCGTTTGGCGGCAGCGGCGAGGAGCTGGGCTATATCGAGTTCGCGCCGGGTTCCTCTACGCTGACAGATGCCGCGCGCGACAAGATCACTACGGTGGGCAAGGCACTCAACGACCGGCCTTCGTTGCGTCTGGAGATCAGCGGGCGGATCGATCCGGCGACCGATGCCGATGGCGCCCGCCGCGTCTGGCTGGACCAGCGCGTGGCAGAAGCCAAGCAGCGCGAGCTGCGCCGCAGTGCACAGGCAGGCGCGCAGGCGGAGGAAGGCGAAGGCGGCGAGCAGGGCGCGCGGGTGACGGTGTCGCCGCAGGAGTATCCAAAGTACGTGGCAGCGGTGTACAAGCGCGAGTCGTTCAGGAAGCCCACCAACTTCATCGGCCTGAACAAGTCGTTGTCTACCCAGGAGATGGAAAAGCTGCTGCTGGAACACGCCCCCGTGACCGATACCGAGTTGCGGGCGCTGGCTGACCAGCGTGCGCTGGCCGTCAAGCAGGCGCTGGAACGCGACGGCAAGGTGCCAGACGCGAAACTATTCCTGACCGCGCCGAAGCTGACGGCTGAAGGGATCAAGGACAAAGGCGGACCGAACCGGGTCGATTTCTCGATTCGACAATGATGGGGATGGCCGGGCGCGGGGGCCGGTCATCGGCCCCCGTCATCCGTGGTGGCGGGGTGGCTGGCGGCAGATGCCCATGCGGCGCCTGCGCTCGCGCGCGCAGCGCCTGTAGCGCATCCGGTACGGATGGCTGCAGTGCCAGATCGCGCTCGCGACAGTCACGGCGAGCAGCGCCGCCATCAGGGCGGCGAGCAGGGTGAGTGACATCGCGCCTCTCCTCTCACTTACAGAGGCGCCTCGCTGCGGGTCTTGCCTAGATCAGCAGCGGCAACGCCTCCAGGACCAGCACGCCTAACAAGACGCCGATGATCGCGCCGGCGCAACGGCAACTGATGCGTAACGCCTTGGCGGCCACCGGAATCGCGCCCATCGCCAGTAGCCCGACGAGCGCCATGGGGATCAGAAATACAAGATCGTGCGCCTGTAGGTGGATCATGGCGGTCTCCTGTCTTGCTTCTTTGTGTTTCCAGTATAGGCCCTGTGTGGCGAATACAAGGCCGCCGGACTCAGGGTTCTCCCGCAGCGTTTGAAACGTGCGTGCAGCGCACGCAACGCCCCAGGTATCTCCCACGAGACATGACCCGCGCCGAGGTACGCAAATCGGCACGGGCCGCCGCCGCGCGTGGGCGCGTGTCCTATGCTGGACTCAGCGCGCGCCACGGCGCCGCCGGGCGCTGCGCATTGGATCGGAAACAATGTTCGACGTAGGAGGACGCCATGGAACTTCACATGCAATCGCACCATTACGTGCGCCGCTTGCCAGACTGGACCGCGGCCGCCGTATCGGGACTCGCAGCCGGCGCGCTGCTGATCGTGCTCGAGATGTTCTGGTCGACGATGGTATCGGGGGTCCATCCATGGGGCACCACGCGCATGATCGCAGCCATCGTGATGGGCCAGGACGTGTTGCAGACCTCGCTGTTCAGCGTCGGAACCGTGGCCGTGGCCGTGATCATCCATTTCGTGCTGGGCGCGATACTTGGCATGGTGCTCTGTGCGCTCATCGCGCCGTTCCAGCTGGATTCGAGCGTGGGCATGTCGATGCTGGCCGGCGCCGTGTTCGGGCTGGTGGTCTACCTGTTCAACTTCTATGTCATGACGCGCGTGTTTCCGTGGTTCGTGGATGCGCGCGGCTGGCACACGCTGATCGGGCACCTGGTGTTCGGCATGGCCATCGCGCTCTGCTACTGGAAGCTGGAGAGCCGAGACGTATCGCACTAGATCCCTGGCGAGTTTGTGCATCGCCGCACGACGGCGCGGCGATGTCGCCTTGCAGTGACCTGAGACCATGCACTAGTCTTATTCCACCTGCGTGACCTGCGCATCCCTCGCGGTACTGCCTCCGCGTGGAGGAGGGTGGATATGGCGATAGCCATCGCACTCGTCGTCATCGTCGTCGCTTCGGTGCTCTTTCATTTCGTGAGCCCGTGGTGGGCGACGCCGCTCGCGTCCAACTGGAAACAGATGGACGATACGTTGACCATTACGCTGGTCATCACGGGCTTCTTCTTCATCGTCATTAACCTGTTCATCGGCTACGTCGTGTGGCGCTACCGCCATCGCGCGGGGCATCGCGCTGCCTATCAGCCGGAGAATCGCAAGCTGGAGCTATGGCTGATCGGCCTCACTGCCATCGGCATCATCGCGATGCTGGCGCCGGGGCTGATCGTCTACGCCGACTACGTGCGCCCGCCGCGCGATGCGATGGTGGTGGAGGTGGTGGGCCAGCAGTGGCAATGGGCGTTCCGCTTTCCCGGCAAGAGCGGGCAGCTCGGCACATCCGATGCGCGCTTCGTCACGGCGACGAACCCGCTCGGGATCAATCCCGACGATCCGCGCGGGCAGGACAACATCATCGTGGTGGGGCCCGAGGTGCATCTGCCGCTGAACCGGCCGGTGAAGGTGCTGCTGCGCTCGAAAGACGTGCTGCACGACTTCTACGTACCGCCGATCCGCGCGCGCATGAACATGGTGCCGGGCATGGTCACCTCGTTCTGGTTCACGCCCACGCAGGCCGGCAAGTTCGACATCCTCTGCGCGCAGCTGTGCGGCGTGGGGCACTACAACATGCGCGGCCACATGGTTGTGGAGGACCAGGCTTCGTTCGATGCATGGCTTGCCAAGCAGCAGACCTTCGCGATGACGATGGCCAAGACAGCACCACCGATGGCCGCGGCACCGGGCACGGCCGCAACGCCCACGCCCGAGACCACGGTGGCCTCCGGCACCGACCTCGTCGAGCAGGGCCGCGCGCTGGCCCAGAGCAAGGGTTGCGTGGCCTGTCACAGCGTGGACGGCAAGCCCGGCGTGGGGCCGACATGGAAGGGGCTGTACGGCAGCACGCAGACGTTCGCCGACGGCAGCAGCGCGCCGGTGGACGATGCGTTCCTGAAGACCGAGATCGTCGATCCGCACGCGCGGCTGATCAAGGGCTTCGGGCCGCTGATGCCGCCAATGCCGGTCTCCGACGCGGAAGTCGCCGCGCTGACGGCCTATATCCGTTCGCTCGGCAGCGGCGCGGCCGCCACGCCGCAGGCGGGCAAGTAACGCGCGGGAGGAGGATGAGATGGCTTACGCCGATGATGCCCACCACGGCCCGCAGACCTTCGGGGCGCGCTACATCTGGAGTCAGGACCACAAGGTAATCGCGGTGCAGTACACCATTGTCGCGATCATCGTAGGGCTGATCGGCGTTGCGCTCTCCAACCTCATGCGGATGCAGCTGGGCTTCCCGGGCAAGTTCGATTTCATCGACGCCAACCGCTATTACCAGTTCGTCACCATGCACGGCATGATCATGGTGATCTACCTGCTGACGGCGCTGTTCCTGGGCGGCTTTGGCAACTATCTGATCCCGTTGATGGTGGGCGCACGTGACATGGTGTTCCCGTTCCTCAACATGCTCAGCTTCTGGGTCTATTTCCTGTCGGTGATCGTACTGCTGGCGAGCTTCTTCGTGCCGGGCGGGCCCACGGGCGCAGGCTGGACGCTCTACCCGCCGCAGGCCATCCTGCCCGGCACGCCGGGCTATGACTGGGGCATCATCCTGATGCTGGTGTCGCTGGTGATCTTCATCGTGGCTGCCACGATGGGCGGCCTGAACTACGTGACCACCGTGCTCCAGGCGCGCACCGAGGGCATGACGCTGCTGCGCATGCCGCTGTCCGTGTGGGGCATCTTCATGGCGACCATCCTGGCGCTGCTGGCGTTTCCGGCGCTATTCGTCTCGGGCGTGATGATGCTGCTCGACAAGACGCTCGGCACGAGCTTCTTCATGCCGGCAATGGTGTCGATGGGCCAGCAGCTCGACTATAAGGGTGGCAGCCCGTTGCTGTTCCAGCACCTGTTCTGGTTCTTCGGGCATCCGGAGGTCTATATCGTGGCGCTGCCGGCGTTCGGCATCGTCTCGGACCTCGTCAGCGTGCACTCGCGCAAGAGCATCTTCGGCTATCGCACGATGGTGTGGGCCATCCTCGCCATCGGGCTGCTCTCCGTGGTGGTGTGGGCGCACCATATGTTTGTCAGCGGCATGAATCCGTATTTCGGCTTCTTCTTCGCCACGACAACGCTGATCATCGCGGTGCCAACGGCCATCAAAGTCTACAACTGGGTCATCACGCTGTGGCGTGGCGATATCCATTTCTCCGTGCCGATGCTCTTCGCGATTGCCTTCATCAGCACCTTCGTGATTGGTGGGCTGACCGGCTTGTTCCTTGGCAATGTCAGCGTGGACATTCCGCTCTCCAACACCTATTTCGTTGTCGCGCATTTCCACATGGTGATGGGCGTGTCGCCGATCCTGGTGGTGTTTGGTGGCCTCTACCACTGGTATCCCAAGGTGACCGGGCGCATGCTCAACGACACGCTGGGGCATATCCACTTCTGGGTCACCTTCATCGGCACTTACGCCATCTTCTTCCCGATGCATTACCTGGGCGTGCTGGGCATGCCGCGCCGCTACTACGCGTTCGACAACTACAGCTTCATTCCCGAGTCGGCGCACGTGATGAACATGTATATCTCGATTGCTGCGTTCGTGGTGGCCTTCGCACAGCTGCTGTTTGTCTACAACCTTGCATGGAGCGTGCGACACGGGCGGCCTGCGGGGCCGAATCCCTGGCGCGCGGCGTCGCTGGAATGGCAGACACCCGATACGCCGCCCGTACACGGAAATTGGGGGCCGCACCAGCCGGTGGTCTATCGCTGGGCCTATGCGTACAGCGTGCCGGGCGCGCCCGAGGACTTCATCGCCCAGAATGCGCCGCCGGAGGCGGGCGGGCATGAGCCCGAGCCATACGAAAGCAAGGGGGCCGTGGCATGAACGCCGAATCCATCGCCACGCAATCGCCGTCAGGCGTGTTCCGGGTCTCACGCGAGGGGCCGAGCGGCGGCCCCGGCGGGGGCGACGCCACACACGACCGCGAGGTGCGCGCGCCTGGCAGCATTGGTCTGTGGGCGTTCATTGGCGTCGTCACGTCGCTGTTCTCGCTGTTTCTCGTCGCCTTTGCAATGCGGATGGACAGCCCGGACTGGCATCGCGTGGCGCTGCCCTGGCAGGTATGGCTGTCCACCGGACTGCTGGCTGCGGCCAGCGTGGCGATGCAGCTTTCCACGCGTGCCGCGCGGGCGGGACATATGGAGCGCGCGCGCACGGCATTGCGCCTGGGCGGTCTTGGTGCTGCGGCCTTCGTGGCGTCGCAGCTCTGGGCCTGGCAGGCGCTGTACGCGCTGCATGTGGTGCCGGCCAACAATCCCGCCGGCAGCTTCTTCTACCTGCTCACGGCCATGCATGGCCTGCACGTGGTGGGCGGGCTGGTCGCATTCGCCTATGTGGCGATGGATCGCGGCAGCGGCACGCGCACAGTGACGCGTATCGGCCTGTGTACCCGGTACTGGCACTTCCTGCTGGCGCTGTGGCTCGTGCTGCTGGGTGCGCTGGGCTGGCTGACGCCCGAGATCGTCCGCTACATCTGCGGCACCGCCTAGCAGAGAAGGGGAATACCGATGACCTCGCCAGTTTCGTCGCCCACATCGCCCACGCCGCCGGCGCACGGCATGGCAGACCATTTGCCGTCCGGCGTGAAGGGCCTGCTCGCAGACTGGTCGTCTGACCAGATGGCCTTCAAGGTGTCGTGGGGCAAGGCCATGATGTGGATCTTCCTGCTGTCCGACACGTTCGTATTCAGTTGCTTCCTGACCGGCTACATGACCGTGCGGATGTCGACGACCGTGCCGTGGCCCAATCCGAGCGAAGTGTTCGCGCTGGAGATCGCCGGCCGGCAGGTGCCGCTGATCCTGATCGCCATCATGACGTTCGTGCTGATCACGAGTAGCGGCACCATGGCGATGGCCGTCAACTTCGCCTACCGGCGCCAGCGCCGCGAATGCGCGATGCTGATGCTGGCCACGGCGGTCCTCGGGGCATCGTTCGTCGGCATGCAGGCGTTCGAATGGTCGAAGCTGATCCACGAGGGCGTGCGGCCCTGGGGCAACCCGATGGGGGCGGCGCAGTTCGGCTCCACGTTCTTCATGATTACCGGCTTCCACGGCTTCCACGTGTCGTGTGGTGTGATCTACCTGCTCGTCATCGCCAACAAGGTGCAGCGCGGGCACTACGACGTCACGGGCAACTACCAGCCTGTGGAGATTTCCGGGCTGTACTGGCACTTCGTGGACCTGGTCTGGGTCTTTATCTTCGCGCTGTTCTATCTCTGGTGAGGCTGGCCATGGCATCGACTCCCACCGCTCCCGATCTGGCCACCGAACCGTCGTCGCATGGCGGACAGGCCCACCCGATCGGCCTGTACCTGAAGGTCTGGATCCTGCTGTTCATCCTGTCCACGATGTCGTACATGGTGGACTACTTCCACGTGCAGGGCTTCCTGCGCTGGGCCCTGATCCTGATCTTCATGGCGTTGAAAGCCGGATTGATCATCGCCGTGTTCATGCACATGGCGTGGGAGCGCATGGCCCTGATCTGCGCCATCCTGCTGCCGCCGCTGTGCCTGCTGGTGCTGGTATGGCTGATGGCGGAAGAGGCGGACTACACGTTCCTGACGCGGGGGGTGTTTTTCAAGTAGCCAGGGTTCGTGGATGCGCGGATTCAAAACAAAGGCCGGGTTTCCCCGGCCTTTGTCTTCAGCTAGCGGGCCACGTGCGCCCGCCTTTACGCTCAGATCTGCGTAATAAACTTCGTCACCAGATACCCGTCGAATGTCTCCATCCCGCCTTCGCTGCCGATGCCGGAGTCCTTGATGCCGCCGAACGGCGTTTCGGAGAGGGCCATGCCGAAGTGGTTGATGTTGACCATGCCGGCTTCGAGGCCGTTGGAGACCAGGTGGGCCGTCTTCAGCGAGTTGGTGAACACGTACGAGGCCAGGCCGAAGGGCAGGCTGTTGGCGCGGCGCAGGGCTTCCTCGGCATCCTTGAAGCGCGTGACCGGCGCTACCGGGCCGAACGGCTCGTCCACCATCAGCTTGGCGTCGTCAGGCAGGTCCGTCACCACGGTCGGGGCGAAGAAGAAGCCCTTGTCGCCGATGCGTGCGCCGCCCGCCACGATCTTGCCGCCGCGGTGGTTGGCATCGTCAAGGAACTGCTCCATCGATGCGATACGTCGCTCGTGCGCGAGCGGGCCCATCTGCGTGCCGTCGTCAAGGCCGTTGCCGACCTTGATCGAACCGATCACCTCGGTGAAGCGCGCCAGGAACTTGTCGTAAGCCTTTTCCTGGACGTAGAAGCGCGTCGGGGAGACGCACACCTGGCCGGCGTTGCGCAGCTTGAAGCGCGCCAGCATTTCGGCGGCCGGCTCGATGTCGGCATCGTCGAAGACCAGCACCGGCGAATGACCGCCCAGCTCCATCGTCACGCGCTTCATGTGCGCGCCGGCCAGCGCGGCCAGTTGCTTGCCCACTGGTACGGAACCCGTGAACGAGATCTTGCGCACGATCGGGGATTCGATCAGGTAGGTCGATACTTCGCTCGGCACGCCCCAGACGATGTTCAGCACTCCCGGGGGCAGGCCGGCGTCATGGAACAGGCGCGCCAGGGCCACCACGGCGCTCGGTGAATCCTCCGGGCCCTTCAGGATCAGCGTGCAACCGGCGCCCAGCGCCGCGACGATCTTGCGGATTGCCTGGTTGAACGGGAAATTCCACGGCGTGAAGGCGGCGCAGACGCCAATCGGCTCGCGCACCACGATCTGGCGCACGGCCGGGTTGCGCGGGGGAATCACGCGGCCGTAGATGCGGCGCGCTTCCTCGGCGTGCCATTCGGCGTGCTCGGCGCAGATCATCACTTCGCCCACGGCCTCGGCCAGCGGCTTGCCCTGATCCAGCGTGATATCGCGGCCAATCTCCTTGGCGCGCGTGCGCGTCAGTTCTGCTACGCGACGCAGGATGGCGGAGCGCTCCAGCGGCGAGGTCTTTTTCCACGTCTCGAAAGCGCGTTGCGCCGCGGCCAGCGCGCGATCGAGGTCGGCGCGGGTGGCGTGGGGCAGCTTGCCGAGGACTTCCTGGGTCGCCGGGTTGATGACATCCTGTTCGCGCCGGTCGCCTCCCTTGATGAATTCCCCATCGATATAGAGGGCGAGATCCTGGTACATGCGTGTCTCCTGAGTCGGTCGGGTCGAGAAACCGCAAGCTTAACGCGTCGGGCCGGAACGCGCACGGGGTAGTGATGGCCGATAATCGGTCACTTGCCCCGGGAGGATTCACGCTAGACTGGCGGACCCGATATGCCGCACATCGTCCCGCACGCCCGCCATGAAGCCAGACGCCAGACTGACCACGGGCCCGATCGGCCGCACGCTGTTGCTGTTCTCGCTGCCGGTGCTGGGCAGCAACATCCTTCAGTCGCTGAACGCTTCGATCAACTCGGTCTGGGTGGGTCGCTACCTCGGCGAGGCCGCGCTGACGGCCACGTCCAACGCCAATATCATCCTGTTTTTCCTGCTTGGCGTGGTGTTCGGCATCAGCATGGCCAACACGATCATGATTGGCCAGGCCGTGGGCGCACGGAATATCGACGAAGCGCGCCGCGTGGTCGGCACCGGCACCACGTTCTTCGTGGGCCTGTCGATCCTGGCGTCGGTGCTTGGCTTCGTCTTTACGCCGCACATCCTCGCGGCCATGCATACGCCTGACGACGCGGCGCCACTGGCGGTGATCTACCTGCGCATCATCTTCGTGGCGCTGCCGTTCATGTATTTCTACAACTTCGTGATGATGACGCTGCGCGGCGCAGGGGACTCGCGCACGCCGTTCTATTTCATGCTGCTGTCGGTGGTGCTCGATGTGGTGCTGAACCCGGTGCTGATCTTTGGTGTCCGGCCGTTGCCGGCGCTCGGCATCGCCGGCTCCGCGCTGGCGACGCTGATCGCCCAGTTGGTGAGCCTCGTGGCGATGATTGCGGTGCTGTACCGGCGACGCCATTTCCTGCTGCTGCACAAGGAGCAACTGGCGTTGCTGTGGCCCGACCGGGCCATTCTCCGCGCGCTGGTGGCGAAAGGCCTGCCAATGGGCCTGCAGATGGTGGTGATCTCATCGTCGGCGATTGTCATGATGTCGCTGGTCAACACCTATGGCTCGCAGACCACGGCAGCCTACGGCGTGGCCTCGCAGTTATGGACTTACGTGCAGATGCCGGCCCTGGCCGTTGGCGCCAGCGTGTCGTCGATGGTCGCGCAGAATGTGGGCGCCGGCCTGTGGCCGCGCGTCGCCCGCATTACGCGCATGGGCCTGCTGTTCAATGTGGTGATGACCGGGGCGCTGGTGGCGCTGATCTACCTGTTCAACCGGCATTCGCTCGGCATTTTTCTTGGCGAGGACAGCACGGCGATTGGCATCGCCCAGCATATCAACCGCGTGGTGCTGTGGTCGTTCATCCTGTTCGGCTTCACGATTGTTGTGTTTGGCACGGTGCGCGCCACCGGTGCGGTCATGGCGCCCCTGGTTATCCTGTTCGTGTCGATGTGGGGGATCCGGCTGCCGTTCGCATGGCTGCTGGAGCCGCATATCGGCGCCGAGTCGATCTGGTGGAGTTTCCCGGTTGGCTCGGTCGTGTCCGTGGCGCTGGCCTTTGCCTACTACCGCTTCGGCAACTGGAAGCGCAGCCACATCCTGCCTGCCGAGCCTCATGCGGAGGCTGTCGGCCAGGCACCCGATACCAGCATGGGCACGCC
Organism: Cupriavidus campinensis; assembly: GCF_905397395.1. GTDB lineage: Bacteria > Pseudomonadota > Gammaproteobacteria > Burkholderiales > Burkholderiaceae > Cupriavidus > Cupriavidus campinensis. The sequence goes on from NZ_CAJPVH010000064.1 coordinate 12,122, forward strand.
TTGCGAAGACGCCGATGCCGCGACATCGCCCGCCCGGTGATCGGGTAACAGGCGAATGCGCTTTCACATGAGAGACATTTGAGTCGCCGCGTGCGCCGCGGTGCAGCAATGTAAGGCGTTCGAAAGCAAAACTCCGCCCAACCACCAGGACGCCGCGTCATGCGGCGTTTTTTCTTTCATTCGCCTTTCGCCTCGCCTTTCAATTGACTTTCATGGGCTGCAATTCGCTTCGATGAATTGCATCACGACATGATTCATTGGCCTTGGCCCGCATACGGTGCGGGAATCAGGAATTACCCTGAAGCCAGACAAATGAAAGGCGCCTGAAAGATCGCGTCTCTACTGTTCGCTCCGTCGCATCGGATGCTTGCCTGTCATGCATTCGCAGTGCGGGCGCCAGAGCCGGCGTGCCGCGCGGTACCGATTTTCACCACTTTGAGGAGATTCATTTTGCGCATACGCAGCCAAAAGGACTTTGCCTCCGGCCTGATGTTTGTCCTGGTCGGTCTGGGCTTTTCCTTCGTCGCGCGCGGCTATTCCATGGGAACGGCGGCGAAGATGGGGCCAGGATATTTTCCGTTCCTGCTCGGACTCGTGCTCGCCCTGCTGGGCGCGATCGTGACGCTGGGTTCGCTCTCGACGAAGGGCGAAGAAGACCAACTCGCGCGTTGGGACCTCAAGACACTGTTGTGGATTCTCGGTTCCGTGGTGCTGTTCGGTCTGTTGCTCAAGCCCCTCGGTATGGTGTTGTCGGTCTTCGTGCTGGTGCTGGTCTCGTCGATGGCGAGCCATGAGTTCAGCTGGAAGGGCGCACTCCTGAACGGTGTGGTCCTCGTGCTGATCAGCCTGGGCGCGTTCGTGTACGGCATCAACCTGCAGATGCCGGTGTGGCCTGCCTTCATTACCGGCTAAGGAGCCCGTCCAAATGGAATTGTTCGATCACCTTGCCCTGGGATTCTCCACGGCATTGTCCCTGCAGAACCTCGCGTACGCCTTCCTCGGCTGCGTGCTGGGGACGCTGATTGGCGTGCTGCCGGGCCTTGGCCCCCTCGCCACCATCGCCATGCTGCTGCCGGTCACGTACACGCTGCCCCCGGTGGCTGCGCTGATCATGCTGGCTGGTATCTACTACGGCGCCCAGTACGGCGGTTCCACGACCGCAATTCTGGTGAACCTGCCGGGTGAGTCGTCGTCGGTGGTGACCACCATCGATGGCTACCAGATGGCGCGGCGTGGCCGTGCCGGCGTGGCGCTGGCCACTGCCGGTCTCGGCTCGTTCTTCGCCGGTTGCGTGGCCACGCTGATCCTGGCCGCCTTTGCAACGCCGCTGTCGGAACTGGCGTTCAAGTTCGGCCCCGCCGAGTACTTCTCGCTGATGGTGCTGGGCCTGATCGGTGCCGTGGTGCTGGCTTCGGGCTCGCTGCCGAAGGCTGTGTCGATGATCGTGCTGGGTCTGCTGCTGGGCCTGATCGGCACCGACGTGAACTCGGGCGCGGCGCGCTTCTCGTTCGACGTGCCTGAGCTGACCGACGGTATCGACTTCGTCGCGCTGGCCATGGGTATGTTCGGCTTCGCGGAAATCATCGCGAACCTGGAGCAGAAGGAAGCCCGGGAGACGTTCACGAACAAGGTGACCAACCTGTTTCCGACCAAGGAAGACTTCAAGCGCATGATTCCGGCGGTGCTGCGTGGCACGGCCCTGGGTTCCGCGCTGGGTATCCTGCCGGGCGGCGGTGCGGCACTGGCTTCGTTCGCGGCCTACTCGCTCGAGAAGAAGACCTCCAAGTACGCGCATGAATTCGGCAAGGGCGCCATCGAAGGCGTGGCAGGTCCGGAATCGGCCAACAACGCGGCGGCACAGACCTCCTTCATCCCGCTGCTGACGCTGGGCATTCCGCCCAACGCGGTGATGGCGCTGATGGTAGGCGCGATGACCATCCACAACATCCAGCCCGGTCCGCAGGTGATGACCAGCAACCCGGCGCTGTTCTGGGGCCTGATCGCCTCGATGTGGATCGGCAACCTGATGCTGATCATCCTGAACCTGCCGATGATCGGTATCTGGGTGAAGCTGCTGACCGTGCCGTATCGCTTCCTGTACCCCGCGATTCTCGTGTTCTGCGGCATTGGCGTGTACTCGGTCAACAACCAGACGTTCGACGTCTTCATGGCTGCCGGCTTCGGCGTGATCGGCTATCTGTTCCTGAAGCTCAAGTGCGAACCGGCACCGCTGCTGCTCGGCTTCGTGCTGGGGCCGATGATGGAAGAGAACTTCCGCCGCTCGCTGCTGCTGTCGCGTGGTGACTTCACCGTGTTCGTGACGCGCCCGCTGTCGATGGGCCTGCTGATTGCCGCTGCCGCACTGGTGGCCGTGGTGGCACTGCCGTCGATCAAGGCCAAGCGCGAGGAAGCGTTCCAGGAGGAATAGCGCTCCGTGGCGCGCTCCTGAGTAACACCGGCTTTTGCCGGGCACACAACGCAAGCTTTCGGGGTGCCTCGCGCACCCCGTTTTTTTAAGGACTTTCCAAAGCGACTGCGCCCATGATCACGCCTTCGCTCGACCGGGTCGTTTCCCGGCTCTATATCCTCAAGCTCGTTCAAGCCAGCCCGTCCACCGTCTTCAGTCTGATGGAGCGGCTGCGCGAGCGCGGCATCGACAAGAACATCCGCGCACTGCGGCCCATTCTGCGCAGCCTGATGATCGCCCGCTCGATCACGGCGGAGCTGGTGGAAGGTAACGGTCGCGTCTATACCATCACCGACAGCGGCCGCGCCGAACTGGATGCCTACCTGTCGCATCTCGACGTGCTCAAGTCAGACCTGCCGGGCGCCGGCAACCACGCGCAAAAGAAAGACGCCGCCTGAAGCGGCGGCGTCCTTGGCCCGAGGAGAGGGCTCTTGCCATGTGGCGAGGCTTACTGGCTGACCAGTTCCTGCGCCGTGGCGTTGCTGGTGCTGCTCTGTGCCACCAGGACCTTGATCTTGTTCGGCACCACGGCGCCAAAGCCGTCAGCCGGGATCGTGGTAATCAGCCAGTCATCGTTCTTGTTCACGGTCAGTGCGCCCGAGTCGAAGATCACGGTCTTGGTGCCGGCCGTGGTCACGCGCAGGCGATAGGTGCCACCATCCACATAGATTGAATCCTGGCCTGAGGCCGGCACTGCGCTCTTGTAGCCGATGGCGGCGATGGTCGGCGTCACGGCCGCGATATCCTGCGCCGGCGTGGTCAGGTACATATCCACGTTCTGCGCATTGATCGAGGCATTCAGGCCGCGGATACGTGCTGAGGTGTCCAGCAGGCCCTTGCCGTACGGATCATCGATCTGCAGCACGTCGGCCGACGTCGTGCCAGGCAGCGCCACCACGGTGTATTTGTGGCCGGTGTGCGCCGAAACAGTGGTCGAGCCGATCTGCGTGGACGTACCGGCGAGGTTGAACGCGAACAGGTTGTTGCCTTCCTCGACGTTGAAATAGCCCGAGACCGTCTTGTAGGGGATGTTGGTCAGCGAGGTCTGCGCGCCGTTCTGCAGCACGTCGACGTTGGGGCCGGCCGTCACGGCGTGGATGACGCGTACCGAGGGCTTGCTCAGGCCCACGCGGTCGTCGATGCCGTCATCGCCGCCACCGCAGGCTGCGAGGACTGCCGTGGTCGCGAGCGCCAGGCCCAGAATGATGTTCCGCTTGAATGCCATAGTTGTTCACCTCTTTTACGTTGGGATCATTGGGGCGCGCGGGACGCACACGATCTCACACCAGCCCAATGCGCCGGTGCTCTCTCGAATGGCGATGGTGGCGTGCCGCGCGGGCAATCGTTGCTAGTTGCTCTGCTGGCAGCCGTGCGTGAATGCGCTTGCCTGATGCAACGATAGGCATGCGGGAAGGTGCGGGACAGCCGGGCACCTCCGATATCAATGTCGGAGAATTCCCACAGTTCGGTTACAAAGCTGATACAAGTACACGTAGTGCCGCGTGCATCAGGCGTGCCGAATGCCGCGCAAAGCCGAGGCGCGAAGCATGGGCCGAAGGGGGCGGGTAGTTCTTACACGGCGCCGGGCGTTGTCGGCCTTTGAGGCGGGAGGGGTGGCGCGCGGCGCGGTGCCGCGCGCGTGGAAATACTTACACCATCACGACCTGATTGCGGCCATTGCGCTTGGCCTGGTACAGGCCGGCATCCGCTGCCTGCACGAGACGGCTGGCATCGCCATTCTCATCGGGCACGATCACGGCGCCGCCGATGCTGATGGTCACCATGTCGCTGGTAGGCGACCCGCTGTGCGGAATCTGCAGAGACTCGATCGCGCGCCGCACCTTCTCCGCGAGCAGCCTTGCGCCGCCCGCCGACGTGGCCGGCAGGATCATCGAGAACTCTTCGCCTCCGAAACGCGCGGGCAGGTCCGCCGGCCGCGCGCAGTTGTCGCGAATCACGCCCGCCACGCGGCGCAGCACCTCGTCGCCAGCTACGTGGCCGTAGGTGTCGTTGTAGGCCTTGAAGGCATCCACGTCGATCATCAGCAGTGCCAGCTGCGTCTGCTCGCGCTGCGCGCGCCGCCACTCGGCGCTCAGGTATTCATCGAAATAGCGGCGGTTCGAGAGCCCGGTCAGGCCGTCGGAGTTGGTCAGTCGCTGCAGTTCCAGGTTGGTTTCGAGCAATTGCTGCTGGCTCTGCCGGAGTGCCCGATACGCTTCGTCGCGCTGCAGCAGGTTCAGGTAGGAGCGCGAGTGATAGCGGATGCGCGCCACGAGCTCAATGGTGTCCGGCAGCTTCACGAGATAGTCGTTGGCGCCCGCCGCGAACGCGGCGCTCTTCATCGTGGCCTCTTCCTTGGTGGAGAGCACGATGATGGGGATGTCGCGCGTGCCGGGGTTCTCCCGATAGCGCCGCACGAGCGTCAGGCCATCGGTGCCCGGCATCACCAGGTCCTGCAGGATGACGGTCGGCTGCGTGCGCTCCGCCACGGCCACGGCCTCGTCCGGCTGCGCGCAGTAGTGGAAGTCGATGTCAGGCTCGCCGGCCAGCGCGCGGCGCACCGCTTCGCCGATGATGGCCTGGTCGTCGACCAGCAGCACCATCGCCATGTACTCGTTATTGGCGCCTTTTGCGCTATTGGCCGCCGCATCGGCCGGTGGGTTAGGTCTTGGCATTTTCATGCATCCTGTGCTTTGTTCTTGTTCTGTTGACCGCCGCCGCACGCCTTGACCAGCCGCGCGGCAATCCGGGGTAATGGCAGGATCTCTGCAGCGGCGTCGAGCGCCGCAGCCGCCTTGGGCATGCCGTACACCGCGCTGGTGGCCTGGTCCTGCGCAATGGTCAGGTAGCCCCGGTCACGCATGGCCTTGAGGCCGCGGGCACCGTCGCGGCCCATGCCGGTGAGCAGCACGCCGACCGCCTCGCCGCGCCAGTGCTCCACCACCGATTCGAAGAAGACGTCGATGGAGGGCCGGTACAGGTAATCGCCCGGCTCCGGGGTGTAGGCCATCCGCGCGGCATGCACCAGCCGCAGATGATCGTTCGTGCCAGCCAGGACGACGGTGCCGGTCTGCGGCCTCTCGCCGGCGCGCGCGATGCCCACCGGCAGCGCGCATTGTGCGTTGAGCCACTCGGCCATGCCGGGCGCGAACGCCTCGTCCACGTGCTGCACGGCGACAACCGCCGCGCCGAAGTCAGCCGGCAGCGCGCCCAGCAGCGTGGCCAGTGCAGCCGGCCCGCCCGCCGAGGCGCCGATGGCCACGAGGCGTGGCGCGGCCGGCGCGGGTGTGGCCGCGGTCAGGGAATGCGATGCGATCGCGCGGCCGTTCAGCAGCCTGGCGATATTGCGGATCTTGCGCAGCAGCGGCCCTGCCGCGAGTTGCGTGTCCGGCTCGGCCAGCGTGGGCGTGTCCACCGCATCGATCGCGCCATGACCCATCGCCGCGAACACCTGGTCCGCGTTGCGCCCGAGATCCATCGTCACCACGACGATCGCGCACGGCGTGGCGGCCATGATGCGCCGTGTGGCTTCCACGCCATCCATGACCGGCATCAACAGGTCCATCAGGATCAGGTCCGGCGTTTGCGTGGCGGCCATGCGTATGGCCTGCTCGCCATCGCCAGCTACCCAGATGATCTCGTGCGTGGCATCGAGCGCGATGGCGCGCCGCAGCGCCGCCACGGCCAGAGGGGAATCATTGACGATACCGATCTTCATGCACGTGCCTCGCCGATGAGATCCAGCACGGCGTCCAGCAACGCCGTGTCATGGAAACTGCCTTTGGCCAGATAATAGTCCGCGCCGGCCTGCAATCCGCGTTCGCGGTCCTGCTCGCGGTCCTTGTACGACACGATCATCACCGGCATCTGCCGCAGGCGCGGCTCCTCCCGGATGCGGCTGACCAGTTCGATGCCGTCCATGCGCGGCATGTCCACGTCCGTGATGACGAGGTCGAAGGGCTCGGCGCGCAGGACGTTCCAGCCATCCATGCCGTCCACGGCCACCGCCACATCGTAGCCGCGCCCGGCCAGCAGCTTGCGCTCCAGCTCGCGCACGGTCAGGGAATCGTCGACCACGAGCACGCGCTTGCGGCGGACGTCGGCGGCGCCGGCGCCAGCCTGGCGCACGCGCTCGATCCGGCCATCGGACACCAGTTTCTCGACCGAGCGCAGCATGTCCTCGACATCGAAGATCAGGACGGGCGTGCCGTCGTCGGTCAGGCTGCCCGCCGCGATGTCCTTGATCTTGCCCAGCGCCTGCGCCAGCGGCTGCACCACCAGCATGCGTTCGCCCAACAGGCGGTCCACGGCAATGCCATAGACACGATCCTGCTCGCCGATGATGACCACGGGCACGGTGTCGGCGTCCTGCGTGGCCGTCTCGGGCCGCTGCAGCAACTGCGCCGCGCTGACGAGGCCGACGGGCCGGCCGCCATGGCGGAAGTGCTGGTGCTGCTCCACCTGCTCGATCTCGTCCCGGCGTACCGCCACGGCACGCATGACGTGCCCGAGCGGGAAGGCATAGGCTTCGCCGGCTACTTCCACCAGCAGCGTGCGCACGACGGACAGCGTGAGCGGCAGTTCGAGATGGAAGTGGAGCCCGCTGCCGGGCTGCTGCGAGAGCCGCAGGCTGCCGCGCACGGCGCGCACCATGTCCTGCACGGCGTCCAGCCCGACGCCGCGCCCCGAGACATGAGACACCGTCTCGCGCAGGCTGAAGCCGGGCAGCAGCAGGAATTCGAGCAGCTCGGTCTCGGACATCCGCGCCGCCGTCTCGGGCTGGGCCAGGCTGCGGCGCACAATGGCATCGCGCAGCGCGTGGAAATCCACGCCGGCACCATCGTCGAAGATCTCGATGACGAGACGCCCCGCGTTATGGCGCGCATGCAACGAGACGCGTCCTTCCTCTGGCTTGCCGGCGGCGCGGCGTACCTCGGGCGGCTCGATGCCATGATCCACCGCGTTGCGCAGCAGGTGGGCCAGCGGGGCGTCGAGCTGCTCGAGGATGTCGCGGTCCACCTGGGTCTGCTCGCCCGCCAGCGTCAGGTGCACCGGCTTGCCGAGCGCGCGGCCGAGGTCGCGCACCATGCGCGAATAGCCCATGATGCCGTCCGAGAGCGGCCGCATGCGGCAGGACAGCGCGGTGTCGTAAAGCTGGCGCGACAGCCGGCTCGCACGGTGATCGTACTGGTCGATTTCCTCCACGCGCTGCGAAAGCTGGCCATGGCTCTCCTCAAGCAACTGGCGCGCTTCGGCCAGCGCCGCCCGCAGCCGTGGCACGGTACCGTCGGCACTGGCCAGCAGGGCCTGCAGGCCGTCCAGCGCCTGGAGCGCGCGCATCTGCTGGCGCCGCGCCTGTTGCATGGCGCCGCCGAACGGGCGCAGCCAGTGCGTCTCCACCATCGCTTCGCCAGCCATGGCCAGCAGCCGGTCCAGCCGGTCCGCGTTGACGCGCAGCATGCGCTCCTGCGTGTCAGCAGTGGCCGGCATGGCCGGAATGGCCGGAATGCTCTGAGCGGCGGGCGGGACTTCGGCGACAGGCGCCTCGGGCGTTTCCACGGATACCGCCGGCATCCGCGTGGGCGCAGGCTCCGGGTCGGTGCCGTCGAGCAGCGCGTTGAGGCGCGCGACGCACGCGTCGATCTCCGCCAGTCCTTCCCGCTCGGGCCAGTCGAGGGCGCCGCCGGGGGGGTGGCCGATCCGTTGCAGCAGGTCGGTGCCCTGCAGCAGGGCGTCGATGTGGGAAGGCGTCAGCAGCAGGCCGCCGCGCTGCGCGGCGACGAGGCAGTCTTCCATCACATGCGCCACGCGCACGCCGCCATCCAGCCCGACAATGCGCGCCGCGCCCTTGAGCGAATGGGCGGCGCGCATGCACGATTCCAGGTGCGCGGCCGCAGCGGGCTCGCGCTCGAGCGCCAGCAGGCCGGCGTTCAGGATTTCCGCCTGCGCGTCCGCCTCGAGCGCGAACAGCTCGAGCATCGAGGCATCGCGGAGCTGTTCGGGATTCATGACAGGCTCCGCGACAGGGCCTGCCGCAGCAGGTCGGCGTCGAGCAGGCCGACTGTGTGGCCCTCATGCTCGAACAATGCCCGCGTGTAGTGTGCGGAGGCGCGCGCCAGCGTGGCCGGCAGCGGCAGCAGTGCGGTGTGGGGCACGTGCTGCACGCCCGCCACCTCGGCCACCGGCAGCGCAATGGCATTGCGCCCCTGGCCCAGCATCAGGAACCGCCCCGTGCGGCTGGTATCGGTCGTCGTGCCGCCGAACAGCAGCGCCAGCGACACGCAGGTCAGCAGCGCCCCGCGCACTGAGGCCACCCCGACCAGCGCCGCGTGACGGCGGTGCGGCAGCGAGTGGATTGGCGCCGGCGCGGTGACTTCGCCGAGCACGGCGGTCGGCAGCGCGAGCCATTCGTCGCCCACGCGGAAGACAACGCACGACTGGCCCGCCGCGCGATCGACGTGGGAGGCGCCCCCGGCAGGTTGATCCAGCGTGGCGGCATCTACGAGATCGTCGACGGCCAGCGCGTCGAGCAGCGCCGTGGCGGCCTGCGCGTAGGTCGGGCAGTTGCGGCAGTGGACGTGCGTCACCAGCAGCGGACAGGAAGCGTCGCCGGACACGCCGATGCGTCGCCAGCAATCGTCGATGGCCGCAAGGTTCGGCAGCCGGGTCGCGGAGGTTTCAACCATGGCTCATGCGGGCGTGGCGTTGGGCGCGCTCGCGCAGGCGGGCGGCGCCGCCGGCATCGCCCTCGCTGTCGAGCAGGGCGGCAAGGTGGTAGAGCGCTTCCTCGTGGCCGGGTTCGAGGTACACCGCCTTGCGGTAGGCGGCATGCGCATTGGCTACATGGCCGGCGGCGTCGTGCAGCACGCCAAGCAGGCAGTAGGCGTTGGCGGATGGGCCGCGCTGCGCCAGGAATTGCTCGCACGCGACGGTGGCGCCGGCCAGGTCGCCACGGTCGGCAAGCGCGGAAATCGCGGTGAGCGCATCGCTGCCGGCTTGCGGCGCGGGCGGATTCACGCGCGTGGCGGCGGGCGGTGTGGCGCGCAATGCGGGGGCAGGCTGGGGCCGGCGCGCCGGCACAGTGGGGGAGGGTGGCAGCGGCGCGCGCGGCAAGGCCGGCGCCAGGGACGCCGGCACTTCCCGTGCGGGCGGGCGCACCGGATGGGGATGGAATGCGAAGGCGAGCGGCACCCCGGCGCTGGCGAGCCCTTCACGCGTCAGCAGGCTGGCTTCTGCCGGGCCGACGAAGACCAGGCCGTCCGGGCGCGTCAGGCGTACCAGCGCCTGCGCCGCGTGGCGCTGCGTGTCCGGGTCGAAATAGATCAGCAGGTTGCGGCAGAACACCACGTGGTAGGGCGGCTCGGCAGCGAGCAGCGACGGATCGAGGAGATTCCCCGGCAGCAGCCGGACCTGCGCCCGGACGTTATCGGCAATCTGGTAGCCCGCCGCCACGGGCGTGAAGTAGCGCTCGCGGAAGTCCAGCGGCCGGCCCCGGAAGGCGTTGTTGCCATAGTGGCCGGTGCGCGCGCGCTCCAGCGCCCGGGCGCTGACATCCACGGCATCCACGCGAAACCGCTCGGGCGGCACGCCCGCGTCCAGCAGCGCCATGACGATGGAGTACGGTTCCTCGCCGGTGGAGCAGGGTGCGCTCAGCACGCGCAGCATCGGCACGCCATCGCCAAAGCTGCGGTGGGCGGCAAAGCTCGCCATGGCCAGCAGCGCTTCACGATGGCGGAAAAACCAGGTCTCCGGCACTACCACGGCTTCGATCAGCGCCTGCAACTCGTCCGGCACCGCGTGCAGCACGTTCCAGTAGTTGCCAAGGTCGGTGGCCCCCACGGCGATCTGGCGCTCCAGCACGGCACGCGCGATCGTGCCGGTGCCGACGGCGCCCGCATCGAGCCCGATGCGTTCCTTCAGCAACACTTCGATGGGCGTGAGCGGGTGCGGGGCGTCGGTCATGCCGGGGCCGGATCGGGAAACAGCAGGTCATGCACGGCATCGGGCAGCAGCGCCCCCACGCGCACCCATTGCACGAGGCCGCGGGTGTCGTGCAGCACAGGTCCGAGATAGCGCACCGGGGCAGGGTCGATGCCGCTGTCGACGAAGGCGGCAGCATCGGCGCGCAGGGTTTCCGTGGCGTATTCGAGCCGCAGGCCGAGCAGGCGCGCGGGCTGGTCGATGACATGCCTGCCGTGGGTAGGGCGGCGGTAGTGCACCAGTACGGTCCGCGTGCTCTTGCGCGCCACGGCGGGCGTACCTGTGGCCAGCGCGGGGATGTCGATCACGGGTACCGGCTGCCCGTGCCGCACCATCAGCCCGCCAACCCATGCCGGCGCCCCCGGAATCTGCTTGAGCGTGGTCAGCGGCAGCACCTCGGCTACCTCGGCGGTATCGAGTGCGTAGTGGTCAGGACCGATGCGGAACAGCAGGAAGAGGGCCATGGCGGGACATGCGGGTCGTGGAGCCGGCGCTCACACCTTGAAGCGCGAGACGCCGCTGCGCAGTTCGTTGGCGACGAGGGTCAGTTCGTCGATGGCCTGGCTCGACTGGCGCAGCGACTCCACAGTCTGCTGCGCGGCTTCGGACAGCTGCATCAGCGCCTGGTTGATTTGTTCGGCGCCGCCGGCCTGCGCCTGCATGCCCTCGTTCACCATCTGCACGCGCGGTGCCAGCGACTGCACCTGGCCGATGATCTGGGAGAGCTGGTCGCCCACCTGGGTGACCTCTGACATGCCGCGCCGGACTTCCTCCGAGAACTTGTCCATGCCCATCACGCCGGCGGAGACGGCCGACTGGATCTCGCGCACCATCTGCTCGATATCGTAGGTGGCAACGGCGGTCTGGTCCGCCAGGCGCCGGATCTCGGTGGCCACCACGGAAAAGCCGCGCCCGTACTCGCCGGCCTTCTCGGCCTCGATGGCGGCGTTCAGGGACAGCAGGTTGGTCTGGTCCGCCACGCGGGCGATGGTGGTCACCACCTGATTGATATTGCCGGCGCGCTCGTTGAGCGTGGCCAGCCGGGCGTTGACCGAGCCGGCGGCCTCCATCACATGGTGCATGGTGGCCTCCATGCGCGACAGCCCGACCTGCCCGGTGCCCGCCAGCCCGGCGGTCTGTTCGGCGGCGTGGGAGACTTCGCCCATCGTCCGCACGAGGTCGCGGGAGGTGGCCGAGATCTCGCGCGAGGTGGCGCCGATCTGGGTCGTGGTGGCGGCGGTCTCGGTGGCCGTGGCCTGCTGCTGGCGGGCGGTGGCGGCGATCTCGTTGACCGACGTGGTGACCTGGATGGCCGAGCGCTGCGCCTGGCCGACCAGCGTGGTCAGCTCGCCGGCCATCTGGTTGAAGCCTTCCTCGACGGCCAGGAACTCGTCGCGCCGCCCCAGCGCCATGCGCTGGCGCAGGTCGCCGCCGCGCATGCCGGTCAGCAGCGAGACGATGCCGCCCATCGGCACGGTGATCGAGCGCAGCAGCAGGTAGCCGCAGACCGCGGCCACGACCACCGCGAGCCCCAGCGCCACCTCGATACTCGTCTTGGCGCCTTCCACGGCGTTGGTGATGTCCTTGGCGGCGTCGCTGGCGATGGCGTTGTTGTCATCGACCAGCCCCTGCAGTGCCTTGCGACCGTCGAGCCAGACGTCGTGCGCCTGGCCGCGCAGCGCGGCTTCGGCGGTGGCGGTGTCCCGCCATTTGGTCGGATCGAGATACAACTGCGCCGATTGGTCATATCGGGTGTGAAGTTCCTTGAACGCCGTGAAACGGGCGCGATCGTCCGCGCGCACGATGGACGCTTCATACAGCAGTTCCAGACGGTGGAAGCGCTGGGTGGCGTCCTGGTGCTGGGCCAGCAGGCGGCCGCGCTGGGTGGCGTCCTCGGTGGTGACGATCTGCCAGGCCAGGACGTAGAACTCGCCCCAGATGCCGCGCATGCCGGCGCTGTAGTTCAGGCCGGGCAGGGCATCGTTGCGCATGACATCGCTTTCATGCTCGATGGCGGACAGGCGGTTGTAGGCGACCACGCCCATCAGTGCCATGACAAGGAGAATGAGGCTGAAACTCGCCAGGATGCGCGAGCGTAGGGTCCAGTTGTTCACGGTCGGGTCCGCGTTGGTCTTCTTGAATTGGCCGCTGGCAGGTTTCGCGGCGGGGCGCTATCGGCCGGAAGGCGGATGGCGCCCCGGGTGCGGCAGGCGTTTGCGGCGTAGGGTACTGTATGCGTCCGGCGCTGACAACGTCGGCCGGCGCCGGACGGACGCCCGCCAGCCCGCGCCGTTGCGCGGTTGCGCCGCATTTCTGTACCGCTTGATTTTTCCATGGTTTTCGTCACACTTGCCAAATAGCTTGAGCGGGAACTATGTTCATCACAACTGATAGGGCAGGGATGGTGGCCAGGTCGGAGGTACAGGCGACTGGCGCCTTGCCGCCGGCGGATCTCGATCCGCTGACCGGCGTGGTCGCTCGCCAGGCATACTTGACGCGACTGGAGGCGCGCCTGCGCAGCGAGGCGCCGCCACGCTTTGCTTTGCTGCTGGTGGGCATCGACGACTTCCGCGCCTTCAATGACATGCACGGGCATGCCGAGGGCGACGCCATTCTCCAGGGCGTGGCCCGGCGGCTGGCCGACGCCTCCCCGCGCGACGCCATCATCGGGCGCGTGGGCGGCGACGAGTTCGGCGTGCTCCTGACATCCATCTCGGACCCGACGCTGGTGCGCCATGTGAGTGCCGCCATCCTGTCGATGCTGTCCGCCCCCTATGAAATGAACGGCCGCCGGCACCATGTGCTGGCCAGTATCGGCGCCTGCGTGATGCCGGCTGGGGGCGAGAATTCGTCCGATGTGCTGGCGGCGGCCAGCCTGGCGCTGGCCCGGGCCAAACACGACGGCGGGCGGACCATCCGCTTCTTCAAGCCGCAGATGCGCACGGACGTGACCACGCGGCTCTCGCTGGTGCAGGCGCTGCGCGAGGCCTATGCCCAACGCCAGTTCGAGTTGCTCTATCAACCCCAGGTGGACCTGCGCGATGGCCGCGTGGTGGGCGCCGAGGCCCTGATGCGCTGGCGCCATCCCACCCTGGGCCTGCTGACGCCAGCCGCCTTCATCGACGCCCTGGCGGCCAGCAGCGTGGCCGGGGACGTCGGCATGTGGCTGCTGCATACGGCCTGCGCCCAGGCGCGGGCGTGGTCGCTGACCTTCGCCGAGCCGCCGCGCGTGGCCATCAACCTGTTCGCCGCCCAGTTGGCGGAAAGCCGGCTGCTGACCGAGGTGCGCCATGTGCTGCGCGCGCTGGAGCTGCCGGCGAAGCTGCTGGAGATCGAAATCACCGAGACCATCGCCCTGCAGCAGGGCGACGACGTCTCCGACCAGCTCCAGGCCCTGCGGCGCGACGGCGTGACGCTGACCTGCGACGATTTCGGCACCGGCTACGCCTCCCTGAGCTTCCTCAAGACGTTTCCCGTGGACCGGCTCAAGATCGACCAGTCCTTTATCCGCAATGTCACCCAGGACGACGTGGACGCCGCCATCGTCCGCTCGGTCATCAATGTGGGCGAAAGCCTGCGCATTGGCGTGGTGGCGGAGGGGGTGGAGACCGCCGAGCAGCGCGATTTCCTCCTCGCCAACCGCTGCATCGAGGCGCAGGGGTATTTCTATGGCCGCCCGATGCCGCCTGACCGGCTGACCGACTTCCTGCGCAGCCAGCCGCGCTGACCGCCAATGCTGCGTTGCAGCAAACCAGTTGCGCTCCCCGGCGCCCTGTCAGCATCTGCAAGACTTGTTTCCGCGCATATCCGCCCGACCTCCGGACGGCGCCGGGGAAATATGTGCTTACAAAGTCAGGTCCGCAAGTCGCGTTCCCTGCCGTTATCCGATATACGGTGACAGTACGGCGACGCCCCCCAAGCGCGGTGGGCGTCCGGAACAGAGATGACTCGCACGATGCAACCCTTTGATCGCCCGGTTTCGGCTTCGGTTTCTGCATGGCCGCGCCGGCTGGCGCCGCTTGCCGGGATTGGCCTGGCCGCCGCGCTGGTGGCGCATGGCTTGATGGCGCAGGCCCAGGATTACGCGCCGCCCGGCTACGCGCAGGGCACCGCCGACGGCTCCGTCCTGGGCAACCCCGACGCGCTGGCGCCGAACGGGCAATATGCCGATCCGTCGTCCCGCATCGCCACGCTGACTGACGTGGCCGGTGGCATCAGCTTCGCGCCGGCCGGCTCGGACGAGTGGGCGGCCATCGGCCTGAACCGGCCCGTGACCACCGGCGACCGGCTCTGGGTCGATCCGGGCGGCCGGGCCGAAGTGCATGCCGGCACCACCACGGTGCGGCTGGGCGGCGCCACCGCCGCCAGCATCCTCAATCTCGACGACGACACCACACAGGTCAAGCTCACCCAGGGCTCGCTGCAACTGCGCGTGCGCGCCCTGCCGCAGGGCCAGCGGGTGGAAGTCGATACGCCGAACCTCGCCTTCGTGCCCAATGAACCGGGCGATTATCGGATCGATGTCTCGCCCGATGGCAGCACCACGCTGGTCAGCATGCGCCACGGCAGCGCGGTCCTGTATGGGGATTCGCGCTCGATCGAGCTGTCACGCGGCCAGCGCATGCGCTTTGCCGGCACCGACCTTGCCGATGCCGGCGCGGGCGCGTACCCGCCGCCCGACGGCTTCGACCAATGGACCGCCGCGCGCGACGCCCGCGAGGATCAGTCCGTCTCCGCGCGTTACGTGCCGCGCGAGATGACCGGCTACGCCGCACTGGACGACTATGGCGACTGGCAGCAGGACGCCGGCTACGGCGCGGTGTGGTTCCCGCGCGCGGTGCCGTCCGGCTGGGCGCCGTACAGCACCGGGCACTGGGCCTGGGTGGCGCCGTGGGGCTGGACCTGGATCGATGACGCGCCGTGGGGCTTCGCCCCGTCGCACTATGGCCGCTGGGCCCATTTCGGCAACCGCTGGGGCTGGGTGCCCGGCCCGGTCAGCGTGCGCCCGTGCTATGCGCCGGCCGTGGTCGGCTTTATCGGCGGCAGCGCGGCCACCATCCGGATTGGTGGCGGCCCCGGCGTTGCC
Organism: Cupriavidus campinensis; assembly: GCF_905397395.1. Taxonomy (GTDB): domain Bacteria; phylum Pseudomonadota; class Gammaproteobacteria; order Burkholderiales; family Burkholderiaceae; genus Cupriavidus; species Cupriavidus campinensis. The sequence continues at coordinate 27,655 of NZ_CAJPVH010000064.1, forward strand.
TGGTACCCGCTCGGGCCGCGCGACGTCTACCGTCCGGGCTATCGAGCCAGCCAGAACTATGTGTCGCGGATCAACTACGCCCCAATCCACCACTATGGCCGGGGCGGGGACGGCCGCGACCGCGACCGGGAACGCTGGATCAATCGCAATGTGCCGGGCGCCATCACGGGCATGCCGTCGCGCAATTTCGTCGAAGGACGGCCCGTGCCGCGTGGATCCCACCACGATGCGTGGCGGACCCTGCCGGTGGGCGAGGGCCGGGGCGCCCCGCCAATGGCTCCGGTCAAGCGTAGTTATATAGGCGGGGCGCCAACGCGTGCGCTGCCGCCGATGGCGCGGCAGGGGTTCGAGCGGCAGGCCATCGCCACGCACCTGCCGGGCCGGCCGGCGTTCGACGACCGGCGCCCGGGGCGCCCGCCGTCGCAACAGGCGGGGCAGGCGGG
>NZ_CAJPVH010000065.1 GCF_905397395.1 Cupriavidus campinensis
CGCCGATGATAGTGCGGACTACCCGTGTGAAAGTAGGTCATCGCCAGGCTCTTATACCCAAAACCCCCAGCCCCAAAAGGCTGGGGGTTTTGCTTTTGCGGCGCCAGATTGGCATTTTCGTGACGAAAACGCTTATGATCTGCGTGCCATGCCCTCTGACAAAGAAGACCTCGCTTGCGCCGAGGCAACCCCCTGGTATCTCTACCTGCTCGAATGCGAAGGCAATTCGATCTACACGGGGATTACCACCGACGTCCAGCGCCGCTATGCCCAGCACCTTGCCGGTATTGGTGCCAAATACACGCGGTCCCGCAAACCCAGGCGCCTGCTTGGATGGCTTCGCTACGACAACAAATCGGAAGCGTTGAAGGCCGAGCTGGCCACCAAGCGCATGTCGGCCGTGCAAAAGCGCGCGTTTTGTGCGGTGCTCGAAACGGAAGACAAAGCATAAAAGCAAAAACGCCGGCAAATTTGCCGGCGTTTTTGTTTGTGATCGCAGCAGTAGCCAAATTTAGACCACCGTCAGCGTCACCTCGATGTTGCCGCGCGTGGCGTTCGAATAGGGGCAGACCTGGTGAGCCGCTTCCACCAGCTTCTGGGCTGCTTCTTTATCCATGCCCGGCAGCGAGATCTTCAGATCGGCCTGGATACCAAAGCCCTGCGGAATCTGGCCGATGCCGACGGCGCCTTCGATCTTGGCGTCCGGCGAGACCGTGATCTTCTGCTGGCTGGCCACGAAACGGATCGCACCCAGGAAACATGCCGAATAGCCAGCCGCGAACAGCTGCTCGGGATTCAGGCCATCCCCTTTGCCGCCCATTTCCTTGGGTACGGCCAGCTTCACGTCCAGTTGATTATCGGACGTCACGGCGCGGCCATCGCGGCCACCGGTTGCGGATGCGTGGGCGGTGTACAGGACTTTCTCGAGTTTCATTTGCATTCTCCTAGCGATGCCCGCTCGGGGGCGTTTCAAAATCATGCCGAAATCGGCAAATCAATCCTCGGACCGTGCATTGTCCAGCGTGGTCCGCATCTCATGCAGGCGCGCCGTCAATGTCTGGATCTCTTCGATCGAGCACTGCGTCGCGCACAACATCTTTTCCGGGATACCTTCCGCCGATGCGCGCAGGCGCCGGCCGGCATCCGTCAGGCTGACCAGCACGCGTCGCTCATCCTCTTCATCGCGTGCCCGTGTCACCAACCCGGCAACCTCGAGCCGCTTGAGCAGCGGGGTCAGTGTCCCGGAGTCCAGCGTCAGCCGTTCCCCCAGTGCCGATACCGTCAGCTTGTCCGTCTCCCATAACACCAGCATGACCAGATACTGCGGATAAGTGAGTCCAAGCTCACCCAGAATTGGCTTGTAGATCTTGGTCATTGCCAGCGACGTGGAGTACAGCGCGAAGCAGAGCTGTTGATCCAGCCGGAGCCAGTCATCGGTAGCGGAAGAGTGCGTTGCGTCAGCCATGGCTCTATCTTATACACAATTAAATTGTGTGCAAGATAAATTTTCTATCGTGACTATTGAGGATAGGTGACGCGGGCGAGATAGGTCGGAACTTTAAGTCTGGTTTAAGGATGGCTGCTTAGGATGCTTCCATCGCGCCGCAACTCCTGCGTCCGCGCAAGAAGCCAAACCAGAGAGGAAAGACCATGATTCGCCAGACTTTTGCCCGCTCCGCCGTCGGTGTCGCCGCGCTCGTTGCGCTGGCCGGCGGTTATGCCTATCTCCAGAAGGATGCCATCACCCCCGGCTACGCCGCGCCGACGCCCGTCACGGCTTCGGCCTCCGGCGCGCCCGTCGCCGTCGCCACGCCGGCCGACTTCTCGGGCATCGTCGACCAGTACGGCCCCGCCGTGGTGAACATCAGCGTCACCGCGCGCGCCCAACGGACCTCTGCGCAGGCGCCGCAGGGTATCGATCCCGACGATCCGCTGTTCCAGTTCTTCAAGCGCTTCGGCCCGCAGTTCCAGGGTCCGCAGAGCAGCCAGCCGCAATTGGTGCGCGGGCTGGGCTCCGGCTTCATCGTCAGTTCCGATGGGCTGATTCTCACCAATGCTCACGTGGTAGACAACGCCACGGAAGTCACCGTCAAACTGACCGATCGTCGCGAATTCAAGGCCAAGGTGCTCGGCGCAGATCCGCAGACCGACATCGCCGTGATTCGCATCGATGCGAAGAACCTGCCCACGGTGCGACTTGGCGATCCGTCGAAGATCCGCGTCGGCGAGCCCGTGCTGGCCATCGGCTCGCCCTATGGTTTCGAGAACACGGTCACTGCCGGCATCGTCAGCGCCAAGTCCCGCTCGCTGCCAGATGACACCTATGTGCCGTTCATCCAGACCGATGTGGCGGTGAATCCCGGTAACTCCGGCGGCCCGCTGTTCAACCAACGGGGCGAAGTGATCGGCATCAACTCGCAGATCTATAGCCAGACCGGTGGCTACCAGGGGCTGTCGTTCGCGATTCCGATCAACGTGGCGACGAAGGTGCAGGAGCAACTGGTGGCGCATGGCAAGGTCACGCGCGGCCGCCTCGGCATCTCGGTGCAGGAGGTCAACCAGGCGCTGGCGCAGTCCTTCAACCTGCCCAAGCCGGCCGGCGCGCTGGTCAATTCGATCGAGCCGGACAGCCCCGCCGCCCGCTCCGGCCTGAAGCCGGGTGACGTGATCGTGCAGTTGGGCGACGATGTCATTGACCATTCGGGCGATCTGCCGGAGCACGTCGCCGACATGAAGCCCGGCACGCAGACCCAGCTCAAGGTTATCCGCAAGGGCGAGCCGCTGACGCTGACCGTCAAGGTGGGCACGGCCCAGGAAGGTGCCGTGGCGCAGAAGGCGATTGGTGGCGAAACCGGCGGCAAGCTCGGCCTCGCGGTGCGCCCGCTTACGCCGGCTGAGAAGCGGGACAGCGGCATCGATGGCGGGTTGGTGGTGGAAGACGTGGCCGGTCCGGCCGCGCGCGTGGGCATTCAGCCGGGCGATGTCATCCTGTCGCTGAACGGCACGCCGATCAGTTCGGCGGAGCAGTTGCGGGCGCTTGTGTCGAAGTCCGGCAAGCAGGTTGCGCTGCTCGTGCAACGTGACGATGCCCGGATTTTCATCCCCCTGGACCTCGGTTAACGGGGTCCGGAAAACCGGGTTTACGGTGCCCGGTTTACGTATACAGGCCGTATACCGTAAACCGGTATACGGCCCGCAAACCCTTGCCAGAGGCCGAATTCAGGGCGATAAAACATCCCAAAAACGTGTTTGAGCAGGTATGATCTCGACTGCGATGCATGAAGCGAGTGGCGGCCATGGCCACCACGTCTGGTTCTTGCTGAATCGACAGAACAAGGAAGTCTATGCAGTTGGATTTCACCCGCGCCCCCATCTCGCCGGGTACCGACCGAACGCGGCGCCTGACGCCTGCCACCACCAAGCCGACGACCCCGCGTCGCCGCAAAAAGGAAGCCGCTCCGCACTGGGAGCGCGGCTACCGTTCTCATTTCTACCGCAACGAACGTGGCGACAAGCTCGGCGAGGTCCATCTCTCCGATCGCGGCGAACTCCCCGTGGTCTACCGCTGGGCGGCCGGCAACTACTCCGGCGCCGAGGGCTCCCTGGCCCATGCGCGTGCCCGCGTGGAAGAAACCATCGGCTTCGGCATGCGCCAGCTGTCGCTGTTCTGACGGGCGGACACCTCTCCCGCCCCTAGTCGTATCCTCACCGCGCCGTCCACAGTCTGGGCGCTAGTCCAGCCGACGCTGCGCGAACATGCCGATGGCCGCCACCAGCGCGAGCACGGCAATCAATCGATAGAGATCCTCGCAGGCAATTAGCCGCGCCTGTTGGTCGACGATCGTCGCCAATTGCGCCAGCGCGCCCGCGTGCGCCTGCCCCGCATCAAAGCCGCGCGCCATCAGCGCCTTCTGTGCCGACTCCATCCACTGCGCCGTCTCGGCGGGGCGTTGCCCGATGGCATGGGTCAGGCTGGTATGCACCGCGAACTGCCGGTTTTGCAGCAGCACCGCCCCCAGCGCTGACGCAAACGAGCCGGCAATCTGCCGCATCAGGTTCTTGCTGCGGTAGCCGTGGGCGAAGTCGTCGTCGTCGGCCAGCGAGCGGAACGTCAGCCCGGCAATCGGGATGATGACCATCACGCCGAACAGCCCCTTGCCCACCAGCCCGGGCAGCAGCGCCACCGGCCCGACATCGGGCGGCATCATCGAAAACCACGTCATCGCGCCCGCCATCAGCAGCAGGCCCGCCACCATGACCGGCTTCTTGTGCTTGAGGTGCCGCGCTACGCGCAGATAGCACCAGATGCCGGCCAGGCTGATCGTGGCGGCCAGCGTATTGAGCCAGCCCGTGGTGGCCAGCGGGAACCGGAGCGCCTGTTCGGCGTAGATCGGGAAGACGTAGCCGCTCAGGTTGCTGATCATGTAGTAGACGAAATACATGGCCAGCCCGGTCAGGTAGACGGGGTGGCGCAGCGCGCGCAGCCGCAGCACCGGCGTGGCGTGGTGCCACTGGTGCCACAGGAAGCCGGCCAGCAGTGCCAGGGCAAGCGCGGCGACCACGGCCACGCGGGCGGGATGCGAGAACAGGTCGAAGCGCGCTTCGGTCAGGGACGCCTGGAGTGCCACGATGGCCACGCCGAACAGCAGCAACGGGCCGAGCGCCGGGCCGCCCACATCGGCGCGCGGCTCGGCATCGGGCAGTAGCAACCAGGCGCCGAGCGTGGCCAGCGCCGCGAACGGCAGCACGCCGTAGAACACATCCTGCCAGACACCGCGCTCGACCAGCTCCGCCGCGAACGCCGGCCCCAGCGCCGACGCGCCGAAGATCCCCAGCATGAAGATGCGTGTGGCGCGCGGCCGGTCAGCCGGGCCGAACATCAGATTCACGAGAATCCGGCAACTGGTGAACAGCGCGCCGCCGCCCACGCCTTGCACGAAGCGGGCGGCCACCATCTGGGTCAAGCCGGTGCTGGTGGCCGCGCCGAGCGTGCCAGCCATGAACAGCAGCAACGACCCCGTGAGGTAGTAGCGATAGCCGAAGCGCTGCGCCAGCCATTGCTGCTTGAGAATCATCAGCATGCTGCCCACGGCATAGGCCGCCTGCACCAGCGCAAAGCTGCGCGGGTCCGCATCGATGCCGCCGACGATATGGCTCGACGCGAACACGAACATGATGTTCTCGAGGAACTCCACGCCAGTGGCCAGTGCGAGCAGCATCATCAGCAACGTCTGGCGCTGGGGGCGGCTCAACAGCCGACTCAACATACCGGGCCAGCGAGGGCCGGCGCGCTCGCCTTGGGGGGCGGGCAGGTTCACGACCGCTGCGCGTCGAGCGCCGCGAGATTCTGGTGCAGCTGCGCGAGGTCGCGTGTGACATCGGCCAGCCGATCCTTGCCCAGCGGCGCCCAGGCCTCGCCATAGGCGGCATGTACGGCGGGCGCGGCGCGATCCAGCAGCGCCCGGCCTTCCGCCGTCAGCGTCAGTTCCAGGCTGCGCCGATCCTGCGTCGAGGTCTTGCGCTGCACGAGCCCGCGCGCCTCCAGGCCGTCGATCAGACGCGTCATCTGGGTGCGCGTGGCGTCGATGGCGACGCCAAGCTCCGACGGCATGGTCGGCTGTCCGCCATCGGCGACCAGCAGGCTCATGACCAGGTATTGGCCCATGTCCAGCGCGTGCGGTGCCAGCGCGCGCTCGATGTGATGTCGGAGCAATCTGGCGGAGCGCAGCAGGAGGCGGGAGGCGAGCATCAGGTCGTGCGGCGCGTCCGGGTATTCCGCGCAGAACCGGGCAATGCGCTGTTCGAAAGGCATTTGTTACATTCGATATAGTTACAGACGTAACTATATGACCGAGGTGCGGGAATGGCAACCGGCCGATGCGCGTGATGGTTAGCGCACTTGTCGCCGTACGAGCATCAGCGCCTTGCGCATGCGCGCCATCGCCTGCAGCCGGCCCGCAGCATCCGGCGTGCCGTAGCGCAGCGCAATGTAGTCGCGCGTGAACGCCTGCAAGGCGGTGGCGGCGCCTGGCAATGCCTCGGCGGCGCGCAGTGCGAAATCGGCGGGCCCTTCCGATGCCCCGCGCGCGCAACCATGGCGCGCCAGCAGTGCGCAGAAGCGGGCATAGAGCGCCTGGAGTGGATCGAGCCGGCGTTGCCGCAGCCAGAGCGGCAACAGTGCGACAAGACTCAGCGTTGCCAGCCCGCCCGCCAGCAGCGCCGGCAGTTGGCCATCCATGCCAAGTTTCTGCAGCAGCCGGCCCTGTTGCGCGCGGTCATACTGGAGCACCCAGCGCTGCCACGTATAGGTCAGTCCGTCGAGGCCCAGGCGCAGGTCCCGCAGCCATGCCGGCCCGCGCAATGCACGCAGCGCCTCGGCTTCGTCGCCGCTCAGGGCGGCGTCCACGCCTTCTTCCACACGGCTCGGCGCCACGGCGCTGGTCGGGTCCACGCGCACCCATCCGCGCCCGGCGATCCACACCTCGGCCCAGGCGTGAGCATCCGATTGCCGGATGATGTAGTGCCGGCCCAGCGGGTTGTACTCGCCGCCCTGATAGCCCATCACGGCGCGCGCGGGCACGCCGGCGGCGCGCATCAGGAACACGAAGCTGCTGGCGTAGTGCTCGCAGAAGCCACGGCGGGTGTCGAACAGGAAGCTGTCCACCTGCTGCTTGCCCAGCGGCGGCGGGGAGAGCGTGTAGGCGAAGGGCGCACCGGCGAAGAGCCGCAGTGCGGCCTGCACGCGCCGCCAAGGGTCGGGATACTGCGCCATCCAGCTGCCAGCGAGTTCGCGGCTGCGCGGATTGCCTTCCGGCAACGCGAGCGACAGCGCCAGCGTGCGCCGCGACAGTGGTTGTGGCGTGCCCGCCAGCGTTGAGTGGCCCCGGTAGCGCAGCGGCCGGTCCACCGGCGCGCGGGTGAAGAACTCGTCGTCGGCGGAGACGCGGGCGTCGAGGCTGCCGGACACCGCGAGGCCCCGGTCGAGCAGGTACAGCCAAGCCTGCTGGTTCGGCTCCAGCGTGACGTTGTACGCGCGCACACCAGCGGGCAGTGGCGGGTCGTCGCCTTCATCGCGCAGCCCGTTGGCCGGGCGCATGGGCCGCATCGACCCCTCGGCGGGCCGCCACGCCACCCCGTCATAGTTCCAGAGCACCAGCGCGCGCCAGTACAGCGCGCTGGCGGGCAGCGGATCCCCGACGATATCGGCGCGGAACGCCACCTCGGGCGAGCGGATCAGTTCGCCGACGCTGCCGGGTTTCATCGTGTCTGAAATGCCGGTCCGGCCCACGGGCTCGGACTGCGGCAGCCGCCACAGCGGATGGTCGAGTCGCGGAAACAGCACGAAGAGGAACAGCGCCCACGGTAGGCCGATCAGCGCCATGCGGCCAAGCAGCGGCCAGATCGCCAGCCGCCCGCGCGCTTCCGGATGATGCAGCAGCAGCCAGTTGCGCAGGATCCATGCGCCAATCGCCATGCTGTAGATCGCCAGCCAGAACGGCTGATCGGCGAGGTAGAGCGTCAGCAGCAGGTAGAACGACAGTTGCGTGACCAGCGTGGCATCGGACAGCGCCCGGGTTTCCAGCAGCTTGAGGATGACGAACGCGCCCAGCAGCGCCACGCAGAGTTCGCGCCCGAGGCTGCCGCCCGACTGCCACACGAGCGCGGCGGCGGTCACCAGTACCAGCACGGCCGATACACCGAGCATCAGCTTCGATGGCAGCGGTGCGCGCTGGCGCCAGAGCAGCCAGCGCCAGGCCAGCAGCACCAGCAGCAGCAGGCTGACCGACACCGGCAGCGAGCGCGCCTGCGGCGCCAGCACCAGCGCGAGCTGGCCCATCAGCATGCCGTGTTCCTGATGCCCGAGCGGGCGAACTTCGTGCCGCGTCATGACGCGCGCCGCTCCGGCCACACGGCCAGCGCTTCCAGGCAGGCGCGGCGATGGGCGGCACCCTGGGCGGGCGGCAATGCCACGCCGGGCAGGCGCAGGCCGATCTCGATCTCGTCGCCGGCGGCCAGCACCCACGCGCACAGCCGGGACAACCGGGCCTCCGTATCCATGCCCGGTGGCAGCGCGTCCCAGTCGATCCAGCAGCCGGGCAGGCGCGGCGTGGACCCGGTGCGGCTCAGCATCCGGCCCGTGCGGGCGCTGTGCTTCCAGGCGATGCGGTGCAGCGGGTCGCCAGTGCGATAGCGGCGCAACTGGTCGATGCCATCGTCAGACGCAACGGACAGCGTGCCGTCCTCGGCGTCGTCCGGGCGGGCCACTTGCGGCAGCGGCGGGGCGTTCGGCTCGGGCGCCGGATAGACGAAAGCCACCAGCGACAAGTCCGCGTAGCTCCACACGCGGAACAGGCCGAAAGGAAAGCGGCTGGAGAACGTGACGCGTGGCAGCTTCAGGCGCCCGCGCGCGGTGGCCGGCACGCGCAGCGCCAAGGTGCCCCGGCTGTCGCCATCGAGGGTCAGCGTGGCCACCTCGGATTGGGGCGTGCGGGCCTCCAGGCCGATGCGGGCCGCTGGGTCGGCGTTGTCCACGTTCAGCGCAAAGACTGCCACATCGCCCACGAAGGCCGGAGAGGCGGCACCCGTGGACACCGCCAGTTCCAGCAGATTGCGATAGGCCATCCACATGCACGCCATGCCGATGCCGGCGAGCAGGAACGTAAGCGCGAAGCCGAGGCTGATGTTGTAGTTCAGCGAGGTCAGCAGCATCGCCACGAGCAGCACGCCAAAGCCGGCTCCGCTGCGCGTGGGCAGGATATAGAGATGGCGCCGATCGAACGTCACCACGCCATTGACCGGCCCATGCTGGCGGTGCAGCCAGGCGGTCAGCGGACGGTGCGCGGTGGCGGAGGCTTGCCGCATGGCGGGCCGGAAATCAGGGAATGGCGACGTTGGACAGCAGGCGGTCGAGCACCCCGGCGCCCTGGCCCACGCCATGGCCGGACGGCAGCAGGCGGTGCCCTGCCACTGCCGCGAATACGGCCTGCACGTCCTCGGGGACCACCAGTTCGCGCTGTTCCAGCAACGCCCAGGCCCGCGCGCAGGCCAGCAGCGCCAGTCCCGCTCGCGGCGACAGTCCGGCAACGAAGCCCGGTTCCGCACGCGTGGCCTGCACCAGCGCCAGCACGTAGTCCACCAGCGCGGGACTCGCGTAGACCTTGGCGGCGGCGGCCTGCAGCGCCATCACCTGCTCGGCGTCCATCACGGCAACCGGACGTTGGTCGGCGGCGCCGCCGAGGTACAGCACGCGTTCGAAGGCCGGATCGGGGTAGCCGAGCGAGATCCGCATCGTGAAGCGGTCGAGTTGCGACTCGGGCAGCGCATGCGTGCCGATCTGCTCGAGCGGGTTTTGCGTGGCGATGACGAAGAACGGCGCGGGCAGCGCATGCGTGGTGCCGTCGTGCGTCACCTGCCGCTCGGCCATGGCCTCCAGCAGCGCGCTCTGGGTTTTCGGCGGGGCGCGGTTGATCTCGTCGGCGAGCACCAGCTGGGCGAAGATCGGGCCGCGATGGAAGCGGAACTCGCTGGCCTCGCGCAGGAAGACCGATACGCCAACCAGATCCGCCGGCAGCAAATCGCTCGTGAATTGCACCCGCTGGTATTGCAGGCCCAGCGTCTGCGCCAGCGCATGCGCGAGCGTGGTCTTGCCCACGCCGGGTACGTCTTCGAGCAGCAGGTGGCCGCCGGCCAGCATGCAGGCCAGGGCAAGGCGCACCTGGCGCGGCTTGCCCAGTAGGATGCGGCCTAGCTGGGTTTGCGCCTCGGCGAGCGAGGCAACGATCCTGGGTCGGGCGGTCACGAGTTGCCTCCGGTGACGTGGCTGCAGGTGCAGAGTGCGGCCATTGTAGCGGCGTAGGGGTCGCATCGGACAGTGGGTTGCCGCACGCATTCGGGGCGACAAATGTCCTGTTGTCTCACGCGAAATGGGCGGTATCGCCCGCCAGCCCGCGCCGGATCTCGCCGCTTCTGGCATCATCGATCTGTTGGCGCCTTGCCACTTTCAGATTGGTCTCATCCCTCCCCGATGACTGCCTCGCAACACCGCGCCTCCGGCGCCCCGGTTTCCCTCGATTTCGACTCCTCCGCGCCCCTGGCCGACCAGGCCGGTCTGGCCAGCCTGGCGCGTGAATTCCACGCGGGTGGCTACATCGTGCTGCGCCGCTTTGCCAGCGAGGCCATGTGCGCCGCGCTGGAGGACATGACCCGCAAACATCTGGCCGCCGCCGTGCCGCCGGTGGAGTTCGAGGCCGATCTCGGCTATCCCGGCGCGCCCGCCTCGCGCCAGGCCGAAGGGGGCGGCACGGTGCGCCGGCTGCGCCAGGCCTATGGCCGCGACGAGGTATTCCGCCGCTGGGCCAGTGATCCGCACGTGGTGGCCACGGTAGAGGCGCTGCTGGGCGAGCCCGCCCGCCTGACCCTGGCGCACCACAACTGCGTGATGACCAAGCATCCGCACTTTGGCAGCCAGACCGGCTGGCATCGCGATACGCGCTACTGGTCGTTCGTGAAGCCCGAACTGGTGACGGTTTGGCTGGCGTTGGGCGATGAAGACGAGCGAAACGGCGTCTTGCGTGTGATTCCGGGCTCGCATCAGGCCAAGCTGGCGCCGGAACAGCTCGATCCGGCCGAATTCCTCATTGAGGCGCATCCCAACAGCCAGAGCCTGCTGAAAGGGGCGATGCCGCTGACCCTGCATCGGGGCGATGTGCTGATGTTCGACAGCCGGCTGTTCCACGCGGCGGGCCGGAATGACGCCGAGACGGTCAAGCTGTCGGTAGCGTTCGCTTACTTCGGGGCGAGCAACCGGCCGCTGGCCGGCACGCGGTCAGCCGAGTTCGGCAGTGTGGAGTTGCCGCCGGCCGCCTTGTAAGCGCGCTGCGTCCCAGAAGCACAAAAGCCGCCATGCATGGCGGCTTTTTCATTGGCGCGATATCCAGCGGGTGGCGTGCGTCAGGCGGCGTTGCCGCGGGTCGTGCCCGAACGGAACAGGGCAAACAGATCGGCCAGACGGACAGGCAGCAGCGGGGTGGCGTGCCGAACCGCGTCGCGGCGGGCAAAGTGCTTGCGGAGTTGCTCGCCGACCGGACGGCCGAGGTACGAAGCATCCGGGTATTGCATGATGGTCATTCCCTATTGTGGTTAACAACGGCCTACAGTATACACCGCGATGGTGCGGCGCGCCATTTGCTGGTGCGGACGGGGAATGCCCATGCGCGGACGCCCGCGCGAGGGCGGGCCTCGGTGCACCGGAATGTGGCCGGAATGCAGCCGGAATGCAGCCGGATGTGGCTTGAGGGTCAGGCGGAAGGATTACGTGCCCTGTTGGGACGCCTCGCCCGGCTCGCTTGCCGGGGCGCCGTTCATGTTTTCGACAGCTTTTGCCGCACTGAACACATGGCGCGTGGCCAGCAGCGCGGCCAGGTCGGCATCGCCGGCAATCACGGCCTGGAGAATCTGGGCGTGCTCGTCCCAGTTCACCCGCGCGCGGCTCAGGTTGGCCGGCGCGAACAGCAGCCCCGTGCGTTCGCGCAGCGAACGCATCATGTCCTGCAGCACGCTGTTGGCGGCGATATTGCCGAGCAGTTCGTGGAACCTGGAGTTCAGTTCGACGAAGCGCTCGGTCTGGCCGCTGTTCACGGCGTCGTTGCCTTCCTTGAGAACCTTCTCGATTTCCAGGATCAGTGCGGGGTCGCGGCGTTGCGCGGCGAGCTTGGCGTTGAGACCTTCGAGCGTGGCGCGCACCTCGACCATCTCGCGGGCGATATTGGGCGACAGGCGCGCCACCGACGCCCCGCGCCGGGGCTCGATCTTGACCAGTCCTTCTGCCGCCAGCGCGCGCAGCGCCTCGCGCACCGGAATGCGGGACACGCCCAGCTCCTGCGACAGCGTGTTCTCCACCAACCGCTCGCCGGGGTCGTACTGGCCGCCGAGGATGCGCTGCCGCAACGTATCGGTCACAAGCGCGAAAAGCGGGGAATGCTGGGCGCCCAGGCTGGCAGCCGGGGTGTCCGGATTCGGGCTGAAGGCACTGGTGGTGGCGTCGTTCATGGTCGGGATCGGCCGTGGAAATCGTGGATCGCGCAAGAAACTTGAGCGTTGAAGCGTCGGCCCATTGGGATGCATGGGACCGGCGTGAATGCCACTATTGTATACCGTCAACCTTTGCGACCAGACATTCCACTACATCGTCGGATGCTGGAAAGTGAACCCGTCGGCATACAGGAACGGTACCTGCGCGCCGAGTCCGGTGAACAGCTGTTTCGCATCGCGGATCATGTTGGGCGAGCCGCAGAGATAAATCGCATGTTCGGACAGGTCGCCCAGGTCCGCCGCCACGGCTTCGTGCACATAGCCGCGCCGGCCCTGCCAGTCGGCGTCCGCGCGGGACAGCACCGGCACGTACTGGAAATCGTAGAGCCGCTCGCCCCAGGCGCGGATCTCGTCGTCCAGGTAGAGGTCCGATGCGGACCGCATGCCCCAGTAGAGCCACACCGGCGGGCAGTCCGGGTCGTCCATCAGGGACTCCAGCATGCTCTTGATGGGCGCGATGCCGGTGCCCGTGGCCACCATCAGCAGTGGGCGGTAATCCTCCTTGCGCAGCGCGAAGTTGCCGAGCGGCACTTCCACATCGAGCCGGTCGCCCGGTTGCAGGCGTGGCAGCTGCCCCGCCGTGAAGCGGCCGCCGGCAATGCGGCGCACGTGGAAGTCCACCTCGTTGCCGCGCGGGGCGGATGCCATCGAGAAACTGCGATGGCTTCCGTCGTCTAGCAGAATCTTCATGTACTGGCCCGGCGCGAAGGCCAGCGGCGTGTCGTCGGGCAGGGCCATGCGCAGGTGCAGCACGTCGGCCGCGAGCGGCGTCACCGCCTGCACGATGGCCGACGCGCGGCGTGCCGGCACGGCCGGCGCCATGGCGCGCGCGGTGCTGATGACGAGGTCGGCCGTGGGCCGGGCCTGGCAGGCCAGGGCGAAGCCGGCGGCGTCCTCGTCCTCGGTCAGTCCCATCGGAAATTCTTCATAACTGACCGATCCTTCCACCACGCGCACGCGGCAGGTGCCGCAACCGCCGAAGGTGCATTCATGGGCCAGGCTGACGCCCGTGCGCAGCGCGGCATCCAGCACGGACTCGCCGGGCTGCGCCGTGAACGACTGCTGCGTCTCGGCAATCTCGATGCGATAGAGGGGATGGGTTCCGTGGGACATGACCGCGCTCCTGCTTACTTTTTGATGTCGGCCTGCGCCAGCACGGTCAGGTCTTCGGCGGCCAGCAGGTCGCGCAGCGCCTCCAGCGCGGCCACGCCGCAGGCGGTGTCCTGTTCGCCGTTGCCACCGGACAGGCCCACGCCGCCAACCACCTCGCCGTTGACCACCACCGGGTAGCCGCCCACGAACACCGCGAACTTGCCTTCGAAGCTCCACTGGATGCCGAACGCCTCGTTGCCGGGCAGCGCCGGGCCGTTGGGCGCCGTGTTGAACAGGTGCGTGGAGCGCTTGTGGCCGGCCGCCGTGAACGCCTTGTTCCAGGCGATCTGCGGGCCGGTGATGCGGGCGCCGTCCATGCGCTCGAGCAGCAGCGGGTAGCCGCCTTCGTCGACGATGCAGATGGACTCCAGTACACCGATTTCCTCGGCCTTCTTCACCGCCGCCGCCACCATGTGGCGGGCTTCCCGCAATTCGAGCTTGATTGCCTTTTTCATCGTGAAATCCTTAATAACCGGGGCTGACGGCTTAGCAGCCGCGATAGATGGTCTTGATCTGGGTGTAGAACTCGAGCCCCGCGCGGCCCGACTCCCGGAACGTAGAGGTGCTCGAGCGCTTCAGCCCGCCGAACGGCGCATTGACGAGGTTGCCGGTGGTGGTGCGGTTGATCTTCACCGTTCCGGACTCGATGTCGTGCGCAAAATCGTGCATGTAGCGCGGATTGCGCGTGGCGATGGCGGCGGACAGGCCGTACTCGGAGTCATTGGCCACGGCGATGGCCTCGGCGTAGCTGCCCACTTCCAGGATGGCGAGCACCGGGCCGAAGATCTCCTCGCGGGCGATGCGCATGGTCGGCGTGACATCGGTGAACACTGCCGGCGAGACGTAGTAACCGTGCGAGAAATCGCCCTCCGTCAGCGTTTCGCCACCACACAGCAACGTGGCTTCGGACTTGCCGGCGGCGATGTAGCCCAGCACGGTCTCCAGCTGCTTGCGCGTGGCCAGCGGGCCAAGATCCATGCCGGCCGCCATGCCACTGCCGATCTTCAGCGTCTTGACCTTGGCCACGAGCTTGTCCGTGAACGCCTGCTTCACCTCGCGCATGACGAGGATGCGGCTGGTGCCGGTGCACGCCTGCCCGGACAGCGACAGTCCGCCCTTGATGGCCAGGTCCACGGCCTTGTCGAGGTCGGCATCCTCCATCACGATAAGAGGATTCTTACCGCCCAGCTCCATCTGCGTGCGCGTGGTCATCGGCACGGACTTGTGGATCTGCTCGCCCGCCGCCGTGGAGCCGGTGAACGACACCGCCCGCACCGCGCGCGATTCGACGATGGTCGGGCCGACCTCGGCGGCGCTGCCGGTCAGGAAGTTGAGCACGCCCTTCGGAATGCCCGCCTTGACGAAGGCTTCGGCCAGCCGGTAGCCCGAGAGCGGCGCATCCGACGAGGGCTTGAAGACCACCGTGTTGCCGGTGATCAGCGCCGGCGCGATCTTGCGGGCCGGAATCGACACCGGGAAGTTCCACGGCGAGATCACCGTCACCACACCCAGCGGCTCGCGCTGGCTGTAGACCAGCATGTCCGGGTCATCGTTAGGATACGTCTCACCGCCGTAGGTCTGTCCCTCCACGGCGTAGAAGCGCAGCGTCTGGGCAGAGCGCATGACTTCGTCGCGCGCCAGGGACAGCGCCTTGCCTTCCTCGCGGGTCAGCTCGGCGGCGATGGCGTCGGCGTTGGCTTCCAGATGCGCGGCGGCATCGTTGAGAATTTTCGCGCGCTTGCCGATCGGGGTTGTCTTCCAGGTGCCGAAGGCGGCCGAGGCGGCGGCCACGGCGGCGGCGGCATCACGCGCGTCCGAGGCGGCGTGCCGGCTCACGATGTCGCGCGTGTCGGCGGGGTTGAGGTTGTCGGTGGTGCGGCCGCTGGCGCTTTCGCACCATTCGCCGTCGATGTAGTTGCGGTACGTCTCGGTCATGACTGTGGCCTTTGCGAACGGGGGCGGGGCGCCCGGTCTTGCCCGAGGGAGCAGGCCGGGGCAGATGCAGGGGCCGCTCAGGCGGCCACGGTCTCGCGCGTGCCGTCCACGTAGTCGTAATAGAGCGCGGTGGTGTAGAGCAGTCGCATCTGGGCGCCAATCTCGCAGATCTTCAGGCAACGCTGCTGCAACTCCGGCGTATTGGCGTGCTCGAGCACAATCTGGTAGCCGCGTTCGCCGTGGATCTCGTCGGAGACGATGTGCAGGTCGAAGAATTCGACTTCCTCATCGGTGAAGCCGTACTTCTCGCGCAGCGTGGGGGTCTGCTTGCGGTAGATCGACGGCACCTGCGACTCCAGGCCCACGACCAGGCCGGCCACGGCCACCACCGGGTCTTCGCGCATGGCCACGGCGTAGCACCAGCTTTGCAGGCCGCGCGTGGTCGGCGACATGTTGTCCGCATCTACCACGCGCTCGCGGGTGGTGCCGCAGGCTTCGGCAAAGCGGATCAGCAGGTCGGTATGGCGGTCGCCGCCGATTTCTTCCTCGTACATATTGGCCAGCAGGAAGTCCTTGGCCTCGGTCATGTGGTCCGGCGTGCGCGCATAGATATAGGCGAGGTAGTCCGCGAACGGGCCCACATAGTGATAGTGGTTCTCGGCCCAGCGGGCGAGGTGGTCGCGCGAGAGCGTGCCGCCAGCCCATGCCTTGCTGAAGGGCGCCTGGTTGGCGCTCTTGCCCTTGATTGCGTTCTCGAGGGCGGCGCGGAAATCTTCACGGTTCATCAGTTCGGCCATTTGGGGGCTCCTGTTTTGACGAGGGGTGGTTCAGGGGTGGTTGTGAGCCGCGACGTGAGAGACGTCTTATCTGCGGCGGGTTTGAATCGGAATGCTGTTTGTATACTTTCTGCAATCGGATCTGGGCGAATTTGGACGATAAAGGGCCTGCCGGGCGCAGGGCGCCTCAGCCTTTCCCAGCCTCTGCTTCGGTAATCCGTCGATAGGCCATGCCGGCCAGGGCGATGTCCTCCAGGCCGACGCCGACCGACTTGTAGATCACGATGTCGTCGGCATGACGGCGCACTGGCTTGCCCAGCAGGACATCGGCCAGTTCCACGATCTTGCTGTCGGGCAGCACCGCCTTGTCGGCCAGCACCAGGTCGCCCGCCTCGCGCAGCGACTGCGGGCGCCACTCCACCACCACGGTGGCGGCGCGGGCCAGGGCGGTGTCGTCGAGTTCGCGGGTGTGGGGCAGGCTGGAGCCGATGGCGGCGATAAAGGTGCCCGGCTGGATCAGCTCGCCCGAGAACAGCGGCGTGGTCGAGCGCGAGGCGGTGACGATGATGTCGGCCTGCGCGGCGGCCACGGCCGGATCGGCAAAGGTCACGGGGATGCCGCACTGCGCGGCGAGCTGGTCGGGCAGCCCCGCATCGGCATAGGGGTCCACCACCAGCACGCGGCGCAGCGGCAGCGCTGCGGACAATTGCGCCGCATGCTGCACGCCCTGCGTGCCGGCGCCGAACAACGCGAGCGTGGCGCTCTCCGGCCGGGCCAGCCGCTGCGCCGCCAGTACCGTGCAGGCCGCCGTGCGCAGCCGCGTGATCGCGCCCGCATCGAATGAAGCCAGCGGGCGGCCGTCAACGGTTGAAAACAGCAGGATGACAAATGAGAACTGTCCTGCGATCGTCGTATATACCTTGGCCCCCGCCACCTCCTGCTCCGGAATCACCGCGCCAAGCGTGGAAAGCTTCACACCGCCCGCCTCCGTCCGGATCCGTTCCTGCATCGCGGCCGCGCCGCGTCCAAAACTCTGGAAGGCCGCCAGCATCGCCTGCTGGGCGTCCTGGGCTGTCACGTGTCGGTCGATCCGTTCGTCGGTGATATGGAGCATGGTCGATGGGGGCTCAAGGATGTGCGTGGCTCATTTCGGTATACAGTCTACACATGACCGAAAAAATTGCTAGCGCTGTTGCACCGATATTTTTCTGGGGCGCGCCTTCCAGGGTGGTGCGTGATGCGCTGAAACCGTGCACTGACGCGGCTTTCCGCACCGCATTGGGGGATTACCCCAAGCCATGCAGGTTTCGCTTGTTCGGAAGCATCAACGGGATATAGTATACAAATTAGATCGACGCACAGCGCTGCATGCGCGCAGCCAAGAGGTCGACGGCAGGTTTTATTTCATCCGCCCCCACAAGGGCCCCAAGATCAGGATCAGGGGAGCCTCATGCAACAAACCGTAGAAATCGGCCTGGCACACTGGGTGTATCTGCTAGGTGTCGCAGTCATCGTCTTGACGATGATCCTGCGGGCCAACGTTGTCGTGCCGTCCATCGTCGGCACCTTCCTCGTGATCCTCGCCATCACGGGCAACCCGGTCAGCGCGCTGGGGGGCATCTTCTCGGCCAGCCTCGTCGCGGCCAAGGAACTGTTCAATATCTTCCTGGTGATCGCCTTCATGACGGCGCTGCTCAATGCGCTGAAATCGTTGCGATCCGATATCCGCATGGTGGAGCCGTTCCGCCTCGTCATGAAGAACGGGCACAGCGCCTACTTCATTCTGGCCGGCATCACCTATGTGATTTCGCTGTTTTTCTGGCCCACGCCGGCGGTGCCGCTGGTGTCGGCCATCCTGCTGCCCGCGGCCATCGCCGCCGGGCTGCCGCCGCTGGCCGGCGCCATGGCCATCGCCATCGCGGGGCAGGGCATGGCGCTGTCGTCGGACTACGTGATCGGCGTGGCGCCGGGCATCAGCGCCAAGGCGGCGGGCGCGGCGGTCAGCGCTGCCGTGGTGGCGGACCGGGCGCTGATCCTGTCGATCATCACCGGCACCATCGCGCTGACGCTGGCCTATCTGTCGATGCGCCGCCACATCGTGCCGGCCAACGGCGCGCTGCTGGACCGCTGGCAGGCCCGTGCCACGGGCGTGGACACGGCCATGGAAGCCACCGGCACCTTCGATAAGGCGGAGATTGCGCGCGGCACGCAGCACCCGGAACCGCTCGCAACGGACGCCAATATCGAACAGAGCCTGGCGATGGTGGCCAAGCGCCGCATCAAGTGGTCGAAGTTCTTTGCGGTGCTCACGCCGGTAGCCTTTGTCTGCGTGGTGTCGTTGATGGTGCTGCCCAAGCTGGCCGCCGGCATGCCCGACCTCAAGGGCGGCGCGGCAGCGGCGCTGGTGGGCGGCGTGGCTGCGCTGCTGATGATGCTGGCCACGCTGGCCGCCGAAGGGCCGCGCAAGATGCTCGACGTCTGCCCGGAGCACATCACCGATGGCTTCGTGTTCGCGTTCAAGGCGATGGGCTCGGTGCTGCCGATTGCCGGCTTTTTCTTCGTGGGGGCCGGCGAGACCGCCGCGCAGATCCTGGGCGTGGACGCCGGCAAGGCGCCCAGCCTGCTGTTCGAGCTGATCCAGGCCTACCAGCACATGATTCCGGACAACCACGTGTTCGTGGCGTTCGGCGTGCTGCTGGTGGGCATGATCACCGGCATCGACGGCTCCGGCTTCGCCGGCCTGCCGCTCACCGGCACGCTGGCCGGCGCGCTGGGCCCGGTGGTGGGTTTCGACTCCGCCACGCTGGCAGCAGTTGGCCAGATGGGCGCGGTCTGGACCGGCGGCGGCACGCTGATCGCCTGGTCCTCCCTGATCGCCGTGGCCGGTTTTGCGCGCGTGCCGGTGCTCGATGCGGTGCGGGCGCTGCTGCTGCCCGTGCTGGCAGGGCTGTTCGTCTCCACGATCTGCGCGATGCTGCTCTGGCACTGACGCCGGACGCTTCCTTTTTTCGATTTCAGCGAAGTCATCAACATGCCGAAAGTCGTCTTTCACAAGCACGGGCAGGTTTTCGTGGACGAGGTCAAGCCCGAGACCAACCTCGTCGTCCGCGCCGGCATCAAGCAGTTTCCGTATCCGAACCTGCGCTACGAATGTGGCATGGGCAAGTGCTCCAAGTGCGCATGCCGGGTGCTGGCCGGCGCCGAGCATCTGCCGCCGCCGAACTGGAAGGAGAAGAAGCAGCTGGGCGAGCGCATCGACCAGGGCTTCCGGCTCGCCTGCCAGATCTGGCTCACGCATGACATCGAGCTGGAGCAGGAGGAACTGCAGCCAGAGACCCCGGCACAAGAGACTCAGGCCAAGACTCAGGCCAAGACCCCGGCCCAGACCTCATGTTCGTGATCCTGACCAGCAAGCCGGGCCAGTTCCGCACCGAGCCCGTGCCCGGCGTGGAGCCGGTGGAAACCTACGAGTACCTGTTCTACGGCCGCCCGAAGGCGATCTTCGTGATCGCCACGCTGCACGGGGCGGTGAAAGTGCCCGTGATCGACGAAACCGGCGGCCCGGACGCGCCGCCGGTGGTCAACCACGTGCCATCGAAATTCCTCGAGCGCTTCGACACGCTCGACGCTGCCCGGGCCGCGCTGCAGGCGCTGGCGCACTTCGGCAGCATGGACCTCTCTTTAAGGAAACAATGATGCGGGCAGATATCGAGACGGCTGCCGCCGACACCACCGGGGACACGGGAAGCGGGAGCGGTAGCCCCGCGCCCGTGGCGCCAATATCGGCGCCGGAAATCCGCAAGGTGGAAATCGAATTCGTGACCAATGCCGGCAAGACGGTTACCGCGCCCGCCAACAGCAACCTGCTGCGCGTATCGCTGCGCGAGCAGGGCGGCATTCCGTTCAAGTGTGGCGGCGGGCTGTGCGGCACCTGCAAGTGCCACATCGATCGCGGGCTGGAGCATACGGACGCGGTCAAGCCCAAGGAGCGCAGGCATCTGAGCGATGACGACCTGCGCGCCGGCTTCCGCATGGCCTGCCAGACCTTCGTCAACGGCGATATCGCGGTGTCCTGGGAACCGAAGGCGCGGGTCTGAGCCCGTCGTTCTTCGACGCAGGCGCGCCTAGGTCCGCAGGCCGACCAGCCCGGAAATCTTTTCGGAGGCCTCCAGCAGCGGCGGCAGGAATCGATCCGACATCTCCTGCGCGCTGGTGCGGTTGGCCTGCCCGCTGATATTGATGGCGGCGATGATTTGCCCGGCGCGGTTGCGGATGGGCGCGGCCAGCGAGACCAGCCCTTCCTCCAGTTCCTGATCGTTCTGCGCCCAGCCGCGCGTGCGGATGTCGGCAATCAGCGCCTTCAGCTGGTCGATGTCGGTCACGGTGCGGCGCGTGCGCGCTTCCAGCGCGGTGTCGCGCAGCACGCGGTCGAGCGTGTCGTCATCGAGCCCCGACAGCAGCACGCGCCCCATCGACGAGCAATAGGCCGGCAGCCGGCTGCCGATGGACAGGTTAATCGTCATGATCTTGCGCGCCGGCACGCGCAGCACGTAGACGATCTCGGTGCCGTCGAGCACGGAAATCGAGCAGCTTTCATGCACCGACTGCGAAAGCGCCTCCATGATCGGCTCGGCCAGGTTCCAGAACGGCATCGAGGTCAGGTAGGCGAAGCCGAGATCGAGGATCTTGGGCGTCAGGCGGAACTGGCGGCCATCGGCCTGCACATAGCCCAGCCCCACCAGCGTGAGCAGGATACGCCGCGCGCCGGCCCGCGTGAGGCCGCTGGCCTGGGCGATCTCGGTCAGCGTCTGGGTTGGGTGGCGGGCGTCGAACGCGCGGATCACGGACAGCCCGCGTGCGAAGGACTGCACATAGCTGTCGCTCGGCTTCTCTGCGGACGGTGCGCCCGGCGTGCGGGAGGTTTCGGAATCGGCAGGGCTCGCCATTGCGGAATGGGCTCGAAATTGGCTCGGAAAGGCCGAAAGGGTAGTGGAAATGCGCCCAAATCGCTAGTCCGGGGCGATCGGCCACACCCCGCCGCGACCGACCGCCACGCTGACGGACGCCCCGCTCTCCCTCATAATGTGCGATCGCAAAATGTCGCAGGTATCGGGTCAGTGAACGAAACAATTCAGTGGAATGATTGGGAGGCGTTCTGCTGCGTCGTCGAGCAGGGCACCTTCACGGCGGCGGCCGCAGCGCTGGACTGCCCCAAATCCCGGGTGTCGGCCGCCGTGGCGCGGCTGGAAACGGCCATCGGCGCCAAGCTGCTCGAGCGCACCACGCGCCGCATGCGCCTCACCGATGCCGGGGGCGCGGTCTATCGCGATGTGGCCCCGCTGTTCGCGCGGCTGCGCGAGATCCGTCAGGAAACCCTGGCGCGCGAGGAGCGCGTGCAGGGCATGCTGCGCATCGCCACGCCGTACGAGTTCGGCGCCCAGCAACTGGGTGGTGTGATCTGCCGGACACTTGCGGCGCATCCCGCCCTGGATATCACCGTGGAGATTTCCCAGGGTCTGGTCGATCCGATCCGCGAGGGCTTCGACATCGCCTTCGTCACGGTGGAGACCGAGCTGCCCGACTCTGGCACCATCGCCCGGCGCATCTGGCACGTGGAGCGCGGCCTGGTGGCCGCGCCCTCGCTGGCGGCCAGCCTGCCGGCGCAGATGCACCCGGAAGATCTCTCGAACATGCCGACGCTGGCCACGCCCGGTGTCTCGGTCTGGGAGTTCGCGCGCGATGGCGAACGCATCTCGGTGCCGATCCGCCCGCGCATGCAGACGTATAACGCCGAGCTGCGCATGCAGGCAGCGCTGGCCGGGCTGGGCATCGCCCGGGTGCCGATGACGGCCGCCGAGACCGAGATCGCGCAGGGCAGGCTGGTGCGGGTGATGCCCGACTATCCGCTGCCGCCGCTGCGCGTCTTCGCGCTGCTGCCCGACCGGCGCCTGCAACCGCGCAAGGTGCGCGCGTTCATGGAAGCCATCGAATCGATGATGGGCGCGGACCTTGGCGATCTGGCCGAGCCGGCGGCGCGGATGGCGCCCGCGGTGCGGGTGGAATCTTTCGAACGGATGGAGCAGGGGGAAGTCTAGCGGGGCGAGGGGAGGCGCCCCGGGTGTGCTGCCGGGCGGCGTTGCGCCGCCCTGGGTACCACTACGCGGCTCAGGCGCCTTCGCTGAACTGGTCGCGCTGCTCGGTCACGGTGCGGGCGCCTTCCGAGTACACGTCACGCTTTTCGGTCACGCTGCGCGAGCCTTCGGTGTACACATCGCGCTTCTCGGTCACGCCACGGGCGCCGTCGGTGAACGGGTCGGCACGGCCGACGCGGCCGATGCTGCCGTCGAGGCGGGCCAGGTCGGTGAGCGACTGCGAAGCCTGGGCGGCGGTGGCGCCAGCGGCCAGGCCGAGGGCGAGGAGGGCGAGGGCGAGGGTCTTCTTCTTCATGGTTGTGCTGTTCCTACTTATTGGCAGAGATCGCGGTGGGTCCGCGGTGGCTGTAATGTAGGCTTCGGCACGCACAGGAAAAAGGGTAAATCCTCGACAGACTGTCCAGTCATCTGGACAATAAGGGTTAACCCTAGGGTATCGATTTATGCTAGCCTTGCGGCTCAGATCACGCCACGGCTCACGCTGGCAATGACCATCAGCAGGATCTGGGCGATCACGAACAGGATCAGCGGCGAGATGTCGAAGCCGCCCAGGCGCGGTATCACGCGCTGGAGCGGGCGCAGCATCGGCGCGGTCAGGTGCCAGAGCGCCGGCGCCATCGGCGATTGCGGGTTGACCCACGACAGGATGGCCATCAGCAGCGTTACCCACATCACCATGCTGATGCCCCACTTGAGCACGTTGAGCAGGCCCAGCGCCAGGATCACGGGCAGGAAGGCGAGCGGGTCGGCATCCAGCACCAGCGCGCGGCAGACCAGGAACAGCACGGCGGTCAGGTAGGCCGCGATCAGCGTGGCCCAGTCGATGCCGCCGAAGCCCGGCATGATGCGGCGCAGCGGCCGTACGATCCAGTCCGTGACCTGGAACACGCCCTGCGACACCGGATTGCGCGACGGCAGCCGGGTCAGTTGCATCCAGAGGCGCAGCAGCAGCGCCATGCCGAACAGCGTGAAGACGGTATCAAGCAGGAACAGGACAATTTCCGTGAACATCGGGCGGATTTCCGGGTTGGCGGTGTTAGGGTGTCGGTCTCCGCACAGATTCTGCCATACCCGGTCCCGCGCGCACGCGGAAATGCGCGGCAGCGCACCGGAGGGTGGCTGCGGGCACAAGGTGCGCTTTTATAATGAGCGCCGGATTTCCCCCTCTGCAAAACTGATTCTTCAATGTCACGCAAGCCCGCCGCGCCCCAAGCCGCCCTGACCAAGCAGGATTTCGAGGCGCTCTCCGATTTCCGATACCAGTTGCGGCGTTTCCTGCGGTTCTCCGAAGACGCCGCGCGCGCCGAAGGCGTGACGGTGCAGCAATACCTGCTGATGCTCCACATCCGCGGCTCGGCGGACCGGAACTGGGCCTCGGTGGGCGAGCTGGCCGAGCGGCTGCAGGCCAAGCAGCATGGTGTGGTGGCACTGGTCAACCGCTGCGAGGCGGCCGGGCTGGTCAGCCGCAAGGTGAATCCCGACGACCGCCGCGTGGTGCAGATCCACCTGCTGGCCAAGGGCGAGCGCTGCCTGAACCGTCTGGCGATGCTGCACCGGGCCGAACTCGAGTCCCTGCGCAACACCTTCCGCGTGGCCCGCATCACGGCGTTCAACGACGACGGCGCCGACCGGCTCTGATGCGTCCACGGGCGGCGTTACAGCCGGTTACCCATCACAATCTTCCGTGACACCTGCCGCCGGGCCCCGACCCTAGACTCGCGCGCATCATCCACACGCGCATTGGCCGCAGGAGTCTCCACCATGTCTTTCCCGTTTCGTTCCACGGCGTTGGCCGTCATCGCCGCCGGCGCGCTGGCCGGCTGTGTCACCGCGCCGTATGGCAATGGTTATGCCGACGGGTACGGCAGCGGCTATGGAGGCGCTTACGGCGGCAGCTACGGCAGCGGCTACCCGCAGCAGGCGGGGTATGGCACCAGCGGCACCAGCGGCACGCAGATCAGCGGCGGGTATCCGGCGCAGTCGTATCCCCAGTCGGGCTATCCCCAGCAGCCGGCGTACCAGCAGCCAGCCTACCCGCAGTCCGGCTACCCGCAGTCCGGCTATCCCCAGGCGTCCTACCCGCAGCAGCCCGGTTACGACCAGTACGGCTATCCGTCGGCGCAGGCCGGCAATGGCGGCGACCCGTACGCGGTGCGCTATGGCTGGGTGGAATCGATCGAGATGGTGCGTGGCCAGCCTGCGGACACCAGCGGCGTCGGTGCGGTGATCGGCGGCGTGGCGGGCGGGCTGCTTGGCCACCAGGTGGGCGGCGGGCGCGGCAACACCATCGCCACGATTGGCGGCGCGGTGGCCGGCGCCGTGGCCGGCAATGCGGTGGAGAAGCAGACCAACACCGGGCCGGCGGCCTACCGGGTGCGGGTGCGCACCAACGACAACGGCTACCTGACCCTCACGCAGGCCAGCCCGTACAACCTGCGTTCGGGCGACCGCGTGAAGATCCAGAACGGCGTGGCCGTGCCCTACTGAGTCGGCTGAGTCGGCTGAGCGCGGCCTAGCGCGGCTTAGCGCGGCTTAGCGGGGGGGCTCAGGACAGCGCGCTGGCCAGGAAGGTCAGCGCGCGGCCATGGGCCAGCGCCGCCGAGCGCTGGTGGAACGAGGCGCGCGCCCAGCAGTTGAAGCCGTGATCGGCCTGGTCGTAGACGAAGACCTCGGTGCCGCGCTTGCCGGCCACGGCCTGGCGCACCTGTTCCACATGCTCGGGCAGGATGTGCTTGTCCAGCGCGCCATAGTGGAACTGCACTGGCACGTTCAGCGCGGCGGCCTCGTGCAGATGGTTCTGGATGCCGCCGCCGTAGTACGGCACGGCTGCATCGACCATGCCGCGCGCCGCCGCCAGGTACGACAGCAGCCCGCCGAAGCAGTAGCCCACCGCCGCTACCTTGCCGCCCGCGCCAATCTCGGCGCGCAGCGCGGCGGCCGTGGCGCCGATGTCGGACACCGCGGCCTCCAGGTCCACGCCAGTGCGCAGCGCCATCGCCTTCTCCCAATCCGCGCCGCTATAGCCCAGCTCCACGCGCGGGGCCTTGCGCCAGAACACGTCCGGGGCCAGCACCACGTAGCCGTCCGCCGCGTACTGGTCTGCCACCGTGCGGATGTGCTCGTTCACGCCGAAGATCTCCTGTACCAGCACGATGCCGGGATTGCCGGGCTGCTTGCCGCCCGGCGGCAGGCTCAGGTAGGCGTCAAAGCTGCCATCGGCGGTGTCGATGCGAATCCAGCGGCTATCGGGCTTGGTCGTCATGATGCGAACTCTCCAGGGTTTGAGGCAATTTCCACAGTGGAACCCGGAAGTGTGCCATTCCTGTTGCATTCATGCAGGCGGGTTCGTTTGCGAAAACCGTGGACAAAAACGCGCGCAAAAAAATATGCCGGCCCCGCGGGGACGGGGCCGGCATGGGGCCGCGCAGGGGATGGCGGCTCAGGGCTGCATCTCTATATAGAGGGCCGGCGGGGAGATGGCCCGACCGGCGCCTTACCAGCGCAACTGCACGTTCTTCTCGCCAGGGCTCAGGGTGGTCCGCTTGGACCTGCCCTCGAACGTGGCCACTACCTGGTACGACGCGCGCGGGCCCTTGATCAGGCAGCGCGGGCCGGTGGACGTGAACTCCGCCACCTGCTTGCCGTTCCGCAACAGCTTCACGTTGACGTCCGAGAGGTACTCGCCCCGGCCGCCCTGCGTGAACAGCAGGCCCATGTCGTACCCGCGGGCCGCGCTGTTCATTTCCGCCTGTTCATCCGCCGCCACGCCACCGCACATATAGGTGAACGGACCGGCGCTGGACGTGCTCATGTCGGCGCGGGCGCCCATCGACAAGCCCAGCGACGCCACGGCCACGCCGATGACGCACAGCGCGCGCGCCCCTCGGCGCACGGTGTTTTGTTCTGTTTGCATATTTCCTCCTGCCAGGTTGGCCGGCGGCGCGCGAGGGGGCGATCGGACGATGCGAGAGGGCAGGCTCGAGACATCGCCGGAAGAGGGTCTGACTGACGGGGGATCATGGCTGGCATGACCCCGGGCAATAGCCGTTCGCGGCATCCGGGGATACACACCTGAAGTAGACACCGGCGCGGGCGGCCGGTCTGTCAGCGTTTGGCTGATCTTGCTGCGGGAGGATGCCGAGGGGCCGGGGCGGCCCCCGGCGTGTGATCAGTACGCGGAGGACTTCTCGAAGCGGGTGCGCCAGTTCTCGGTATAGGCGCGCACCACGGCGGCGTCGCCCCGGATCAGCATGCCGTTCTCGGCGTTACGCTGCTCGGCGGACTTGGTGAAGTTGAACGAGCCGGTGAAGACCGCCTGGTCGTCAAACACCATGACCTTGTTGTGGGCGATGGCCGGCTTGGTATCGATCACCACGGGAATCCCCGCATTCTTGAGGAAGGTGGCGCTGGTGTAGCGCTCGGAGACCTGGCTCTTGTCCACGATCACGCGCACGTCCACGCCGCGCTGGTGCGCATCGGCCACGGCCTTGGCGATCTGCACGTTGGTGAACGAGTAGGCCTGGATCAGCAGCTTGCGGCGCGTGTTGTGGATGGCGTCGATCAGCATGTCCTGGCAGCTCGGGCCGTCCGGCACGAAGCAGAGCGTGTAGGTGCTGCCGGCCGCGAACGCGCTCGGGCGCGCGGCGGGCGTGAGCGCGTCGGCCAGACGTTCGAGCGTGGAGGTGGTGCGGGCCTGGGCCCCGGCGGCGAGGCCGGTGGCGGCAACCATCAGGCTCGCCAGGGCGAGCCGCTTGCAACGGCGAAGGGAAGGAAACATCAGGTTACAGAGTGGTGGCAGAAGTTCAGCGGCCCGCAGCGTAACAGTGGATGCGGCCCTTCCGCAACCCGCGCAGGGGCATCGGCGGCGTCCGTGGCCCTTGGGCTTGCCGGACATGCTGCCTATGATGGAAGTCACGACACCAGATAAGACAGGAGACCTCCATGACGGACCACACCTACAAGCTGGTTGAAATCGTCGGCTCGTCCGCCGACGGCTCCGACGGTGCCATCCGCAACGCCATTGCCAAAGCCGGTGAAACCATCAAGAACATCGACTGGTTCGAAGTGGTGGAAACGCGCGGCCATGTGCAGGACGGCAAGATCGCGCACTTCCAGGTCATGATCAAGGTGGGCTTCCGGGTGAACTGAGGGGCACCGCCGGGGCGCCCTGATGGGTTTGGGCGCCCTGGGCACCTTGCACCGCATCCGCCAGCGCGCGTAGCGCCGGTTGCGGCGCCGCGCGCAGCCAGTGCAGCATCTTTTCGACGAACGGCGCATGGGCGGTCACGGCAGCGCGCCGGACCCACGCGCGCGCGGGTGTCTCATGCCCGCCCAGCGCCAGCATGCGCGCGTGGTTGAAGCAGCCGCGGAAGTCCCCGCCGGCTGCGGCGCGACGGTAGTGGTCCGCCGCGCAGGCGAGGTTGCGCGCCACGTGCCAGCCATCCTCATAGAAGCCCCCGACGACGTTGAGCGACTTGGCATGGCCGCGTGCCGCCGCGCGTTCGAACCACGTGAAGGCGGCGGCGCGGCTGGCGGCAATGCCGCGCCCGAGTGCCAGTGAGGTGGCGAAGTTGTACATCCCCCAATCGGAGCCGCGCAGGGCGGCGGTGTGGAACCAGTGCGTGGCGGCGCGCGCATCGGCCGGCGTGCCCCAGCCGTTCTCATAGCAGCGGCCGACGAGGTTGGCGGCGCCCGCGTGTCCGCACAGCGCCGCCCGCTTGAACCAGTAATGCGCGCGGGCCGCGTCGGGCGGCACGCCCCGCCCGGCCAGGAACCACTGACCGAGCGTCATCTGCGCATCGAG
>NZ_CAJPVH010000066.1 GCF_905397395.1 Cupriavidus campinensis
GCCGTGCCCACCGCGAAGCTCGATGGCAGCACCGGGTCCGCGCCGGTCAGCGCCAGGTGGGCCAGCGCCTCGGGCGGCAGGCCGGCGCCGTGCCAGAGGCCGGCCAGGGCGTCCGCCGGCAATGTGGCCGAGGCTGACGAAGTGGCCGAGAGGGACGAATCAGGAGAGGAAGCAGTGTTCATGGGTTGAGTTCCCGCAACATGGCCCAAGCTTTTCATGCCACGATGGCGGCATGCGATGACCTGCCGTGGATTCTGCACCACTTGCGGCCACCGCGCTGTGAGCCGATTCTGAAAATCGCGCCGCACCGCCGGGTTGCCCCGCAGGCACGGTAAAATCCCGCCATTCCATCGAACATGGGGAACCGGGGAGCGTCCCGGTGCCCCACACCAAGCCATACGGCCGCATACGACGCGGCGCCACCATGAGCCAAGACAACAAGCCTACCGACAAGTCCACCGACAACCCGGCCTCCTCGAACTTCCTGCGCAGCATCATCGACCAGGACCTGGCCGCAGGCACCTACGCCGGCCGCGCGGACAGCCAGGGCGCCGCGCTGCCGCCGGTCATCACGCGCTTCCCGCCGGAGCCGAACGGCTACCTGCACATTGGCCACGCCAAGAGCATCTGCGTGAACTTCGGCCTGGCGCGCGACTACGCCGGCCGCTGCCACCTGCGCTTCGACGACACCAATCCGGTCAAGGAAGACACCGAGTATGTCGACTCGATCATCGACGCCGTGCACTGGCTCGGCTTCTCGTGGGACGCCACCCAGCCGGGCGGCCAGCCGCACCTGTACTACGCCAGCGACTACTTCGAGCAACTGTACGCCTTTGCGGAAACGCTGATCGAGCGCGGCGCCGCCTATGTGGACAGCCAGACCGCCGAGCAGATCGCCGCCACGCGCGGCAACTTCTCCGAGCCGGGCAAGCCCTCGCCGTTCCGTGACCGCACGGTGGCGGAAAATCTGGCGCTGTTCCGCGACATGCGCGCCGGCAAGTACGGCGACGGCGAGCACGTGCTGCGCGCCAAGATCGACATGACCGCGCCGAACATCGTGCTGCGCGACCCGGTGCTCTACCGCATCCGCCACGCCCATCACCACCGCACCGGCGATGCGTGGTGCATCTACCCGATGTACGACTTCACGCACTGCATCTCGGACGCGATCGAGAACATCACGCATTCGCTGTGCACGCTGGAGTTCGAGAACAACCGCCCGCTGTACGACTGGGTGCTCCAGCACCTGCGCGAAGCCGGCGTGTTCCGCGACCCGCTGCCGCACCAGTACGAATTCGCGCGCCTGAACCTGACCTACGCCATCACCAGCAAGCGCAAGCTCAAGCAGCTGGTGGACGAAAACCGCGTGGACGGCTGGGACGACCCGCGCATGCCCACCATCGTCGGCATCCGCCGCCGCGGCTATACGCCGGAATCGATCCAGCTGTTCTGCGACCGCGTGGGTGTGTCGAAGGCCGATAGCTGGATCGACATGAGCACGCTCGAAGGCGCCGTGCGCGACGACCTGGACGGACGCGCGCCGCGCAGCGTGGGCGTGCTCGACCCGGTCAAGCTGATCCTGGACAACTACCCGGAAGGCCAGACCGAGGAGTGCTCGGCGCCGGTGCACCCCAAGCAGCCCGAACTGGGCCGCCGCGTGTTCCCGATCTCGCGCGAACTGTGGATCGAACGCGACGACTTCACCGAGACGCCGCCCAAGGGCTACTTCCGCCTGTTCCCGGGCAACAAGGTGCGCCTGCGCTACGGCTACGTGATCGAGTGCACGGGCGTGGACAAGGACGCTGACGGCAACGTGGTGGCCGTGCACGCGAACTACCTGCCGGAAACCAAGAGCGGTACGCCGGGCGCGGACAGCGTCAAGGTCAAGGGCAACATCCACTGGGTCAGCGCGCCGCATGCGGTGGAGGCCGAGGTGCGCCTGTACGACCGGCTGTTCAGCGACCCGAACCCCGACGCGGGCGGCAAGAACTTCCTCGATGCGCTGAACCCCGACTCCAAGAAGGTGGTCAAGGCCTACCTGGAGCCGGGCCTGCGCGACGCCAAGCCGGAAGACCGCTTCCAGTTCGAGCGTCACGGCTACTTCGTGGCGGACCGTACCGATTCGCAGCCGGGCAAGCCCGTCTTCAATCGCACGGTTGGCCTCAAGGACAGCTGGGGCAAGTGACGATGACGACGCAAACCATCACATTTCCGCTCGAGGGCGAGTTCATTGCCCTGAACGACCTGCTGAAGCTGGCCGGCGTCTGTGACAGCGGCGGCGCCGGCAAGGCGCTGGTGGCGGCCGGCGAGGTCTCGGTGGACGGCGCGGCCGAGTCGCGCAAGACCGCCAAGATCCGCGCCGGGCAGGTGGTAACCATGGCCGGCGTGCGCATCAAGGTGGTGGCCGCCTGATTTAGAACCCCGGGGACTGATATGCCGATTGCGTTCTGGTGCGTGCTGGTGGCGGGGTTGCTGCCCGTGCTGACGGTGGCTATCGCCAAGGCGAGTGGGCGTAGCGGCTTCGACAACCACGACCCGCGCGGCTGGCTGGAGAAGCAAAGTGGGCGGGCGCGGCGCGCCGACCTCGCCCACCGCAACCACTTCGAGGCTTTCCCGTTCTTTGCGGCCGGCGTGTTGATTGCCAGTCACCTGAGTGCCCCGCAGGCGCGCATCGACGAACTGGCGGTGGTGTTCGTCGTCGCGCGCATCCTCTATACGGTCTGCTACCTGACCGACCGGGCCACGCTGCGCACGCTGTGCTGGACCATCGGCTTCCTGACCGTGATCGGGCTGTTCCTGCTGCCGGTGTTCGTCCACTAGCCACTAGCCACTAGCCACTAGCCACTAGCCACTAGAAGCCACTAGCCATGCTGCCCCGTCTCCTGATCGCCGCCCTCCTGGGCGCCAGCGCCCCAACCTGGGCGGCGCCCGTGAACTACAACGTCGATCCCACCCATACCGCGGTCTATTTCGGCGCCAGCCATTTCGACCGCACCACGGTGCGCGGCCGCTTCAACAAGCTGGATGGCCGCATCCTCTATGACCCGGCCACCGGGGTGGGATCGATCGACTTCACGGTGGATACCGACTCGGTCGATACCGGCAATCGCAGCCTCGACGGGGTGCTGCGCTCGCCACAATTCTTCGATTCCCAGAATTTTCCGGTCGCGCGTTTCCAGGGCAACCGTTTCGTCGTGGAAGGCGGCAAGCTCGTGGCCGTGGAGGGGCAGGTGTCGCTGCTGGGCGTGACCCACCCCCTGCGGCTGGAGGCGGACCGCTTCAGTTGCGGGCGCGTGGTGCTGTTCGGCGTGGGCCGGGACGTCTGCGGCGGCGATTTCCACGCCAGCCTGCCCAGAAGCGCCTTCGGCATGACACGGTTCCTGCCCGACGTCGGCGATA
Organism: Cupriavidus campinensis; assembly: GCF_905397395.1. Classification (GTDB taxonomy): domain Bacteria; phylum Pseudomonadota; class Gammaproteobacteria; order Burkholderiales; family Burkholderiaceae; genus Cupriavidus; species Cupriavidus campinensis. Next base: position 3,400 of record NZ_CAJPVH010000066.1, read on the forward strand.
CCGTGACGCTGCACATTTCGGTCGAAGCGACGCCCGCGCAGTAGCCCCGGGGCGGACGGCAGCGCGCCGCCATCCTGAATAGGGGAAATCGATCTCCGATATCGGTCCCGATGACGACCCTGCGTCACCTTTGCCGGGAAAAATTTCAGTAAAATCAGCGCCTTGCCATCCCATCCCTGCCGCGTTCCGCCCACAGCGTACCCGGCGATTCGCGAGTCGAGATGATCACTATTCACGTCGGAGACGTCGTTGCGGCGTCCCTGGCCGCAGCCGGCGCCTGCCTGGCCTGCAGCATCCCTGCCCAAACCGTCCGCAAATTCCCGCTCTGGGCCTACCAGACCTATGGCCGTGGCGCCCTGCTGCTGCCGCTGCTGGCCGTCATGGTCGGCACGCTGCTGGTCAGCGTGGCGCTCGAAGGCCAGATCAACAGCAACGCCGGCCTCGCGCTGGTGGCGGCCGCCGCATTCCTGGCGCTGGTGCTGGTGTCGGCGGTGCTGCGCTTCTGGGTCAGCCACAAGCGCAAGTCCTGAGCGAGCGCCCGCCCGGGCTGCGCGCGCCAACGCACCGTCGGGCGATGGTTTTCCATCGCCTGCCCACGCGGATCACGTATGATGCGGCCTTCGCGCGCCGTGCCGGATGGCATCCCGTGGCCGGCGCGAGCCCGCATTTCCCGTGATTCCATGGCGCTCAAGTCCACCATCTTCAAGGCCGAACTGTCCGTATCGGACATGGATCGGCCCTACTACGGCAGCCATACGCTGACCATCGCCCAGCATCCGTCTGAAAACGACGCGCGGATGATGGTGCGCCTGCTGGCCTTCGCCTGCGAGGCGTCCGAGTCCCTCACCTTCACGCGCGGCCTCGACGAGCCCGACGAACCCGACCTCTGGGACAAGACGCTGACCGGCGAGATCGCCCACTGGGTGGAACTCGGCCAGCCCGACGAAGCCCGGCTGCGGCGCGCCTCGTCCCGCGCGGACCGCGTCACCGTCTATACCTATCAGAGCGCCAGCGCGCGTGAATGGTGGAAGGGCATGGCCGGCAAGGCCAGCAAGCTGCGTAACGTGACCATTTACAATGTGCCCTCGGAAGCCGTGGAGGCACTGGCCGGCATGGCGCAGCGCGCCATGCGCCTGTCCGTGACCATCCAGGACGCCGAGATCTGGGTCAGCGACGACGACCACAACGTGCAGCTGACGCTCGACGTGCTCCAGCGCGCCGCCGGCTGAGGCGGGCCGCCCGAGCCCCAGATAACGCTTCATCAACCAAAAACAGGAAGATTGCGATGCAAACCACTCCCTCCGGCCTGCAATTCGAAGACACCGTTGTCGGCGCTGGCAACGAAGCCACGGCAGGTCAGCACGTGACCGTGCACTACACCGGCTGGCTGTACGAGAACGGCCAGGCTGGCCGCAAGTTCGATTCGAGCAAGGACCGCAACGACCCGTTCGTGTTCCCGCTGGGCGCCGGCCACGTGATTCGTGGCTGGGACGAAGGCGTGCAGGGCATGAAGGTGGGCGGCACGCGCCGCCTGGTGATTCCGGCCGACCTGGGCTACGGTGCCCGCGGCGCCGGTGGCGTGATTCCCCCGAACGCCACGCTGCTGTTCGAAGTGGAACTGCTGTCGGTCTGAGCTTCGGCCGGGCCTGACCCAATGAAAACGGACGCCTCGGCGTCCGTTTTTACATCGTGGAATCTGAAAGCCGGGGCTTCAGAGCCCGTCAGAACCCGATCGCGGCGTTGCCCACGTCCACGCGCACCTTGTCGCGGTCCAGCAGCCGGCCGGCATGCCGCGCGAAGTCCTGCGCCCACTCCGCATTGCCGCTGAAGCGGTTCTCGCCCGAGAACTTGGCCACGTTCAGGATCTTGTCGATGACGAGCACCTTGCCCACCGGGCTCGAGGCCTGGCAGTCCAGTTCGGCATATTCGCGGTCGAACCAGCGCCATGCGGCCTCCTCGGTCACGGCCGCCAGCTCGGCATCGCCAAGCGTGAAATCGAATTCCTTGCCACTGCCGAACACCACGGTAAGCGTACGCGCCATGACCGGTTCTCCAAGAAGTCAGGCCCCCATTGTAGAGACTTGCCGGCCCGGCGGGCGCATTGCAAACCGTTGCCTGTGACACACACCCCGCTCGCCGCATGTGGCTTCCTTGCGACGGATCAATACGCTTTGGATTATCCTTCCATCCATGGCCATCACCAGACAGGACCTCGAAGCGGACAGGCTGCGCGCATCGCTGTGCAGCACACCGGTCGCGTCCTCGCTGCTGCCTGAGGCCGATATCGAGCAATCGCTCCATGCCGCGCTGGCCGCCCGGCCTGATGGCGATGCCCTGCAGGGCGATGTCTGGCTGTTCGGCTACGGCTCGCTGATCTGGAACCCGATGGTGGTCCATACGGACCGGCGCCTGGCCACCGTGCACGGCTACCATCGCGGCTTCTACCTCTATTCCCGTATCAATCGTGGCACCTGGGACAACCCCGGGCTCGTGCTCGGCCTGGACCGGGGCGGCTGCTGCACGGGCATGGTGTTCCGCATCCCGGCCCATGTGATCGAGCAGGAATTCCGCGTGCTCTGGCGCCGCGAGATGCTGACCGGCGCCTATCACCCGCGCTGGCTGCGCGTGAAGCTCGACAATACCCCGGACGCACCGGAAGCCCGCGCGCTGGCTTTTGTGATGAACCGCGAACATCCGGCCTACGCGGGGCGGCTGCCCGACACCCGCGTGGTGGACTGTCTGCGCCACGCCTGCGGCCTGTACGGCCCGGCCCGCGAATATCTCCAGCAGACGTTGCTGGGCCTGGCCACCAACGGGGTGGACGACCCCTACCTGGGCCGCCTCTGGCGCCTGCTCCAGGACAGTGACGGTGCCGATGCCATGCACCCGGCCGGCGACGATCCGCACCGCCACCGGCCGCCCGTCATGCAGGCCGACGGCACGGACGGCATCGCCGCCGCCAACGCGCCGCACGAAACCGTCTGAGCCACCCCAGCGCCTTCGACACCCCCCACATGACGCGCTCCCAGACCCGCCCCCGCCGCCAGGCCATCGCCGAAATGCTCGGGCTGTTGGGGTTGTTGATGGCCGGCGGCCTGCTCGCCGGCCAGGGCGGCCAGACGCTGGCGCGCACCCTGACTGGCATCGGCAACGGCCCCACCCTCGCGCAGGGGCCGCGTGCGCGTCCGGTCGATCCGCCCACCCTGCCACCGCGCAGCGATGGCATGGCCGCGCTGGACCGCAACCTGATCACCGCCGCCAGCATTGGCGACGCGGAACTCGTCAATCGGCTACTCGCTGCCGGGGCGTCGATGCAGGCCGTGGACGAACGCGGCCGCAGCGCGCTGCTGGCCTCGGTCTACAACCGCCGCAACGAGGTGGCGCGGGCGCTGATCCTGGCCGGCGCCGATGTGAATCGCAAGGATGGGGAGTCGAACAGCCCGTTCCTGGTGGCGGCCGCCACGGGGCAGATCGACATCGTGCGGCTGGCGCTGTCCCACGGCGCCGACCCGCGCAGCACGGACCGCTACGACGGCACGGCGCTGATCGCCGCAAGCCAGCACGGCAATGTCGAAATCGTGAAACTGCTACTGAAAGCCGGGCTCAGCGTGGACCACGTGAACCAGCTCGGCTGGACCGCGCTGCTCGAGGCCGTGGTGCTCGGCGACGGCAGCGCACGCTACGAGGAAGTGGTGCAACTGCTGCTGGATGCGGGCGCGGACGCCAACCTCGCCGACCGCGAAGGCGTGACGCCCACGCGCCATGCGCGCGAGCGCGGCTACAAGACCATGGTCAGGATGCTGATGCGCGCCCGCGGGCACTGAGGCCCGCGCACGTCACGCGCCGGTACGCGTGTTCTCGCTCTCCTGCAACTGGCGCCACATCACCTTGCCGGTGCCGGACTTCGGCAATGCATCGACGAACTCGACCACGCGCGGATACTTGTACGCGGCCATGTTCTCCTTCGCCCATTCGATGATCTCTTCCGGCGTGGTATGCCCCTTGGCGGCGGTGCGCAGGACCACCACGGCCTTCACGGTCTCGCCGCGATAGGCGTCGCGCGTGCCGATGATGCACGCCTCCTGCACGGCCGGATGCTTGTAGAGCAGGTTTTCCACCTCGGCCGGCCAGACCTTGAAGCCGGACGCGTTGATCATGCGCTTGAGGCGGTCGGTGATGAAGAAGTAGCCGTCGTCGTCCATGCGGCCCAGGTCGCCGGTGCGGAACCAGGTCCGGCCTTCGAACTCGATGAATGCGTCGCGCGTGGCATCGGGCTTGCCCCAGTAGCCCTTGAAGACCTGCGGGCCGCGTACGATGATCTCGCCCACTTCGTTCGGCGGCAGCTCGGCCAGCGTAACGGGGTCGATCACGCGCGCCTCGGTGTTGAAGGTCGGCACGCCCAGGCATTGCAGCTTGGCGCGGTCGGCCGGGTTGCTGTGCGTCGGCGCCATGGTCTCGGAGAGGCCATAGCCCTCCAGGTAGCTGAGGCCGAACTGTTCCTTGAGCCGCTCGGCCACGGCCTGCGGCATGGCCGCGCCGCCGCCGCCGATGTAGCGCAGGCTGGTCAGGTCGAAACTGGCCAGGTTCGGGCTGCCCAGAAAGTCGATCACCATGGTCGGGATGTTGGTCCAGTGCGTGACCTGGTAGCGCGAGATCAGGCGCCCGGCCACCTCGCGGTCCCAGCGCGGCAGCATGACCACGGTGGCGCCGCTGTAGATCGGCCCGTTCATGCCGTACTGCATGCCGGTGACGTGGAACAGCGGCAGGACCGACAGGATCACCGATTCCGCGCCGCTGCCCGACCACGTGCCGCCGCCGATCACGTTGTGCATGACCGAGCGATGGGTGTGGATGCAGCCCTTGGGGAAGCCCGTGGTGCCCGAGGTGTAGGGCATCACGGCCATGTCGTCCGGGCCGGCCGTGTGCGGGCCAGGCTGCAGGCCGGCGCCGAGCGCCTCGGCCCACGGCGTGGCGCCCGCCGGCAGCGGATGCTCGGCGGTGATCCACGCGGGCGGCGCGTCTTCGGGGTGTTCGTAGGAAGCCGGCAGCGCGTCCGCGTACTGGGTGGCCAGCACGTGCTGGAGCTGCTGGTCGGCCGGCAGTTCGGCGTTGGCCTGGGCCACGCCGGCGGCAAGGTCAGCCGTGCAGATCGCCACGCGCGCCTGGCCATCGGTCACGTAGTGCTTGAACTCCTCGGCCCGGTTCATCGGGTTGACGGGTACCACCACCGCGTCCGCACGCAGGATCGCGTAGTAGCTGACGATGAACTGCGGGCAGTTCTGCATGTACAGCAGCACGCGGTCGCCCTTCTTCACGCCGGCCTTCTGCTGGAGCCAGCCCGCCAGCGCCGTGGCCTGCGCCTCCAGCGCGCGGAACGTGATGGCATTGCCGAAGTAGCGGATCGCCGGCTTCTCGGCGTAGCGGCGCGCGGAGACTTCGAGGTTGAACCAGAGCGAGGTCTCGGGCAGCACGATCTGCGTGGGCAGCCGCTTCGGCCAGAACTGGAAATGCGGACGCGCGGGCGTGGTGGTCATCTTGTCTCCTGGGTCTTTGCGACCGGCTTTTTGGTTTCGTCAACAGAGGGCCAATATAACTGAACGACCGTTCTATTTTCAAGCGGAGGTTTTCCCGGTCGGGGTCGGCCAAAGGTTGCTTTCCGCGGCTTCGCCCTCACAATAGGGAGATCCGGCCGCATGCCGGCCCCCATCATTCCGAAAGGCAGAACATGAGCGACGTCACCCTGCAGAATTTCGAAGCCGACGTGATCGAGATGTCGCGGCAGGTGCCCGTGCTGGTCGATTTCTGGGCGCCCTGGTGTGGCCCATGCCGCACGCTGGGACCGATGCTGGAAAAGCTCGAAGCCGAATCCGGCGGCAAGTGGAAGCTCGCCAAGGTCAATGTGGACGAGAACCAGGAGCTGGCCGCGCATTTCGGCGTGCGCAGCATTCCCCATGTGGTGGCGATTGCCGATGGGCAGGCCGTGGACCAGTTCGTCGGCGTACTGCCGGAGTCGGGCCTGCGTGAATTCCTGGACCGCCTGACCCCGAACCCGGGCGAGCAGGCGCTGCACGAGGCCCGCGAACTGGTGGCCGCCGGCGATGCCGAGGGCGCGCGCGCCGCCTTCCAGGCCGCGCTGGCCTTCGATCCGGGCGCCGATGACGCGCGGCTGGCCTACACCAGCTTCCTGCTCGATCACAACGAGGTCGAGGCCGCCGAGGCCGAGTTCGCCCGGCTATCGCCGCGCGCCCCGCAGGAGGAAGGCTATGCCGCCGTGCAGACCCAGCTGGAAGCGCTACGCAACGTGGACGACCTGCCCGACGCCGCCGCGCTGATCGCCCGCGTGCAGGCCAATCCGGCCGACCTGGGCGCGAAGCTCGACCTGGCGAACGCGCTGATCGCGCGCCGCGAGTACGAGCCCGCCCTGGAACAATTGCTGGAAATCGTGCGCCGCGACCGCGGCTTCGAGGAAGATATCGGACGCAAGACCATGCTGTCGGTGTTCGACCTGCTCGCCGGGCGGCCCGACGTGGTCTCGCGCTGGCGCCGCCAGCTCAGCGCAGCGCTGAACTGAGTGGTGAACTAAGGCCCCCCGGCTTCAGCCCTGGGGGCCTTCCACCAGCGTGAAGCCGTTGGCCTGCATGTGTTCGACCATCATGGTGTCCATCGACTTCACGTGATGGTCGAACCAGCCCGACAGTTCGCCCACGAGCCGCCGCCCCAGGCTCACCACCCCCTCCTCCGCCACCTTGTCGCGCACGGCCTGCGCAACGGCGAGCACCTGCTGGTGCTCGCCCGCATGGCAATGGCGCGGGCCGAAGCCCATCGCCTCCATCCACTGTTCCTCCTGCGCGAAGTGATGCCGCGTGTGGTCGATCCACGCGTCATAGGCGGCCAGGAAGCCGGCATCGTCGGCGCGGGCGGCCGCATCGAGCAGTTGGAGGAATTCGGCGTGGGTGGCGTCGGTCACGGGCTCCCCGAGGCGTAGCGCTTCGGGCAGGCCCTCGGACGACAGTCCTTGATAGGGATCGTGCGTATCGAGTGCGGCGGCGGACATGTGGTGGGCAAGGAGCAGGGTCGGTAACGCGGCAAGGATACCGATTTCCGGCCCCGCCGATCTGATTTTCCGCAAGGCCACGCGTCGTGATCGCTCCGATGCGGGGTATCCTTGCCGTTCGCAACCCTGCTGTGGCCGACGCGCCCCTTCCCGCCATGCCAAGACTGATCTTCTTCTGCGGCCACGCCGGCACCGGCAAGACCACGCTGTCCCACAAGCTGATCGGCCCGTTGATGCAGGCCACCGGCGAGCCGTTCTGCCTGCTCGACAAGGACACGCTCTATGGGCGCTACAGCGCGGCGGCGATGGCCGCCATCACCGGCGACCCGAACGACCGCGACAGCCCGGCCTACCTGGACAACCTGCGCGACCCCGAATACCAGGGCCTGCTGGACACCGCGCGCGAGAACCTGATGCTCGGCATCAGCGTGCTGGTGGTGGGGCCGCTCTCGCGCGAGGTGCGCGCCCACCAATTGACCGACCCGGCGTGGCTGCACATGCCGGCTGGCACGCGCACGCAGGTGGTATGGGTGCACCTGCCCGAGGACGAGGCCCACGCGCGCATTGTCCGGCGCGGCAATCCCAACGATGCCTACAAGCTCACGCACTGGGAGGCGTATCGGACACGCCGCTTCATGCCGGACCCGGCCGAGTATCCCGAACTGATCTTCTTCGACAACCTGGCCCCGGACGCCGCCGCGCTGGACCGCCTGCTGCGCACCCTGGCGAGCTAGCGCCCAGTCCCCAGTCCTCAGTCTTCCTCAGCCGCGTCTTCGGACCCCGCCCGGGCGTCATTGCCGGCCACAATGGCGCCGATTACGGCCGACGCCGCCACGAAGCCAAACACCGCCGTCACCGCCACCGACGAGCCATACCCGGCGCAAGCCAGCCCTTGCGGGGCCTCGCGCGGCGCGGGCGGGGCCTCGTCGATCTCGCAGGCCTGCTGTTCGGGCTCCGGATAGCGCACCGGTTCGTCGGAATACACGGCCAGGATGTTGAACTTCCGCTTCGGGTTGCGCGGAAAGCCAAACTGGCGGCGCAGGTTGCCGCGCACCTTGGCCAGCAGCGGGTCCTGCACCGTCCGGGAAAGATCCTCGAGCCGCACCCGCGTGGGATCCAGTTGCCCACCTGCCCCACCGCACGTGAGGATGCGCGCGCCGCGCCCGGACCCCCGCGTCCAGCCGAGGATCGCGGTCTTGATCTTCGCGGCGTCGATGGCGTCGATCACGTAGTCGAAGCCGCTCAGCAGGTCGGCCACGTTGTCCTCGGTCACGAAATCGTCGATCTGCGAGACGCGGCAGCGCGGGTTGATCGCCACGATGCGCTCGCCCATCGCCTCCACCTTGGCGCGGCCATAGGCGTCGCCGAGCGCATGGATCTGGCGGTTGGTGTTCGATGGCGCGATATGGTCGAGGTCGATCAGCGTAATGCGGCCCACGGCGTTGCGTGCCAGCGCCTCGGCCGCCCAGCTGCCCACGCCGCCAATGCCGATCACGCAGACGCTGGCCGCCTCCAGCCGGGCCATGCCTGCCGCCCCGTACAGCCGCGCCACGCCGCCGAAACGGCGGTGGTAGTCGTCGTCCTCGGGGGTCTCGTGGGTCAGGGGCTCGGGCAGGCCGGGCAGCCCGGGTAGTGCGGCAATGGTCATGGGGGGATAAGCGGGGAAAGCTGGATAAATCACGAATTTCGCTATTTTATGTCACCCCGGCAGACCTGGCTGGCGCCAAAAATCGGCGCTCCGGCGACCGCAATGTCAGCGCAAGGCCGACAAGCCGGCGCGGCGCCCTCCCCTAAAATTGATTGTGCAGTGGTTGATCCGCCGCATGGCAGGCCGGGCGGGCTTACCCACCCCGGCCCGGCCCTGCGCGCCAACAGGAGTCCGCCAACAGGAGTCCGCCCTCATGCCCGCCTCGCGCCGACACAAGATCATTCTTTGGAGCGTGTTCACCCCGCTCGCCCTGATTGCGATCCTCGTCATCGTCATCCTGACCTTCGACTGGAATCGTCTCAAGCCGTGGCTCAACGACAAGGTGTCGCTGGCCATCGGCCGCCCGTTCGCGATCAATGGCGACCTGATGGTCACCTGGAAGCGCGCGCAGGGCGAGACCGGCTGGCGCACGCTGGTGCCGTGGCCGCGCCTGTCGGCCCGGGACATCACCGTGGGCAACCCGGACTGGGCGAAGGCCCCCAACATGGCCACCGTGCGGGAGGTCATCTTCATACTGCGCCCGCTGCCGCTGCTGGCGCACCAGATCGCCGTGCCGACCATCGTGGTGGACAGCCCCGCCGTCTGGCTCGAGCGGCTGGCGGACAAGCGCAACAACTGGACTTTCGATACCGGGCCCAAGACCGGCAAATCGAGCTGGGAACTCGATATTGGCGAGGTCGTGCTGCAGCGCGGCAATCTGGCGCTGGCCGATGCAGCCGAGAAGATCGACATGCAGGCCACGCTGGACACCGTGGGCGACCAGGCGCTCTACGACAAGGCCCGGGACGGCGCGCTGGTGCCACCGACCGATGCGTCCGCCGTTGACGCCTCCGCGCCGATGGCCAAGGACACCAAGGACACCAAGGACACCAAGGACGCCAGGGACAGCCGCTACGGCATCCGCTGGAAGGCAGTCGGGCACTACAACCAGGCCACCATCAACGCCAGCGGCAAGGCCGGCACGGTGCTGAGCCTGCGCGACGTCAACACGCCCTACCCCGTGCAGGCCGATGTCCGCGTGGGCGCCACCCGCGCAGTAATCGAAGGCACGCTGACCAACCCGGCCCATCTGGGCGCGCTGGACGTCAACCTGATGCTGTCCGGCGACAACATGGCCAAGCTCTACGCGCTGACCGGCATCGTCCTGCCGTCCACCCCGCCGTATGAAACGCGCGGGCGGCTGGTGGCCACGCTCAAGAAAGGGGCGTCGTCCTATACGTATCGGGATTTCACGGGCAAGGTCGGCGGCAGCGACCTGGGCGGCACGCTCACCTTCGCGCAACGCTCGCCGCGCCCGCTGCTGTCTGGCGAGCTGGTGTCCAGGCAACTGCTGTTCGCCGACCTCGCGCCGCTGATCGGCGCCGATGCCAAGCCGGGGCAGGCGGCCTCCGAGAGCCCGGTCAAGCAGCCGGCCAACAAGGCGCTGCCGGTGGCGCCGTTCCGCACCGAGCGCTGGGACGAGATCGACGCCGACGTCAAATTCACCGGCAAGCGCATCGTCCGCGACGAAGACCTGCCGATCACCGACCTGAAGACTCACCTGAAGCTGACCGATGGCGTGCTGCTGCTCGACCCGCTCAACTTCGGCGTGGCCGGCGGCAACCTCGTCTCCACGATCCGGCTGGACGGCAAGCGCGAGCCGATGGGCGCCATGGTCGATATGACCGCGCGCCACCTGAAGCTCAAGCAGTTGTTCCCGAAGGCTGACTCGATGCGCGCCAGCATCGGTGAGGTGAATGGCAGCGCCAAGCTGTCCGGCACCGGCAATTCCGTGGCCGCGCTGATGGGCTCGTCGAACGGCGAGGCCAAGCTGCTGGTGGAGAACGGCACGGTCAGCAAGTTCATTCTGGAGGCCATCGGCCTGAACGTGGGCAGCGTGGTGGTCTCCAAGCTGTTTGGCGACAAACCCGTGCAGATCAACTGCGGCGTGAGCGACTTCGCGGTCAAGGACGGCATCGCCCGCGCCCGCACCTTTGTACTCGACACCCAGGACGCCGTGATCACCACCGACGGCGCGATCGATTTCGGCGAGGAGCGGCTGGCGCTGACCATCCACCCGGACTCCAAGGGCCTGCGGATCATCTCGCTGCGGTCGCCGCTGTATGTGGGCGGCACGTTCAAGAACCCATCGGTCAGCCCGAACATCGCCGTGCTGGCCCTGCGGGCGGGCGGCGCGCTGGCGCTGGCGCTGACCGCGCCGGTGGCGCTGGTGGTGCCGCTGCTGGACATCTCGCCGGGCGGCGACGAAAGCCAGTGCGCCCGCCTGCTGGCCGAGCTGAAGAAGCGCCCGACCGCCCCACCGCCGGGCAAGACCTATCAGGACCCGGCCACCGGCCGCGCCGGCAAGCAGGCCGCCGGCCCGGCAATTCCCGAGTCGCCATCGAAGTCGGCCGCCGCCCAGGGCCAGCCGGGCCCGGCCCCCACCGAGCCGCGCAAGCCCACGCCATCGGTCCAGCAGAAGCCGATGCAGCCGGCCAACGACGCGCAGCTGTATCAGGGCGGCTAGACGGGTCGCCAGGCAGCCTCGCATCGTCATTCGACGAAATCCGCAACATCCGATCCGTGTCGATTCACGCCAGGTGTTGCGGATTTGCACTTCCCCCCACGCAGGCGTTGTGTCCGGCCCCGGGACGGCCGCATAATTAAACGGCCATTTACAAGCAAAGCACTAAACAGAATGGCATGCATCGGTCGTCGCTGCCGGTTCCAGTCCGGTGACGGCGCCCTTGTGAGGTGCGGCTACGGCCGCACTTATTTTTTTCGCGCACTTTTCGACCCGGACGGAGACCTTGCCGGCGGCGCGATCCACGCAGCACCCCCTACCTGCCCCCGTCCCATGACGTTGCCTCACGCCGCCGTTCCGCCGATCAGCTGGCTGATCGCCCTGACGGTGTGCAACCACGTGGCGTTCAACGCCAGTCGCGTCGTCGTTTCCCTGTTTGCGATTTCGCTCAAGGCCTCCACGGTCACGCTCGGCCTGCTGATGGCGCTCTATGCGTTGCTGCCGATGTTCCTGGCGATCCGCGCCGGGCGCCGCATCGACGAGATCGGCCCGCGCCTGCCGATGACGGCGGGCTCGCTGATGGTGGTGGCCGGCACGCTGCTGCCGGCGATCTGGCCGGACATCGGCGCGCTCTATGCGGCGTGCGCGCTGATCGGGGTTGGCTTCATGCTGGTCCAGGTGGCCATGCAGCTGCTGATCGGGCAGGTCTCCACGCCCGACAAGCGGCTGCGCAACTACACCTACCACGCGCTCGGGCTGTCGGTGTCCGGCACCCTCGGCCCGGTGGTGATGGGCTATGTGATCGAACACGCGGGCTTCCGGCCCGCGTTCTGCGTGCTGGTGGCGGTGGCGCTGCTCGGCCAGGCCGGGCTCCAGTACGTGCGGCCGCGCCTGCCGGCCACGGGCGGCAACGCCGGCCGGATCGCGGTGGAAGACGGCAGCCGCCGCTCCACGCTGGACCTGCTCCAGCATCCCGAACTGCGCGCGGTGTTCATCGCCAGCGCAGTGCTCTCGGCCGCCTGGGACCTGCACGCGTTCCTGATCCCGATCCAGGGTTCGCGCATCGGCCTGTCGCCGTCGTCCATCGGCTGGGTGCTCGGCGCGTTCGCCATCGCCACGCTGGCCATCCGCATCGCCATGCCGCTGGTGTCGCGCCATCTGTCTGAATGGAAGATCATTCGGTGCGCGCTGATGGTGGGCGCCATGGCCTACCTCGTCTACCCGTTCGTCGCCGAATTCTGGCTGATGTGCGGGCTGGCCTTCGTGCTTGGCCTCGCGCTCGGCAGCGCGCAGCCCAATGTGATGAACATCCTCCATACCGCCTCGCCCTCGGGCCGCGCCGGGGAGGCGCTCGGGCTGCGCTCGGCCGTGCTCAACACGAGCCAGGTGGTGTGGCCGCTGACCTTCGGCGTGGTCGGCACGGCGCTCGGCATGTTGCCGATCTTCCTCTCGATGGCCGGCGCGATGGGCATGGCGGGTTACTACTCCCGCAACCAGTCCCGCAAGCCCCGGGTGGCGGAAATCGAATAAAACTTAAAACGGGCGCGGCAGTTTGCGGCACCGCAAATGCGCTGCGCGGCGCATTCGCTATACTCGAAGTGCATCTATCTTCGTGATCGCGACATGACCCAACTAGCCGACCTGCGCCGCAACTACATGCTGAGCGCGCTTTCCGAATCCGACGTGGCCGCCGACCCGATCCGCCAGTTCCAGACCTGGTTCGACGAGGCGCTCCAGGCCAAGCTGCCCGAGCCGAATGCGATGACGCTGGCCACAGTGGCCGCCAATGGCCAGCCATCGGCCCGCATCGTGCTGTTGAAGGGCATGGACGCCAACGGCTTCACGTTCTTCACCAACTACGAGAGCCGCAAGGGGCTCGACCTCCAGGCCAACCCGCGCGCGGCGCTGCTGTTCCACTGGGTGCAGCTCGAGCGGCAGGTGCGCGTGGAAGGCATCGTGGAGAAGGTGGATGAGGCCGAGAGCGATGCGTACTACGCCTCGCGCCCGCTCGGCTCCCGGCTGGGCGCATGGGCGTCCGAGCAAAGCCGCGAGGTGCCCGGCCGCGACGTCCTCGAGGCCCGCGAGGCCGACTTCCGCAGCAAGTTTGGCGAGAACCCGCCGCGCCCCGCGCACTGGGGCGGCTATCGCGTGGCGCCCACCTGGATCGAATTCTGGCAGGGCCGCCCGTCCCGCCTGCACGACCGCATCGGCTATCGCAAACAGGATGATGGCAGCTGGGATATCGTGCGGCTGTCGCCCTGACTGTCGCCCTGAGGCCCCGCGCCACGTACTTGTCTGCCTGTTCAGACAAGTACGTGGCAGCAGGCGGAGTCCGGGGACCCGCACTGCACAATTCAAAGTTTTGGCGTAAAGTTTTAGGGTCGTACGAGAGGTGTGCCGCAACCAATTCGGGAGGAAGCCGCATGTTTTTCAAACAAGCCCTGGACAAGCAGCTCGACAGCTGGATCGCCGACGTGCGCGAGCACGCCAACCTGCCGGTGAAGCTCCGGCTCTGGAATGGCAAGGAGTACCCGCTCGGCCATTTCGAGAAGCCCGACGTCACCCTGACGGTACGCGAGGCCACCGCCCTGCCGCTGCTGCTGGTACCCAGCCTGGACAACCTCGGCGAGGCGTATGTCCAGGAGAAGATCGACCTCGAAGGCCGCCTGGCCGACATCATCAACGTCGCCTTCGGCTTCTCCGCCGCAGCCGCGCGCAGTGCCGGCGGCGCCCTCGCCCGCGTGGCCCAGCACTTCACCCATACCAAGCAGGAAGACCAGGCGTCGATCCAGTATCACTACGACGTCTCGAACGACTTCTACCGGCTCTGGCTCGATCCGAACATGGTCTACTCGTGCGCGTACTTCGAGCACGGCAATGAAGACCTCGCCACCGCACAGTTGAAGAAGATCGACCACATCCTGACCAAGATCCGGCTCCAGCCGGGCCACACGCTGCTCGACATCGGCTGCGGCTGGGGTGCGCTGGTGCTGCGCGCCGCGCAGAAGTTCGGCGCGCGCTGCGTGGGCATCACGCTCTCGCAGAACCAGTTCGACCTCGCCACGGAGCGCGTGCGCGCCGCCGGGCTGACGGACCGCATCGAGATCCGCCTCCAGGACTACCGCGATACCGCCGGCCAGTTCGACCGCATTACCAGCGTCGGCATGTTCGAGCACGTGGGCAAGGCCAACCTGCCGGCCTATTTCGGCCGGATTCGCGACCTGCTGACGGACGACGGCGTGGCCATGAACCACGGCATCACCTCCACCGACCCGCAGAGCGGCGAGGTGCCGATGGACGGCTCGGGCTTCATGGACCGCTACGTGTTCCCGCAGGGCGAGCTGCCGCACATCGGCATGGTGCTGCAGACCCTGCAGCAGGGCGGGCTCGAAGGCTTCGACGTGGAACTGCTGCGCCGGCACTACGCCCAGACGCTGTTCCACTGGGCCAACAACTTCGAGGCCAACGGCGAGACGATCCGGAAGATGGTCGGCGAGAAGAAATACCGCATCTGGCGCATCTACCTGGCCGGTACCGCCCACGCGTTCACGACCGACCAGATGTCGATCTACCAGGTGGTGTGCCACAAGGCGCGCCGCCCGGCCGACACCCTGCCGTGGTCGCGACGCTATATCTATGACGCCACGATCGGCAATACCGTCTGAATCGATTGAACGATACGCTTGACCTCTTTGGCGATGATGGCGATGGCGGCGCTGGCGGCGATGCGCCCGCAGCGCCGCTCCCCGCCCCCTCCGACACCGCGTCAGCCGCCGATCCTGCGGCTGGCGCGCCCTCCAGGAAAAAGCCCGCCGGCAAGGTCGTCGCGCCGTGGACGCCCGACGCCGCGCTGGTGGCGCTCGGCCAGCGGCTGCCGCCCAACCTCCATTTCGGCACCTCGTCGTGGTCGTATCCGGGCTGGCACGGGCTGGTCTACGATGGCCAGTACACCGAGAGCCTGCTCTCGCGCAAGGGGCTGCGCGCCTGCGGCCAGCATCCGTTGCTGCGCGCGGCGGGGATCGACCGGGGTTTCTACGGGCCGATTCCGCTGACCGACTATATGCAGTATGCGGCACAGGTACCCGAGGGCTTCCGCTTCCTCGTCAAGGCGCCGGCCAGTGTCTGCGATGCATGGCTGCGCGGACCCGATGGCGCCGGGCGGCTGCCGAACGCGGCGTTCCTGAACCCCGAGATCGCGATCCGGGACTGCATCGTGCCGGCCACGGGCGGGCTCGGCCTGCATTGCGGACCGCTGCTGTTCCAGCTGTCGCCGCTGGCGGGTGTGGGCGACGACGGCCCGGCCTTCCTCGCCCGGCTGGACGCCTTCCTGGCCGCGCTCCCGCCGCTGGACCCCACGCTGACGCCGCACGCCTGCTACGCGGTGGAAATCCGCGACCCGGCCCTGCTCACGCCGCGCTACATCCGCCTGCTGCGGGACCGTGGCGTGCGCTTCTGCCTGGCCGCGCGCGACCGCCTGCCGCCCGTGGCCCGCCAGGCCGCGGCGCAGGCGCTGATGGACGACGGCGCGCCCGGCCCGCTGGTGCTGCGCTGGATGCTGCGCGAGGGCCGCTCCTATGCGATGGCCGAGAAAGCCTACGGCCCGTTCGACAAGATCGTCGAGCCCGACCCGGAGACGCGCGACGCCATCGCCGACGTGGTGGCGCGCACGCTGCGCACCGGCCAACCGGCCTACGTGATCGTCAGCAACAACGCCGAGGGCTGCGCGCCGCTGAGCATCGCGCGGCTGGCCGAGGCCATCGCGGACCGGCTCTGAACGCGGGCCCCGGGCCAGCCGGCGCGAAAGACCCTACCGTCAGGGCAAATGTCCGGACTCCGCTACAATCGTGGGACGATCGGCGCCGGGCTTCCGGCGCCGCGATTCCGGCCCGTTTTGTACGAAATCCCACCGACGCGCCCGCGCGTGCGGCGCAAGGTGACATCCGTACAAGGCGTACCGGCTGACGATGCAATGAAAATCATGGATTTGTGTGGAGCCCGCGACATGGGCATGCCTGCCGAGGACGACGACCCCATCACGGGCCGCAAGGCCGCCTCGCCCGACTTCGATACGCAGCATTTCAAGCGGACGCTGTCGCAGTTCGCCACGGGCGTGACCGTCATCACCACGCGCGCGGCGGGGCATCCCTACGCCAACGGTGCCCCGTTCGTCGGCATCACGGCCAGCTCGTTCAACTCGGTCTCGCTGGACCCGCCGCTGGTGCTCTGGAGCATGGCCAACCGCGCCAACAGCCTGCCGATGTTCCGCGATGGCACGCACTACATCATCAATGTGCTCTGTGCGTCGCAAATGGACCTGTGCCAGCGCTTCGCCTCGCTCAAGGGCGACCGCTTCGCGGGCGTGGACTACCGCCTCTCCGAGACCGGCCTGCCGATCCTCGCCAACGCGCTGGCCTGGTTCGAATGCCATAACCGCAGCCGCTACGACGAAGGCGACCACGTGATCTTCGTCGGTGAAGTGGAGCGCTGCGGCTTGCAGGACTGCGGCGGCCAGCCGCTGGTGTTCCAGGGTGGCCAGTTCTCCACCGTCTCCCCGCTGGACCGCTAAGCCTGCCCTCTCCCCTCCCTATGCTTTCCCGCCCTGGTCGGCATGCAGCGCCGACAGCGGCGAGCCATCGGTCTTGATCCGCTGGAGCACGATGTTCGAGCGGATATCCATCACCCCCGGCGTGCGGTAAAGCCGGTTGACGATGAAATCCGAGTAGTGTTTCAGGTTGCGCGCCTGCACGCGCAGGATGTAGTTGCTGTCGCCGGTAATCACATAGGCGGTCAGCACTTCCGGCCACGCCTGCACGGCGGCGTTGAAGGTGTCGTGCCAGCCTTCGAGGTCGTGGCGCATCGACACCTGCACGATCGCCTCGATCTCCAGCCCCAGCCGCTCGGCATCGAACCACGCGCGGTAGCCGCCAATCACCCCCTGCTCCTCCAGCAAGCGCACGCGCCGCAGGCAAGCGGAGGGCGATAACGCCACTCTATCGGCGAGATCCTGATTGCTGATGCGGCCGTTCTCCTGCAGGCAGGTAAGGATGCGCAAATCGATGGGATCGAGGGTCATATCCGTGTTTGTCGCAGAATCTGCGAATATTTGATCTATCAGCACAATTCTATGCGAAACATGCCCATCAGGACGGGGCATTTCGCAAGCCTCTTCTGGGCGCTTTTGACTATGATGCGGTCATCGACGCGACGATCTTCACGATCCCTGCCGCCCCCATGCCCCACGCCCCCGATTTTCACGATGCCCGCCGTATTTGGGACATCACCCCGCCCGTCTCACCGACCACGCCGGTGTGGCCCGGTGACACCCCGTTCCAGCACGACCCGGCCTGGGTCATGGATGGCCAGTGTCCGGTCAATGTCGGCCGGATGACGATGTCACCCCATACGGGCGCCCATGCGGATGCCCCGCTCCACTATGTGGCGGATGGCGCGCCGATTGGCGCGGTACCGCTCGATGCCTACCTCGGCCCGTGCCGCGTGATCGACTGCATCGGCGCCGGCCCGCACGTGTTGCCGCGCCACGTGGAGGCCGCGCTGGCCGGCACGCCGCCGCGCGTGCTGCTGCGTACCTACGCCACGGCGCCGCAGGGCACGTGGGATGCAGGCTTCTGCGCGGTGGCCGCCGAGACCATCGCGCTGCTGGCGCGCCACGGCGTGAAGCTGGTCGGCATCGACACCCCTTCGCTAGACCCCCAGGACTCGAAGACGATGGACGCGCACCACGCCGTGCGCGACCACCGGCTTGCCATTCTCGAAGGCATCGTGCTGGACGACGTACCGGCGGGCGATTACGAACTGATCGCCCTGCCACTACGCCTTGCCACGCTCGATGCCAGCCCGGTACGCGCCATCCTGCGCGCCCTCGCCTGACCTTTTTCAGAATCGTCTGATTTCCAGCCCATGAATTTGACCCGTGAATATTGCGTCGCGCTCGACCGTGACGACCCGCTGCGCGGCCTGCGCGAGCAGTTTGCGCTGCCTGCCGGCGTGATCTATCTCGATGGCAACTCGCTCGGCGCCCGCCCCCGTGCCGCCGCCGCGCGCGCCGCCGAAGTGGTGTCCGCCGAATGGGGCGAGGGCCTGATCCGCAGCTGGAATTCGGCGGGCTGGTTCGATCTGCCGCGCCGGCTGGGCAACCGGCTGGCCCCGCTGATCGGCGCCGGCCATGACGAAGTGGTGGTCACCGACACGACATCGATCAACCTGTTCAAGGTGCTCGCCGCCGCGCTGCGCGTGCAGCAGCAGCGCGACCCGGCGCGCCGCGTGATCGTCTCCGAGGCCAGCAATTTCCCGACCGACCTTTATATCGCCCAGGGCCTGGCCGACCTGCTCCAGCAAGGCTATTCGGTGCGCCTGGTGGACAGCCCGGAAGAGATCGACGCCGCCGTAGGCGCCGATACCGCCGTGCTGATGCTGACGCACGTCAACTACAAGACCGGCGAGATGCTCGACATGGCCGGCCTGACGGAGCTGGCCCATGCGCGCGGCGCGCTGACGGTGTGGGACCTCGCCCACTCGGCCGGCGCGGTGCCCGTGAACCTGACCGCAGCCGGCGCCGACTACGCCATCGGCTGCACCTACAAGTACCTGAACGGCGGCCCCGGCTCGCCGGCCTTCGTCTGGGTGGCGCCCGCGCTGCGCGATGCGTTCTGGCAGCCGCTGTCCGGCTGGTGGGGCCATCAGGCGCCGTTCGCGATGTCCCCGCAGTACCGCCCCACCGAGGGCATCGGCCGCTTCCTGTGCGGGACGCAGCCGGTGACCTCGCTGGCGATGGTCGAATGCGGGCTGGACATCTTCGCCCAGACCAGCATGACCGCGCTGCGCGCGAAGTCCCTGAAGCTGACGGATGCGTTTATCGCGCTGGTGGAGGCACGTTGCGCCGAACATCCGCTGACGCTGGTCACGCCGCGCGAGCACGCCCGGCGCGGCAGCCAGGTCAGCTTTGCCCATCCGGACGGCTACGCGCTGGTCGCGGCACTGATCGAACGTGGCGTGATTGGCGACTATCGCGAGCCCGGCATCGCCCGTTTCGGCTTCACGCCGCTCTACACGAGCTTCACCGAAGTGTGGGACGCCGTGGAGATTCTGCGAGACGTACTCGACAGCGGCGCCTATCGCGATGCGCGCTTTGCCGTGCGGACGGCAGTGACCTGAGCGGAGCCCACCATGAGCGAATTCAAGGGATGTCCGATGGGACACGGCGCATCGGCCAACACCGGCGATGCGGAGGGCGACAAGTGGCACGGCGCGCAGATGGACTTCGCGCAGGACATGAGCTACGGCGACTACCTGGGCCTGGACCAGATCCTGAGCGCCCAGCATCCGCGCTCGCCGGACCATAACGAAATGCTGTTCATCGTCCAGCACCAGACCACGGAACTGTGGATGAAGCTGATGCTGCACGAGCTGCGCGCCGCACGCGACGGCGTGCGCAACGACGAACTGCGCCCGGCCTTCAAGATGCTGGCGCGCGTGTCGCGCATCATGGACCAGCTGGTGCAGGCGTGGAACGTGCTGGCGACGATGACGCCGCCCGAGTATTCGGCGATGCGGCCTTATCTCGGCGCGTCGTCGGGGTTCCAGTCGTACCAGTATCGCGAGATCGAGTTCATCCTCGGCAACAAGAACGCGGCGCTGCTGCGCCCGCACGCGCACCGGCCCGAGCATCTGGCGCTGGTGGAGGCCGCGCTGCACACGCCGTCGATGTACGACGAGGCGATCCGCCTGATGGCGCGGCGCGGGTTCCAGATCGACGCCGATGTGGTGGACCGCGACTGGACCCAACCGACGACCTACAACGCGTCGGTGGAGACGGCGTGGCTCGAGGTGTATCGCAATCCGTCCAAATACTGGGAGCTTTACGAGCTGGGCGAGAAGTTCGTCGACCTGGAGGATGCGTTCCGGCAATGGCGTTTCCGCCATGTGACCACGGTGGAGCGCGTGATCGGCTTCAAGCGCGGCACGGGCGGCACCGAGGGCGTCGGCTACCTGCGCAAGATGCTCGACGTGGTGCTGTTCCCGGAACTGTGGAAGCTGCGCACGGACCTTTGATGGCGGAGACCGGCGGGCCGCTCAGCGCGCGCCGGGGTCGGACAGCCGCAGGGCCAGCGCCTGCAGCGCCGGGGCCAGGGTCTCGTGGAATACCTGCTCGGCCACCGTGCCGTACGACGCGCTGCAGCTGATCATGTGCAGGTCCTTCTCCCCCACCGGCCGAAACGCCACGGCGCAGGCGTGGATGGCGGGATGCCAGTCCCGGAACGAGGCCGAGTAGCCCAGGCGCTCGGCCTCGGCCAGTGCGGCGCGCATCGGCGCCTCCTGCTGCTTCCACTGCTCGGGGTAGGCGAGCGCGAATTCGGCCAGCACGCGCTCGCGTCGCGCGGCCGGCAGCGCGGCCAGATAGGCACGCCCCATCGAACTCGACATCAGCGAGAGCCGCGACCCCACGCCAAGGCCGAGCATCACGCCGGCGTCGTTTCGTATCGATTCGAGATAAATCACCTCCATCCGCTCGCGCTTGCCGAGCGACACCGACACGCCATACGCCTGCGCGAACGCCAGCATGTGCGGACGTGCCAGTGACACCACGTCCGAGGCGGATAAATACGAGAAACCGAGCGCGAGCACACCCGCATCGAGCGCGTACTTGCCCAGGCTGTCGTCATAGCGCAGGTAGCCAAGCTGTACCAGCGTGCCCGCCAGCCGGCTCACCGTGGCCTTCGGAAAGCCCGTGCGGCGCACGAAATCCTGGTTGCCGAGCATCGCTTCGCCGGTGCGGAAACAGCGCAGCAGTTCCAGGCCGCGCGCCAGCGCCGTCACGAAGTTCGGATCGCTTTCGCGCGCGGGGCGCTCGGTATCGGCGTTCGCCGCCGGGGCGGGCAATGAGGAAGTGGCCAAGGCGTGGCTCCATGAGAAGGATGATCCACCTGGCGTGCGGCAGGGCGGGATCGGGTCCACCCCCTGTTGCGCTGCGGATCGGTTCGGCTATACTAGCTCATCGGAACAAGGTTCCGCAATGCGGAACTTCACTACATTTGTTCGAGGGTGCCCCCGCCCCTCGGCGCGCCACCAAAGAAGGAGACCTCCATGGCTGCCAATGCCGAATTCAACTGGATCGACCCCCTGCTGCTGGATCAGCAACTCACCGACGAAGAACGCATGGTGCGCGACGCCGCCGCCGCGTACTCGCAGGACAAGCTGATGCCGCGCGTGCTCCAGTCCTTCCGCAACGAGAAGACCGACATCGAGATCTTCCGCGAGATGGGCGAGCTGGGCCTGCTGGGGCCGACCATTCCCGAGCAGTACGGCGGCCCGGGCCTGAACTACGTCAGCTACGGCCTGATCGCCCGGGAAGTGGAGCGTGTGGATTCCGGCTACCGCTCGATGATGAGCGTGCAGTCGTCGCTGGTAATGGTGCCGATCTATGAATTCGGCACGGAAGCGCAGAAGCAGAAGTACCTGCCCAAGCTGGCCACCGGCGAATGGATCGGCTGCTTCGGCCTGACCGAGCCGAACCACGGCTCCGACCCGGGCTCGATGGTCACCCGCGCCAAGAAGGTGGACGGCGGCTACGAGCTGTCCGGCGCCAAGATGTGGATCACCAACTCGCCGATCGCCGATGTCTTCGTGGTCTGGGCCAAGCTGGTGGGCGACGACGGCAAGGAAGCCATCCGCGGCTTTATCCTCGAAAAAGGCTGGAAGGGCCTGTCCGCGCCGGCCATCCACGGCAAGGTGGGCCTGCGCACGTCGATCACGGGCGAGATCGTGCTCGACCAGGTCTTCGTGCCGGAAGAGAACCTGATGCCGGGCGTGAGCGGCCTCAAGGGTCCGTTCACCTGCCTGAATTCGGCCCGCTACGGCATTGCCTGGGGCGCGCTCGGCGCCGCCGAGTTCTGCTGGCATACCGCCCGCCAGTACACGCTGGACCGCAAGCAGTTCGGCCGCCCGCTGGCCGCCACGCAGCTGGTGCAGAAGAAGCTGGCCGACATGCAGACCGAGATCACGCTCGGCCTGCAAGGCTGCCTGCGTCTGGGCCGCATGAAGGACGAAGGCACGGCCGCCGTGGAAATCACGTCGATCATGAAGCGGAATTCGTGCGGCAAGTCGCTCGATATCGCCCGCGTGGCCCGCGACATGCTCGGCGGCAACGGCATCTCGGACGAATTCGGCGTGATCCGCCATGTGGTCAACCTCGAAGTGGTCAACACCTACGAAGGCACCCACGACATCCACGCGCTGATCCTGGGCCGCGCCCAGACCGGCCTGCAGGCGTTCTTCTGATCGCGGTTTTTCAGCGAACGACGATGTAAAAAAGCCCGGCCGAGTGAACTGACCCCCAGAAGTTGGACGGTTGATGGCTAGGCCGGAAAGGGCTGAGTCCTGTATTGCACGGGACTCAGCCCTTTTAGTTTGAGCTTGATGCGGTCATGATTGTA
>NZ_CAJPVH010000067.1 GCF_905397395.1 Cupriavidus campinensis
CGCGGGCGGAACCGCCTCGGCGGCCGGCCAGGCCGGGACGGCCAGTGCGGACGGTGGCTCGGGTGGCGGTGGTGGCGGCGGAACTGGCTTTGCCAACGGCGGGGCGGGCGGCCTGCCGGGCGGTGGCGGCGGGGGGATGGGCGGCGGCACCTCCACCAACCTCGCAGGCGCGGGCGCCGGCGGCCAGATCCGTATCACCTACACACCGGCCTCGGGCGCCACCGGAACGATCTCCGCGACTCTCGGCGGCGCCACTGCTGCGGTGGCCGGCAGCCTGCAGTTCACCGGCACTGTTTCGCGCACGCTGGGATCTGTAGCGCTCGCAGCGACCGGCGGGCAGTCGTTCACCGGTTCTGTTGCGAAAACACTGGGCGGCGTCACGGCTTCGGTGTCGGGTGGGCAGACCTTCAGCGGCTCGATCGGGGCTGCGCTGGCCGGCGTGAGTTCGGCGATTGCCGGCATGCAGGCTGTCTCGGGCGCGGTGTCTGCCGCGGTGGGCGGCGTCACGGCGGCCGTGGCCGGCAGGCAGGCGCTGTCCGGATCGACCGCTGCGACGTTGGCAGGCGCCGCTGGCGCGGTTGCTGCCATCCAGACGCACAGCGGGGCCGTGGCAGCGAGTCTCGGACCGCTGACCGCCTCCCTGTCGGGAATCGTCCTCGACGGCGCGGGCGGCGTCATTGCCGCAACACTGGCGCCCGCCACCGCCTCGTTCGCTGGGCAGCAGACCATGGCCGGCACCTTCGCGCCGGTGCTGGGCGGCGTGGCGCCGGCTATCAGCGGGTCGCAGACGATCGCCGGCACCTTGTCGGCCACGCTCGCGCCGGCGGCGGCGAACTTCACCGGCCTGGCGGCAGACGGCCTCGCCGGCGTGCTGGCCTCGACCTTGGGCGCCACGGTGGCCAGCATCGCCGGGCGCCAGACGCTCAGCGGCGCGCTGTCCGCCGTGCTGGCGCCGGCCACGATGCAGGCCAGCGGGATGGTGGTCGGCGAAGACAGCGGCCCTGCCGATCCTGCCGTGGTCGTGGTGCCGGCCGAGCGGCGGGTGGCCAAAGTGCCCGCAGAGAGTCGCCTGTACGTGGTGCCAGCAGAATCCCGCGCAGCGGCCGTGGCAGCTGAGCCGCGCGCCGCGCGCGTCGAGCATGAAACGAGAGGACTGGAGATACCAGGATGACCACAGCATTCCCGCCGAAGGACCCGGCCGCCGTCCTCGACTACCAGGTGGACTGGTCGGCATGGCTCGCGGAAGGCGAGACGATCAACGAGGGAGCCGTCGCCATTGCCGCGCCAGGGCTCACCGTGAACCCTGCCGGCAAGACCACCGCGGTGTCAGGCGGAAAGGTGACTTTCTGGTTGGGCGGCGGCGTGGCGGAGACGTTCTGCGAGGTGTCCTGCCAGGTCACGACCTCCGCCGGCCGGACCGACCGACGAACGATACCCCTGCGCGTCGCCGCGCGAACGATCACCTAGCCACCTTCGGGTGGCTTTCTCTTTTCTGGAGTGCGCGATGGACAGGCAGCTTTTCAAGATGGCGGCGGGCCTGCCGCAGGCGATGGCTGACCGCTGGTGGCCGCACGTCAGCGCGGCGTGGCAGGAATTCGACATCCAGACGGTGGAGCGACAGGCGGCGTGGCTTGCCCAGGTCGGCCATGAGTCCGGCGGCTTCATCTACACGCGCGAACTGTGGGGCCCGACGCCGGCGCAGGTCCGCTACGAGGGGCGCGCCGATCTGGGGAACACGCAGCCGGGTGATGGCAAGCGCTTCATGGGTCGAGGGCTGATCCAGATCACCGGCCGCGCCAACTACCGCGAATGCGGGGCCGCCCTGGGCATCGACCTCGAAGCCAACCCCGTGCTGCTTCAGGGCGACGCGCTCGCCGCGCGCTCGGCGGGCTGGTTCTGGCAGAAGAAGAACCTGAACGCGCTGGCCGATGCCGGCGAGTTCGTGCTGCTCACCCGCCGGATCAACGGCGGCACCAACGGCCTGGCCGACCGGCAGCAGCGTTGGGATCGCGCGAGGCGCGCATTGGGAGTCGTGTGATGAAGATCGTCGAGAACTGGAACAAGTTGTGGAAGAGCACCACAGTGCTGCTGTCGGCGCTTCTTGCCATGCTGGCCGCCGCGCAGGCGGTGCTGCCATCCGTGCAGGCGGCCATCGAGCCCAAGCTCTTCGCGCAGATCTCGCTGGCGCTGGCGGTGCTGATCGGCGCGCTGCGCTATATCGCCCAGCCATCCCTGAAGACGGACGAAGAGCCGACTGACAAACCGTGATCTGCCAGCAGAGCAGCTCGCACAACGGAGCCGTGATGGACCTCACAACGATGAATGTGCCGGGGGGCACGGGCGGGGCGCTTGGCTTCATTGTGGCCGCTATCGGTGGCGCAATCTGGTTCATCCGCAGCGCGTGGCGCAAGGATCGAGTGGAGGGCGCTCAGAGCCAGGCGGAGATCGACATCATTGCGCGCCTGTCCGAGCAGTTGGATAAGGCCAATGCGCGCGAGGCTCTGGCAAACCAGCGCGCTGACCTGGCCTACAAAGAGCGCAACGAGGCCTTCGCCGTGATCGGCGAGTTGAAGGCCAAAATCGGCGGCCTGGAAGCTCAGGTGCAGGCGCTGCGGGAGAAACTCGATGGCAAGGCTACGTGATTGGCTGGCGCGGTACCGGACGAAGTTCATCCTGATCGCGCACAGGATAGAGGCGGTGGCCGTCCTGATCCTGCTCCTGGGTGGTGGCATGGGAATCGGCTATTGGGCCTGCGTCTGGCAGTACCGTGACCTGATGGCGCAGCAGCGCGAGGACCATCAGGCCGAGATCGGCCGGCTGCAGCACGCATATACCCAGACGCTCCAGGCGCTGACGCCGAAGGTGACGGCCGCTGCCAGCGCGTCAGCTCAGGCGGCGGAAGCGTCGGTCGAGGCGGCCAAGTCCGTAAAGCGCGCCACGCGGCCCGCGCCCGCTGCCGCGCCGGCGGTGCCTCGTGCGCTGTCGGAGGCGGAGCGGCAGGATGTGAACCGAGACATTGAGGCAGCAAACCGGAAGGTGAGGGAGGCCCGAAAGTGAGAGTCCTGATGCTTTGCCTGCTGCTGACCGGCTGCGCTGCTCCGCCGCCGGCCGCGCCCGCGCCGCGCGACTGCCCGACGCTGCCCACCCTGAAGCCCGGCGCCGGCCGCGCCGACATGCTCGACCACATCCGCGTCACGGCGGACCTCTACGCGCGCTGCGCGGCGACAATATGACCCATCTATCGAAAGTCCTTCGGGAGGCTGCGCCCGGGCATCTCACCTTCTGGTGTCCCGGCTGCAAGGATTCGCACTCGATCCGCTATGGCGACGGGTCGGGCCCCCGCTGGGGGTGGAACGGCAACGCCGAGCGGCCCACGTTCACGCCCAGCGTGCTGGTGCGCAGCGGTCACTATGTCCCCGGCCACGAGAACGGATCGTGCTGGTGCACCTACTACGCCGAGCACCCGGACGAACCGGGCGACTTCGCCTGTGCCATCTGCCACACGTTCGTGACGGAGGGGAACATCCAGTTCCTCGGTGACTGCACGCACGAGTTCGCCGGCAAGACGGTACCAATGGTCGAGTTCCCGGAGGGGCGGGCATGTTGACGCTCCCGTTCGCATTGCCATGGCGCGCGATCGGCGCCGCGCTGCTGGCCGCTGGCATCTTCGCCGCCGGCTGGGCCGCCAATGGCTGGCGCAAGGATGCGGAGATCGAGCGCCTGAAGATGGCCAGCGCTCAGGCGGATCTGGCCAGCGCCAACCAGGCGCTCAGTGACCTGCGCGCCGCTGGCGCCACCATCCGCGCCAAGGCCGACGAGTTCGCCGGCATCCAGACCACCCTCGGCGCCAAACTCGACGCCATCCGGAAGGACCTGAAGAATGCTCCGAAGCTGCCTGCTGATTGCCGCCCTGACGCTGGCCGGGTGCGCCTCATGTCCGACGCCGTCGACGCGGCCAAGCAAGCCGCCGCCGCTCGATAGCGCGCTGGCCGCGCCATGCACGGTTCCCGACGCGCCGGCCGTTGCCGACTATGACGCTTGGCAGGAATGGGTGATGAAGGATCTGCTGGGCGCGCTGGGCGAGTGTGCCGCGCGGCATCGGAAGACAGTGGAGGCGTGGCCGGGCTGACGCTACCGCTTGACCGTCTCCGGCGGCACCGCGCCGGATCGCTTCACTGCATCAAGCACGACCTCCACTAGCACCATGCCGTCGATGTCCACTTCGTACAGCGTGCGACCACACATCGGGCAGGGCGCCTTTGTCGGAACCGTCTCGCCCCGTAGTCCAAGGTGGAACTCCGAGATTTCCACGGTCGTGCCGCAGATGCACTCGACCTCATCGATGACGTTCATGGTCTTCCCCTTGCAGCGTTGCGCTGCGTTGAGGATAGTCCTTGCACGACATGCGCGAATCGCCCGAAAGGGCCAGAAGATATTGGACCGTCAGATGCTGAACTGAGGGCATCTCCGTTTTCCGGCCAGACTACTTCATGACCTGGCCAGCCTTGCGCGGGCCCGCGCGCCGCACTTGCTGATCGGGCGCCCTCAGGCTCGAGCCGCCACGCGCGCGGCGCTGACCGGCAGAGTATCGGGCCAGGCCGCCGCCGAATCGTGCGGCATGGGCCTTAGCCCTTAACGTCGCGCGGGTCATGGCCGAAGGAATTCCGCTCGCGAATCTGGCCGTCCCGGCCATGGATCAGCAGCTCGACCTTGTCGCGCTGGGCGCGCTCGGTGCCGGCCCTGATTGCTTCTTCCTGAGTTTCGTAGGTGGTGCGCTTGCCGCCGCCGGCCGCCTCGACTGCCCAGCCATCGCCTGCCGGCACCACGTGAATGTCCGCTGCCATGATCGTCTCCTGAGTTGGTCAGGACAGTCTGGCGCCGACGCGGACAGAGCGGGTATCCGGCGCGGTCCTACAGAAAGCTGGATCCGATGGGCGAACAGGGCACAATAACGGTCAGCCCACAATAGGGAGACCGCCATGCCCGACATGTCGCGGGACGAGAAGGATATTGCTCAGTCGGATCGGCGCCTTGCGGAAGGTCGAGTACTCATTCGGCGGCAAATGGGCATTATTCGAGACTTGCGAGCAGCCTTCCAGCCGGACGAAGCGGCGATAAAGCTGCTTCAAGCACTACGGAAGGCTGTGACTACCGACCGGGCGCACCGTGCACGTCTCCGTGCACGCGTGGAGCAGCCAGATTGATCAGGGAATCGCCGCCGCTGGCAGCGGCGTCACTTTTTTCGCGCTGATCGAAGAAATTTAGTATTTCGGCACTCAGTTGCTCACTTTTCTTTCGGCAACGGTCAGTATCGTCTTCCGCACCTTCTCGATCACCCGCCGATGCTTGTCCTCTGCCTCGGACCAAGTCAGGGAGTCGAAGGTCTTGTCCAGGCCGCCGCCCTTGACCACGGTCCGGAATACGGGCGGGTCGTCATTCCTGAGGCTGGCCCAGCCGGAGAAGTAGGTCCAGACCTCCACGCCGAACTCGCCCAGCATGTCCCTGATCTGCCAGCCCTTGCTCTCGAAGCTCGCCCAGCGCGCGTGCACGCCGTAGTCATAGACCCGCACGGGCTCGCCCGGATCGTCCAGGATGTAGGAGCGGTCGTAGTCGGGGTCGATGGGGCAGGGCTCGTAGCCGCCAGCCGGTGCGGGCGGCCTGGGCATGGGGGAAAGACGGGGCATAGTCGATACTGTATGAATATACAGTGTAACTCCGTGCCGCCTGGCTCTGGGTGCCTCACTCGGGCGGCCTCCCACGATTTCCCCACAACGGCGCCAAGTGTTTGATTTACTGTAGATCGCGTTTCCCCTCCCTCGCACCAATCATCATTTGTGGGTTATTCGCCACAATTTCCTGCCTCACGCCGGCTACCCAGCCAACGCGGGTCGTCCCCTGCGTCGCGGCACAACCGGCCCCCTAACGAGACCGGTCACCCCTCAATTCAACGGAAAGCGCTTCGCCAACGCCGTGAACCGCTCATCTTCCTTGCGCACCTGTGCCGCGAATTCCTCTGGCGTATTCACCAGCGGCTCGGCGCCAACGGCCGTGATCGCTTTTTGCAGTTCGGCATGACCCATGGCTTCGCGCACGGCGGCGTAGATGCTCTGGGTGACGGCTGGCGGCGTGTCTTTCGGTGCGAACAGGCCGAACCAGGTGGTGTACTCGTACTGCGGCATGCCGGTCTCCACCACGGTGCGCACATCCGGCGCCTCGCTGAACCGATGGGTGCCCTGGTTGGCGACGATCTTCAGCGTGCCGGCCTTCTGGTGCGGCAGCGCCGAGGCCACGCCGGTCACGGCGAAGTTCACGTTGTTGGCGATCATGTCGGTGATGATGGCCGCGGTTCCCTTGTAGTTGACCACGATCAGGTTGGGCAGCGCTTCCGCCTTCAATTGCTGGCCGAAGAGCTTGGCGACGTTTTCGCCCGTGCCCATGGAGCAGGGCGTGGCGGCTGTCTTGCAGTACTTGATCAGTTCGGGCAGGGAGGTTGCGGGGAATTTTCCGTTGGCAACGATTGCGCCTGGCGATTGCGCGATGTTGGTGACGGGTACCAGGCTGGCCAGCGGGTCGGTGCCCGTGAAAGAGGGCGCGTGCTTGGTGAGGACGATGGCCGGCGTTTGCAGCAGCAGCGTGTAGCCGTCGGGCTTGGCCTCGGCGACCTTGCGCGTACCGATCAGGCCGTCGGCCCCAGGCAGGTTGACCACCAGCACGGGCTGGCCCCATTGTTCGCCGAGTAGCTTGGCCGTCGCGCGCGCCGAGGCGTCGGTGCCGCCGCCCGGCACATAGGGCACGACGATGGTGACGGGGCGATTGGGCTTCCACGCCGTCTGCGCCAGCGCGGGAGAGACCGCGCCCCAGGTGACGGCTGCCAGGGCGATGGCGCGCAGCAGCGGGCCCTGACAGGCGTGGCGGCGGGGGTTGTTGTGGGTGATCGGCATGTTGGGTCTCCTCCTATGATTTTCTAATGTTGATCGACGGGTCAGCGCGCCCAGCGCTTCTCGAAGTCCCAGACTTCTTCGAAGCCGATCAGCTTGCAGAACTCGTTGAAGTCCGCCATGGGAATCTCGGGCGACAGACTGGTGCCCGCATCCTTGAGGTGGCGCAGGGACTTCTCCATTGCGGCGGCGGCGACCAGGCTGGTCATGGCGGGGAAGATGGCGAGCGAGTAGCCGATCTCCTTGAGCACGCTGGCTGGCAGGATCGGCGTCTTCCCGCCGTCAGCCATGTTGGCCATCATGGGCAGGTCGAAGGCTTCGCAGGCGCGGCGCATTTCTTCCTCGGACTGGGGCGCCTCGAAGAACAGGATGTCTGCGCCAGCCTTCGCGTAGGCCTCCATGCGGCGCATGGCATCGTCCACGCCGAGGCTGGCGCGGGCATCGGTACGGGCGATGATGAGGAAATTCTCCTTGTCCTGGCGGGCTTCCGACGCGACCTTGATCTTCTCGACCATGTCCTCGATCGGCACGCAGCGCTTGTAGGGCGTGTGGCCGCACTTCTTGGGAAATTCCTGATCCTCGATCTGGATGGCGGTGACCCCGGCTTCCTCATAGCCGCGCACGGTGTGGTGCACGTTGAGCAGGCCGCCGTAGCCGGTGTCCGCATCGGCGATCAGGGCGGCCTTTGAGGTACGGGTGATGGTGCGCATGCGGTCCACCATCTGCGTATAGGTCGCGATGCCCGCATCGGGCAGGCCCAGGCTGGAGGCGGTGAGCCAGTAGCCGGAGCCGTAGATGATGTCGAAGCCGACCTTGTTGGTCATGACGGTGGCGATCATGTCCTGCACGCCGGGGATGACGATGAACTCGCCGGCAGCAAGCTTTTGTCGGAGGATGGGATTGGCCATGGCGGCTCCAGAAGGCAAGAAAATGAAGGGAAGTGCGGCTTAGTCCATCGAGGCCAGCCACGGCTGGTCGCGCTGCACGCGTGCCTCATAGGCGCGCAGCGCCGCGTCATGACGCAGGGTTCGGTCTACCTCGTCCTCGGCGGACAGCAACTGCTCCGCATGCCCGTCGGCGAGCGTGACGGGGATGACGCTGCCATCGGGAAGCTGCAGGCTGCGTTCGGCCACCCGCAGGTGCAGCGGCGCATCTGCTGCCCCGGCGAGTGCTTGCAAGAGGCGCGCATGATCCGCCGGCGTCACGGTGGCGGCCACCACGCCGTTCTTCACGCAGTTGTTGCGGAAGATGTCGCCAAACGACAGCGCCACCACGGCCTGCACGCCGTAGTCCGACAAGGCCCAGACGGCATGCTCGCGCGACGAGCCGCAACCGAAGTTCTGCAATGCGACCAGCACCTGCGGCGGCGCCGGTTGGGCCATGAACGCCACTTCCGGGCGGCCTTCGGCCAGCCAGTCGGCAAACAGGTGCGCCCCCATGCCGGTGCGCTGTACCAGGCGCAGGAAGCGTCCCGGGAAGATGGCATCGGTGTCGATGTCGTCGCGCTGCATGACCGCGGCGCGGCCTTGGATTTCTGCGATAACGGCTTTCATGCGAGGTACTCCCGGGGGTCGGTCAAGCGTCCTTGCAGGGCGGATGCCGCGACGGCGGCGGGGCTCATCAGGTGGGTACGGCCGCCTTGTCCCTGCCGGTTCTCGAAGTTCCGGTTGGAGGTGGAAGCGCAGCGCTCGCCCGGCGCGAGGCTGTCGCCATTCATGCCGATGCACATGGAGCAGCCCGATTCCCGCCACTCGAAGCCCGCGTCGACAAAGACTTTCGCCAGGCCCTCGGCCTCGGCCGCGCGCTTGACGCTGCCCGAACCCGGAACCACGAGCGCGCGTACGCCCTTGGCCACGTGGCGGCCACGCACCACGTCGGCGGCGGCGCGCAGATCTTCCAGTCGGCCATTGGTGCAGGAGCCGATAAAGGCCACATCGATCGGCACCGACGACAGCGCCTGGCCGATCTTGAGGCCCATGTAGGCAAGGTTCTCTTCCAGGCGGTTGCGCTCGGCGTCCTCGCCGAGCATGGCGCCGTCGCCGACGTTGCCGGAGAACGCAGCGCTGTCGGCTGGCGTGGTGCCCCAGGTGACGAGCGGGGAGACGGTGGCGGCATCGAACGCCACGCTGCGGTCGTAGTCGCCCGCCGCATCGGTGCGCAGCGCGCTCCATGCCTGCGCGGCCTGCTCGAAATGCTCGCGCGCGGCGCCCTGTACGCGGTCGCGCAGGTAGGCGAGGGTGGTCGCATCCGGTGCGATCAGGCCGAAGCGTGAGCCGGCCTCGATGGTCATGTTGCAAAGCGTGAGCCGCGCCTCCATCGACAGCGCATCGACCATCGGGCCGAAGTATTCGACGCCGTAGCCATTGCCGCCGCTGGTGCCGATGTGATGGATGATGGCCAGCGCCAGGTCCTTGGCGTAGACGCCCCTGGCCAGCGCGCCCGAGATGGCGATGCCCATCGTGCGCGGCTTGCGCATCCACAGGCTCTGGGTGCTCATGACATGGGCGACTTCCGAGGTGCCGATGCCCCACGCCAGCGCGCCCAAGGCGCCCAGCGTGGCGCTGTGCGAGTCGCCACAGACCACGGTGCTGCCCGGCAGCACGTAGCCCAGTTCCGGTGCGATGACATGGACGATGCCCTGCAAGGGGTGGTCCAGGTCGAACAGGCGCATGCCGGTGGCCTGCGCATTGCGCCGCAGGGTGGCGATCTGCTCGCGGCTTTCCGCGTTGGGGATGTGCGTCAGGCGGTCTGCCGTGGTCGGTACGTTGTGATCCTGCACGGCGATGTGGCGCGGCGAGGAGCGCAGCGCATGACCGGCCTCGGCCATGCTGGCGAAGGCCTGCGGGCTCGATACCTCCTGCACCAGGTGCCGGTCGATATAGATCAGGTCCTCGCCGGCATCGTTACGGGCAACCGCATGGGCCGCCCAGATCTTGTCGAATAAGGTTGTCATGGTGTGGGGTCACTCCGCATGGGCGGTGGTGGTGCCACCGCCCAAAGTCAATCGAGCTTGATGTGGGCAGCCTTGACGATTGCCTTGTTCTTGTCCAGGTCACGCACGATCTCGCGGCCATAGGCATCAGGCGTGCCCGGCGTGGCGACGATGCCGAGCGATGCCAGGCGCTCACGCATGGCGGGGTCGTTCAACACCTTCTGCAGCGCAGCGCTGAGCTTGTCGATCACAGGCTTCGGCGTGCGGGCAGGGGCCATCAGGCCAACCCAGGAACTGATCTCGAAGTCCTTCATGCCGGCCTCGATCAGCGTCGGTACGTTCGGCAACGAGGGCGCGCGCTCGCGCGACGTCACGGCCACCGCGTCGACCTGGCCGCTCTTGACGAAGGGCATGGCGCCGGTGACCGCTGCGAACGTCACGGGCAGGTTGCCCCCGACCACATCCAGCAAGGCCTGGCCGCCACCCTTGTACGGCACATGAGTCATCGGGATGCCGGTGCGCTGGTGGAACATCTCGCCGGCCAGGTGGGTGGTGCTGCCGTTGCCCGCGCTACCGTAGGACATGCCTCCAGCCACGGTCTTGGCGTAGTGCTGCAAGTCCGCAACGTTCTTGATGCCCAGCTTCGGATTGGCGGCGATCATCAGCACGGCGTCACCGATCTTGCCGATGGGCGTGAAGTCCTTGACCGGGTCGAAGGGCACCTTGGCATAGACATTGGGGTTGATCACCAGCGTGCCGTCATAGCCGAGCAGCAGCGTGTAGCCATCGGGGTCCGCCTTCGCCACCATCTGCGTGCCGATATTGCCGCCAGCGCCGGGCTTGTTATCCACCACGATCTGCTGGCCAAGCTGCTGGCCGAGCTTCTCCGCCACGATGCGGGCGCTGGTGTCGGTCACGCCGGCATTGGCGAAGGGCACGATCAGGCGGATTGGCTTGTTGGGATAGTCGGCTTGCGCATGCGCGGCGGATATGCCGCAAGCGGTCAATGCCAGGGTGGCGCCGAGCAGGCGGCGGCGGGCTTGGGCGGACAGGCTGAGAGGCTGTTTCACGATGGTTGTCTCCGGTCTTTGTTGTGGGGAAGGCATCGACGTGCCTTTTCTATGACGATTGCAGTGGAACTTCGAATGCGGTGTGGCTCAGGCTTGTGGGTCGCGGGCGCGACGGTTGGCGGCAAACGCCATCAGGTGTTCGTCGCGCCAGGCCCGTCGCGCTTCCAGATCGGACTGCGGCAGGTGCTCGCGGCGTTGCGCCTCCACGTCCCGGATCAGCGCCGGGTCCCAAGGTGTCTCGTGGCCGCGTGAATCCGCGATGCGCTGGTACAGCGGGCCCAGCCGCACCGCATAGTCGGCCACGCCGCCCGGCGCGTTCAGGTCGATGGTTTCGAACGGCCCCATGAATGACCAGCGCCAGCCCAGGCCGTCGCGTATGGTCTTGTCGATGTCCTCGCAACTGGCCACGCCTTCCTGCGCCAGCGCCCACGCTTCGCGCAACAGCACGGCCTGCAGCCGGTTCAGCACGAAGCCTTCCACTTCCTTGCGCACGTGGACCACGGTCTGGCCCACGGCCCGCATCAGGGCGTCGGCAAAGCTGACCGTGCCCGGCGCCGTTTCGGGCGAAGGCACCAGTTCAACCACCGGGACCAGATAAGGCGGATTGACCGGGTGTGCGATCAGCACGCGCGGCGAGAGGGGCAGGCCCAGGGCAAACGCCGATCCGGGGATGCCGGACGTGGAGCTGCCTACGACCATATCGGGCGAGGCCAGCGCGTCGAGATCCACCATCAGTTGGCGTTTCACCTCCACGCGTTCGAGCACCGACTCCTGCACATAGGCCACGCCTTCCACGGCCTCGGCCAGCGTGGCAACCGGCGTGATGCGGGCCAGCACGGTGGCGGGGTCCTCATCGATCAACCCGTGCCGCTGCAAGCCGGCCAGTTGTGCTGCGATAAGCGGCACGGCCTTGCGCGTGATCTCCGGGTTGGCGTCGAACATCTTGACGTGCAGGCCGGCACGGGCAAAGACGATGGCCCAGCCGGCGCCTACCAGACCGGCGCCGACGATTGCTACAGGGCGGCCGGCGCAGAGCGCCTGGATGTCGGGGGAATCGGTCATGTTGTCTTGCGTCTCCTGTTATGTGGCGTCGCGCACGCGTACGGTGCCGCGCTCAACCAACACGCAGGGCACATCCACGCTGCTCGCCATGACTTGTCCGCCGATCTGCTCGAACAGCAGGGTCCGCGTGGCATCCACCATCTGTTCCACGTTCTGCTGCACGGTGGTCAGGTCGAATGACGGCCACGCGGCCTGCGGCACGTTGTCGAAACCCACCACGGAAACATCGCGCGGCACTTGCATGCCTAGCTCGGCACGCAGGGTCTCCAGCGCGGCGATGGCCATGTGGTCATTGGCGGCGAACAGCGCGTCCGGGCGGTTGTCGGGGTCACGGAACAGCGCGAGCACCGCGCGCCGCGCTTCGGCGAAGTCGTAGTCGCCGACGCCCCGGGCATGCAGCGGCAGGCCGGCTGCAGCGAGGGCATCGCATAGCCCGGCCTCGCGGTCGCGGCTGGTCGATGCGTTCTCCGATCCGGCCAGCCAGGCAATGCGGCGGTGGCCGGTGCGCACCAGCAGTTCTCCAACGAGCCGGCCGCCCGCGCGGTTCTGCGAGGTGACCGAGCTGGTCGAGTAGCCGCCCATGGGTCCGACCTGCGCCACCCGGTTGAACAGCACCACGGGAATGCCGGCGTTGATGCAGTCATTGGCGAGCGCCGACGACAGCGTCGTAGAGGCCATCACGATGCCATCGACCTGGTACTGCAGGATGTCCGCCAGGACGTTGTCAGCTTCTTCCGTCTCGCTGATAAACAGCAGTACGTGATAGCCATCCTGCTGTAGTGCCTGGCACAGGCGTTCGATGACCACCGGGTAGAACTGGTTCTCCAGGTAGCTCATGACCAGCCCGATGATCCGGCTGCGGCGGGTGATCAAGCTGCGGGCGATGGCATTCGGCCGGTAGCCCAGCTTGCGGGCGGCGGTCTCGATCCGTTCACGGGTCTCGGGCGCTACGCTGGCGCCGGGCGTGAACGTGCGGCTGACGGCGGACTGCGAGACCTCCGCCAGGCGGGCCACATCATGGGCGGTGACTTTTTTCATGCCGCGGTCCATCCCCCGTCAAGCATCAGCGCGCTGCCCGTCATCAGGCTGGAGGCGTCGCTGGCGAGGAACACCACCGGGCCCATGATCTCGTCGATCCTGCCCAGCCGGCCCAGCGCGATCTTGTCGAGCACAAAGCGGCGGAACGATGCGTCCTCGAACATCGGCGCGGTGAGCGTGGTCTCGATAAAGGTGGGGCATAGCGTATTGACGCGGATGCCCGCCGGCCCCAGTTCCCAGGCCAGGGCCTTGCTCATGCCCTCCACCGCATGCTTGCTGGCGCAGTAGAGCGTGCGGCGGGGGCTGCCCACGTGCCCCATCTGCGACGAGACATTGATGAAGGAGCCGGGCAGGCCGGCTGCCTGCAGGCTGCGTGCCACTTCACGGGAGACATAGAAGGTAGCTTTCACATTCAACGCAAAGACCGCGTCGATGTCTTCGTCGGGCGTCTCGGTCAGCAACTTGGGGCGGTTCATGCCCGCGTTGTTGACGAGGATCTGGAAGGGTGGGCGGCTGCTGATCGCGCGCTTGACCGCTGCGGGGTCCGTGACGTCCAGCACCATGAAGTCGGCGCGGGCCCCTTGCGCGCGAATGGCGGCGCAAGCGGCTTCCAGCTCGGCACCCGACCGGGCCGCCAGGGTGACCTCGGCACCAGCCTGCGCCAGTGCCCCGGCCGCCGCTAAGCCCAGCCCCCGGCCTCCGCCGGTGACGAGGGCGCGCTTGCCGTCGAGACGAAAGCCGGTGAATGCCGGCAGTGGCGTCACGGCTGTCACCCCTGCAAGGCCGGCACCGGCGCGTACCACGGCACGTCCGGACGGTCGCCGTAGCGGCGCACGCGGATGTTGGCCTGCTCGCCATGGCCGGCAAAGTTCTCCATATGGCACAGGCGCGAGCAGTATTCGCCGATCTCGGCGCTGGCGGCGTCCGTCGTCACGCGCTGGAACGTGCAGGTCTTCAGGAACTTGCCGACCCACAGGCCGCCGGTATAGCGCGCCGCCTTGTTGGTGGGCAGCGTGTGATTGGTACCGATGACCTTGTCGCCAAAGGCGACATTGGTGCGCGGCCCCAGGAACAGCGCGCCGTAGTTGGTCATCTGGTTCAGGAACCAGTCGGGATCGCGGGTCATCACCTGCACGTGCTCCGAGGCGATTTCATCCGCCTTCTGCAGCATCTCTTCCCGCGTATCGCAGACGATCACCTCGCCAAAGTCGGCCCAGGCCTTGCCGGCGATCTCCGCGGTCGGCAGGATCTTGAGTTGTCGCTCGATTTCGGCCATGGTGGCGTGCGCCAGCGCTTCGCTGTCAGTCAGCAGCACGGCCGGCGAGGTCAGGCCGTGCTCGGCCTGGCCCAGCAGGTCGACGGCGCAGATTTCGCCGTCTACCGAGTCGTCGGCAATGACCAGGGTTTCGGTGGGGCCGGCGAACAGGTCGATGCCGACACGGCCGAACAGTTGACGCTTGGCTTCCGCCACGAACATATTGCCCGGGCCGACCAGCATGTCCACGGGCGCGATGCTGGAGGTGCCGACGGCCATTGCCACCACCGCCTGCACGCCGCCCAGCACCAGGATCTCGTCCGCGCCCGCCATGTGCATGGCGGCGACGATCGCCGGATGGGGCTCACCGTGGAAGGGGGGCGCCGTCGCCACCACGCGCTTGACGCCGGCGACCTTGGCGGTCAGCACGCTCATGTGGGCGGAGGCCAGCAGCGGATACTTGCCACCCGGGATGTAGCAGCCGACCGCATTGACCGGCACATGGCGGTGCCCCAGGAACACACCGGGGCGGGTTTCCACCTCAACGTCCAGCATGGAGTCGCGCTGGATCTGTGCGAAGTTGCGAACCTGAGCTTGCGCAAACCGGATGTCCTCCAACTCGCGTGCTGACAGGCTGTTCATCGCCTTCTCGATGGCGGCCTGCGGCAGGCGGAAATCCTGGGGATCCCAGTTATCGAACTTCTTGCTGTACTCGCGCACGGCCGTATCGCCGCGCGCCTCGATGTCGCGGATGATGCCTTCAACGGTATTGCGGACGGCGGTGTCGTCATTGGCACGTGCCTGGACGTCACGTCCACGCTTGAGGTAACGAATCATGGGGAGTTCCGGGGTGGGTTGTGCATACGTATGCAGACTAACTTTCTTGCATTCGTATGCAAACTCAGTGTTTTCCCTAGCGATGCCCGCGTGACGGGTAAGGCTCAAGTATTCTCCGAACCTGCCGTTAGCCGTAGATCGCCCGAGGTCCTAACACTAATAACATGCTCGAAAAATCCTATTTCCCCCGACTGTTCGCCAGCGTTCTCGCAGCGAGCCTGGCGTTGTGCGGCGCCGGTGCCTGGGCCAGTACCGATCCAATGGCAGCCGAAGTGTCGGCTGCGGAGGCGGACCGGTTGTCGGACGCCTCGCCGGCGCGTCTTGTGGCGGAGCTTCAGCAGCGCATCCGTGACAAGTCTGTGCGTGAGTTGCGGGCAAGCGCCAATGGCGAATACGCCACGACCCTGATGCTGGCGGAAGACGAAGTGGTGTGCTACGTGGGGCTGCTCTACCAGAACAAGCTGTGGCGCGTGTCGCGTTTCAGCTCGCTGGCGAGCGCCGAGTCGGCGTACCGCAAGGCCACCGCGCAAAGCGCGGCCCTGGCCGATCAGGCGATCCGGCGGCAGGTCTTGGCCACGGAGCAGCGCCAGGTCGAGCGTGCGATCCAGAGTGCGGAAGCTCAGGCCGATGCCCTGGCCACGGAATTGCGTGCGGAACAGACGCAGCGTGAGCAGTTCAACGAAGACCAGAAGATGGTCCGCGCCGAGAACGAATCCCGGGAGGCGGACAACCGCAGTGCGCGCAGCCAGCTGGCGAAGCTGCGGCAGGAAATTCGTCGCCTGGAGGCATCCCTGGCGGATTCCGGCCAGAAGCTGCCGGTGCCCGAGAAAACGCGGCGCTAGCGTCATCGCCCGGCCCGGGACGACAGCTCCCAGGCCGGGCCGGATGCATCCATGGAGGGGGGAGGGGCGCAAGCCGCTCCCCCCTCATGCCATACCGCCATGTCGGTCAGGGGTTGAACGTATCCCCGAGGACCACCCCCTCGCGGCGCGGATCCGTGCCGCCCATCCACACCGCCGCGCCGCCGGACTGGCTGCGCAGGACCGTGTTGACCCCGCTCGATTGCGCGCTTATCGATACCGTATGACCCAGGGCGCGCAGGCCCGTGACCAGCGGATCGTTGCCGCCGTTGTTCGTGGCGTCGATATTCGGATGCTCGCCGCCGACGGTGGTGCTTGGGTTGTTGCTGGCGCCGAAGTCAACGAGACCCGAAGACTGCTGGGCGTTGAGCCCCCAGTCGAGCACGCCCACGAGCGTCTTCACGACGTATTGCGGGATCGTGCCGCCGCCCGGCGAGCCGGTGGCCATCAGGAAGTCGCCAATCGACCCATCGGCGGCCTGACGGAACACCATCGTCGGCGCCATCGAGCTGCGCGGCCGCTTGCCGGGCTGCACCCGGTTGGCCACCGGTACACCGCCGCTGTCAGTCGGCTGGGCCGAGAAGTCGGTCAGCTGGTTGTTGAGCAGGAAGCCATTGGTCATGTGGAACGACCCCATGCTCGATTCGACCGAGGTGGTCGCGCTGACCACGCTGCCGTCGGCATCGACGATGGTGAACTGGTTCGTACCATGCTCGATCAGCGACGCCACGCCGAGTGGCACCGAGCCGAGGTTCCCGGCCGTGGCCGTGCCCATGCTGACGGTTGGCGAGATCAACGCCGCGCGGGAAGCCAGATAGGGCTTGTTCAGCATGGTGTTGGCCGAGCCGCCGGGCAGGGGAACGAAATCGGTATCGGCCACGTATTTGTCACGGTCGGCGTAGGCCAGCCGTTCGGCTTCGCTGACGAAGTGCACGCCGAGCACGGTGGGCTTGCCGCCTTCGCCGTCGATGGCGGTCGGCTTCAGTGCGGCGAGGTCGAAGTTCTCGAGAATCCCCATCGCCGACAGCACCGTGATCCCGCCCGACGTCGGCGGCGGCGCCCCGCAGATCCAGTACGCGCGGTACGTGATGCAGACCGGGTCGCGCTGCTTGGCCTGATAGTTGGCCAGATCGGCCAGCGTGGTCTTGCCCGCGGTGATCGGCGAACCGTCCGTGGCGGCTGTCGTGCCGATCTTGGCGATGATGTCGCTGGCGATCTGGCCCGTGTAGATCGCATTGGCCCCGTTGGCGGCCATCTGCGTCAGGGTGTTGGCGTAGGCCGGATTCTTGAGCACCGTGCCGAGCGCCTTGGGCGTGCTGTCGGCGTTGAAGAAGTAGGCGAGCGCCTCCGGGTCGCGCCTGAGTGAGGTGGCATTGCTCTGGATGGCGGCGGCCAGGCGTCCGCCGATCGGGAAGCCGTTGGTGGCCAGCGTGATGGCGTCGCCGAACAGGTCCTTCCACGCGAGCTTGCCGTGCTCCTTCTGCACGCGTTCGATCAGGCGTGGGATGCCGACCGTGCCGATGGAGCGGCCGCTGGCGCGGGCGCTCGGCACGGGCGGATTCGTGTTGGTGGCGTCGTCGATATAGCGCAGATAGTTCTCGGTGGCGGCGGCGGGCGCCGATTCCCGGCCATCGTAGGCCTGCACGGCGCGCGTGCGGGCGTCGTAGTAGAGCATGAAGCCGCCCGAGCCCATGCCGGTGGCTTCCGGCACGGTCAGCCCCAGCACGGACTGTACGGCCACCGCGGCATCCGCCGCGCTGCCGCCTTTCTTGAGCACCGCGCAGCCGGCCGCGCTGGCATAGGCGTTCGACGACGACACCATGTAGGTCTTCGCATAGACCGGCTTGAGCCCCGTACGGTAGCCGGACGCTGGCTCGGGCAGGGACGGGTCGCCGGGCTGGCTCGATCCCACCACGACCGTGCTGCCGTCGTTGGCCAGTACCTGGCAACTGGTGTCGGCCTGTGGGGTGGTCGGCGTGGTGGGGGGTGTGGCTGGCTTGTCATCGCTGCCGCCGCACGAAGCGATCAGCAGGGTACTGGCAATGGCAATGGCGGTGGCCAGCGCCAGCGGGGTTTTCTGAATGTGCAACACGATCTTTCCTCCAAAACTACGACGTGAAAGAACAAGCCCGAGGGCTCGGACTGCAGTGCTGCAAGCTGGTTGGGCGTTGGCATGTCGTCGCGCACGGGCGTGCCCTGGCCCTGCTGGCGCGTGATGGACTGCGGTGTGAAACAGCGCGAAAAGCGACCCCGTCCCCCGACGGGGCGAGCTGTCGGGGGATGCGGTATCTGGAGCCGGAATCGGGAGGTGGAGCGCTACGAAGAGTCGGTGTCAGTCATGACGCGCTAGACACTTTTTATGGGGGAAGTGTCTAGCGTAGTACACAACTATCGATATGCAAGTGCGTCAAGCCACGTTTCGTGGGCGGTCAGTCGGGCGCGCCTGCCATGACCTCGCCGTAGCGCTCCATGTGGAAGTCCGTATCGCCGAACAATACGTCCACCATGGCGAGCTGCTTGAAGTAGTCGCCGACCTCCAGTTCGTCGGTCATGCCCATGCCGCCGTGGAGTTGCACGGCTTGCTGGCCGACGAAACGCGCCGCCCGGGCCACCACTACCTTGGCGCCGGCGAGCATGCGCCTGCGTGCAGCGGCATCGGTCTCGTCGAGCGCCCGCGCGGCCACGTACGCCATCGACAGCGCGAGTTCCTTGTGTACCAGCATCTCGGCCATGCGGTGCTGCAAGGCCTGGAACGTGGCGAGTGGCGTGCCGAACTGCCGGCGCGTGCGAAGGTATTCGCCCGTCAGTTCGATCAGGCGCTCCATCGCCCCCACTGCGGCGGCGCATTGTGCCGCAATGCCGTGGTCGAGACCATGTTCGAGCGCGGCCAGGCCGGCATCGGCGCACCCTACCCGCGCACTGGCTGGCACCGTCACGCCCTGCAGCCGCAGGTCGGCGCCGCGCAGGCCGTCCATGGTCGGATAGCTGGTGACGTGCAGCCCTTCGGCATCGCGCGGCACCAGGAACAACGCGAGATCGCCCTCGGGCGCCGGGAGCCGTGCGCTGACCAGATAGGTGTCCGCCGCATCGCCATGCCAGACCAGCGACTTGACGCCATCGAGCCGATAGCCGTCGCCGTTATGCACGGCCGTGGCCTGGGCGGCTTCCGGGCGATAACGCGTGCCCGGTTCGAGATAGGCGAGGGCGAGCACGCGTTCGCCGCTGGCAAGCGCCGGCAGCCATGCCGCCTGTTGCGCCGCGCTGCCATGCTTGCCGAGCAGGGCCGTGCCGACCACCGCGCTCGGGATCACGGGTTCGGACACCAGCCCGCGCCCCAGTTCCCGGTGCACCACCAACTGGCTGGCCGGCCCTTCGCCAAAGCCGCCGAAGTCGGCTGGCACGGTGAGGCCCAGCACGCCCATCTCGGCCAGCGCCGCCCAGATGCCACGATCGAACGCGCCGCCGTGGCGGGCGATCTCCCGGCGCCGTGCGAAGGGATATTCGGCCTCGACGAAACGCCGCAGGCTGTCCGCCAGCATCTGCTGTTCTTCGCTGTAGTGGAAGTCCATGACTGTGTCTCCCTTCAGAATCCGATGATCATCTTGGCGATGATGTTCTTCTGCACCTCGTTGGCGCCGCCGTAGATCGACGTCTTGCGCATATCGAAGTAGCTGGCCGCAGCCGGCGATGCCCAGTCAGGCCCGCTGACCGGCTGCACGACGCCCGCCTCGCGCCACGCCGGCGCGTACGGCCACGCGTTCGGGCCCGCCACCTCCAGTTGCAGCATGGCGATGTCCTGTTGCAGCTCGGAGCCGCGGATCTTCAGGATCGAGGCTTCCGGACCGGGGCCACGGCCACCTTCCTGCGTGGCCACGCGCAGCAGGAGCATTTCCATGGCCATCAGGTCCATCTCGAGCCGGGCGATCTTGTCGCGCATGCGCACATCGTCGATCATCCGCCGGCCCTTGCCGTCAGTAGCCTGGGTGGCGTAGTGCTTGAGCAGGCGCATCTCGCGATGGCAATGGCCGATCCCCGCGATGGACGTGCGCTCATGGCCCAGCAGGTACTTGGCGTAGGTCCAGCCACGGTTCTCCTCGCCCACCAGGTTCTCGACCGGCACCTCCACGTCTTCGAACCACGTTTCGTTGACGTCGTGGCCGCCGTCGAGGGTGGTAATCGGGCGGATCGTCACGCCGGGGCTCTTCATGTCGATCAACAGCATCGAGATGCCGTCCTGGGGCTTCGCCTCGCCATCGGTGCGGACGAGGCAGAAGATCCAGTCGGCGTACTGCGCATAAGACGTCCACGTCTTCTGGCCGGTCACGATATAGCGATCGCCCTGGCGCACGGCGCGCATCGTCAGCGAGGCGAGGTCGGACCCCGCGCCGGGCTCCGAATAGCCCTGGCACCAGAAGTCCTCCATGGTCGGAATGCGCGGCAGGAAGTGGGCCTTCTGTGCGGCGTTTCCGTACTTCTGCAGCACCGGGCCGATCATGGCCAGGCCGGTCGGCAGCAGACGCGGGGCGTCGGCGTTAAAGGTCTCGATCTCGAAGATCAGCCGTTGCAGGGCGTTCCAGCCCGTGCCGCCGTACTCGACCGGCCAGTTCGGCGCGCCCCAGCCATGCGCCTGGAGGATCCGATGCCACCGCACGAAGTCGTCCTTGCCCAGACGTTGGTGGTTGCGGACCTTGTCGGCGATGTCGGCGGGCAGGTGGCTCCGCACGAAGGCGCGGACTTCCTCGCGGAAATCCTGTTCGGCTCGGGTGAATCGCAAGTCCATGTACGGCTCCCTGCTGGCTGTTGGTCAGATCAGGGGGACGAGCATATCGGCGGGGGGCCTCGGCTACCCTCCCCGACATGGGTAGGGGCGAGGTCGAGGTGACCGATATGAAGCAGGTATCGGGATACGGCAGGCATTTGACGCAGCCGGCGACTGATGCGGTCAGTCAGCTGGCCGCCACTGGCCGGAGTCGTGGCGGACGTTGACTCTTTCGCCATGGCGCCGGACTTGCTCGGCATGCAGGGTCGCGGCGGTGGCCGGGTCAATATCGAATTTCACGTGGAGCGCCTGTTCGACAGGGGCACTTTCGACGGGAAGCTCCCAGGACAGGAATAGCTGTGTCCAATCGTGGTCCGCGGGAAAGTCGGCCAGATCGAAGCCGTGGCTGCCGCGCCGAATCACGCCATGCGGCTGGCAGGTATCGAAGATCATTACCGTCCCCCGGCGCAGGGGGATGCGAAGATCCAGCGCTGGAAAATGGACGTCCAGCCCCTTGTCCTCACTCAGGAAGAGATTGCAGAAGGCGAGGCCGCCATATTGCTCTCCATCATGGTGATACCGCGCGCCGTGGCAAGCCATGAGCGCGATGTCGTTCGACAAAGGCATGCCGAACCTGCTCGCCCAATCTGAAACCGCCTGTACACAGTCCGGGTAATCGGGCCAGCGCATGCGGGCCCGTGGCAGGGACATCGGCTCGACGTCACCGGGCTCCAGCGTCATATTGGACGCGATTTCCCGCTCCCAATCCGCGCGCAGGCGGGCGGGCGGCTCGGGAATCTCGACCGTGCCGGATAACACGACGTCACTCACACTCCGGCTGCGGATGGCATCGTCACTCCAGAAGTAGGAAATGAGGGGGACTGGAGAGGGTTGGGGGATGGGGTGCATGGCCAAGAGTGTAATGCGGCGCCCCTATTCTGCAGGGCAGCGCTTCATCGGTATTCCCGAGGATGTATTTTCATTGACGATTCAACGAAAATGGTGCTTCCGGCCTGCACGCAGGCCGCTAATAACAAGAGCCTCCGCATGTCTCGTCTCGCC
This sequence comes from Cupriavidus campinensis, assembly GCF_905397395.1. Taxonomy (GTDB): domain Bacteria; phylum Pseudomonadota; class Gammaproteobacteria; order Burkholderiales; family Burkholderiaceae; genus Cupriavidus; species Cupriavidus campinensis. Next base: position 21,814 of record NZ_CAJPVH010000067.1, read on the forward strand.
TCGCTGCGTCCCGCCTTGCCCATCCTGATTGGTGCCTCGGTCATGCTGTCGCTCGCCATGGGGCTGCGGCAGAGCCTGGGCATTTTCGTGCCGCCGCTGACGCGCGACATCGGGATTTCCGTGGGCGATTTCACGATCGCCGTGGCGGTACAAAACCTTACCTGGGGCGTGTTGCAGCCGTTTGCCGGCGCGCTGGCGGTAAGAACCGGGTTCCGTCCGCTGATGGTGGGGGGCGCGTTGCTGTACCTGATCGGGCTGGTGCTGCTTGCCACGTCCCAAGGACTCTGGGCGGTGGTGCTGGGCGCCGGCGTGCTGATCGGCATGGCGATGGCTTCCACTGGCACGGCGATGGCGATGGCCGCGGCATCAAGCGCCGTGAGCCTTCAGGTGCGCAGCCTTGTGCTCGGCTGCGTGTCGGCCTGCGGCTCGCTCGGGGCGATGATCGCCGCGCCGCTGGGGCAAAGCATCGCCAGCGAATGGGGCTGGCGCATGGGCGTGGCCGCCTTTGTGCTGCTGGCGCTGGTGATGTTGCCCGCCGCCTGGTTTGCTGGCCGCACTGACACATCGCGCCAGGCGCCCGCACGGGCGCAGCCGGAGCTGAGCGGCCGTCAGGCTCTAATGGGCGCGCTGCGGCATCCGCCGTTCGTGGTCATGGCGCTGGCCTACACCGTCTGCGGGATGCAACTCGTGTTCCTGACGACGCATCTTCCCGCCTACCTCGACATCTGCGGCATGGACCCGATGCTGTCCGCCAAGGCACTCGGCATGATCGGCGGTTTCAACGTGCTGGGCAGCCTGTTCTTCGGATGGGCAGGCGGGCGCGTCAACAAGCTGCTGTTGCTCGGCGGCATCTATATCTGCCGGTCCCTCGGCTTCATCTGGTTCTTCCACACCCTGCCGACCCCGGAAAGCACGCTGGTGTTCTCCGGGGTCATGGGGTTTCTCTGGCTGGGCGTGTCGCCGCTGGTGCAAGGATGGATTGCGCAGACGTTCGGCCTGCGCTGGCAGGCGATGATCGCCGGCGTGGCGTTCTTCAGTCACCAGATCGGCAGCTTTATCGGCGCCTTTGGGGGCGGCTGGCTCTACGACCTGATGCAGAACTATGCGCTTGCGTGGAAGGTTGGCGCCGCCCTGGGATTGACCGTGGGTCTGATGCAGATCGCCTTCGCGCTGCTCCCGAGAACGCCGTCCCCACATCTGGTACCCCAGGCGGAATAGACTGGAATAGGCGGCCAGAGGCGGGCCGCCTGTTCCGTCGCCTTAGTCCAGCGCGCGGTTCTTCGACTCCACGTTGACGGCGCCGATGGCGAATGCACCGGCGAGCAGCATGCTGGAGATCAGGGCCAGCGCCAGTGTGAAATGCGTGGCCATCACGGGGGCGATGATCGCGGGCGCGAACAGTCCGCCGAAGCGCGCCACGGCGCCGCAGGTGCCCATGCCCGTCGCCCGCAGGTCGGTGGGATAGACCTCGGGGGTGAAGGCATAGAGCGCGCCCCACGTGCCCAGCAGCGAGAAGCTCATGAGCAGGGTCGAGCCGACCACCACGATGGGATCGGTGCCGAAGCTGTACAGCATGCAGCCGGCCGCACTGAGCAGCAGGAAGCCGATCAGGGTGGGCTTGCGGCCCCAGCGCTCAACGCCGTAAGCGGACAGCGCGAAGCCGGGAAGCTGGACGATGGCGAGAACCACCAGGAACACCTGCCCGCGCATGAAGGCGAACCCTTCGGCGCCGAGCTTGATCGGCAGGTAGACGAACACGCCATAGTACGCAATGGAGATGAGCGCCCATGCCGCGAGCAAGGCGAGGCTGCGACGGCGCAGACTGCCCGAGAACAGCGCAAAGACCGACTTTGGCTCGACGCGCTCCGCCTGCAGCGGCGGGATGTCTACCTGCCTGCCGTTCACCTTCGCCACACGCTCCAAAACCTTGCGCGCTTCGTCGGATCTTCCGCTCCGGTTGAGGAACATCGGCGATTCCGGAATATAGAAGCGCAGGATTACGCCAATCAGCGCAGGAACGCCGGTGACGAGGAAGATCACGCGCCAGGCCTGGTCGCCATAGGCCAGGGCCGCGAGCGCCAGCAAGGCCAGGCAGATGGTGCCGAGCGCCCAGAAGGATTCCAGCAAGACCAGCCAGCGGCCACGGCGATCACGCGGCAGGAATTCCGCCATCATGGTGTAGTCGACAGGCAGCGTGCCGCCGACGCCAATCCCCGTGAGCAGGCGCAGCACCAGCAGCCAGGTCATGTCCGGTGCGAAGGCGGAGGCGACGCCGCACAGCGCGTCGATGACCACCGCCATCATCAGCACGGGCCGCCGGCCGATACGGTCTGCCAGGCGCCCGAAGAAGAACGCCCCCACCAGCATGCCGACGAAGAAGAACGTGCCGGTTTGCAGCGCCTGGGGCACGGTGATGCCGAACGTCTTGGCAATCGACGGGGCGCTGAAGCCGATGGACAGCACCTGCATGGCATCGGCCAGCCATACCAGCCCGAAGATGACGAACAATCGATACTGGAACTTGCCCACGCCCGCCGCCTCGATGCCGTTCTCCAGGGACACAGCAGCGGCCGAGGTGTGGCCAGCGGATCGATCGGAACTGTCGCCCATGGGGTGAGCCTTGCGGTACGTGGCGGAAGTCGGGGCCGCCACGGGGGGCAGGGCAGCCTCGGTGTCTTGATACGGGGATTGCATTGTCGCTCCTTATGGCGTCTTCGCCGTGCTTTGTCTACCCGGGATCTGGCCGCCGGGCGGCTCTGCGTTGTCGCAAAGTCCGCGCCAGCCGTCATGTGATCGATTTGGCATCGATTCTGTGTGCTGCTTGTGCTTCTCTACGGCCTGCTTCAATGCGAGGACTTGCGGAGCCTCGCGACGGTGTCTTCCACCCCATCCCAGCGGGGCTGGTCCGGTGCAAATCGTTCCCGCAGGTAGTGCACGAGCGCACTCACCTGGGCATCGTCGAGGCTGTCCGCAAAGCCGGGCATATAGCCGATGCCGGCGTGCGGCGGTGCCGAGGCACCATGCAGCACGACCTGGATCACGTTGTCCGGGCGCGCGCTGTGCAGATTGGTGTTCAGGGCCAGTGAAGGCTTCTCGCCGAACTGCGGCACGCCGGCGTTGCCCTGGTGGCATACCGCGCACGCATTCTGGTACAGCCTGTCCGTTGTGCCGGAGAGCCGCAGGGCGGCTGCGGCGCTGCGGGCTTCTACTGCCGCCACCTGCGCCGCCGCGGCCTGCTGCGTCCCTGCCTGCGTGGGCGAGGCCGGGTTGAGCGATGCAACGTAATGGGCGATCGCGCGCACATCGCCTTCCGGCAGTTCACGCAGGCTCTCCACCACCGGGGCCATCGGGCCCGCCGCGGCACCGTGCCGGGCGGCAAAGCCGGTGCGCAAGTACTGGAACAGGTCGTCCTCGGTCCACGGCACTGGCGCCTTCGAGAGTGCCGTCAAGGCCGGCGCTTCCCAACCCTCCGCTTCGCCGCCAGTCAGATAGGCCCTGCCACCCCGCTCGCCGCCCAGGGCGTTGCGCGGCGAGTGGCACGCGCTGCAGTGGCCCAGTCCATCGGCCAGATACGCGCCGCGATTCCATTGTGCGGAGCGCGAGGTGTCCGGTACGTATTGCTCGTTGCGGTGGAACAGCATGTTCCATCCAGCCAGCAGCGGCCGGGCGTTGAACGGGAACGCCAGTTGCGTTTCGGGTGGGCGCGATACCACCGGGTCGGCGGCCATCAGGTAGGCATAGAGCGCCTGCATGTCGGCATCGCTGACCTTGGCAAACGCCGTGTACGGGAAGGCCGGATAGAGCCGGCGGCCATCGCGATGGATGCCTTCGCGCATGGCGCGCTCGAACGCCGCGTAGGACCAGTTGCCGATGCCGGTCTCGGCGTCGGGCGTGATGTTGGTGGTATAGACGGTGCCGAACGGCGTTTCGAGCGCCAGCCCACCGGCATTGCGCGTGCCGCCTGGCGCCGTATGGCACACCGCGCAGTCGCCGGCGGCGGCTACCAGCCGGCCGCGCTCGATGGTCGCCGCCGAATACAGGCCGGGCCCGGGCGGCGCCACCGGGGCGAT
>NZ_CAJPVH010000068.1 GCF_905397395.1 Cupriavidus campinensis
GTGAAACGACTTTGCGCCGATGATAGTGCGGACTACCCGTGTGAAAGTAGGTCATCGCCAGGCTCTTATACCCAAAACCCCCAGCCCCAAAAGGCTGGGGGTTTTGCTTTTTGGGCGTCCAATTCAGCACACGGCACGTGCAATTGGAATCGTTCGCCGTGCCGTGGCCGCTGGTTCGCGTACCGGCATCGGTGCTGCGACCGGCGTATCCATCAACTTCCGATACCAGCCGTGGAAATGACGCATGCCGTCCTCCAGCGGGGTCTGGTACGGACCCGCATCGGTCTTTCCTTGCCGATATAGCGCGCGCCGGCCGGCGTCTACGCGCTCGGCAATCTCGTCGTCCTCGATCGCTGTTTCCATATAGGCGGCGCGATGTGCTTCCACCAGTTCGCGGTCGAACGCGGCCAGCTCCTCCGGGTAATAAAACTCGATGACGTTCATCGTCTCGTGAACGCCCTTGGGATATAGCGTCGACAACACCAGCGCGTACGGGAAGACCTCGATCATATGGGTCGGATAATAGGTCGCCCAGATCGCGCCAAAGTCAGGTACGCGGCCGTCGCCGTAAGCGAGCAGTCGCTCATGCCAGGTTCGATATGTGTCGGTGCCCGCGATTTCCAGCGTCGGGTGCACGTCAATCCGCTGCACGCTGTACCAGTCTCCATATTCCCAGCTCAATCCCTCGCTATGCACGTAGCGGCCCAGTCCTGGGTGGAAGGGGCCGATATGATAGTCGTCGTTGTAGATCTCGACGAAGGTCTTCCAGTTGCAGTCGCAACGGTGCATTTCCACGTGGTCGAGTACGTAGTCGCCAAAATCGAGTTCCGGCCGGTCGAACAGGCCGCGCAGGTCGTGGGCGGCATTGCGCGGGCCCTCGAACAGGAAGCCATTCACGTTCTGGAGCGGAAAGCGCTCCAGGTTCCGGCATGGTTTTTCAGGAAATTGCGGTGCGCCGATCAACTGGCCGCTGCTGTCGTAGGTCCAGCCATGGAGCGGGCAGACGATGTTGCCGCCGCGCTCGCGCAGGTTGCCCTGGCCGTTGCCGGCAGTCGCGCCGGGTCCGTACTGGCCGAGCATGAGCGCCTGCCGATGCCGGCAGACGTTCGAGATCAATTCCACGCCATGGTCGGTGCGCACCAGGACGCGCGCGTTGTCTTCATGGCCCAGCGCGCGCCAGTCGCCCTGGTCGGGGACCATGCGGTCGTGGCCGATATAGGTCGAGCTGCGCCGGAATATGCGTTCCATTTCCATCGCAAACACATCGTCATCGCAATAACTTGCCACCGATAATTGCAGGGCCTCCGCTTCGAAGTGGGAGGACTGACTCAGATCGGACATGGGTGTTCTCCTTGCACGGATGAGCGCCGCCGCGTATGGCGGACGCATACGAGGAAAAATCAGAAAAAAGCGAGAGGTAGGACGCGGGCGGGCTAGGGCCCGTCGCGGGCAGCGAGTCGTGCCAGGCGCTCGGGCACGCGCTGGCGCGGGCAGGTGGTACACATCTCGCCGTCGGCGCGGCGATAGTGGAGGCAGCAACCCTTGCGGGCGAGCGCGAGCCGTTCTGTACCGCCGCCGTCGCGGAAGGTGAGGAAGCCGCATTCGCCGCCGAGACCGATGGCTTCGAGCCAGCGTTGTCCCAGCGCATGCATGCGCGGCGTATCCCAGTCGATGCGCTCGCGCTGCACGCACAGCAAGGCGCCGAGTACGCAATCGGCCAGCAATCTGCCGGCGGCCTTCACCGGCAGCGGGCCGACCTCCCGCCATTGCGCATGCAGCCGGGTCCAGCCTTCCGCGATCTGGCGGGCGACGCGCCGCAGCCCGTCATCCTCCGTATCGACGCGCGGCGCATGCGGCGCGACGCGGAAACCGTGGATGCCCCCCGCCTCGGTACGCTGGGACAACGCCGAGAGATCCGGCGTGCACGCACAGCAATGCACGCCGACCACGCCGAGGTACACCGGCTGCCAGATATGCAATCCCCACGCACGAAGTGACCAATAGTGGGCTCCGGCTTCGGGGTGATGCGCGCCGAGGTGCCGCACCATCGGTGCGATGTCCCCGGCGCGTGCCTCACTCCACGCGCGCCCGTCGCCGATCTCGCCGATCGTGCCGTCGAGTCCCGGCACCACGCGCGCCGCCGTGGCCAACAGTGCGTGGAGCCGGTCCGGCGCGGGCGCGAGCATCAGGCAGCCGCCTTGACGTCGGCGGAGCGGGCGCGGCCGGCCACCGGGTTGGGCAGGGACCCCGCCATGGTCAGGCTCGACGCCGGATCTGCCAGGTTCACCATCTGCAGATTGTTCTTGAGCTGCAGCCGGTTCAGGCACGAGTGCAGGAAGTCCGGCGCGAAGAAGTCGTAGCGCGCAAACTTGTGCTGCAACTCGGGATGCGCCGCCTGGTAGTCGTGCGCGCTGTCGGCCACCACCTGCCAGAAATCATCCTCGGAGCAGCTGCCGCCCTCCACCAGGATCTGCGCCATGTGCCGGAACACGCCGTCGAATACGTCGATGAAGATACCGAGCAGCTTGTAGTTCTCGGGCACGTCCACGGCGAGCCGCTGGATGCCTTCGGGCAGCACCGCGTCCTTGTTCAGGATGGCCGACTCCTCCGCGATGTCCTTCATGAACACGCGCGTGACGGTGTGGCCCTCCAGCACCAGGATCAGGTTCTCGCAGTGCGGCATGAACACAAGGTCGTGCGCGTAGAAGCAGTGCATCAGCGGTTCGAGATAGGCACGCAGGTACTGGCGCAGCCACGTCCGCGCGGAGAGCCCCGAGCGGCGGATCAGCGCCGGCAGCAGGGCGTCGCCCTGCGGGTCGGTGTGGAGCAGCGCGGCCATCGTCATCAGCCGCTCGCCCTCGCGGAGCTTGCCGAGCGGGCTTTCACGCCAGAGCGCGGACAGCATCTTCTTGTAGGGGCTGTCCATCTCGAGCGCAGCCTCGTAGTAGCGGTTGCGATAGCCGACGGACGCCACCTCGCGCAGGATGCTGAAGCCGTAGCCGCGCAGCGTGGCATCGTCGTTGATCAGTCCGTCCAGAAAGGCGTTGATGGCGGGCGTGCCAGCCATGTAGTACGGCGACAGCCCGCGCATGAAGCCCATGTTCAGTACCGACAGCGAGGTCTTCACATAGCACTTGTCCGGCCGGGACGCGTTGAAGTACGTGCGCACCGACTGCTGGGCGGTGTACAGGTCGTCGCTGTAGCCGAGTGGGATGATCTTGCGATTGGCCACATCGGCGGCAAACGCGATGCTGAGCTTGTTGAACCACTGCCACGGGTGGGCCGGCATGTAGAGGTAATCCTCGGGCGCCACGTCGGCCGCCTCCAGCGCCTGGCGGAACGCGGCCAGGCGGGCTTCGCCCAGTTCGCTCGCCATGTGGGCCTCGTAGTCCAGCCCGGGAATGCTGGCGAAGTGGGCGTTGTCACGATGCACTGCCAGCCAGATCACGGCGAAGCGCGAGCCGGTTTCCGGGGCGAAGGCGCGGTAGTCCTCGGCATCGAAGCCCAGCCGGCCGTTGTTCGCCACGAAGCCCGGATGGCCTTCGATCATCGCCCACTCATAGGTCTGGAAGTCCGCGTCGAGCAGGGTCTCGGCGCTCGGCGCCTGCGGGTTGTGCTTGTAGGCGGCGCCGAACAGGGTGCTGCTGATCTCGTCCAGGTAGATCGGCAGCTTGTCGGCGGGAATGCCGAGCGTGTGCTTGAAGTCGTTGATGAAGGTCAGCGCGTCCAGCGGCGCGTTGGCGCCGTCGAGCACGCGCTCGATGCTGGCCGGGTCGATGCGCCAGTGGCGCAGGGCCATCGGCTGGCCGTCGAAGGTGTAGTGGCAGTTGGGCGTGTCGGCGTCGATGCGGTAGCGGGTCCAGCCGTCTGCATCGGCCGCGCCTTGCGCCGCCGGCGTGATGACCACCTCGTGCGCGTATTCGGCGATGGCCTTGCGCACGAGCAGGCGGTTCACCTTGGCCCAGACGGCCGGTTCGAGGTGGCTGATCACGTGGCGCGGCTCGCGCGTGGTCTGGGCTTGCAGCGTGGCGTGGATGGTGGCGTCAAGCGGGGCGTTCATCGGTGAAATCTCCTCGGATGGATCGTTCGAAATCGGGGCGGGTGCAGAAGGCCAGCCAGGCGGTCTTCGGCGGCAGGGTGATCTGGCGGTCGTAGGCGAAGCCCACAGCGCGGTTCAGGGCATGGACCTTGTCGTTGCGCGCGTCGGGCTCCACCACTACGCGCTGGGCGCCCAGCGCGTAGAAGGTGTGCGCCATGACGTGGCGCAGCACGTCGCGCGTGAAGTGGCGGATCGGCGCGGCCGGCGGGCCGACGAAGAAATGCATGCCGATGTCGCTGGCGCGCGGCGCGAAGTGCGCGCCCACGGGCTCGTGCGCAGGGTCGTAGCATTCGATCAGGAAGGCCGGTGCCCCTTCGCAGAGACCCATGTAGGCGCCGCCGTGGCCGCTCGCGAGCAGGTCCGCGTAGAAGCGGCGGGTCTCGTCCAGCGTCAGGTCCTGCATGTTCCAGAAGCGCGCGTAGTCCATGGTGAACCAGCGATGGAGCAGGCCGATGTCATGGTCGAGCGACAGCGCCCGGATCGTCATGCCCGGATGGAGCGACGGGCGCAGCGCGGCCGGAATCGGCTCCGCGCCGCCATGGGTGATGTCCCAGCGGTCAGCTTGCATGGGGCGCTCCGGCAAGTCCGGCGGTGTCCGCCGCATCGGTCTCAGGCAGCGCGGCCGGCGCCGCGTGGCGGCGATCCACGCCGAAGGCCCAGCGGTCCAGCGCGGCGGTCAGCAGCATGCCGGCAGCGGCCAGCACGAAGGTGACCTCGATGCCGAAGCGGCTCACGATCAGCCCGGCGCCGAACGACGACAACAGCACCCCCAGGTTCTGGAAGAAGTTGGCGATGCTGAAGTCCTTGGCGTAGGCGTTCGGTGTGCTCACCTTGAACAGCGTGACCTCAAGCTTCACGATGACCTGGAACAGCGACCACCCGTACAGGCAGCGCCCGATCAGCACCAGCGCCGGTGACGGCGCCGCCTGCAACAGCAGGCCCACCGTGCCAAGCAGCAGGTTGCCGAGCGTATGGTCGAGCAGCTTGCGCCCGTCCCGCGTGGCCCGCTTGTTGGCGATCAGCGCCACCAGTGCGACTACGCCCGGAATCGCGAACACCAGTCCCGTCAGCATCTGGTTGTGCATGCCGGAGATCTGCTCCCAGTACACCGAGAAGAACGGGCGGACGAGGTAGGCGCTGAAGTCGAACAGCAGCATCAACAGGCTCAGGCGCAGGATCAGCCCCAGCGTGCCGCGCCGCGCCGCGCTGGCAGGACTGCCCGCCGCCGGCTGGGCCGCATCGGTGCCCAGCACGCGCACCACCCGGCCGGTGCGGATCAGGTAGATGCACAGCGCCATCTGTACGAAGTCGCCGGCGGCCATCATCCACAGGCAGGTGCGCGGGCCGAACTGCTGGAGTGCCATCCCGCCCGCCATCGCCCCGAAGATGCCGCCGATATGCACCACCACCGACAGCAGGCCGATGGTGGCGCCGTGCGCCTCGGCTTTCTCGAGCCGCATCAGGTACGGGAACATCAGCAGGTAGCTGCTCTTGGTCATGAACATCAGCATGGTCAGCACCCAGAAGGCGGTGACCGTCTCCGCCCACGCGCTCAGCGCGCCGAAGGTGCCGGCCACGAGCTGGGTGTAGACCAGCAGGTGCATGGTCTCCACACGCCGCGCCACGCGCGCCCAGAACGGCAGCGTGCACATCACGGCGATGGAGATGGCGGCGATGTAGGCGCCCACGTGCACCGGGCTGGTGATGCCGTAGCGCACTTCGAAGAACTGCGGGTAGAACGCGATCAGGATGGCGTCGCTGATGACGCCAAACGCGGACATGATGACGATGGTGAGTCGCAGGCTCATGATCTATCCCGCCACCGTGACCCATTGCGCCAGCGCCGGCTGCGGCGGATGGGCCGGCAGGGGCGTGCCATTGCCGGGGGCCGGCACGGTTGCCGCGGCTTCCGCCGCCTCGATCCGCTCGAAGCCGCTGTTGGCGCGCGGGGCGAAGTCCTGGAACGTGGTGCGTGCCTCGGCGCGATAGTGGTCCACGCCGGTCAGCGCGTACAGCAGCCGCGCATTGCGATGGCAAGCCATGCCCAGGTCCGGGTTGGTCAGGCCGTGGCTGTGGAAGCCCGCGTTCTGCACGAAAATCTCGTCGCCATGCACGTCCACCGCGAAGTTGCGCGCCTGCTGGTAGCGCCCAGCCGCGTCCCAGCGGATGCGTTCGCGAATGCCGTCGATGAAGGCCGGCACGCGATGCGTGTAGCCGGTGGCCATGACCACACCGTCGGCCACGTGGCGGTAGGCGTCGCCCAGGTCCATGTGGCGGAACGTCATCTCGTACTGCCGCGCGGCGAGGTCGAAGCGCATGCCGTCCAGCGCGAGGTTGGTCAGCAGTTGCGTGCGGGCCCCGGCGCGGTGGCGCTTTTCGTCGAGCGTGTCGTAGATCTGGTCGATCAGCGTCTTGTTGATGCCGTTGTAGATGCTGCGCTGGTCCTCCAGCACGCGCGTCTTCACGGACTCGCCCAGGTCGTAGAAGTGGTCGCTGTAGGCGGGCGAGATCAGCTCCAGCGTGAGCTTGGCGTTTTCCATCTGGAAGAAGCGCGGCGAGCGGGTCACCCAGTTCAGCGTGTAGCCGTGGGTGTCGCAGTCCTTGAGCAGGTCGTGATAGACCTCGGCGCCGCTCTGGCCACTGCCGATGACGGTGATGGTGCGGCGCTGCTGGAGCCAGCGCTTGTTGGCGAGATAGGCGGAGGTGTGGATCGGCGCATGCTCGCCCGCGCAGCAGGCGGGCAGGTTCGGCGTGCTGCCGATGCCGAGCACGAGCCGCCGCGCGCGATGCCGGAACGGCGTGCCGGTGTGGGTGTCGACGCCGCTCACCACATAGCCGGGCAGGGACGGGTCGTGGCGGATGTCGAGCACGTCCTGCCGATAGCGCACGTTGGGCAGCTGCCCGGCGGCCCACTTGCAGTAGCGGTCGTATTCCTGACGCGTCAGGTAGAAGTTCTCGCGGATGTAGTAGTGGTAGATGCGGCCCTGCTGCTTGCAGTAGTTCAGGTAGCTGAAGCGGCTGGTGGGGTCTGCCATCGACACGAGGTCGGCCAGGAACGGGTTCTGCAACGTCGTGCCGTCCACGAGCATGCCCGTGTGCCAGCCGAACGCTTCCTTCTTCTCGAGGAACAGGCTGCGTACGCCGGGCAGCGGATCGGCCAGGCACGCGAGGCCGAGATTGAACGGGCCCAGTCCGACGCCGATAAAGTCATAAGGATCTTCATTGCTCATGTTTAGCCCTGGTGGATCGCGAAAACAGAAAGGCTTCCGCAGTGGAAGGGGGGATATCCATCAAGACGAATGGCCTCGTAATTCGTTTAGTTCGGCCATGTCATTCACTTAAAACATGCGGGGCTGTGCGGGCTCGCGTCATCAAAGCCGTGCTACGCGTGCACGGGCACGCGCGAGGCACGCATGACGCGTGCACGTGTGGCGTTTCAGGAAAACGGATGGAGGGCGGCGCGCGTGGCATCCGCCGCGCGTCCGCAGGGGCAGCGCGCGACGTGCATCGCGCAGCCGCGCATCAGCGCGCGATATTCATCGCGCTGAGGGCGCTGCGCGCATCCTGGAGGATGAAGTTGACCATCGTGGCCGAGATGCCCAGCCGCTCGGCAATGCGCTTCTGCGTCTGGTCCTCGTAGTAGTACTGCACCACGGCGTCGCGCGTGCGCGAGGGCAGGCGCCGCATCGCGTCACGCAGGCAGGTGGCCTGCTCCTGCGCCATCGCGATGCAGTCCGGCGAGTTGGTGTCGAGCGGTGCGTCCTGCTCGGGAACGTCGCCGATGAAAAGCCGCTTCTCCAATTGTTGGCGCCGGTAGCTATCCAGCGCGAGATTGCGCACCACCCGGCTGATGTAGCTGGCCTCGCAGCGCAAGGCTTCGGGGCAGGGGTCCTGGCAGAGCTTGAGAAACGCGTCGTGCAACACGTCCTCGGCCTGACAGGGGCAGCCCAGAATGCGGGTGGCCACGTGTAGCAGGCTGCGCCGTTGGGCGATGAAGGTGTGGAGAACCGTGCCGGGCGCATCGTGCGCAGGGGGTGTGTCCGCGCGGGCAGGGGGCGTGCGATCGTCGATCACTGTCATGTGAACTCCATGGGAAGGGCCATGCGTTCCCCTGGCGGGGATGTACCGTTTTCAACGAGGCGCCCATCCTAAAGTAAATGCGAATCGTTCTTATTAATGACCGCGCCGTACAAGTGGTCACTGAGGACGAAACCTGAACACAGACTTAAATACCGTGATATGCGGGAAAGATACGTCTTGTTACACGCACGTTGCCGACAAGACGCCAATGCACGGCTTACCCAGCGGTTGTAATTCCGGTGCGCCGGTCAGCCGGCACGCGGCCTCCGGGGCGCCTGGCACCGCACGTGAGCGACCGGCACGGCTTTCGCTACGTCATGAAGGGAGCGGTGGCGATTTCCTTCGCGCCGCAATCGATTCGCCATGTGGAGGTAAGCCATGAAGACGATGAAGACGATGCGGGCCAGCAGTGTGTTGGCCGCCGGAGCGCTGGCGTTGATGTCGGTGTCGGCCCTTGCGCAGATGACGCCGGGCCCGCGCGACCCGTACACGCAGGGCGGTGCAACGGCCACGCCGGTCGATCCCTCGACCAGCGGCGCGCGTGCGGGGGACAAGTTCGATCCGTATTCGCAGGGCGCCGTGCAATCGACGCGGCAGGATCTGGCCCCGCAGCAACAGCAGCAGATGCAGATGCCTTCGCAAAAGTACGATCTTGTGCCGGGCGCGGCGACCACGAGCAATCGCAGTTACGGCACGGCCGCCTATCAGGGCGACATGCGCTGGACCACGCCGAACCTCGGCCGGCCCCTCGGCGAGCGCAACCGCTATCTCGATGGCGCCTGATCGTCGATCGGATCGACAATAAGAAACGCCCCCGGTCAAACGGGGGCGTTTCTTATTGCAGCTACGCCACAAATATCTGGTCGATCGGATCAGGGTACCGTCGTCGCCGCACGCATCTCATCGGATACGGCGGTCACCCCGCGCACCTCCCTGGCGGCCTGCAAGGCCAGCGCGCGCTGGGATTCATTGCGGACGGTGCCTTCCAGCCGCACCACGCCGTCCACGGTGTTGACGGTGATCCGCTGGGCATCGAGCCCCTTGGCCGAGGCGAGCCGCGCCTTGACGTTCGACGTGATTGCGTTGTCCGTGGCCGCGGCGGTGTCGCGCGGCGCGGCGGTACGGCCGGTCGATGACGGTGTGTCGGCATCGGCACCCGCCGCCGACACCAGTACCGGTGTCGTCACGGTGACGACGGCCAGCGAGCCGGCGACAATCAATACGCCGGGTAGCATGCGCACTTTCATGATGACGTCTCCTAGTCTCTGGATGTGCTCTGGATGTGCGTCAAGGCGCAAGAAGCATTCCATTGGGCGGCGTCCTACATGGCTGCGGACAGTGCGCTTGCCGGTCAAGGGGATCGGTCTCCGGCGCTGTAAAAGTGACGCATAATGCGCTCAAATGGGCGCGATTCAGTTACCTGCTCTGTATTTCAGTGCATTACACGACAAGTTCTGTCATCCAGATTCTTCTTCAAGCTGGTACGATGACGCGCAACTCGTCATTCGGCTATGGAACTAGTTGCAATCCCGTGAGCCGAATGCTGCATTGCATCACGACGGCGACGGCTTCCCTGGAGGAGACGGTTGTCTTTACCCTAATACATCGGGTGCCGCCGTGCAGTGCAGACATTACCGTGGCAATGCGCCGCCAGCAGGCATCGGGAAAACCGATTATTGTGGCGGCCGGCAAGACGTAGCGCGACGTTCAGATCGGCGCACGGGCTTGCGCGAAGCACGGTGATCCGGACAAGCGAAGCAACGTGCAGGACATTTCAGAATACGGGGAGCAGGGCGGTTCCACGAACCTCCTGCGGCCGGATACGCGCGCGCGGCGCGGCCGGTCTTGTGTTTTCCTCCAGGCCAGCAAATGGCGAAAGCAGGGGCCCATGGCGACAATCCGCTGAACCCGACGACCGAATTTCGTGCCGGCGACCCGGCACGCCACTTGCGTCCACGCGCTGCGCCGTGGCGCCCGCCTGGTCTACGGGGCCAGGCCACATCATTCCGTTTCATCCTCGAGGAAATCGCTATGCAAGCAATGCGCGCCAGGCGTGCTTTGATTCCGGGCATGCTGGCCATCGCCGTCTCGGTCCTTGCCGCCTGTGGCAAGGAAAACAAGCCGCCCGCAGCCCAGACGCCCGAAGTGAAGGTGGTCACGCTGAAGGACGAGACCGTGACGCTCGACTCGTCGCTGCCGGGCCGGACCACCGCCTTCCGTATCGCCGAAGTCCGCCCGCAGGTGGACGGCATCATCCTGAAGCGGCTGTTCGTGGAAGGCTCCGACGTCAAGCAGGGCCAGCAGCTGTACCAGATCGACCCCGCCACCTATGAAGCCACGGCCAAGAGCGCCGATGCCACGCTGGCGTCGGCGCGCCTGCTGGCGGAGCGCTATGGGCGGCTGGTGGGCGACGAAGCAGTCAGCAAGCAGCAGCACGATGAAGCCAAGGCTGCCTACCTGCAGGCCCAGTCGACGGCGGACCGCGCCCATATCGACCTGCGCTACACCAAGGTGCTGTCCCCGATCTCGGGCCGCATCGGCCGCTCGGTGGTCACCGAGGGAGCGCTGGTCACCAACGGCCAGGCCACCGCGCTGACCACCGTGCAGCAGTTGGACCCCATCTACGTGGATGTGACGCAACCGTCCACCACGCTGCTGCGGCTGCGGCGCGAACTGGCCGACGGCCGGCTTCAGGCCGCCGGCACCAATGCTGCCAGGGTGACGCTGAAGCTCGAGGATGGCAGCACCTACCCGGAGGCGGGCCGGCTGGAGTTCTCCGAGGTGTCCGTGGACCCGAGCACCGGTTCCGTCACCCTGCGCGCCGTGTTCCCGAACCCGCGCCACGAACTGCTCCCGGGCATGTTCGTGCACGCGCGGCTGGCCGAAGGCGTGAAGACCTCGGCCATCCTGGCGCCACAGCGCGGCGTCACGCGCGACCTCAAGGGCCAGGCCACCTCGCTGGTGGTCAATGCCAACAATGAAGTCGAGCAGCGCGTGCTGAAGACCGACCGGACGATTGGCGACAAGTGGCTGGTCACGGACGGCCTGAAGGCCGGCGACCGCGTCATCGTGGAAGGCCTCCAGTTCGTGCGCCCCGGCGCCAAGGTCAAGGCCACGGAAGCCCCCGCCACCGCCACCGCCGCTACGGCCCCCAATGCCAATGCCGCCTCGGCCCCGGCCGCCGCTTCCGCGCCTGGCGCGGCCAAGTCCTGACCGGGACCGACGCATGAGGAATCGCCATGTCTAATTTCTTCATCGACCGGCCGATCTTTGCCTGGGTGATCGCGCTGGTCATCATGCTGGCTGGCGGGCTGGCCATCCGGTCGCTGCCCATCAACCAGTACCCGGCCATCGCGCCGCCGACCATCGCCATTTCGGTGAACTACCCCGGCGCGTCCGCGCAGACCGTGCAGGACACGGTGGTGCAGGTCATCGAACAGCAGATGAACGGGCTGGACAAGCTGCGCTATATCTCGTCGGAGTCGAACTCCGACGGCAGCATGACCATTACCGTGACGTTCGAGCAGGGCACCAGCCCGGACATCGCCCAGGTGCAGGTCCAGAACAAGCTCGCGCTGGCCACGCCGCTGCTGCCGCAGGAAGTGCAGCAGCAGGGTATCCGCGTGACCAAGTCCGTGCGGAACTTCCTGGTCATCGTCGGCCTGGTGTCGACCGACCCGAGCCTGACGCGGGAGGATCTGTCCAACTACATCGTCTCGAACCTCCAGGACCCGATCTCGCGGACCGCTGGCGTGGGTGACTTCCAGGTCTTCGGCTCGCAGTACGCCATGCGCATCTGGCTGGACCCGGCCCGGCTCAACAGCTACCAGCTGGCGCCGCTGGACGTGAGCAACGCCATCAAGGCGCAGAACGTGCAGGTGGCCTCCGGCCAGCTGGGCGGCCTGCCGGCCGTGCGCGGGCAGCAGCTCAACGCGTCGGTGATCGGCAAGACCCGTCTCCAGACCGCCGAGCAGTTCGGCAACATCCTGCTGAAGGTCAACCCGGACGGCTCGCAGGTGCGCCTCAAGGACGTGGCCGACGTGGGCCTGGGCGGCCAGGACTACAACATCAACGCGCAGTACAACGGCCGCCCGGCCTCGGGTATCGCCATCCGGCTGGCCTCGGGCGCCAACGCGCTGGATACCGTGAAGGCCATCCGCGCCACGCTGAACCAGCTCGAGCCGTCGTTCCCGGCGGGCATGCAGGTGGTGTTCCCGTACGACACGACCCCGGTCATCGCCGATTCGATCCACGAAGTGGTGAAGACGCTGCTCGAAGCCATCGTGCTCGTGTTCCTGGTGATGTACCTGTTCCTGCAGAACTTCCGCGCCACGCTGATCCCGACGATCGCCGTGCCGGTGGTGCTGCTGGGCACCTTCGGCGTGCTGGCCGCGTTCGGCTACTCGATCAACACTCTGACGATGTTCGGCATGGTGCTCGCCATCGGCCTGCTGGTGGACGATGCCATCGTGGTGGTGGAGAACGTCGAGCGGGTGATGTCCGAGGAGGGGCTGGGGCCGAAGGAGGCCGCCCGGAAGTCGATGGGGCAGATCCAGGGCGCGCTGGTCGGTATCGCGCTGGTGCTGTCGGCCGTGTTCCTGCCGATGGCGTTCTTCGGCGGCTCCACGGGCGTGATCTACCGCCAGTTCTCGATCACGATCGTCTCGGCGATGGTGCTCTCGGTGCTGGTGGCGCTGATTTTGACCCCGGCGCTGTGCGCGACCATGCTCAAGCCGATCGAGCGCGGCGACCACGGCGAGCACAAGAAGGGCTTCTTCGGCTGGTTCAACCGCAGCTTCATCCGCTCCACGCAGCGCTATGAGCGCAGCGTGGTCGGCATTCTGAAGCGGCGCGTGCCCTACCTGATCATCTACGTGCTGATCGTGGCGGGCATGGCCTTCCTGTTCACGCGCATCCCCACCTCGTTCCTGCCGGAAGAAGACCAGGGCGTGCTCTACGCCCAGGTGCAGACCCCGGCCGGCGCCACGGCGGAGCGCACGCAGGCGGTGCTCGACCAGATGCGGAACTACCTGCTCAACGACGAGGGCAAGATCGTCAGCTCGCTTTTCACCGTGAACGGCTTCAACTTCGCCGGCCGCGGCCAGAGCTCGGGCCTGGCGTTCATCCTGCTCAAGCCGTTCAAGGAGCGCGAGGGCGACGCCACCAGCGTGTTCGACCTGACCAAGCGCGCCCAGGCGAAGTTCAGCACCTTCCGTGACTCGCTGGCTTTCGCCTTCGCGCCGCCGGCAGTGCAGGAGCTGGGCAACGCCACCGGCTTCGACTTCTACATGCAGGACCAGGCCGGCCTGGGGCATGACGCGCTGATGGAGGCCCGCAACAAGTTCCTGGCGCTGGCCGCCAAGGACCCGGCGCTGCAACGCGTGCGTCCGAACGGGCTGAACGACGAGCCGCAGTACCAGCTCGAGATCGACGACGAGCGCGCCCGCGCGCAAGGCGTGTCGCTGGCGGACATCAACAGCACCATCTCCATCGCCTGGGGCTCCAGCTACGTGAACGACTTCATCGACCGCGGTCGCGTGAAGCGCGTCTACCTGCAGGGCCGCCCCAACGCGCGCATGAATCCGGAAGATCTGGACAAATGGTACGTGCGCAACGACAAGGGCGACATGGTGGCGTTCTCGACCTTCGCCACCGGCAAGTGGGGCTATGGCTCGCCCAAGCTCCAGCGCTACAACGGCGTGCCGGCGGTGGAAATCCTCGGCGAACCGGCGGCGGGCAAGAGTTCCGGCGAGGCCATGGCCGCGGTGGAAGCCATCATGAAGCAGATGCCGCAGGGCATTGCCTACTCGTGGACCGGCCTGTCGTACGAAGAGCGGCTGTCGGGTTCGCAGGCGCCGGCGCTCTACGCGCTGTCCCTGCTGGTGGTGTTCCTGTGCCTGGCCGCGCTGTATGAAAGCTGGGCGATTCCGTTCTCGGTGATGCTGGTGGTGCCGCTCGGCGTGGTCGGCGCGCTGCTGGCGACGATTGGCCGGGGCTTGTCCAACGACGTGTTCTTCCAGGTGGGCCTGCTGACGACCATCGGCCTGTCCGCCAAGAACGCGATCCTGATCGTGGAATTCGCCAAGGAGTTGCACGAGCAGGGCAAGAGTCTGGTCGATGCAGCCGTGGAGGCGTGCCGGATGCGCCTGCGGCCCATCATCATGACCTCGCTGGCGTTCATCCTCGGCGTGTTCCCGCTGGCGGTGTCGCAAGGCGCCGGCTCGGGCAGCCAGCACGCCATCGGTACCGGCGTGATCGGCGGCATGATCACGGCCACGGTGCTGGCCATCTTCTGGGTGCCGCTGTTCTTCGTGGTGGTGAACGCGCTCAAGGAACGCCGCGAGAAGCACCATTCCTCCTCCCTGGAAAAGGGAGCCAAAGCATGAGAAAAACGCTAATCAGCATGGCCGTCGCCGCCACCACGGCGCTCGCGGGGTGCAGCCTGATCCCGACCTACGAGCGTCCGGCGGCGCCGGTGGAGGCCGCCTATCCGCAGGGCGATGCCTACCCGGCCGCCAACGGCGCCGGCCAGGTGCCGCCGGCTGCGGAACTGGGCTGGCGCGACTACTTCGCCGACCCGCGCCTGCAGCGGCTGATCGAAGTCGCCCTGCAGAACAACCGCAACCTGCGCGTGGCGGCCCTGAACATGGAGGCGTACCGCGCGCAGTACCGCATCCAGCGCGCGGACCTGTTCCCGCAGGTGGGCGTGGCGGCAGAGGGCACGCGGCAGCGCGTGCCGGCCGGCCTCTCCAGCACGGGCCAGCGGGTCATCAGCAGCTCGTATGGCGTGTCGCTGGGTACCACGGTGTGGGAGATCGACCTGTTCGGCCGGCTGCGCAGCCTGAGCCAGGCGGCGCTGGAGCAGTACTTCGCCAGCGACGAAGCCCGCCGCAGCACGCACATCGCGCTGGTGGCCAGCGTGGCCAACGCCTACCTGACGCTGCGTGCCGACGAGGCGCAGCTGAAGCTGACGCGCGAGACACTGGCGACCTACGAGCGCACCTACAACCTCACGCGCCGCAGCTATGAGGAAGGCATTTCCTCGCGGCTGGACCTGCGCCAGTCGCAGACCCAGGTGGAGAACGCGCGGGCCTCGCTCGCCCGCTACACGCGGCTGGTGGCGCAGGACACCAACGCGCTGACGCTGTTGCTCGGTGCGAGCCTGCCGGCAGACCTGCCCGAAGGGCTGCCGCTCGACGGCAAGCTCGTGGCGGACGTGCCGGCGGGTTTGCCCTCGGACCTGCTCCAGAACCGTCCGGACATCCTGGCCGCCGAGCACCGCCTGCTGTCGGCCAACGCCGATATCGGCGCGGCGCGCGCGGCGTTCTTCCCGAGCATCTCGCTGACCGCCTCGGCGGGCACGGCGAGCCGCCAGCTGTCGGGGCTGTTCGATGCCGGTTCCGGCACGTGGCTGTTCTCGCCGCAGATCAACCTGCCGATCTTCACGGCGGGCAGCCTGAGCGCCAGCCTGGACTACGCGCGGATCCAGAAGGACATCAACGTGGCGACGTACGAACAGACCGTGCAGTCGGCCTTCCGCGAGGTGGCGGACGGGCTGGCGGCGCGCGGCACGTACACGGAGCAGCTTGAGGCGCAGGTGCGCCTCGTCGAGGCGAGCCGGGACTACTTCCAGCTCGCCGAGGGCCGCTATCGCACCGGGGTAGACAACTACCTGACGCTGCTCGACGCGCAGCGGCAGCTGTTCGCGCAGCAACAGGTGCTGATCGACTCGCGCCTCAACCAGCTGACCAGCGAGGTCAATCTGTACAAGGCGCTGGGCGGTGGGTGGAACGAGGTGACGGCACAGGCGGCGGATAACGCCGGCGCCGCCGGCACGCGCCCCAGCGGCAGCTAGCCGACCCGCAGGACAACCCTCTCCCGTCCGCGGGAGGGGGGTCCGGCGTTACAGCGTCGACTTCCCGAACAAGCTCTCCAGCAGGTCTACCACCAGCTCGGCCGTCTGGTTGTGGACGTCCCGGGCCGGGTTCAGCTCCAGCACATCGAGCGACCCCAGCGCCCCGGTATCCTCGATCATCTCCAGCGCCAGATGCGCCTCCCGATACGTCGGCCCGCCGCGTACCGGCGTGCCCACCCCCGGCGCGATCTGCGCATCCAGGAAATCCACATCGAAGCTGACATGCAGATGCGTATTCGCGTCGATGCCGGCGAGCGCCTGCTCCATCGTCTGGCGCATGCCGTTTTCGTCGATATAGCGCATGTCGTAGACCGTCAGCCCCAGCTCGCGCAGGCGCAGCTTCTCCCCGGCATCCACGCTGCGGATGCCCACCTGGCGGATCGACCGGGGCGACATGGCCGGCGTGACGCCGCTCAGGGCGGTCAGCGGCGCGGGGCCGTCGCCGCACAGGCAGGCCACCGGCATGCCGTGGATATTGCCCGTGGGACTGGTGCTGCCGGTGTTGGCATCGGCGTGGGCATCGAGCCATAGCACCAGCAACCGCTTGCCGGTCTCGCGGCAGTGGCGCGCGGCGGCGCTGATCGAGCCGATGGCCAGGCAGTGGTCGCCGCCCATCAGCAGCGGCATCCGGCCACTGGCGAAGCAGCCATAGGCGGCGTCGAACACCAGCCGGTTCCAGGCCAGCACTTCCTGCAGGTGGCGCATGCCGTCGACGGGAAGCTGGCCGGGGTTGCCCGGGCCGCTCAGGTTGCCAAAGTCGGTCACCTGCAGCCCGTTGCGGGCCAGCGCCCCGGCAATCTCGGCCACGCGCAAGGCCTCGGGCCCCATCGAGGTGCCGCGAATGCTGGCGCCCACATCGGTGGGCGCGCCAATCAGCGTGACAGGCTGCATGACAGACTCCAGGGGTTGCGGCTCCCACTCATATTAGGTGTTGTGCCGCCGCCGCTCCATGGCGACATGTGCCCTGCAAATTAAGGAAATTTCGACCTATAATCATTGACCACACAACGATTGATCGGGCAATAGAATGACTTCCGCGTCACAAGAAGGGCAGGGCGCTCCACATTCGTCCGGCAACGGGCAAGTCCTGCCGTTCCGGGAATCGCTGCTGGCGATGATCGGCATCGCCTTCGTGGTGATGCTCGTGGCGCTGGACCAGACCGTGGTGGCCACCGCGCTGCCGACGGTGGTCGCCGAACTGCAGGGCTTCGAGTACTACGCCTGGGTGGCCACGGCCTACCTGCTGACCTCGGTCGTCACCGTGCCGATCTTCGGCCGGCTGGGCGACTACTACGGCCGCAAGCCATTCGTGCTGGTGTCGATCGTGGTCTTCCTGGTGGCCTCGGTGCTGTGCGGCATGGCGCCCAGCATGCCGTTCCTCGTGGCGGCACGCGCGCTGCAGGGCATTGGCGGGGGCATGCTCGTCGGCACCGCTTTCGCCTGTATTCCCGATCTGTTCCCGGACCCGCACGTGCGCCTGCGCTGGCAGGTGATGATGAGCACCGCGTTCGGGCTTGCCAACGCCATCGGCCCGTCCATGGGCGGCGTGCTGACTGAATGGTATGGCTGGCGTGCCGTCTTCTATATCAACGTGCCGGTGGGCCTGCTCGGCCTGTTGTTCGCGTGGCGATACCTGCCGCACCTGCGCCATCAGGCGCACAAGGGGCAGGGGCCGATTCGGGTGGACTGGCTGGGTGCGCTGCTGATTGCGGCGGGGCTCGGCTGCCTCCAGCTTTCGGTGGAATGGCTGCCCGAGCGCGGGCTGGACATCGTGACGATTGGCCTGGCCGTGCTGTCCGTGGCCTCGTTCGTCGGCCTCTGGCAGTGGTCGCACCGGGCGGCGGACCCCCTGCTGCCGCTCGACATGTTCCGCAATCCGGCGCTGGCCTCGCTGTTCGTGCTTGGCGTGCTGGGCGGTTTTGCCATGTTCGCGCTGCTGCTCTACGCACCGCTGCTGTTCCAGGGCGGGTTTGGCTATTCGCCGAAGGAAGCCGGGCTGCTGGTGACGCCGATGGTGGTCTGCATCACCATCGGCAGCATTCTCAATGGCCGCATCATCACGCGCATTCCGGTGCCGAACAGCATGCTTTATGCGGGATTCGCACTGCTGGCGCTGGCTTGCCTCGGTTTGTCGCAGGCCACGCGCGGCATGCATCACACGGTGCTGCTCGGTACCATGCTGCTGGCCGGTCTCGGGCTCGGCTTCGTGCTGCCGAACCTGACCGTGTTCGCCCAGCAGACGGCGGGCCGCGCGCACCTCGGCATTGCAACGGCGATGTTGCAATCGTTGCGGATGGTGGGCGGCATGGTCGGTACCGCGCTGGTTGGCACCATGGTCACGCGCAGCTATACCGGCGGCGTGGAGCGCGCCTTGCAGGCGGCCGGCGCGTCGGACTGGGCCGGGCGGATGACCGACCCCCAGATCCTGATCGACAAGGCCGCGCAAGCAGAATTGCTGACCAATCTCCAGGAGGCAGGGCACAATGGAGCCCTGCTGCTCGAGCAGGCGCGCGTATCGCTCGTCGGGGCCATCCATCTTGGCCTGCTCGTGGCGGCGATTGCGGCCCTGGTGGGGCTCTGGTGCGTGCGCCGGGTCCCGCCCGTGACGCTGACGCGGGTGCAGGAGCCCGCGATGGCAGCTGATTGATCCGCCTGAGATCACGGCGCCCCCGTGGATGCAAGCGTCCGCCTAAAGGAGATTTGGAGTGGAACTGGAGCGACAAAGCCTGGCCGTATTGCAACAGTTTGGACGCACTTACCGCGCTTACGCGGCGGCGTTCGAGCAGCGCATCGGTCATCCGCTGCCGCGCTGGCGCATCTTGTCCGCGCTGCATGGCCACGATGGCCCCATCGCACAAAAGCCGCTGGCGGACCGTGTTGGCATGGACCCCGGCGCCCTCACACGCCAGTTGAAGGCGTTGCAGGAGCTGGGCTGGATCGAGCGCACCACGAGCGAGCGCGACAATCGCATGACCAATGTCACGCTGACCCCGCTCGGGCGCGATATCGTCGATCAGGCCCTGCCGCGCCGCTCGGCCTTCCTTCAGGACGTGCTGGCCGATGTGTCCGAGACGACCATGCACAACCTCTCCAAGGGTTTGGCGCAGCTCGAGGCGGGGATTGCCGATGCGGCGGCCCGCACCCTGGCCGAGCGCGACGCCGCCTGAGCCCGCCCCCCGTCCCTTTCGCTACCCCGCCTTCCCGCCCAGCAGCGCCGCAATGGCCAGCGGGTTGGTCGGAAAATACAGATGCACGTATGACGCCGTGAGCGAGCCGGTCTGGTAGACCGCCTCGCCGGGCGCGCCATCGCGCGGGGATACCGCCCGCACCACCGGCTCCAGCGGCGAATCGGTCTTCGAATAGTGGAAGGTATGGCCGCGCAGGGGTTCGTCGCCATCGGGCATCAGACCCGGCAACGTCACGGCCTGATGCCCGATGGCGGCGAGCCGCCGTTGCATCGTCACCGTGCCCGGCAGCAGGCCGGCCATCTGGTGGCTGACGCCCTCCTTGTCCACCAGTGTGTCGAACAGCGCCATCATGCCGCCGCACTCGGCCAATATCGGCAAGCCGTCCGCGTGGGCGCGCCGCAGGGCTGCGCGCATGTCGGCATTGGCCGCGAGCGTGGTGCCATGCAACTCCGGATAGCCGCCGGGCAGCCACAGCGCGTCGCAGGCGGGCAGGGTGCGGTCGCGCAGCGGCGAGAACCACACCACATTGGCGCCCAGCGCGAAGAGCGTGTCCACATTGGCGGGATAGATAAAGCGGAACGCGTCGTCGCGGGCAATCGCCACGGTCTTGCGCGCCAGCGGGCGCGGGCCGGGTGCGGTCGGAGCCGCGGGGGCTGGGAAAGACACGGCTGGGGGTAACTGGCCGATCGGCAAGGCTTCGAGGGCGTCCGCCATGCGGTCGAGGCGGTCGATCAGGTCTGGCAGCTCGTCGGCGCTGAACAGGCCCAGATGGCGCTCGGGCAGGCTCGCCGCGGCGTCGCGCGCCAGCGCGCCGGCCCAGCCGATGTCCGCCGGCAGGCTTTCGCGCAGCAAGTCGGCGTGGCGTGCCGTGCCGACCCCGTTTGCCAGCACCCGCATCGGCGGCAGCGGCGCGCCGTAGTGCGCCAGCCCGTGGGCCAGCGCGCCGAAGGTCTGGGCCATGGCGCCGGCCTGGATCACGGCCAGCACGGGCAGGCCGAAGCGCCGCGCCACGTCGGCGCTGCTCGGCGTGCCGTCGTGCAGGCCCATCACGCCTTCCACGAGGATCAGGTCGGCCACTGCCGCCGCCTCGGCCAGCCGCGCGCGCGCGTCGGCCTCGCCGGTCATCCAGAGATCGATCGAATGCACCGGCGCCCCGCTGGCCGCCGCCAGCAGCGTTGGGTCGAGGAAATCCGGGCCAGTCTTGAATACGCGTACGGTGCGACCCTGGCGGGCATGCAGCCGGGCCAGCGCGGCCGTGACGGTGGTCTTGCCTTGCCCGGAAGCCGGGGCGGCCACGAGCAGGGTGGGTACGGCGCGGCCGGGGGTGCCGGCGGGCGGTGGGGTGGTGGTTGCGGGATGGTGTTCAGGCATGTCGGGTAGGTGGCGCATGACAACGGTGTCATACGACGAAATCGATTATAGCGAGCGGTTGCCACGGCTATGGCTTCAGTCCTTCTTCAGTTTTTCTTCAATTTGGCCTCAGTTCCGTCCTAGGGGTAGGACCACGCCCTGCAGCGCCGCGCACTCGAACAGTTCGCGGTCGTTGCTGACACCAAGCTTGTGCATCGCGCAGTTCTTCTGCCGGCTGATGGTCTTCACGCTGCGGCACAGCGTGGCGGCGATCTCCGTGACCGTGCGCCCGGTCAGGTAGAGCCGCAGGACCTCGGTTTCGCGCGCGGACAGGCGCTGCACGCCGTTGCGCCCACACGGCAGCATGGTGCGCAGCTCGGTGGGCGCCAGCGCGCGCAGGGCGGATTTACCGATGTAGGTGAAGCCGCGCTGCGCCCGGGCGATGGCGGTAACGATTTCGGTCAATGGGCAATCCTTGAGCAGCAGGCCATGCACGTGCGCGTCCAGGATCGTGCGCAGGACCAGTGGATTGGTGATCATCGTCAGCACGATGATCGACAACGCGGGGTAGCGCCGCCGCAGGCTGGTGATCAGCCGTACGCCGTCCAGTTCCGCGGGGCCGGGCATGTGGTAGTCCGTGACCACGACGTCGGGCTGCAGTATTTCCACCTGATGATGCAGTTCTGTCGCACTTGCCACTTCCCCGCAGACTTCCCAACCCGTCTGTGTCTGCAAGCTCGCGCGGATTGCCGCCGTGATGACGGGATGGTCGTCGGCCAGCAAGATCCTCAATGTCATCCAATGCCTCCTGTGCACATGGGTCCGATACGACTTTGGCAGGCGTGAAAAAAGGCGCCGCACGCGGGAGGGCGTGCGGCGCGAACACGCAGTAGCTGCGTGCACGCGTGCGCGTGGGCCAAACGGGATACGACCCGGCACACGACAATGCCCGCTGAGATTAATGCGGACTCCTGCGCAAATGATTTGAGACGATTCGGAAAATGCAGGCTCCTGTGAGCCGGGACTTGCGCTTGTGCGGAAAGGGATGGCCGGAAAGGAAAGACCCCGCGCGGCGGTTGCCGCGCGGGGTCTGAGGGTGTCTGGGTGGGTGTCCCGGCGCGGGGGCGCCGGGGGCGCGCGCGTCAGGCCACCGCCAGACGGCGTGTCTCTGGCCGGCCCTGCCGGCGGTTCTCGATGGCACGGATGGGGTCCCGCAGCACGGCGGCACCCACGTCCATGATGTCGCGCAACGCCACGCGGTCCGGGGTTTGCTCGGCGGTCCAGAACTGGAGCGAGGCCCAGCCCGGGAAGCTGCCCGGCGGCGCCAGCAGGCGCGTCTTGCGGTCGCGCGTGACCAGCGGCACGTTGAAGTCGAGTACCGGGCAGATGCCGCCGGCCGCGTGCAACAGCGTGATCTGCGTGTGCCAGGAGGGCACCACGGTCTCCCGATGTCCCGGCGTATTGGCCTGCCGGGCCAGGAACGCACGCAGCGGGCTGCCGGCCTCGCAGTCTTCCTGCAGCAGGATCCAGTCGCTCTCCGCGTCGTCGGGGCCATGGGCGCGCGCCGCGCTGACCAGCCGGCGCGGTGTGGCAAGGATGCTGTGCGGCATCACACCGTCCGGCACGGTGGCGCCATCCACCACGAAGGCGCAATCGAGCTCACCGGTGTCCAGGTTGCCGGCCAGCGAGGCATCGGCGATGACCGGCCGAGTGACGAAACTGTCCTGGGGAAACTGCTCGCACAGCGTGCTGAGGATCTCGGTGATGACCGGATCGCCAATTGATGATGAAAAACCAATGGAAATACGACGTCCGCTGGGGCCAGGTTGCGCGCTTTCGGCCAGCGGACGCACCAGCAGATTCCACTTGGCCAGAATCTGCCTGGCAGTATGCTCGAGCCGCAGCGCGTGGGGTGTCGGCTCCAGCGTGCCATTGCGCTTGACGAACAGCGCGTCGCCGGTGATCTCGCGCAACCGGGCGAGGCTATAGGCTACGGTAGGGACACGGCCCTGGGTGCAGGCCGCCACCGCGTTGAGGTCCCGATACTCCATCAACAGGACAAAGACGTGCAAAAGCTTGGTGCTGACGTGCCGCATGCTGACTTCTCCCGATCCAGATTGTTGATTTTATTTTTTGTGGGCACTACGGAAGTTGCGACTTCCTGCCTGTGTGGTCGCGGCTTGAAAAGCGCGTCGGCACCCCCGTGCCGGACCAAGCCGAAACTGCCAGGACTCATGAACTACCAGAGGGCGGGAAAATGCAAAGGGTCAAGAGTCGCCCGGGTTACCGAAATCTGCAGTGCATGCCACGAGTTCGTCGCGCAACTCCAGATCGTTGCGTGGCGCGTGGCGGTTAGCAGTGGTCCCCTTCTTCCTCAGGCCGGTTGGCGGCGGCAATGAAATCCGCGCCGGTAGTCGCCTGTCCAAAAGCGCGCTGTGGCACTCTTTGCAGGCGTTTCGAAATTTAGTTGGTGCCGAGGAATCTTAATACATCATTTAGCAAACTACTAGGAACACGGTTCGAATCCTGACAATTCGCGCACGCATGTCCAGCCTTATGTCCGGACAATCAGACAACGCGAAATCCCTGCCTGGCGCGGCTTGCAGGGCGGCGGCCACTCTGCACGACCGGTGTTTGCGAGAATGCGCCCACAGTGCCTGAAGGGTTTGAAGCGACTGTCCGGCAGTGGGTGATGGCATGAATTTGTCCAATTTGGAATACCGAAATTTGCGCCATTTTCCTGTCAGCATCGGACGTGCCTGACGCGGACTCGGACCACGCGCGGCACGTGGCCGGGTCGTTAATTTGCTTAACTCGCGCTGCAAAGACACTGAATTCCTTTTGCCCGGGCATTGGGCTACCTTACCGGCAGGGTGGGCAGGCCGCGTACCTGCGCGGGGCGGGCGCTTGGCAAGCGGAGGCATTCGGATGAACAGACGCTATTCGGAGGAGCAGATCCGCATGTACCTGGCCGAGGCCGCCAGCGGGGTGCCCGTGCGGGAGCTCTGCGCGCGCTATGGTTTCAGCGATGCGTCGTTCTACGGATGGCGCGCGAAGTACGGCCCGGCACGCGAATCCGATGTGCCGGACGGGCGCCGGCTGCGCCAGTTGCAGCAGGAGAACGCGCGACTTAAGAGTATGCTTGCGGACGCACTGCTCAAGCTCGAGCTGCTGCGCAACCGTACCGGCCGCAATGGCGATGGCAACGGCAAGGACCGCTAGCGCGTAGCGCGGGTCGCCGTTGTCTGGGCGTGCGGGCCGGTGTTTATCGTCATGGCGATGCGTGCGTGCCTCGCCAGCAGTTTCCGGAGTTTCCTGGTGAAGCCGTTTTTCGTAGCGTGGGGTGTGGGTATTGGGCTGGTGATGACAGCGGGCATGGCATGGGCGCAGACGCCGCCGGTGGACCCGGGCACGCCGATGATCGCGCCGCCGCCCCCACGCATGCTCGACCCGGCCACGGCGACGCTCAACGGCGAGGGCCCCACGCCGGGCGTCTCGCAGCGCGAGCACTGCCGTCAGCTGCTGGACCAGCTCAACGGCCTGTCCAAGGCGCCGCAGCAGTGGGAACAGGGCAAGTCGTCCGTGACTACCGCCGATGGCCGCACCTATTCCACGCTGGAGCGCGCACCTGATCGCAAGCGGCTGGAAGAGGCTTATCGCCAGGAGTGCGCGCAGTCGGCCAGGTAGTCCCCCTCGTTTGTCCTTGTCCGCCCTCATCCGTCATTGTGGGAGCCAATATGTACCGGTTGCGACGTATTCTGGCGTGGTGCTGTGGATGGATGCTGTTGCTCGGCGGCGGGGCCGCCTGGGCGCAGGCCAAGCTCGACAATGCGCATCTCGACCAGTTGCTGGCACCCGTGGCGCTCTATCCCGATGCGCTGCTGTCGCAGGTGCTGATGGCGTCGACCTACCCGGCCGATGTGGCCGCGGCGGCGGAGTGGTCGAAGGCCAACGCCAGTCGCTCCGGCGACGCGGCGACCAAGGCGGTGGCCAACGAGCAGTGGGACCCTAGCGTGCAGTCGCTCGTCGCGTTCCCATCCGTGATGGACATGATGGGCCGCCAGCCGCAATGGGTAAACTCGGTGGGCGATGCCTTTCTCGCCCAGCCCGATGACGTGATGGACTCGGTGCAGCGCCTGCGCGTGCAGGCGCAGAAGGCCGGCACGCTGAAGACCACCGAGCAGCAGAAGGTGGTGACGCAGCAGTCTGGCGGCACGACCATCGTGCAGATCGAGCCTGCCAATCCGCAAGTGGTCTACGTGCCGACCTACAACCCGACCGTGGTCTACGGCGCGTGGCCCTATCCGGCCTATCCGCCGGCCTACTATCCGCCGCCTCCCGGGTCGGTCTTCGCCAGCGCCCTGGTGGCGGGCGTGGGCTTTGGCCTTGGCGTGGCCGCCGTCAATTCACTGTGGGGCGGGTTCAACTGGAACTCGCACGACGTGAACATCAACGTCAATCGCTACAACAATATCAATGTGAACCAGCGGCTCGACGTGAACCGCTCCAACGTGAACTGGCAGCACAATCCGGCCAATCGCGGCAATGTGCCGTACAAGAATTCGAATGTGGCGAACCGGTTCGACGCGCAGCGGCAGCAAGGGCTGGCCAACCGGCAGGTGGGGCAGGCGGGGCAGGGCGGGCAGCGGCTTGGGCAGGGTGGCCCGGGCGGCCGGCCCACGCCACAGGCGGGCTCGCGCGATGCCGCGCGTGACCGCGCCGCGCAATCGTTCCAGGGCCGCACGGGC
>NZ_CAJPVH010000069.1 GCF_905397395.1 Cupriavidus campinensis
CGGGGGCGGCGGCGGTGGCCGCTGCCGGGGCCGAAGCCTCGGCGGCGGGCTTGTCCTGCGCCACGGCATGGGTGGACAGGCCGAGGCCGGCCGTGCCGAGCGCCAGCGACATCGCGCCGGCGGTCAGGATTCGCTTGAACCAGGTTGTCATGAGCTTAACCTCTTGTCTCGTGTCTTTTGTCTCGTGTCAGAGCGCGTCGCCGCCGGTCTCGCCGGTGCGGATGCGAATGACTTGTTCGATCGGCGCGATAAAGATCTTGCCGTCGCCAATCTTGCCGGTGCGGGCCGACTTCTCGATGGCCTCGATGGCGCGTTCCACCACGTCGTCCGGCACCGCCACCTCGATCTTGACCTTGGGCAGGAAGTCCACGATGTACTCGGCGCCCCGGTACAGCTCGGTATGGCCCTTCTGGCGGCCAAACCCCTTGACTTCGGTCACGGTGATACCGGACACGCCGACGTCCGAGAGCGCCTCGCGCACCTCGTCCAGCTTGAACGGCTTGATGACTGCAATGATGAGTTTCATCCCATTTCTCCTCGGGGCGACCCGGTCTGGCAGGCCGCCCACCTCGATGCACAAATTAGAAAGTCTTGGTGAGCGACGCCCAGAACGTCGACTTGCCCAGGTAGCGGCCGCGCGTATTGGTGTAGACGGCCTTGTCGGCATTGGTGTCCACGTACGCAATCGCCAGCGAGAAGCCCTTGCCCAGGTCCTTGGTCAGGCCGACCTTCCAGTCGGTGTACGACGCATCGCTGAAGTTCTTTACGCCCTGGTAGCCCACATGGGCGTTGAAGGTCAGGTCCCAGAAGTTCAGCGGCACGTTGGCCGTCAGGTCGATGTAGTAGCTGTTCTTCGAATCGTCGAACCCGAACAGGTTGGTCAGCGAGTGCGAGTACTTCAGGAACACCGGGCCCCAGCCGATGCCGGCATACAGCTCGGTCGTGTAGGGACGCGTGGTGGTGTAGCCGCCCGGGTAGTAGTACTCGAGCACGCCCACGTCATAGTTGAACTCGGCGCCGCCGGCGCTGAAGGTGTTCTTGAAGCCACCGTAGAAGTCCATTTCCACCGGCGCCGAGACCGACGAGTCGGCGTCCTCGAGCCAGCTGATGCTTGAGTTCCAGTTGCCGACGTAGAAGCCGCTCGAATGCGCGTAGTCGAACCCACCCTGAATGGCCGGGCGGCGATTGGTCTGGCTGATACCGCGATAGCGGTAGTCGCTGACCAGCGAGACGTTCGCCGTGAAGGTATGCGGCGATGCTTCCTCGGCGGGGGCTGCGGCCGGGGCCGGCTCGGCCGGGGCGGTCTGCGCCATGACCGGGGCTGCCGCCAGCAGAAGTGCGGCGGCGCTGGCGCTGACTGCGAGGCTGAACGTCTTCATCGGGGTTTCTCCTTTTCCTTGTGGTCTTCGCGGGCTCGATTGAGGTGTTTGCTACCTTTGTTGGTGCCCGGGCGGCTTTTTCCGCTGCCTCGGGCATTGACGCTCCTGAGCCGATTACTGCAACAGCCGTGCCAGCCCGATTCCCCGCCGGCGATGCGTCCGCCAAGAGGGCCTGCGAATCGCCCGTGGGCGCCCGACGCACCACTTTGCCGACGATCGAACGCGGCATTTCCCACTCGCCAAATCCGTTAAAAGATGTGTCCGAGCCTTGCCGGCGCTTTCATGGCGGGCGCCGAGGGGTCATAATCCGCCCATGCAGGGTCAAGTGCTGCGCGCTTGGCGCGATCCCCCGGGCGCGAAGGCGCCGGCGGACGCATGACGGACACAAGACGGGTGCCATGGCGCACCGCGCCCCAGTCAGGTGCACCGGCATGCGTCGATCCCGGCGCCCGCCGGGCCGGCCGGCACCATTCCGGTGCGGGAGTGCGGATAGCAGCGCAGCGGACCCCGAATCCATTGCATTGGTCACCACGAGGAGTTCCACCATGAAACCGACCGATCTGTTCAACGACCTGCAGCAGAAGGTCAGTGAAGCGCTGCGCAACTCGCCGGCCAAGGACATCGAGAAAAACGTGCGCAGCATGATGACGCAGGGCTTTGCGCGCCTGGACCTGGTCACGCGCGAGGAATTCGACGTGCAGTCGCAGGTGCTGGCCCGCACGCGCGCCCGGCTCGAGGAACTGGAAGCCCGCGTGGCCGAGCTTGAGCGCCGCGCCACGCCGGGGGCAGCGCCCCAGGGCGGCGCGCCGACGGCAGGGGTATGACGCCCAGGCGCCGACCCCGCGCCACACCTGAAGGCCAGGAAGGCCGCCGGACTCCGGCGGCCTTTTTCGTTAACACTTTCGCAAATCTGGAGCGGCCCGCACCATGAGTCTCGCCGTGCTGCGCAGCCGGGCGCTGACCGGGGTGGAGGCCCCGCCGGTGGCCGTGGAGATCCACATCGCCAACGGCCTGCCCGCGTTCAATATCGTCGGGCTGGCCGACACCGAGGTGCGCGAGAGCCGCGAGCGCGTGCGTGCCGCCCTGCTCAACAGCGCCTACGAGTTCCCGGCCCGGCGCATCACCGTCAACCTCGCCCCGGCGGACCTGCCCAAGGAGTCCGGCCGCTTCGACCTGGCCATCGCGCTTGGCATCCTCGTGGCGAGTGGCCAGTTGCCAGGGGATGGGCTCGATGCCTTCGAGTTTGCCGGCGAGCTGTCGCTGGCCGGCGACCTGCGCCCGGTGCGCGGCGCGCTGGTCATGGCGATGGGGCTGGCCCGCGACAACGCCCGCCGCACCGCCCAGGGCCAGCCGGCGCGCGCCTTTATCGTCGCCGACGGCAACGGCCCGGAGGCCGCGCTGGTCGATGGCCTGACCGTCCACGCCGGCGCCACGCTGCGCGATGTCTGCGACCACCTCGGCCCCCTGCCCGACCGGCGCCTGCCGCGCGCCGAGCCGCCGGGACTGGCTACCTGGCCGGATAGCGCCAACGTCGGCCCGGACATGTGCGACGTGCGCGGCCAGCTACAGGCGCGGCGTGCGATGGAGATCGCGGCGGCGGGCCAGCATTCCGCCCTGCTGGTGGGGCCGCCCGGCACCGGCAAGTCGATGCTCGCGCAACGATTCGCCGGGTTGCTACCGCCGATGACGGCTGCCGAGGCGCTCGAGGCCGCCGCCGTGCTGAGCCTGACGCCAGGGGGCTTCCAGCCGGCGCAATGGGGCCGGCGCCCGTTCCGCAGCCCGCACCACACGGCCAGCGCGCCGGCGCTGGTCGGCGGCGGCGGCAATCCGCGCCCTGGAGAGATCTCGCTGGCCCATCACGGCGTGCTGTTTCTCGACGAATTGCCAGAGTTCGAGCGCCGCGTGCTCGAGGTCCTGCGCGAGCCGCTGGAGACCGGACACATCACCATCTCCCGCGCGGCAGGCCAGTCGGACTTCCCCGCGCGCTTCCAGTTCGTGGCGGCGATGAACCCGTGCCCGTGCGGCTACCTCGGCCACCCGTCGCGGCCGTGCCGCTGCACGCCGGACCAGATCCAGCGCTATCAGTCGAAGGTGTCCGGGCCCCTGCTGGACCGCGTGGACCTGCAGATCGAGGTGCCAGCGCAAAGCCAGCAGGAGATTTTCGATGGGCCGCCCGGCGAGGCCAGCGCGGCGGTACGCGCGCGAGCCGTGGCGGCGCGGGCGCGGCAACTGGGCCGGCAGGGCATGCCGAATGGGGAGTTGTCCGGGCGTGCCATCGACGATCACTGCCCGCTGGCGGCCGACGCGCAGGCGTTGCTGCGCGGGGCGATGCAGAAGCTGGGCTGGTCGGCGCGGGCGTACTTCCGGGTGCTGAAGGTGGCCCGGACGATTGCGGATCTGGAGGATGCGGCCGTACTGACCGCCGCGCATGTGGCGGAGGCCATCCAGTACCGGCGCGCGTTGCGGGCGGGTTAGACCGGGGGTTCCACCGGCGGGGGCGGCGGCTCCTCGATCGGCGGGAGGTCAGGCGGGTGGCCGGGCGGCGGGGGCTCGGGAGGCGGCTCCCGGTGCGCGGCGGTCAGGACAGTCGGGGCGGTCAGGGCAGAGCGCAGTACAGCAGGCATGGGGAGTCTCCGGCAACGGTCTCTCCCCATTGAAGCAAACCCGGCCGGCAGGCGCCAGCCGGATCTTGGCAATCTCCACCCGAGGGTTCAGGCAGAAACTTCAAGCCGGATGCCGGCGCACGAAGAACAGCGCCGTGCCCACGGCCACCAGAACGCCGCCGAAGAAGCGGTTCTGCCAGCGCACGGCGCGGGCGTTGCGGAACAGCCCCTGCATGCGCGACGCCAGCAGCGCGTAGCCGTGCATGACGACCAGATCCACGCCGCACATCGTCGCGGCCAGGATGGCGAGCTGCGGCCCGAGCGGATGGGTTGGATCGATGAACTGCGGCAGCACGGCCACCATGAAGATGATGCCCTTGGGGTTCGTCACATTGGTCAGCAGGCCGGTGGCAAACCGGCGGCGGCGGCTCATCACGGCCACCCGCACGCGGCCCGGGGCGCCTTCGGCATCGCCCTCCCCATCCCCCTGCGACTCGACCTTCGCCCGCCATTGCTGGATGCCTAGGTAGATCAGGTAGGCCGCGCCGATGGTCTTGACCACCACGAAGGCCTCCTCGGAGGCCAGCAGCAGCGCGCCCAGCCCGCCGCCGGCGATCAGCAGGATGATCACCAGGCCCAGTTGCAGGCCCATGATCGTCGTCGTGGTCTTCTTCAGCCCGTACGAGAGCCCGTGGCTCATCGACAGCACGGCGCCCGACCCCGGCGAAATCGCGATCACCCAGCACGCGGCGAAATACGCCAGCCACACTTCCCAACGCATCTTGTTCTCCCTGGAACGTCAGTTACATCACAAAAATCTGTTAGAACGGATGGAATCCGGTCAGGAACTGCTCTACCTGCTCGGCCTGCCGCGCATCGCGGGCGGCGTCGCCCGCCTCCAGCACCACGGCCTGGTACGCGCGCGTGCCGGACGCCACCAGCCGCGCGGTGAGCCGGCGCGGCGATTTGTCCTGCGGCGAGACGCCGGTCACCGTCAATTCCACGCCCTCCAGCGCCACGGGCGGCTTGGCCGCCGATGTCACCGTGATCGCGCGCGTGCGCGCCGGGGCCTCGGGATGGGCGCCGAGGTTGGCCACGAGGCCGGCCTGCATCGACGCCAGCGCCTCGCGGCGCAGCGCCGCGTCGTCGGCGGGCAGCGTGACCACGCCCACGGCGAACAGCGTGTCGTCGATGCGGGACGCCTCCATGGTCATCGGCAGCTTGCGCCCGGCAATCGCCACGTCGCGCGCGGCGCTGGTCGGCTTGCCGGGGTAGAGCGCGGCGTACTGGCCTTCGTCAGACAGGATGGTGCGCCAGTCATAGCGCGGCGAGCAGCCGGCCAGCGCCGCCAGCAGCACGAGGACCAGCGACGGCAGGATGGCGTGGGGAAGCGAACGGAGCGGTCGGCGGGGTTGGCGGAGCATGGAGAGCATTCTTATTAGGCAACCGCGGTGGCGGGTGCGCCTTCGGCCACTCGCACGCCCGCTGGCGCAAGCCGGTATTATCCGGGAAGCCGCGC
Organism: Cupriavidus campinensis; assembly: GCF_905397395.1. Classification (GTDB taxonomy): domain Bacteria; phylum Pseudomonadota; class Gammaproteobacteria; order Burkholderiales; family Burkholderiaceae; genus Cupriavidus; species Cupriavidus campinensis. Next base: position 5,502 of record NZ_CAJPVH010000069.1, read on the forward strand.
GCGACCGCTCGTCGCCGCATCGATTTTCTGCGAGTTTCGCACCCGAGTCTTGCCCCCCGCCATGCGTCCACGCCTGTCCACCCTTCGTGCCCTGCCCTGGCTCGCGGCCCTGCTGCTGGCCAGCGGCGCCGCCCACGCGGCGGGCCACCTGCCCGCCGTGACCGACGTGGCCGCCCAGACCGCCGCCGCCACCAAGGCCGGCGAGCCGCTGGTGGTGCTGGTCAGCCTGCCCGGTTGCAGCTACTGCGAGACCGTGCGCCGCAACTACCTGGCGCCGCAGGTGGCCGCCGGCGAGATCGCCGCACGGGAAGTGGACATGACCGCCGACACGCCGATCCGCGACATCGACGGCACCATGACCACCGCCAAGAAGTGGGCGCGCGCCCACAATGTATCCGTGGCGCCGACCGTGCTGTTCCTCGACGCCAACGGCCAGCCGGTGGCCAACGCGCTGCTGGGCTTGCAGGGCGATTTCTACGGCGCCTACCTGGAGCAGGCGCTGGACACCGCGCGCGCCAAGATCGCCCGGAAGTAGAATAGCGACGCGTTTGGTCGATTTCTCGACGATTTTCCGCCGATCCATCTCACGGGACTGCCTCCCATGTCTGATTCCACCGTCTCCACCGCACCGAAGCGCCGCCCGATCGTGCCGATCGCCGTCGCCGTGGTCATCCTCGCCTTGCTTGGCGTCTTCGGCTACCGCGCGCTGGCGCCGTCCGGCACCGTTCCCGCCGCCACCTTCACACTGCTCTCGGGCGAGAAGGTCAGCACCGCCGACCTCAAGGGCAAGGTCTACCTGATCAATTTCTGGGCCACCAGCTGCACCACGTGCGTCAAGGAAATGCCCGACATGATCAAGACCTACCAGCAGTTCAAGGACAAGGGCCTGGACTTCGTGGCCGTGGCGATGCACTACGACCCGCCGATGTACGTGGCCAACTTCGCCAAGACCCGCGAACTGCCGTTCAAGGTGGCGATGGACTCCGACGGCACCGCCGCCAAGGCCTTCGGTGACGTGCAACTCACCCCGACGACCTTCGTGGTCGACAAGAACGGGAAGATTCTCAAGCGCTACGTCGGCGAGCCCGAATGGGAATCGCTCCACAAGCTGCTCGACGGTGCGCTGGCCAGCGCGGCCTGAAGCGCCCAAACGTCCGCCGTCGGCGGACATCGCTGACTGACAGAAGGCACCCCATGTGGGTGCCTTTCTTTTTTTGCGATCGGCTGCGCCCGCTCAAGTCGGATTCACTCCAGTTTGGTCAAGCTGATGCCCTCGCCGTCGCGGGCGGTCACCAACCACGGTTGATTCGTTATAGAATCAATTCTGATCAAATAAAGGGTCATGACGCCGAACTACAAGAAGCCTTTCAGCCAGTTTGTAAAAAAGGCGCATAAGCCACTTCAACTGACCATTCGAGGATGAAGTGGAAGTCGTTTGCAACAACCCGGAAGTCGGCCAAGCGAAAGTGGCGGATCTGGCGGGGATCTGGGTCCATAAGTTCAAGTTCAACCGCCAGGAATACTTGATGGCCTACCGGCCGCCCACTGAAGCGCAGAAAGCTGCCGGCATCGACATTGAACTGTTGCTGATTGATTTTTACCAAGTGGGCTCGCACGAGAATTTCTACGCCGAGTTGAAGATGTATCTGAAAGCAGAGAGGAAATCGTGAATATTGCAACCGCAGAAGAACTGATGAGGCATCTTGGCGAGATGCCTGCGCAGGAGCGGCTGAAGTTTTTCGCCATGGTCGGTCAACGTGCGTTCCGCGACGAGAATCTGAGCCACGAGGAGGTCTTCGGCCACCTGGCAGAGGACGACTTCACGGCAGCCGAAGCGGCGGAATATCTTGAGATCTCGATGGCCACCTTCCGCCGCTTCGTGCGCGATGGGAAGCTGACTTCGCATGCAACGGTCGGCCGTAGCCAGTTATTTTCCGTAGCGGATCTGAAGGCATTCAAGCGGCAACGCAAGGCGATCAAGGGCTGATTCCCCAGGGCGCCGGCGAATTGCGCCCAGCACCGCACTCTTGTGTTGTGGGGCCCTCACGACCCGCTTGCCTCCCCAGGCTGTATGGATATACAGTGAGCGCCAGAATTTTCTCAGCCGCCCCTGCCCCTGCCCGTGTCCCCGGATCCTGTTCTCGAAGCCGACGCCCCCGACGTCCCTGCTGACGTCCCTGCCTACCTGTCCCGCCTGAACCCGGAGCAGCGCGCGGCGGCGTCGCACGCCGGGGATGCGCCGCTGCTGATCATTGCCGGCGCCGGTTCGGGCAAGACCAACACGCTGGCGCACCGCGTGGCGCACCTCGTGCTGGGTGGGGCCGATCCGCGCCGCATCCTGCTGCTCACATTCTCGCGCCGCGCCGCCGCCGAGATGGGCCGCCGCGTGGAGCGCATCGTCGATCAGGCGCTGGGCACCAGCACCGGCGCGGGCCGGGCGGCGCTGCAATGGTCGGGCACCTTCCACGCCATTGGCGCACGGCTGCTGCGCGAGTACGCCGAAACGCTGGGGCTGGCGCCCACCTTCACCATCAGCGACCGGGGCGATTCGGCCGACCTGATGCACGTGGTGCGGCACGACCTCGGCCTCTCCGAGCAGACCTCGCGCTTCCCGCGCAAGGAAACCTGCCTCGCCATCTATTCGCGCGTGGTCAACACCCAGCTCCCGCTGGAAGTGATCCTAAAAACACAATTTCCACGCTATGCGATGTGGGCGGACGCGCTCAAGGCCCTGTTCGCCGGCTACGTGGCCGCCAAGCAGAAGCAGCAGGTGCTCGACTACGACGACCTGCTGCTCTACTGGGCGCAGGCGCTGACCGAGCCGTCGCTGGCGCAGGACATGGGCGCGCGCTTCGACCACGTGCTGGTGGACGAATACCAGGACACCAATGCCTTGCAGGCATCGATCCTGCTCGCGCTGAAGCCGGACGGGCGCGGCCTGACCGTGGTGGGCGATGACGCCCAGTCGATCTACGCGTTCCGGGGCGCCACGGTCCGCAACATCCTCGATTTTCCGCAGCACTTCTCGCCGCCCGCCCATCAGGTGACGCTGGCGCAGAACTATCGTTCCACCCAGCCGATCCTGGCCGCCGCCAACGCGGTGATCGGGCTGGCTGCCGAGCGATTCACCAAGGATTTGTGGTCGCTGCGCGAGTCGGCCGAGAAGCCGGGCGTGGTGGTGGTCAACGATGAAGCCGATCAGGCGCGCTTCGTGGTGGAGCAGGTGCTGGCGCGGCGCGAGGCCGGGCTGACGCTGATGGCGCAGGCCGTGCTGTTCCGCGCGGCCGACCACAGCGCCCAGGTCGAGATCGAACTGGCCCGCCGCAACATCCCGTTCGTGAAGTTCGGCGGCCTGAAATTCCTGGAATCGACCCACGTCAAGGACGTGATGGCCGTGGTGCGATGGCTGGAGAATCCGCGCGACCGCATGGCCGGCTTCCGCACCCTGCAACTGCTGCCCGGCGTGGGCCCGAAAACCGCCGCGCGCGTGCTGGGGGGGCTGGAAGCGGCCACCGAGCCGCTTCTGGCGCTGGAAGCCTTCGAGCCCCCGCCCGCCGCCGCGCCGGCCTGGGCCGAGCTGATCGCCCTGGCGCGCGGGCTGATGGCGCCTGCCTCGCCGTGGCCATCGGAGTTCGAGCAGGTGGTGGCGTGGTACCTGCCGCATCTGGAGCGCATTCACGACGATGCCGCCGCGCGGCAGGCCGATCTCCAGCAGATCGAGCGGATCGCGGCCACCTATGCCTCGCGCGAGCGCTTCCTGACCGAACTGACGCTCGATCCGCCGAGCGCGTCCAGCGATGAATCCGGCGTGCCCTCGCGCGACGAGGACTACCTGATCCTGTCTACGATCCATTCGGCCAAGGGCCAGGAGTGGAAGGCGGTCTACGTGCTCAATGCGGTGGATGGCTGCATGCCGTCCGACCTCGCCACGGGCACCACGGAAGAGATCGAGGAAGAACGCCGGCTGCTCTATGTGGCGATGACGCGCGCCAAGGACCACCTCGACATCGTGGTGCCGCAGCGCTTCTACGTCCATCAGCAGGTGGGATTTGGCGACCGCCACGTGTACGCGTCGCGCACGCGCTTCCTGCCGAACCGGGTGATGCCGAACTTCTACAGCCGGTCCTGGCCGCCCCCGCCGATGCCCGGCGACGCGCCGGCCAAGGCTCCCCTGCCCCAGGTGGACCTGGCCAGCCGCATGCGCGATATGTGGAAGTAGGCCGGGAAGCCGGCTGAAAATCCAATCAGAGGAGTTCGACGCCGGCCTGCCGCACCACATCCAGCAAGGCGCCGTCGCGCAGCAGCGCGGCCACGGCCTCGATGTCATCGGTCATGTAGCGATCCATCGCCAGGAACGGCACGCGTGCGCGCACGAACTGGAACACGGCGCGGCCCGCCGGCGCCAGCTGCTCCACCGCGCCGGCCAGTTCGGCGGCCTGGCAGGCAGCCAGCAGTTCGATGGCCAGGATGTACTGGTTGTTGTCGAGGATGCGGCGCGCGTTGCGGGCCGCAATCAGCCCCATGCTCACCACGTCCTGGTTGTCGCCGTTGGACGGCACGCTCTGGATGCTGGCCGGGCTGCAGATCGTCCGGTTCTCGGCGATCAGCGCCGTGGCCGGGTACTGCGCGCCGGCAAACCCGCACGACAGCCCCTCGTTGGCGGCCGCCAAGAAGGCCGGCAGGCGGTTGTTCAGGTGCGGGCTCAGCAGCCGGTTCAGGCGGCGCTCGGACACCACGCCAAGCTGCGTCGCGGCGATGGCGAGGAAGTCCATCGCAAACGCCACCTGCTGGCCGTGGAAGTTGCCGCCGTGGAACAGCGCGCCATCATCGAAGAACAGCGGGTTGTCGTTCGACGAATTGAGTTCGCGCTCGACCACCGTGGCGCAATGGTCCAGCGTGTCACGCACGGCGCCCAGCACCTGCGGGATGCAGCGCAGCGTGTAGGCCTTCTGGATAAAGACGCCGGTGCCGGTGTTCTTCTCGTCGCCGGCGCGCGTCTTCATCTCGGCGGACAGCTCGCCATGACCGGCCAGGCGGTCGGAATCGGCCAGCAGCGCGCGCAGGTTGGCGGCGGAGCGGATCTGGCCCGGGTGCGGCTTGGCGATGTCGTGGCCGTGGGCCATGAAGGCATCGGCGGAGGCGGACAGCCCCTCCAGCGCCAGCGCGGCGATGATCTCGGCCTGCGTGATCTGGGCGCGCAGCGTCTCCAGCAGCAGGCAGGACACGCCCGTCATGGCCGAGGTGCCGTTGATCAGCGCCAGCCCTTCCTTGTAGGCCAGCGCGATGGGGGCGATGCCGTGCTCGCGCAGCACCCCGGCGGTGGGCGCGGTGCCGCCATCGGCGGTCAGGACCTTGCCTTCGCCGATCAGCGTGATGGCCACGTGGGAGAGCGGCGCGAGGTCGCCGCTGGCACCCAGCGAGCCCACCTGCGGCACGGCCGGCGTGATGCCGGCGTCCAGATACTTCAACAACTGTTCGATGACCAGCGGGCGCACGGCCGAGTAGCCGCGCGAGAGCGCGTTGGCGCGCGCCACCATCATCGCCCGCACTTCGTCGCGCGAGAACAGCGGGCCGACGCCGGCGCAGTGGCTGCGCAGCAGATTCTCCTGGAGCGCGCGGCCGTGTTCGATATCGACCCAGTTATGAACCAGCTCGCCGAAGCCGGTGGAGACGCCGTAGATCGGCACATTGGCCGAGGCCACCTGCTCGAAGCGCGCGCGGGCTTCGCCCACCTTGTCGAGCACGGCGCCCGGCACCCGCGCGGCGCGGCGGCCACGCGCCACATCGACAACAGCAGGCGCGGTAAGTTGATGGCCGTCGATGTCGGCGGCAGGCAAGGCGGAGCGGGTGACTTCGGACATGGGGCGGATCAGCAATCACAGGGGCGCACGAGGCGAAGGGCCCCGAGTGTACCAAGCCCGTTACAGTCCGTAGCGCTTGATCTTGTCGTACAACGTGGCCTTGCCGACCTGCAGCAGATCCGCCGCCTGGCTCACCGCGCCGCCGGTGCGCGCCAGCGTATCGGCGATGACGGCGCGCTCGTAGTGCTCCATGCGCTCGCGCAGCGGGGTGGAGTCGTCCGCGACGTCCGGCTTGCCGCTCACGCCCTCGGGCACGCCCAGCACCAGCCGGTCCGCCGCGTTGCGCAGCTCGCGCACATTGCCGGGCCACGGGCGCTGCATCAGTGACTGGCGCTGCATCTCCGAGAGGATCGGCGCGGGGCGCTGGTAGCGCACGGCCGCCACCAGCATGAAGTGCTCGAACAGCGGCACGATGTCCTCGCGGCGGTCGCGCAGCGGCGGCAGCGGAATCGTCACCACGTTGAGCCGGTAGAGCAGATCCTGGCGGAAGGCGCCCTGCGCCACCAGCCCCTCCATGTCGCCCTTGGCCGCCGCCACGATGCGCACGTCGATCGGCACCGAGGTATTCGACCCCAGCCGCTCCAGCGTACCTTCCTGCAACACCCGGAGCAGCTTCACCTGGAGCGCCAGCGGCATGCTCTCGATCTCGTCGAGGAACAGCGTGCCGCCCGACGCGTGCTCCAGCTTGCCCACGCGGCGCTTGCCCGCGCCGGTGAAGGCGCCGGCCTCGTGGCCGAACATCTCGCTCTCGAAGATCGCCTCGGGCACCGCGCCGCAGTTCAGGGCGATGAAGGGCGCGTCGCGCCGGGTGGACAGCGCGTGAAGGCTGCGCGCCACCAGTTCCTTGCCGGTGCCGGTTTCGCCGTTGATCATCACCGGCACATCGGTGGGCGCCACGTTGGCGATCAGGTCGCGCACGCGCGCCATCGCCGCCGAGCGGCCGATGATGCGCGTGCCCGCCGCCGGGCCCGCCAGCTCGCGCCGCAGGGCCACGTTCTCCAGCTCCAGCGCGCGGCGCTCCAGGGCGCGGCGCACCGTGTCGGTCAGGCGGTCCGCCCCGAACGGCTTCTCGATGAAGTCATAGGCGCCTTCGCGCATGGCCTGCACGGCCATCGTGATATCGCCGTGGCCGGTGACCAGGATCACCGGCACGCCGGGCGCGGCGTTGCGGCAGTGGTGGAGCAGATCGAGCCCGCTCGCGCCGCCCAGCCGCACATCGGTGACCAGCACGCCGGGGAAGTCGGCGGACAGGTGCGGCATGGCCGCCTCCGCCGAGGGCAGCGCCAGCACCGCGAACCCGGCCAGTTCCAGGCTCTGCGCCGTGGCCTGCCGCACCAGCGGCTCATCCTCCACAAACAGCACGCGCAATCCGTCTTGTATCGCCATCCCTTATTCCTGCTTGCCTTGTCAGGCCGTAGTGGCGGGCTGGTGCGCCCGCCGCAAAGTCACCACGAATTCGGCGCCGCCGCCTTCCGCGTTCTGCGCCGTCAGCTGGCCGCCGAACTCGCGCACGATCGACGTGGAAATCGCCAGCCCCAGCCCGAGCCCCTGGCCGATCTCCTTGGTGGTGAAGAACGGCTCGAACAGGCGCGGCAGCACATCGGGCGGAATCCCGGGGCCATTGTCGCGCACGGACACGCTCACCGCCTCGGGGGCGACGTGCACGGTGATGTCGATGTGGCCGGCCTGGCGTGCCTCCCGCCCCTCCCCGGCAATCGCGTCCAGCGCGTTGCCGACCAGGTTCAGCAGCACCTGCTCCAGCTTCAGTTCGTCCGCCCAGACCGCGATTTCGGCGCCTTCCACCTCCTCGCTATCCAGCCCGCGCACCGTCAACGCCACGCCGGCCAGGCGCGGCGCCATCAGTTGCAGCACATGGTCGATGGCGGCGCGCACGCGCACCGCGTGGCGCCGGGGCCGCGCCTTGCCGGCGAACAGCTTGAGCTGGCCGGTGATCTTGCCCATGCGGGCGGTGAGGTCGGCGATGGCGCTGAGATTGCCCGTGGCGGCGTCCAGCTGGCCGCGTTCCAGCAGCACGCGCGTGTTGTCCGAGAACGTGCGCAGTGCGGCCAGCGGCTGGTTCAGCTCGTGCGTGATGCCGGCGGCCATCTGCCCCAGCGCGGCGAGCTTGCTGGCCTGCACGAGTTCGTCCTGCGTGGCGCGCAGCTCGCCCTCGGTGCGGGTGCGCTCGGCCACCTCGGCCTCGAGTTGTTCGTTGATCGCCATCAGGTCGGCCGTGCGGGCCTCCACGCGGCGCTCGAGTTCGTCATAGGCGGCTTCGAGCATGCGGCGGCTGTATTGCATGTCGCGCGCGCGCTGGCGGCGCTGGCGCAGGTTCACCAGCAGCAGGCCGATGCAGGCATAGGCCAGCGCCGCCCCCACGGTGGCGCCGCGCGCGCTGGCCAGCACGGGGTCCAGCGGCGCCATGACCTGCATGGTCCAGCCGGCCGGACCGACCGGGCGGCTGATCTCCAGGTAGCGGTCGCCCCGGTCTGCCGTGAGCCCGATGCCGCCGCCCGGGCTGCCGGGCTCGCCATCGGCGCCCACGCGCACCAGCCGGGTGTTCTCGCCCAGCACGGTGTCGCCGAGCCAGCGCGTGACCGGCGAATCCAGCGCCAGCAGCGGCAGCGGCGTGACCGCCTGGTCGTGGTACTGGCGGGTGTTGTGCAACTCCGCCTGGAGTTCGGGCGGCAGCGGGCGCAGCGTGCGGTACTGCCAGGCCGGCACGGACGAGAGGAAGATCACGCCGTGGTCATCGGCCACCATCAGCGGCTCCGCCCGGCCCGCGCCGGCGCGCTGGAACCACTCCAGGTTCAGCTTGACCACGGTCACGCCGATGACCTTGCCGCCCGACTCGATCGGCTGGGCGATGTAGTAGCCCGGTTCGTCGCTGGTGATGCCGATGGCGTAGAAACGGCCCACCTCGCCCCGCGCCGCGCGCTGGAAGTACGGCCGGAAACGGTAGTCGGTGCCGACGAAGCTGCCCGGCTCGCCATGGTTGCTGGCGGCCAGCGCCATGCCGTTGGCGGCAATGACATAGGTGGCGGAGGCGCGCGCGCGCCGGTTCACATCGACAAGATAGTCATTGACCGCGGCAATCCGTGCCGGGTCCTGGGGAGCGGCCAGCAGCCCGCGCACCGAGGGGTGCAGGGAAACCAGCGCGGGGAGGAATTCGTAGCGGTCGAGCGTGGACTCGAGCGTGGCGGCGTAGCGCTCGGCGCGCATGGCCGTGGATTGCTGCAGCGCGGCCAGCCCGCGCTGCACCGACAGCAGCCAGGTCAGCCCGCAGAGCAGCAGCAGGCCGGCCAGCAGGGCGCCGGCAAAGCCATACCAGCGCGGGCCGGGCCCGGGCGCATGCACGGAACCCGGCGCCGCGGGGTCATGTACGGCTAAAAAATCGTCGGAATGAGGCATCGGCGCGCACGAAGGGTCTCGCGCCGATGATACCCGTTGCCGGGAAATGTCAGCGGGCCGCGTCGGCCAGTCCGACGGAGTCATCGTCGCCACGCAGCACGCGGTTCAGGCGGGCACGGTCCAGTTCCTTTTCCCAGGCCGAGACCACCACGGTGGCCACGCCGTTGCCGATGATGTTGGTCAGCGCGCGGCATTCGCTCATGAAGCGGTCGATGCCAAGGATCAGTACCATGCCGGCCACCGGGATGGTCGGCACCACGGCCAGCGTGGCCGCCAGCGTGATGAAGCCCGAGCCGGTCACGCCGCTGGCCCCCTTGGACGTCACCATGGCCACAGCCAGGATCGTCAGCTGCTGGAGCAGCGTCAGTTCGATGCCGGTAGCCTGGGCGATGAAGATCACCGCCATCGTCATATAGATATTGGTGCCGTCCAGGTTGAACGAGTAGCCCGTGGGCACCACCAGCCCCACCACCGACTTCGAGCAGCCCAGGCGCTCCATCTTCTCCATCAGGTGCGGCAGCGCGGCCTCGGAGGAGCTGGTGCCCAGCACGATCAGCAGTTCTTCCTTGATATAGGCGACGAAGCGGATGATCGAGAAGCCCGTGAACTTGGCCACGGTGCCCAGCACCACCAGCACGAACACGATGGCCGTGAAGTAGAACGTGCCGATCAGCTTCAGCAGCGGCACCAGCGAGCCCAGGCCGTACTTGCCGATGGTGAACGCCATGGCGCCGAAGGCGCCGATCGGGGCCACCTTGGTGATCACGTGGACGATGTGGAAGAACACCTTCGAGACCTGGTCCACCATGTCATGCACGATCTTGGCGCGGTCGCCCAGCACGGCCAGGGCCGAGCCGAAGAACAGCGAGACCAGCAGGATCTGCAGGATGTCGCCATTGGCGAACGCGCTGAAGACCGTGTCCGGGATGATGTGCATGAAGAACTCGGTCGTGCTCTGGCCGTGGGCCTTGGACACGTATTGCGAGATCGACTTGGTATCCAGCGTGGCCGGATCGATGTTGAAGCCCACGCCCGGCTTGAGCACGTGCGAGGCCACCAGGCCGATCAGCAGCGCGAAGGTCGAGACGATCTCGAAATACAGCAGCGCCTTGCCGCCCACCCGGCCCACCTTCTTCATGTCGCGCATGCCGGCGATGCCGGACACCACGGTACAGAAGATGATCGGGCCGATGATCATCTTGATCAGCTTGATGAAGGCGTCGCCCAGCGGCTTCATCTCCACGCCTGTGTCGGGCCAGACATGGCCCAGCAGGATGCCCACGGCAATCGCGAACAGCACCTGCACGTACAGGATCTTGTAGAAGGGTTTCCTCATGATGTCTTCCTCGGTGTTTTTTGACCGGTGCCGGGCGCTCGGGGCGCCCGCTTTGCACGCCTGGCGGATTGCGGCGCGTCTGAAGGTAACTATTTGCAACAGGCATGCCACCGAGGCAGTCACCTTCAAATCGTTGATTTGGAAGGATTTTTGATTTTTCGGACGATAGCTCCGTCTGGCTTTCCAGAAATCCGGACTGGCCCGCTCCGGGTTTCCGGAAGGCGATGCGGCGAAAGGAGCGCTTTATAAGCGCATATCACATCACATTTAGCCGAATGGTGCGGCCCGGCACCGCCCCATCGCCCGCCAGATTCCGGATATCCGGGCAGCCCCGCATGGCGGAACGCGGAGTCTGACAACGTATAATTCCGTGCTTCCCCAACGCCATCGACGCATCGCGCCCCGCGCGAGCGCGCCCGAGCATGAGCAGCTACTACCAACACCACGTCTTCTTTTGCCTGAACACGCGCGACGACGGCAAAGCCTGCTGCGCCGACCACAACGCCCAGGCCATGCAGGAATACGCGAAGAAGCGTTGCAAGCAGCTTGGCATTGCCGGTGGCGAGGGCCGCGTCCGGATCAACAAGGCGGGCTGCCTGAACCGGTGTGAACTCGGGCCGGTGCTGGTGGTCTACCCCGAGGCCGTCTGGTACACCTTCGTCGACGAGCAGGACATCGACGAGATCATCGACAGCCATCTGGTGAACGGCAAGCCGGTCGAACGCCTGATGCTCGACCGCTGATCCGCCTCGCCGTGCCCGCCGGGTCCGCCCGGTTTTTTTGTTGCCCGCTGTCTTCGTCTGCTGTCTTCGTCCCGCTCCGCACCCCTGCCCCTGCCACCATGAACGCGCATACCCAGGTCACCACGATTCCCGGCCCCGTCGGCGCCATCGATATCTCAATCGACCTGCCGCAGGGCGTGCCCGTGCGCGGCCTGGCGCTGGTGGCCCACCCGCACCCGCTGTTCTCCGGCACCAAGGACAACAAGGTGGCACAGACGCTGGCGCGCACCTTCGTCGCCCTCGGCTACGCCACGGTGCGGCCGAACTTCCGCGGCGTGGGCAACTCGGCGGGCGAGCATGACAAGGGCATTGGCGAGCAGGACGACCTGCTGGCCGTGGTGGACTGGATGCGCACCCAGACCGCGTGGTCACCGGACGTCGCCACGCTGCCGCTGGCGCTGGGCGGGTTCTCGTTCGGCAGCTTCGTGCAGACGCACGTGGCGCGGCGGCTGGCCGAAGCCGGCACGCCGGCGCAGCGCCTGGTGCTGGTGGGAACCGCCACCAGCCGCTGGGACGTGGCGCCGGTGCCGGCCGACACCATCGTCATCCATGGCGAGCAGGACGAGACCGTGCCGCTGGCCAGCGTGCTGGACTGGGTCCGCCCGCAGGAGCTCCCGGTCATCGTCATTCCCGGCGCCGACCATTTTTTTCATCGCAAGCTGCACCTGATCAAGCAGCTTGTCGTCAACGCGTGGGACCGGTGATCCGTCCCGTCCGCGCAACCCTCATCCGTTGGAATTCGCACCTATGAACAGAGCCACGCCGCGCTTCGCGTCCGCCCTTGCCCCCGTCGCTATTGCCGTTACTGTCGCGCTCGCCGCTCCTGCCGCCGTGCTGGCGCAGGGCGTGCCGACCCCGCAGGTCGCCGCCAAGTCCTGGATGCTGTACGACGTGACGAGCGGCCAGGCGCTGGCCTCGCAGAACGCGGACCTGCGCATCGAGCCGGCCTCGCTGACCAAGATCATGACGGCCTACCTGGCCTTCCAGGCGATCAAGGAAAAGCGCCTGACGCTGGACCAGACCGTGGTGCCGACCAACGTCGTGCTGAAGGTGAAAAGCGACGAATCGCGCATGTTCATCGAGCCGAACAAGCCGGTCAGCGTGCAGGACCTGCTGATGGGCCTGATCGTCCAGTCCGGCAACGACGCCGCGCTGGCGCTGGCCGAGGCCGTGGGCGGTTCCGAGGAAGGCTTCGTGGCGATGATGAACCGCGAGGCCCAGCGCATGGGCCTCAAGGGCACGCACTTCACGAACACGGACGGCATTCCCGACCCGGAGCACTACACCACGGCGGTGGACCTGGCCACGCTGACCACGCGCCTGATCAAGGACTTCCCCGAGTACTACGGCATGTACTCGCAAAAGGAGTTCACCTATAACAAGATCAAGCAGCCGAACCGCAACCGCCTGCTGTACATCGACCCCACCGTGGACGGCGTGAAGACGGGCCACACCAAGTCGGCCGGCTACTGCCTGATCTCGTCGGCGCAGCGCCCGCTGACCAACGTGCCGAACGGCAACCGCCGCCTGGTGTCGATCGTGATCGGCACCACCAGCGAGCAGGTGCGCACGCAGGAAAGCCTGAAGATCCTGAACTACGGCTTCCAGTTCTTCGACACCCTGCGCCTGTACGACAAGGGCCAGGTCCTGGCCACGCCCGAGATCTACAAGGGCGCCGCCGGCACGGTCAAGATCGGCGTGTCCAACGAGACCTTCGTCACGGTGCCCAAGGGCACGGGCAGCCGCCTGAAGCCGGTGCTGGAGCGCCAGGAACTGCTGCTGGCCCCGATCACGGCCGGCCAGCAGGTCGGCACGGTCAAGCTGATGGACGGCACCACCAAGGTGGGCGAGTTCCCGGTGGTGGCACTCGAGGACGTGCCCGAGGCCGGCTTCTTCGGCCGCCTGTGGGACACCATCCGCCTCTGGTTCAAGCGCAAGTAATCCGCACACACGCGAAAGCACGAACATGACGACCGAATCGAACGATGGTCAGCAGCCCGGCGGCATTCCGCCGCAGGCCTCGCTGATCGAGTATCCGAGCGACTTCCCCATCAAGGTCATGGGCGCGATGCAGGACGGCTTTGCCGAGGCGATCGTGACCCTGGTGCAGGACTTCGACCCGAACTTCCATGCCGGCAAGATGGAGATGCGTCCGTCGCGCAACGGCAACTACCTGGGCCTGACCGTGACGGTCTGGGTGACCAGCCGCGAGCAGCTGGACGATTTGTACCGCGCGCTGACGTCGCATCCGATGGTGAAGGTGGTGCTGTAAGCGCATGAACGTCATCACGCTCAAACCGGGCAAGGAAAAGTCCCTGCTCCGCCGCCACCCCTGGGTGTACGCCACCGGCATCGCCTCCACCGAGGGCCGGCTGGAGGCCGGCGCCACGGTGGTCATCCGCGCCGCGGACGGCCGTTTCCTGGCGCGCGGCGCCTACAGCCCCGAGTCGCAGATCCGCGCACGGGTGTGGACCTTCGACGAGAACGAGCCGGTCGATCACGCGCTGTTCAAGCGCCGCGTGGCCGCCGCGCTGGCCCATCGGCGCCAGTGGGTGCGCGATACCGACGCGGTACGGCTGATCTTCGGCGAGGCGGACCGCCTGCCCGGGCTGGTGGTCGACTATTACGGCAACGGCGACAAGGGCCAACTGGTCTGCCAGTTCAATTCGGCCGGCGTGGAGCAGTGGAAGGACGCGCTGGTGCAGGCGCTGGTCAAGGAGACCGGCTGCCCGAACGTCTACGAACGCTCCGACGCCGCCGTGCGCCAGCGCGAGGGCCTGCCGCTGGTGACCGGCGTGCTGGCCGGGGCCGAGCCAGACCCCGAACTGTCAGTGACCGAGCACGGCGTGCGCTACTACGTGGACGTGCGCCACGGCCACAAGACCGGCTTCTACGTCGACCAGCGCGACAACCGCAAGCTGGTGGGCGACCTGGCCGCAGGCCGCGAGGTGCTGAACTGCTTCTGCTACACGGGCGGCTTCTCGCTGGCCGCGCTGCGGGGCGGCGCCACGGCGGTCACGTCGATCGATTCGTCGGGCGATGCGCTCAAGATCGCCGCGAACAACGTCACGCTGAACGGCTTCGACGCCGAACGGGCCACCTGGCTCGACGCCGACGTGTTCAAGACGCTGCGCGAATTCCGCGCCGAGGGCCGCCAGTTCGACCTGATCGTGCTGGACCCGCCCAAGTTCGCCCCGTCGGCGCAGCACATCGACCGCGCGGCGCGTGCCTACAAGGAAATCAACCTGGTCGGCATGCAGTTGCTGCGGCCGGGCGGCCTGCTGTTCACGTACTCGTGCTCGGGCGCCATCAGCATGGAACTGTTCCAGAAGATCGTGGCCGGCGCCGTCACCGATGCCCGCAGCGACGCGCGCATCCTGCGCCGGCTTTCGGCGGGCACCGACCATCCAATGTCGGCGGCGTTCCCGGAAGGGGAATACCTGAAGGGCCTGCTGCTGGAGAAGGTGTAAGGAAGGTCTGAGGGACGCCGGGACACCCCGGTATAAACCCTCGGTTTTGACTTCTGACGGTCATATTCACCGTCTATGCTTCGTCTCGCGGTGGGGCATTGGCAGGTGTCTCACTGCCTCTTCTTATCAGTCTTCGTGGTAATTGCCCCGCCTACCCGGCGGGGCATTTTTTTGTCCGATGGACGCCCGATGGATGCCTGATCGGAATCGAAGCGTGCCTCTAGGCCGGCGGCGGCGCCGGGGATCGCATCCGGACTGAAAGTCCCTATAATCGAACGATCGTTCAATTCGCGACCCGATCAGAGGAGATCTCATGCCCGCCGCCAAGACCTTGCCGCCCATCCTGCAGAACCTGGCCCTGCCCGTCATCGCCTCGCCGATGTTCATCGTCAGCTATCCGGAACTGGTGCTGGCGCAGTGCAAGGCCGGCATCGTCGGCTCCTTCCCCGCGCTGAACGCGCGCCCGGCGGAGCTGCTCGACGAGTGGCTCACGCAGATGCAGGAGGACCTGGCCGCGTTCCAGGCGGCGAACCCGGGCAAGCGGGTGGGCCCGATCGCCGTGAACCAGATCGTCCATGCCTCCAACGCGCGGCTGGAGCACGACGTGAAGGTCTGCGTGGACCACAAGGTGCCCATCTTCATCACGTCGCTGCGCGCGCCGGTCAAGGAAATGATCGATGCCGTGCACAGCTATGGCGGCATCGTGCTGCATGACGTGATCAGCCTGCGCCACGCCGAGAAAGCCATCGAGGCGGGCGTGGACGGCCTGATCCTCGTGGCGGCCGGCGCCGGCGGCCATGCCGGCATGCTGTCGCCGTTCGCGCTGGTGGGCGAGGTGCGCAAGATCTTCGACGGCCCCATCGCGCTGTCCGGCTCCATCGCCACCGGCGACGCCGTGCTGGCCGCGCAGGCCATGGGCGCCGACTTCGCCTACGTGGGCACGCGCTTTATCGCCTCGCAGGAAGCCCACGCCAGCGCCGAGTACAAGCATTCGATCACCAGCGCGGCGGCCTCCGACATCGTCTACACGAACCTGTTCACGGGCGTGCACGGCAACTACATCCGCGAGAGCATCAGCAATTCGGGGCTCGATCCGGACAACCTGCCCGTGGCGGACAAGACCAAGATGGATTTCTCGAGCGGCAGCTCCAAGACCAAGGCGTGGAAGGACATCTGGGGCGCCGGCCAGGGCGTGGGCCAGATCGAGGACATTGCCACGGCCGGCGAGATCATCGCGCGCATGAAGACCGAGTACGACGCCGCGCGCGCCCGGCTCGGACTGGTACGATAGGGGCGTTTTTTCGCCCCCTATCGTCCCTTTTGGTCTTCCTTTGCAACCGACCGACTCCGAACGCCCCGCCGGCGACACCCGCCGGCCCCGCTCCCCAGGCAACGTCAGCGACGCGCTCACGCACCGTGAGCGCGTGATCCGGGCATTCTGGGTCACCTGCGGCGTGGTGTCGCTGGTGCTCGGCTTCATCGGCATTTTCCTGCCGCTGCTGCCAACCACCCCGTTTGTCCTGCTGGCCGCTGCCTGCTTCGCGCGCGGCTCGGAGCGGTTCCACGACTGGCTGGTCTCGCACCCGCGCTTCGGCCCGCTGGTGCGGGACTGGCAGACGCATCGCAGCATTCCGCTGCGCGCCAAGTGCCTGGCGCTCTCGATGATGTGGATCTCGATGGGGACCACCGCCTGGCTGCTGCGCGGGCGGCCGGTGTCCTCGCTGACGCTGCTGGCGGTAGGTGCCGCCGTGACCATCTGGATGGTGCGGCTGCCTACCCGGCCCCGCGGTGGCTATGGCGAGGCGGGCGGGGAGTCGCCCCAGCCGCCGCGCTCTTCCCAGTAAGCCGCCTCAGTCGTAACGGCGCGCGTCCTCGATCACCTTGCCATCCTGCGGCAGCGACCCAGCCGCCACAAATCGCACCTCGCCGCGCAGGCGCATGACGTCGCGGATCGAATCGGCGATGGCTTGCGCCAGGGCGGCATCCTCGCGCGTGGCGTCGCAGTGCAGCGTCATGGTGTCCGCGCCGACCATGCCGGTCACCACCAGCCGCGCGGCGCGGATCTCGGGATGGCGGCGCACCACGTCCGCCACCTGCCCCGGATGGACGAACATCCCCTTGACCTTGGTAGTCTGGTCCGCGCGCCCCAGCCAGCCCTTAAGCCGGATATTGGTGCGCCCGCACGGGCTGGCGCGGTGCGAGGAATCACTGACGATGGCCGACAGGTCGCCCGTGCCGAAACGGATCAGCGGATAGTCGCCGTTGCCGAGCACCGTCACCACGACCTCGCCGGTCTCGCCCTCGGGCATCGGCTGCGTGCCGCCCGGCTCGACGATCTCCACCAGCACGCCTTCATCGACCACCCAGCCGTCGCCACCCCCGGTTTCGTAGGCGATCAGCCCCACGTCGGCGGTGCCGTACATCTGGCTCACGGTCACGCCATGGTCCTGCAACCATGCACGCAGTGGCGGCGGGCAGGCTTCGCCGGTGACCAGCGCCTTCGACAGGCTTGCGCACGGCAGGCCCAGCTCGCCCCCCCGCTCGATCAGCAGTTTCAGGAACGATGGCGTGCCGGCGTAGGCGGACGGTTGCAGCGCCGCCATGGCCTGCACCTGCGATTCGGTCTGGCCGACGCCAGCCGGGAACACGCAGCAGCCCAGCCGGTGCGCGCCCGATTCCATCATCATGCCGGCTGGCGTGAAGTGGTACGAAAAGGTGTTGTAGACCAGTTCCCCGGCGCGAAAGCCGGCCGCGAACATGGCACGCGCGATGCGCCACCAGTCATCGGCATGGCCATCCGGCTCATGGATCGGCCCCGGGGACTGGAACACGTGCCGCAGCCCGCCGATCGGGGTGGCGTTGA
Source organism: Cupriavidus campinensis (assembly GCF_905397395.1). GTDB lineage: Bacteria > Pseudomonadota > Gammaproteobacteria > Burkholderiales > Burkholderiaceae > Cupriavidus > Cupriavidus campinensis. The sequence goes on from NZ_CAJPVH010000069.1 coordinate 23,225, forward strand.
GTCCGCCCAGCGGCGGCGCGGTGCGCTGGCGGGCGGTCAGCTCGGACTTGCGCGTCACCGGCAGCGCGGCCAGCGCGGCGCGGGAGGTGAGGTCGCGCGGGTCCACGTCGCACAGCACCTCGGCGAAGTAAGGCGCGTGGGCCTGCGCGTGCGCCACCTGGCGCGCGAGGGCGGCCAGCAGCGCGGGGGGGGGGGGGGGGGGGGGGGGCGGGGCGGCTGGGCGGAAAGACGCGTCGGCAGCGTGGCCACCAGCCGGGTGCCGGCCGGCGAGGAACTCAGCACAAACT
>NZ_CAJPVH010000070.1 GCF_905397395.1 Cupriavidus campinensis
GCCGGTGGCTGTGCCAGTACCAGCCGATGCCGGCCAGCACGACGATGACAGCCACGGCGATCCAGGTGCGGCGGCGGGCCGGGCGGGGAGGGCGAGGCGGGCGCGGCGGGGCGGGCGGCGGGGCGGGTGGAAGAGATTGACCTTGTTCGGGGCTGGACATAGACCGGGAATCCTGGGGACGGCACGACGATGGGCGTACCTACGGGCTTGCTCGGCATAGGGGGCATTCGGCCCCCTATGGCGGCGAAGTTGCAGCAGTATGCCGCATCAGGCGGGCACCGCTGCGGTGCCATGGCCTGAAGGATAATGTGCCGCCGCCATCCCACCTATTTCGTGGCTGCCCGCTTTTATTACATCGGATTACGATGGCGCTGGGTGTAACCTCCGGAAACAAAACGGTCGGGGCAAATCGCCATGTGGCGCCGCCGGTCTGACTATCATGTGGCTATGCGAACGAACCAGCCTACCCAGATCCTCGTCGTCGACGACGATCCCGAACTGCGCGACCTCCTGCGCGAATACCTGACCAGCCAGGGCTTTGCCGTCTCGGTCCTGCACGATGGCGACGGCCTCCACGCCCGCCTCGAGCGCGAGCGGCCGGCGCTGATCGTGCTCGACCTGATGATGCCGAAGGTGGACGGCCTGACCGCGCTGCGCAACCTGCGCGCCAAGAACGACGACATCCCGGTGATCCTGCTCACTGCGCGCAGCGACGAGATCGACCGCATCGTCGGGCTCGAAATCGGCGCGGACGACTACCTCGGCAAGCCGTTCTCGCCGCGCGAGCTGCTGGCGCGCATCAACGCGGTGCTGCGGCGCAAGCTGGCGCGCCCGGCCGCCGCGCCCGAGGACCGCGAGTCGGTGGCGTTCGGGCCGTTCCGGGTCAATTTCCGGCTGCGCACGCTGCTGCGCAGCGACCAGGCGGTGCAGATCAGCGATACCGAGTTCGCGCTGCTCAAGCTGCTGCTGTCGCACCCGCTGGAAGTGCTCTCGCGCGAACGCATCGTCGAGCTGATGTATGGCAGTTCCAGCGGCATCAGCGACCGCGGCATCGACGTGCAGATCTGGCGCCTGCGCCGCCTGCTCGACGAAGACGCGCAGCGTCCGCGCTATATCCAGACCGTACGGGGCCGGGGCTACACCTTCGTGCCTGACGAAGCCGAGGACAGCATTCCGCAATGAAGCTGAGGATCGACACCCTGTTCGGCCGCATGGCGCTGCTGATCGCGGCCGTGCTGTTCATCAGCCATTTCTCGTGGCTGGCCATCCTGCGCATGGACCGCCGGCAGCAGCAGATTGACTATTCGGTCGAGCAGATGATGTTCCAGCTGCAGAGCATCGAGCGCGCGCTCGACGCGAAGCCGCCGGTGGCGCTGCCGAGCCTGATCGAGGTGGCCGACACCGCCGCGGCTGACGAGCATTCGGCCGAGCCGGCGCCGGGCCGCCCGCGCCGGCTGGTGGAGCAGTTCGTGCGCCAGTTGCCCGCCGGCACGCAGATCCGGCTTGAGGACGAGACCACGCCACGCCTCTGGATCAAGCTGCCCACGCGCGCGCAGTGGATCGCCATGCCGATCCTGTTCGTGCACAATCCGCCGCCCGACAACCGCATGCTGCCCGGCGTGGTGCTGGTGGTGGGGGTGGCGATCGTCTTCGCGCTGCTGATTGCGTGGCAGATCCAGCGCCCGGTGCGCGACATGGCCGAAGCCGCCGAGCAGCTTTCCCGCCAGCACGCGGTCAAGCCGCTGCGCGAGCGCGGGCCGCATGAGCTGCGCCAGTTGATCGTGCGTTTCAATCGGATGGTGGCGGACCTCGCGCGCATCGACCAGGAGCGCAACACCATGCTGGCCGGCATCGCCCATGACCTGAAGACGCCGCTGGCGCGGCTGCGGTTGCGCGCCGAGATGCTGTCCGACCCCAAGGCGGCCGCCGGCGTGACCCGCGACGTGGACTCCATGGCGGCGATCGTCGAGCAGTTCCTCAGCTTCGCCCAGAGCAGCGAGCCGACTGCCCGCCCGGTGCCGGTGGACAAGCGCATCGGCGAACTGGCGTTGTCGCTGCAGGAGCAGGACCGTACCGTGGTGCTGGAGTTGGCCGCCGGCGAGGGCTTCCGGATGATCGCCACCCAGCTCGACCGCATCATCGGCAACCTCGTCGATAACGCCTATGCCTATGGCGCGCCGCCCGTCTGCGTGGCGACGGCGCGGGCGCCGGATGGCTGGCGGCTGACGGTGGAAGACCAGGGACCCGGGATTCCGGAAGAGGCCATGGAGCGCGTGACGCTGCCGTTCGTGCGGCTGGACCCGGCGCGCGGCGGCAATGCCCACTCGGGGCTCGGGCTGGCCATTGTGGACCGCCTGGTGCGGCAGGCCGGCGGGCGGCTGACGCTGCTCAACCGGCCCGACGGCGGCCTGCGCGTGGAGATGGTGTTCCCGTTCGCGGCGCTGGCACAGGCCGCGTAGGCAGACCTAGACCTTCTTCTTCTCGCCGATCCGGCTTTCCTTGCCGGCCAGCAGCTTGGCGATGTTCTGGCGATGGCGCACCACCAGCAGTACGCTGATCACGAAGACCGCGCCGGTGATGATGTCCACGCCGAACATCAGCACGTAGAAGAACGGGGCGAAGATGGCCGATATCAGCGCGGCCAGCGACGAATAGCGGAAGAAGAACGCGATGATCAGCCATGTGGCCAGCGTGCCGGCGCCCAGCAGCGGATGGATCGCGAACAGGATGCCGGCGGCCGTGGCCACGCCCTTGCCACCCGCGAAGCGGTGGAACACCGGGAACAGGTGGCCCAGGAACACGCCCAGCGCCGCCAGCGCCACGCCCGAGTCCTCCAGCCCGTAGCCCGGGCCGAAGTGCCGGGCCAGCCAGACCGCGAACCAGCCCTTCAGGCCATCGCCAATCAGCGTCAGGATGGCCGCCTTCTTGTTGCCCGTGCGCAGCACGTTGGTGGCGCCGGGGTTGCCCGAGCCGTAGCTGTGCGGGTCCGGCAGACCCATGAGCTTGCTGACCACGACGGCAAAGGACACCGACCCGATCAGGTAGGCGACGACGGCGAATAGCAGGTTGACCATTGCAGGGAAATTTTTTGGGGGTTTCAGGCTGGCGCGATTGTAGCGCGCCCGCTCGCCTCAGTCAGTGAGGCAGCATTCAGTCCCGGCTCAGTCCCGACTCAGTCCGATTTCAGTCCGGCAGCGCGCACTCGACCGGCCTGGCATCCAGCAGCCGGGTCAGCACCTCCGGCGCGATGCTGACCAGATAGCCGCGCCGCCCACCGTTGATATAGATCCGCTCCAGCGCCAGCACGCCCGCCTCCACATAGACCGGCATCCGCTTTTTGGTGCCGAACGGCGACGTGCCGCCGACCATGAAGCCGCTGTGGCGCTGCGCCACCTCGGGCTTGCACGGCTGCACGCTCTTGCAGCCAATCTGTCGCGCGAGGTTCTTGGTCGAGACCGAGCAGTCGCCGTGCATCAGCACGATCAGCGGCTGCGCGCGTTCGTCCTCCATGACCAGGGTCTTGACCACGTCGTGCTCGGGCACGCCGAGCTGGCGGGCAGACTCGCCGGTGCCGCCGTGGTCGACATATTCATAGGGATGCTCGCCGAAATCCACGCCATGCCGGCGCAGCATCTGCGTGGCGGGGGTCTCGGAGATATGTTTCGCTTTGCTCATGAGGCGCGGCGCGGCTGGGGGCTAGCCGCGCGGATGGTGGTGGAGATGCAGCTCGCGCAGGCGCTCGCGCGCCACGTGCGTGTAGATCTGCGTGGTGGAGATATCGGCATGGCCCAGCAGCAGCTGCACCACGCGCAGGTCGGCGCCATGGTTCAGCAGGTGCGTGGCGAACGCGTGCCGCAGCGTATGTGGCGAAAGCGGCGCATGGATACCGCCCTCGCGCGCGTGTTTCTTGATCAGGTGCCAGAAGGTCTGGCGCGTCATGCCCTCGCCGCGTTGGGTGACGAACAGCGCGTCGCAGGCGCGGCCGGCCAGCAGCGCGGGGCGCGACTCGGCCAGGTAGCGGCGCAGCCAGTCCCCGGCCTGCGCGCCGAACGGCACCAGCCGCTCCTTGTTGCCCTTGCCGCCCACGATGCGCGCCACGCCCTCGTTCAGGCCGATTTCCACGGTCTTCATGCTGGTCAGCTCGGACACCCGCAGCCCGCTCGCATACATCAGTTCGAGCATGGTGCGGTCCCGCAGGCCCAGCGGCGTGGCGGTATCGGGGGTTTCGAGCAGCGCCTCGACCTGGGCTTCGGTGAGCGTCTTCGGAAAGCGTGGCGGCTGCTTGGCGGGGCGCAGCAGCAGGCACGGATCGGCCTGGATCATGTGCTCGCGCAGCGCCCACTGGTAGAAGCGGCGGAATACCGTGAGCCGCCGGTTGGCCGACGAGGCACGCGTCTCCAGGTGGCGCGCGGCGAAGTAGGCGGACAGCAGGGTGTCATCCACTCCCAGCAGCTTGCCGTGGGCGGCGCCGTGGAGCCAGCGCGCCAGCAGGGCCAGGTCGCGGCGATAGGCGTCGATGGTGTTGCGCGACAGGCCGTCTTCCAGCCACAGCGCGTCGCAGAATCGGTCCACCAGCGCGAGATCGGCGCTGGGATCGGTGCCGGCCGGCGCCTCGGCGTGCACAACCTCGCTCATAGCAGCATCGCGCCCTCGTGGCGCAGCAGCCAGCGTTTCACGCCGAGGTGGAAGCCTTCCTCGCCATGATGGGCGAAGCCCCCGAGCCCGTTGGCGGCCACCACGCGGTGGCAGGGAATGACCACCGGAAACCAGTTCTGCCCGCACGCCTGCCCCACGGCGCGCGGCATGCTCTGCAGGCTTTTGGCGATGGTGCCGTAGGTGGTCAGGCCGCCACGCGGCACGGCCGAGATGGCGTCCCAGACCTTGCGCTGGAACGCGGTGCCGCGGTGGGCCAGCGGCAGGTCGAACACGGTGTCGGGGTCGGCGTAGTAGGCGTCCAGCTGCGCGGCCACGCGGCGCGCGAGGGCGCTGGCCGGGGCGATCAGGTCGAAGCTGTCGGGCAGGTAGACGATTTCGTGGACGTGCTCGCCATCGGCACGCACGCCGATCTTGCCGAAAGGCGCGGGCAGGACGGCATCGAAGCGGTGGGACATGGCTGGCGGACGGCTGGGGTGATGACCCCGGATTTTATGCCGATTTCCAACCACTGGCTCCCCTCCCCCTTGGGGCGAGGGGAGCCAGCCTCAAGCGGCTTACTGCTCCAGCTTGATGTTCTGCACCTTCACAAGCGTCTTCATCTTGTCGAATTCCTTCTTGATCTCGGCGGCGTGCTGGGCCGGGGTGTTGCCCGACGGCTCGGCGCCGGCCGTGCGCAGGCGCTGGACGAAGTCCTTGTCCTGCAGCGCCTTGACGGCGGCCGCGTTCAGCTTGGCGATCACGTCGTCCGGCGTGCCGGCGGGCGCCACCAGGCCGTACCAGGCCGGGTCATTCGGCTCCTTCAGGCCCATTTCGGCGAAGGTCGGCACGTTGGGCAGGCCGTCCACGCGCTTGTCCCACGCCACCACCAGCGCGCGCAGCTTGCCGGCCTTGATGTAGGGCATCGACGACGGCAGGTTGTCCACCATGATCGGCACCTGGCCGGCCAGCACGTCGTTCAGCGCCGGGCCCGCGCCACGGTACGGAATGTGCACCATGAACGTCTTGGTCGAGACCTTGAACTGCTCGCCCAGCATGTGGCCGAAGCCGCAGGTGCCCGACGACGCGTACGAGTACTTGCCCGGGTTGGCCTTCAGCACGGCCAGGAACTCCTTGTAGTCCTTGGCCGGGAAGTTCGGGTTCACGGCGATCACGTTGGCCACGTTGGCCACGTTCGTGATGGGCTTGAAGTCCTTGATCGGGTCGTACGACAGCTTCGGGTTGCAGGCCGGGTTCACGGCCATGGTCGAGACCGTGGAGATGCCGATGGTGTAGCCATCGGGCGGGGCCTTGGCGATGGCGTCGGCGCCGATCGAACCACCCCCGCCAGCGCGGTTTTCCACCACCACGGGCTGGCCGAGGATGCGGCTCATCTGGTCGGCCACGCCACGGCCCACGATATCGGTGGTGCCGCCCGGCGCGAACGGAATGATCAGGCGGATCGGCTTGGTGGGAAAGCTTTGCGCGTGGGCCACGGAGGCGACCGAGGCGATGGCGGCAACGGCCAGGGTCAGTGCGGTTTTACGAGCGTGCATGAGAAGAGAGTCTCCCGTTCTGAAAGCCGGACGGATCGCGCCCGGCAAGGTCATAAAACGCCGGCGAGCGGTGCGCCGGCGGCGTTGCGGATTCAGCCGCCCAGCAGGCCGCGCTTGAGCTCGCGGTCCACCGGATGCTCGCCCAGGAAGATGCGCAGCACCGCCTGGTAGAAGTCCTCGCCCGGGATCGGCCGCCCGCGCGGGATGCCGTTGACGGCCACCACGGTGCCGCTGTCGGGAGCGTAGTCGAAGTTGATGACATCGCCCCGGCGTGCCGTGCCGACCAGGGTCATGTTCTGTTCGAGCTGGGTGAGGCGGTCGGCCAGCAGCTTCAGCTGCGGCTCAGAGTGGTTCTCGCGCAGGCCCGAGTTCAGCGCCCTGACGAAGGCATCGGACTCCACCTCGCGCAGCGGGCGGATCTGCAGCCGCTTGGGCCCGTGCGTGCCCAGCGCCACGGCGGCGTTGCGCGCGCGCTCGGGCAGGTACAGCCCGGCCGCGTAGCCCTTGATGACGAACACCGCGCGCAGCCCGGCGCCGTTCAGCTGCAACTCCTTGCCGCCGACGCGTGTGGCGTCATCGAAGCGCACCCCCTCGATCTCCATCGCCATGGCATGCGTGGAGATGGCCGACAGCGGCGACAACAGCCCCACGGCCACGGCCAGTGCGGCGGCATGTCTGCGCAGAGCGGTGGATCGGCGGGCGGGGACCTTCATGGGTGCGGCGGGCAAGACGAGATTTGGCATGCCATCTTGCCGGAGTTCTGGAACAATACCCATCCGTATCTGCCCTAGTCTGCACATTTGACCGTGCCTGCCGTGAGGGTCCCCCGCCCGCGTTCCCGGCTGCCGCATGCGTCACAAGGGTGGTCTGTTGTGCATAAAAAAACTAAAGAGACATGTCTTCAGCACTGCTGCTGGTGCCGGACTTCAGCCTGATCCTGATCGGCTGGCTGCTGGTCCGCTACACGCCGTTCGACCGCGCGTTCTGGTCCGGCGTGGAACGCCTGGTCTACTTCGTCCTGTTCCCGGCGTTGCTGTTGCAATCCACCAACAGTGCCAGGTTCGATTTCTCCTCCACCTCGGCCATGCTCGGGCTGGCGCTGGCCACCACGGCGTTCGGCGTGGTCACGGGTTACCTCGTCAAGTACGTGCTGCGGCCGGCCCCGCTGGACTTCGCCTCGGGGCTCCAGACCGCGTTCCGCTTCAATTCCTATATCGGGCTGGCCCTGGCGTCGCGGCTGGGCGGCAGCGAGGGGCTGGCGCTGATGGCGCTGGTCGTCGGCGTGACCGTGCCGCTGTGCAACGTGGTGGCGGTGTGGGCGCTGGCGCGGCACGGGGAGTCGCGGCTGCTGCGCGAACTGGCGCGCAATCCGCTGATCCTGGCCACGGCGGGCGGGTTGATCACCAACCTGCTCGGCCTGCATCCGCCCGAAGTGGTGGCGATGACGCTCAACCGGCTCGGCTCGGCCTCCACGGCACTGGGGCTGATGACGGTGGGCGCGGGGCTGCAGATGCGCGTCGCCACGGGCACCGTCGGCCCGGTGGTGTGGTGGTGCGGCGTGAAGCTGCTGGCGATGCCGGCCTTCGCGTGGCTGGCCGGACGCTACCTGCCGCTGACGGTGCTCCAGTACCAGATCGTGGTGCTGTTCGCCTCGCTGCCCACGGCGTCGAGCGCGTACATCCTCGCCGTGCGCATGGGCGGCAACGGGCCGATGGTGGCGGCGACGATCTCGCTGATGACCATTGCTGCCATCGTCACCACGCCGTTCTGGCTGGCGCTGGTCAGCTAGCGGAAGTCGGGGAGGGGTCCTGGGCCAGTGCCCAGTCGATATGCTCGCGCACCAGTGGCGTGGCGGTGTCCTGCCGGCCCCGCAGCGCGGCGCGGATGCGCCCGGCCAGCGCCGGATCGGTGCCGGACGCCGCGCGCAGGCTGTTGCCCAGCCCCACGGCGAGGTTGCGCAGCCAGCGTTCATGGCCGATGCGGCGGATCGGGCTGCCTTCCAGCCGCTGGTTGAACTCGGCCTCGGTCCAGTCGAACAGGTCGACCATGTCGGGCGCGTCGAAGCCGTTGCGCACGTCGAAGTCGGGCAGCGTGGCCCGGTGCGCGAACTTGTTCCACGGGCAGGCCAGCTGGCAGTCGTCACAGCCATAGACGCGGTTGCCCATCGGCGCGCGGAATTCCTCGGGAATCGGCCCCTTGTGCTCGATGGTCAGGTAAGAAATACAACGCCGGGCGTCGAGCCGGTACGGCTCCAGAATGGCGGCCGTGGGGCAGATATCGATGCAGCGGCGGCAGTTGCCGCAGTGGGGGGTCTCGGGGGCATCGGCGGGCAGGGGCAGGTCGACCAGGATTTCGCCGAGGAAGAACATCGAGCCGCCGTCGCGGTCCAGCAGCAGCGTGTGCTTGCCGCGCCAGCCCAGCCCGCCCTGGCTGGCCAGCGACACCTCCATCACCGGCGCGGAATCGGTGAACACGCGGTAGCCGAACGGGCCAATGGCCTGTTCGATGCGCGCCGCCAGCTGCTGGAGCCGGTTGCGCAGCACCTTGTGATAGTCGCGGCCGCGGGCGTAGAGCGAGAGCACGGCCGTGGAAGGATCGTCGAGCCGCGCGAGTTCGTGCCCGCGCCAGTCGTCGGGGCCCTTGTCGGCCCCGCCAGCAGGCAGATAGGGCATGCGGGCGACGATGGCCCGCACCGTGCCCGGCACCAGTTCGGCCGGCCGGGCGCGCCGGGTGCCGTGGTTGGCCATATAATCCATGTCGCCGTGGTAGCCCGCCTGCAACCACGCCAACAGGCCCGCCTCCGCGTGGCGCAGATCGACGTCGGCGATGCGGATTGCATCGAAGCCAAGCGCCGCGCCCCAGGCACGCATGGACTGCGCCAGGGCGGCCAGATCCGGTGGCGCCTGTGGCGAGATTTCAGTGGGGGCGGGTGCTGCGACATCGATCATTCCTGAATTGTACGCAATGCCCCTGCTCGAAGAACGCATCCTGACGCTGCCGGACGAGGCCGCCACCGCACGGTTCGGCGCCGCGCTGGCTGTCGCGGTGCAGGCCATGCCGCCGCGCACGGTGCATGTGCAGCTCTCGGGCGACCTGGGCGCGGGCAAGACCACGCTCTCGCGCGCGGTGCTGCGCGCGCTGGGCCACGCCGGCAAGGTCCGCAGCCCCACCTACACGCTGTGCGAGCCCTACGAGGTGACCCGCGCCGATGGCTCGCCGCTCACCGTCTACCACTTCGACCTGTACCGCTTCGCGGACCCCGAGGAGTGGATCGACGCCGGATTCCGCGACTGTTTCGCCGAGCCGGCGTTCAATCTCGTCGAATGGCCGGAAAAGGCGGGCCGCCTGCTTGGGGAACCGGACCTCCACGTGTTGCTCCAATCGGACATCCGCGCGCTGGAATCCGCCGCGGGCGCCGATCCGGAAGGCGCCGATCCCCGCATGGCCACGCTGCGGGCCTATACTCCCACTGGACTTATCCTGCTGAACGCATGCTGATCAAGCGACTCGCCACCGACCGACCCGATGGACCCGACGGACTGCTGCAGGCCCGGCGCAAGTGGATGGCGCAGGCTGCGCGGCTGGGCGCCGGCACGGTGGTGCTGACCCTCGTCGGCCCGCAGATCGCGCGCGGCGCCGGCATCGTGGCCGTGCGCGTCTGGCCCGCCGAGGATTACACGCGCGTGACCATCGAGTCCGATGCGCCGCTGGCCGCGCAGCACCAGATGATCCGCAGCCCGGACCGTCTGGTGGTGGATATCGACGGCCTCGACCTCTCGCCCACGCTGCGCGAGCTGGTGGCCAAGATCAGCACCAACGACCCCTATATCCAGACCGTGCGCGTGGGCCAGAACCGGCCGCGCGTGGTGCGGATGGTGTTCGACCTCAAGGAAGACGTCTCGCCGCAGGTGTTCACGCTGGCCCCGATCGGCAGCTACCGCAACCGGCTCGTGTTCGATCTCTACCCGGTGAATCCGCCCGATCCGCTCTGGAAGCTGGTGCGCGATACCGAGGACAAGCAGCGCCGCTTCGCCCAGAACCCGCCGCCGGCAGGCAGCGAGGGCGTGGCCGGCGCGCCGCCCGGGGCCGAGGAAGATGCGATTGGCGCGCTGGTGCGCAAGTTCGATGACAAGGACCAGCTGCCGCCCGCCACCACGGCGCCGCCGCCCGCTGTCGCGCAGGTGAGGCCCAAGCCTTCGTCCCCTTCCGCCCCCTCGGCGCCGCCGGTGCCGCCGCCGATGGCCCAGACCAATGTGCCGCCGCCCAGCCAGTTCAAGATGCGCCGCCTGCTGACCGTGGCCCTGGACCCCGGCCACGGCGGCGAGGACCCCGGCGCCATTGGCGCGGCCGGCTCGCGCGAGAAGGACGTGGTGCTCCAGATCGCGCACCGGCTGCGCGCCAAGATCGACGCCCAGCCCAATATGCGCGCGATGATGACGCGCGACTCGGACTTCTTCGTGCCGCTGAACGTGCGCGTGCAGAAGGCGCGGCGCGTGCAGGCCGACCTGTTCGTGTCGATCCACGCCGATGCCTTCCTGTCGCCCGAGGCGCGCGGGGCGTCCGTGTTCGCGCTGTCCGAGCGGGGTGCGTCCAGTTCGGCCGCCCGTTGGCTCGCCAACAAGGAAAACAACGCCGACCTGATCGGCGGGACCAATATGGGCAACAAGGATGCCCAGGTGGCGCGCGTGCTGCTGGACCTCTCCACCACGGCGCAGATCAACGACAGCATGCAGGTCGGCAAGGCCGTGCTGGGCGAGATCGGCGGCATCAACAAGCTGCACAAGGGCAGCGTGGAGCAGGCCGGGTTTGCCGTGCTCAAGGCCCCGGACATTCCGTCGATCCTGATCGAAACCGCTTTCATCAGCAACCCGGAAGAGGAGCGCAAGCTCAACGACGACGCGCACCAGGAGCAGCTGGCCAACGCCATCCTGCGCGGCATCAAGGCGTACTTCGCGAAGAACCCGCCGTTGGCGAAGAATCCGTCGGTGTAAGCCTTTTCGTGCTGGTCCGAAAACAAAAAGCGGCGCCCGAGGGCGCCGCTTTTGTCATGCGGAAGAGGCTTACGCGCGAGCCGTGCCGCGCGCCTCCGGGGCGTCGTTGCGGCTGGCGTAGCGGCCGGCGATCACCGAGCAGACGATCAGTTGCAGCTGGTGGTAGACCATCAGCGGCAGCACCAGCAGGCCCAGCGCGGGATGGCCCGCGAACAGGATCTTGGCCATCGGGATGCCGTTCGCCAGGCTCTTCTTCGAGCCGCAGAACACCGCGGTGATCTCGTCTTCCACCGAGAAACCCAGGCGACGCGCAACGAAGGTGGTGGCGCCGAGCACCACGATCAGCAGGATCGCCGCGATACCCATCACCGCGCCGATGGTCTGCCAGTGGTACTGGTGCCACAGGCCGGCGGCCGTGGCATCGCAGAACGACGAATAAACGATCAGCACGATCACGCCACGGTCGATCTTGCTGGTGATCTGCTTCTTCTTGGCCAGCCAGTTGCCGATCAGCGGACGGGCCAGCTGGCCCAGCGCGAACGGCAGCAGCAGTTGCAGCGCCACGCCGGTCAGCGCGCGGCCCAGCGGCATGTTGCCGGTGCCCGAGGCGCTGATCACCAGGCCCATCAGCAGTGGCGTGAGCGCCATGCCGATCAGGCCCGAGATGGTGGCGTTGAAGATGGCGCCCGGCACGTTGCCGCGCGCCATCGACGTCATGGCCACCGACGAGGACACCGTGGACGGCAGCACGCACAGGAAGAACACGCCGAGCAGCAGGTCTGCCGGCAGCTTGTCGCGCAGCGCGAACATCAGCACCACGCCCACCACCGGGAACACCACGTAGGTGAACGCCTGGACGAACACGTGCAGGCGCCAGTGACGCGCGCCGGCCACGAGCTTGTCGCGCGAGAGCGCTGCGCCGTGCAGGAAAAACACCAGCGCGACGCCAAGGTTGGTGACAATGCCAAGGTGCAGCGGACCGTCGCCGGTGCCGACCTCGGGGGCGATCAGCGCCACCGCAATCGCGGTCAGCATGATCAGGACGAAGCCGTCGATCAGGTCGTAGAGCTTTTTGAAGGGAGTGAGGATGGCGGACATTGGGGATAGTGCCTAAGGGTTTCCGCTTGGTATTGGACGCGAACGGCGTCTAGAATGCAAATTCATTTATCGTATTGATTCATCTGATCGTTGCATGAATTACACATTGCGGCAGTTGCGGGTCTTTCTGGCGGTGGCGGCGCACGGCAGTTTCAGCCGGGCGGCGGATGCCGTCGGCCTCACGCAGCCGGCGGTAAGCCGGGGCGTGGCTGAGCTTGAGGAAGCACTTGGCGTGCGGCTGCTGGATCGCACCACGCGCGAGGTGGTGCTGACCGATGCCGGCACGGCGCTGGTGCCGGCGCTGGAGCGGCTGCTCGGCCAGCTGGACGACACCCTCGAAGAAACCCGCCAACTGGGCGAGCGCTACCGGGGCCGCGTGGTGATCGCCAGTGCACCCACCATCTCCGCCCGCCTGATGCCGATGTATGTGGCGGAATGCGCACGTCAATACCCTGAGATCCGGCTGTTCGTGCGCGACAACGTGCAGGCCGATGGCCTGGAGCAGATCCGCGCCGGTGCGGTGGACTTCGGCGTGCTGATCGATCCGATGGCGCGGGAAGGGCTGACTATCGCCCCGCTGGCCACCGATCCGTTCTGCTTCGTATGTCGCCGGGATCACCCATTGGCGGGCGTCGAATCGGTCTCGTGGACCGCCTTGCATGGCCAGCGGCTGGTGCTGCTCGATTTCGCGTCCGGCAGCCGGCCGCTGATCGACCGGATCTTCGCGCGCCATGGCGTGGCGCCGCATGTGGTGCAGGAGCTGGGCCATTCGGCCAGCGTGTTCGGGATGGTGGAGGCGGGGATTGGGGCGTCGGTGCTGCCGTCGTTCTCGCTGCCGCTGCCGGAGGCGTCGCCGCTGGTGTCGCGCCCGCTCACGCCGCGTGAGGAGCGCAGCATCGTCATGGTCCGGCGCGAGGATCGCTCGCTCTCGCCGGCGGCGGCAGCGGTCTGGCAGATGGTCCAGACGCTGCCGATTCCAGCCGAAGCGGTACTGACTAATTAGTTAACAGCCTTATCCGATGCGCGGCGTGGCGGTCACCATGACCGCCTCCAGCGAGAAGCCGCCGTCCGGCTGTACCCGGTAGCGCTCGCGCACCTCGGCGGGTGCCTGCTGCCAGAGATGGCGGATGGCGGCCACCGCCACCTCGGGCGTGCGCATGCGCGCCACCCAGGTATCGAAATCAAGTTCGATGCGCCAGACCGGCGACACCGTCACGTCGAATCCCGCCGCCTCGCACAGCGCCGCCCACTGCGTGGGCGAAAAGTCGCGGATGTGTGACGGATCGCGCAGCAACTCCACCGACTGGAGCCACGTATCGCAGAGCGGATCGTCGGCGCCGGCAATATCGATCATCACCAGCTTGCCCTGCGGCTTCACCACGCGGCGGATCTCGCGCAGCGCGGCGGGCACGTCACGCCAGTGATGGGCGCTCATGCGGGAGACCACGGCGCAGAAGCTGGCATCGGCGAACGGCAGCGTCTCGGCCGCGCCCTGCTGCGTGGTGATGTTTGTCAGTCCTCGCTCACGTGCCGCGCCTGCCACCACGTCGAGCATGGACTGCGACAGGTCGTACGCCACCACCGTATTGGCCTGCGTCGCCGCCGCGAAGCTGGCATGGCCGGCGCCGCAGCCCAGGTCGAGCACGCGGCTGTGGCCCACCGGCTTCAGGTGGGCGAGGGCGGCCTTGAGTTGGTCGAGATCCGCGCCCTGGGCGTGGACCGCGCTGGTGAGATAAGCCTGCGCGGTGGCGCCAAACTGCGCCGCGACGAGTTCCTGCTGCTGCATGGGGTGCCTCATTGTTCTATTTGGACGGGAGAAAACTTGCCTTGGGCCCAAGGGTTCACGTACTGTAGACGGCACGTTTTCCCGGTACAAGTGACCAATTTATCCTGGTATAAGAAGCACCACTATGTCCGAGCCATCGACACCCTCATCGCGCGAAGCCGAACTCGGCGCCTTCCTGCGCGCCCACCGGGAGCGCCTCACCCCTGCCGATGTGGGCCTGCCGCCCGGACGTCGGCGCCGCACGCCGGGCCTGCGCCGCGAGGAAGTGGCGCAACTGGCCGGTCTCAGCGCCACCTGGGTGACGTGGCTGGAGCAGGGCCGGCCGGTGTCGATGTCCGCCCGCGCGCTGACCAGCCTGGCCCTGGCGCTGCGGCTCTCGCGCGCCGAGCACGCCTACCTGTTCGCGCTGGCGGGGCGTCCCGCGCCGCGCGATGACGCCGAGCCGGCCGTGCCGCCCGCGCTGCTGGCCAGCGTGCACGCCATCGCCGGGCCGGCCTATCTGCTCGATCGGCAATGGAATGCGCTGGCGTGGAACGCGGCGGCGGCCAACCTGTTTGTCGGCTGGCTCGATCCGGCCAGTACGGAGCGCAACCTGATGCGCGCGATGTTCCTGTCGCCGGCCTTGCAGGCGCTGGTCGAGGACTGGCCGCACCGGGCGGCGCGGCTGGTGGCGGAGTTCCGCGTGCACAGCCTGCGCCATGCCGAAGACCCGCCGACGCGGGCGTTGGTGGAGGGATTGCGGGCGGAGAGCGCGGCGTTTCGCACGGCCTGGGCCTCGCAGGATGTGGAGGAGCGCCAGGGCGGCCGGCGCGGGTTTCATCACCCGACGCGCGGCCTGCTTGCCTTCGAACAACTGACGATGGTGCCGCCGGCCGCGCCGGGCCTGATGCTCGGCATGCTGCTGCCGGCGGCGTAGCAGCGCTGTTACTTACTTCGGCTGCATCCGGATCGCGCCGTCGAGGCGGATCACCTCGCCGTTCATCATCGTATTGACGACGATGGCGTGCACCAGCTTCGCGTATTCCGCCGGGCGGCCCAGACGCGGGGGGAACGGCACCATCCGGCCGAGCGCGTCCTGCACTTCCTGCGGCATGCCCATCAGCATCGGGGTCTCGAACAGGCCCGGGGCGATGGTCATGCAGCGCACGCCGTCGCGCGCCAGGTCGCGGGCGATGGCCAACGTCATGCCGACCACGCCGCCCTTGGACGCCGCGTAGGCCGCCTGGCCAATCTGCCCGTCGAACGCCGCCACGGAGGCGGTGTTGATGACCACCCCGCGCTCGCCATCGGCGTCCGGCGTGTTGCGCACCATGGCGGCGGCGGCCAGCCGGATCATGTTGAACGTGCCGATCAGGTTCACACGCACGGTCTTCTCGAACGAGGCGAGCGGGTGCGGGCCATCCTTGCCGACCGTCTTGGCCGCCACGGCGATCCCCGCGCAGTTGACCAGCCCGGCCAGCCGGCCCAGCTTCAGCGCCGCATCGACAGCCGCCTGGCCATCCGTTTCGGACGCCACATCGCACTTCACGAACTGGCCGCCCAGTTCCTCGGCCAGCGCGGTGCCAGCCGCCTCGTTCAGGTCGGCGATGACGACCTTGCCACCGGCTTGCGCCAGCATCCGCGCGGTGCCCGCGCCCAGCCCCGATGCGCCGCCGGTGACAATGAATACGTTGTTCTGGATGTCCATCCGCCTGTCTCCTTGGTTTGCTGTGGTCAGATTGCCGTTTACGTTAACGTAAATTGAGCGTTATGGGAAAGCCGGGGGAGAAAAAACGAAGGCACGAACGAAAAAAGGCGACCCGGAGGTCGCCTTTTCTTTTCGGGTGCAGCGGTGTGGCGCGCTTACTTCAGCGCTTCGAACACGGAGGCCGTGATCTTGTCCACATCGCCCACGCCCACGATCTTGCGGTACTTGGGCGGCGACACCTTGGCCGACGCATCACCGTTGGCGGCCCAGTTCGAGTAGTAGTCGACCAGCGGACGGGTCTGCTGCGAGTACACGTCCAGGCGCTTGCGCACGGTCTCTTCCTTGTCGTCGTCGCGCTGGATCAGCGCTTCGCCGGTCACGTCGTCCAGCATGTCCTGCTTGGGCGGGTTGAACTTGACGTGATAGGTGCGACCCGAGGCCACGTGCACGCGGCGGCCGCTCATGCGCTCGATGATGGCGTCGAACGGCACGTCGATCTCCAGCACGTAGTCGATGGCCACGCCGGCTTCCTTCATCGCCTCGGCCTGCGGAATGGTGCGCGGGAAGCCATCGAACAGATAGCCCTTTTCGCAGTCGCACTCCTTAAGACGGTCCTTCACCAGGCCGATAATGATGTCATCGGACACCAGCCCGCCCGCGTCCATCACCTTCTTGGCTTCGATGCCCAGCGGCGTACCGGCCTTCACCGCGGCGCGCAGCATGTCGCCCGTGGAGATTTGCGGAATGCCGAACTTTTCGCAGATGAACTTGGCTTGCGTGCCTTTGCCGGCGCCAGGTGCGCCCAACAGGATCAAACGCATTTACGGGTCCTCAGAACAATTTGAATTCGGTCTTGCGGGGGTATCGAAGGAGGGTAACGCCGCAACTTGACGCAGGACTTACGCCGGCGGGTAATGCCGGCGTCACGTCTTGGTTGGCGCCCGGGCGCACTCGGCTGCCGAATGGCAGCGGGGCTCACGGTCTGGCTCGCTTTCTCTATCTCCCCACCGAGCCTTGTGCGGACGCGTTGCACACGCGCCCACGGGCTCTGTATCGGCAAGCATTATGCCACGGGCAGTACGGTTCGGATTCCGTTCAGGTTGCAGCAGTATGAACTTCCGTGCAGGAATGCTGTCACGGACCTTCCTGCGCCACGCTGCCGGCCCACAGGGCACGCACGCGTTCGAGGTCGGCCTGGGTGTCCACGCCGGGGGCGGGTGCCGCCGCCGTCACCAGCACACCGATCCGCTCACCGTGCCACATCGCGCGTAGCTGCTCCAGGGCCTCGGTCTGCTCGATCGGGGCGACGGCCAGCGTCGGAAACCGGCGCAGGAAGCCAGCCCGGTAGGCATAGAGGCCGATATGGCGCAGCACCGGCATGGCCGGCAGCGGCACGGTGGCGCTGGCCGCCGGCTGCGTGGGCACGGCGGTCCAGGCGTCGCGCGCCCACGGAATCGGCGCGCGCGAGAAATACAGCGCCCGGCCGAGGTTGTCGCACACCACCTTCACCACGTTCGGATTGAACACCTCCGCCACGTCATCGAGCGGATGCGCCGCCGTGGCGATCGCGCAATCGGGATGGGCGGCCAGATACAGCGCCACCTCGTCGATCAGGTTCGGGTCGATCAGCGGTTCGTCGCCCTGCACATTGACCACGATGTCGTCGTCGGCCAGGCCCAGCAGGGTGGCCACTTCGGCGAGGCGGTCGGTGCCGGACGGATGGTCGGCGCGCGTGATCACCGCCTCCACACCGTGCGCGGCACAGGCTTCGGCCACGGCGGCGGCATCGGTGGCCACCACGGTACGGCGCGCGGACGAGGCGTGGGCGCGTTCGGCCACGCGCACGATCATCGGGTGCCCGCCGATATCGGCAAGCGGCTTGTTCGGCAGGCGCGTCGAGGCGAGCCGGGCCGGAATCACGACGGTAAAGGCGGGAATGCTCATCGCGGGAAAACTCAGTTGCCAGCGGCCGGGGCGGACGGCTCCACGGGCACCACGCGGCCCGGCACGGTCTGGCGCGCTTCATCGGCCAGCATGACCGGAATGCCGTCGCGGATGGGGTAGGCCAGCTTGTCCGCGTGGCAGATCAGTTCCTGCGCGGCGCGGTCGTATTCGAGCTTGGCCTTGCAGAGCGGGCAGACGAGGATTTCAAGCAGCCGGTTGTCCATCGTGGGATTCCTTGTCGAGCCCGGTCGTCGCCCCGTTTGCTGCGGGGGCGGCTTGCCCCACGGTGACGGGCGTGGCGAGAGCCGGGTTGCGCGCCTGCACGGCGCGGCGGATTTTGTCGATCAGGCCCGCGTCGATCACGGGCGTGGTGGGGACGACCCAGATGCGCGGGTCGTCGAAGCGGTCGCATTTTACGGCATCCTTTTCGGTAATCAGGATGACGTCGGCATCGAGCGCCGCCGGGTGGTCCGCGAACGGGTCCTCGGCAAAGTCGTAGTGGTCCGGCAGCGGCAGCGTGGCAGGCTGGAGCCCGGCGCCGCGCAGGCTGGCGAAGAACCGTTCCGGATTGCCGATGCCGGCCGCGGCCAGCACGCGCCGCCCCGCGAAGGCGGAGAGCGGGCGCACCATGGCCGGGTCGCTCAGCTGCCAGGCATCGTCGAGTTCCAGGCGCATGCCGTAGACATCGGGTTTGTCCGGCGTGGCGCGGAAGTGGGGGTCGTTGATCAGCGTGGCGTCGCGCGGGCGGGTCAGCGGCTCGCGCAGCGGGCCGGCCGGCAGCAGCATGCCGTTGCCGCCCATGCGGGTGTCGAACATCACGATCTCGAAGTCGCGCTGGAGCTTGTAGTGCTGCAGGCCATCGTCGAGCAGCAGCACGTTCACGCCGGGGTGGGACACCAGCATGGTCTGCGCGCACAGCGCGCGGTCCGGATAGACCCAGACCGGTACGTCGGTGGCCCGCGCGATCAGCAGCGGTTCGTCGCCCACCTGGCTGGCCTGCGAGGTGGGTTTCACGCGGCGCGGATGCTTCAGCGACACGCCATAGCCGCGCGAGACCACGCCGGGCCGCAGCCCCGCCTCGGTCAGCGCGCGCGCCAGCGCAATCACGGCCGGCGTCTTGCCGGTGCCGCCCACCGTGACATTGCCCACCACGATCACCGGCATCGGCATCCGCGTGGATTGGAACCAGCCGTTGAGGTAGCCGTGGCGGCGCACCCGGGCAATCAGGCCGAACAGCAGCGAGGCCGGCCACAGCAGCCACGCGAACCAGCCGCGGCGCTGCCACTGGGCGGTGACGAAGTCGGCTACGGCGTGTCGGGGAGCGGGCATGCGGGCGGCGGAGGCGACGATAGGGCGGACGGAATTCGGCAACGGCGCGCCGGCTGGCGCCCCATCGATCAGTATGCAGACATTATGGGCATTGCGCGGCGCACGCCGCAAGCCCGGTGCGGATGGTACACCAGGTACACCAGCGGCCCGGCGCCGCCGGCGTGGGCCGCTGGGGATGCAACCTCAGGTCAGCGCGGCTGGGTGCTCTGCGTGGCAAAGGTCAGGCGCGACAGACCGGCCACACGTGCGGCTTCCATCACATTGATAACGGCCTGATGGCTCGCCTGGGCATCGGCATTGACGATGACCACGGGCGGCGGGCCATTGCCGATGGGACCGGCCGCGTTGCGCAGCTGGTCGGCCAGGCTCGTCACGTCCTTCTGTTCGAGCACCTGCTTGTTGACCGAGTAGACGCCACGGGCCGAGACCGACACGACGATCTCGCTCGGCCGTTGCTGGGCCCGCTCGGCGTCGGCGGTCGGCAGCTGGATCTGCAGCTCGGTGTAGCGCGAATAGGTGGTCGTGATCATCAGGAAGATCAGGATCACGAGCAGGACGTCGATGAGCGGGATCAGGTTGATCTCGGGCTCCTCGCGCCGCTGGCGGGAACGGAAATGCATGGCGGCCCCCCGCGGCTCAGGCCCGCCGCTGGGGCAGGATCGCGTCGAGGAACGTGGTGGCGCGGAATTCCAGTTCGGCCACGTAGTCGTCCACGCGGCGGCGGAAGTAGCGCCAGAAGATCAGCGCCGGAATGGCCACGATCAGGCCGAAAGCGGTGTTGTACAGCGCCACCGAGATGCCGTGTGCCAGTTGCTCGGGGTTGGCGCCGGTGCCGCCCTGGCTGCCGAAGATCTCGATCATGCCGATCACGGTGCCGAGCAGGCCCATCAGCGGGGCCACCGAGGCAATCGTGCCGAGCGCGTTCAGGTAGCGCTCCAGCTCGTGCGCCACGGCGCGGCCGGCTTCCTCGACCACATCCTTGGCGGCATCGCGCGAGGTATGCGGCTGCAGCACCACATGGCGCAGGCCGGCGGCCAGCACGCGGCCCAGCGGGGAATTCTTTTCGAGATTGTTCACCACCTCGGGCGTGGCCTTGCGCTGCTGGGCGGCCGACAGGGCCTCCTCGTACAGGCGGGCCGGCAGCACCTTGCTGCGCTTGAGGGTGAGGAAACGTTCGACGATCAGCGCGAGGGCAATGATCGAGGCGAGCAGCAGTGGCCAGATCGGCCAGCCGGCCGCTTGAATGATGGAAAACACGTGGACCCCCGAAATCTACAGAACCAACAGACCCGAAACGGACAGCGAGGTACCGGTGCGGTACCGCCAATGCGCGGCAGCCTTTGTTGCGCACCGATGGACCGGCGCGCCGCGGCAATGCTCGAAAAATGCAGGCGCCACTCTAACCCGCCCCTCGGCGCGCGGCAAGACACTCGCGCGCGTGCTGTCTCAGGCGCGCATCGGCCCGCCCCAGGCGGCTTGTGCGGCTGTCTGTGCGGCTGTCTGTGCGGCTTTCCACATTGGCGCGGGACAGTGCTGTGGACGGGTTGTGGAAAGCTGCCTGAAAAGCGGGCTAAGCCCTTGATTGGAAAGGGTGTCCGGAGTGTTGCATAAAAAGCAGGCAAACGCCGCGGGTGCGCGATGCACCCCGGCGGCGCGGGAGCGCGGATGCCGGCGCGGCGCCACTGTCCACAGCCGGGCGGGACAGGACTGTGGACCCGCTGTGGACAGCGTTCTGAGAAGCGGCCTAAGCCGTTGATCCATAACGGGGATCGAGGTCCTGCCTAAAAACCGGGCAAACGCGTGATTGGGGGGAGGAAGGTGGCCGAAGCGGCCCCTCGCACCGACCGCGCGACGAAAGTCGACCGCTTTCCACATGGATGCGGGACAGTACTGTGGATCGGCTGTGGATAAGCGCCGGACAAGCGGTCTAAGTCATTGATCGATATAGGTTTCCCTGCGATTGCTGAAAAATCAGGCAGTTTTGGTGCGCTGCGGCATTGCGGTGAGGGTGGGGCGACACCATTCCCGCCACCTGTTGCTGTAGCGCAAGCCGCGCGCAGCGACAGAAGTTCTCCACAGGCAAAACGCTTGACAAATCGATTATCCAGAACTTCTGTGGATAACTTTGTGAACAAGATGCGGTCGCTGGCCGTAAGTCGTTGACGCGTAAGGTTTTCTCTTACATTGCCTGTTTTTTGGTCCGACCCGATTCCTCATAAGAATCAAAGGCTTGTACGGATGGATGCGGCAATCCGAGCGATCACCACGGCGCGGGGTGAACCACTTGACACAGCGGGTATGCTGTGGACATGTCCATTCCACGCCGCCTGTGCGGCCGTGCGCCATGCCCGACTTTGAGAACGTTCCGCGCAACCTGCCGCCCGCCATGCCCGCGCGGACCCGAGAGGTGATCCCGGTCAGCGAACTGAACCATGCGATTGCCGGCGTGCTCGAGCGCAGCTTTCCGCTGGCCTGGGTGCGGGGAGAAATCTCAAACTTCACGCGTGCGGCGAGCGGCCACTGGTATTTCTCGCTCAAGGACGCCCGCGCGCAGATCCGCTGCGTGATGTTCCGGGGGCGCAACCAGCACGTGGATTTCGCCCCGCGCGAAGGGGAGGCGGTGGAAGTGCGCGCGCTGGTGTCGATGTACGAGGCGCGCGGCGAGCTGCAACTGGGCGTGGAGGCGATGCGCCGCGCCGGCATGGGCAATCTTTACGAGGCTTTCCTGCGTCTCAAGGAAAAACTTGCCCAGGCCGGTCTGTTCGATACCGAACGCAAACGACCCATTCCGAGCCACGCGCGCACGATTGGCGTGATCACCTCGCTCCAGGCCGCGGCCATGCGCGACGTGCTGACCACGCTCCAGCGCCGCGCGCCCCATGTGCCGGTCATCGTCTATCCGGTGCCGGTGCAGGGCGCCGGCGCGGCGGAGAAGATCGCCGCCATGCTCGATATTGCCAGTGCGCGGCGCGAATGCGACGTGCTGATCCTGTGCCGGGGCGGTGGCAGCATCGAGGATCTCTGGTCGTTCAACGAGGAAGTGGTGGCGCACGCGATTGCGCGCAGTGCGGTGCCGGTGGTGTCCGGCGTGGGCCACGAGACCGATTTCACGATTGCCGACTTCGTGGCCGATGTACGCGCCCCCACGCCCACGGGCGCGGCGGAACTGGTCAGCCCGGACCGCGCGCACCTGCTGCAGGCGGTGCGCCGCGCGCGCGATGCGCTGGCGCAATCCCTCGACCGGCAGATGGAACGCCGCGCGCAGCACCTGGAATGGCTGGCGCGGCGGCTGCGCAGCCCGCAGGCGCAGTTGCAGGAGCGGCGCGCCCGGGTCGACAATCTGGCCCGGCACTTGCGTGCAGCCCTGCGCGACACGGTCTCCGCGCAGCGCCATCGGCAGGACGTGCTGGCGATGCGCTGGCGCGCGTGCCGCCCCGACGTGGCGGCTGCGCAGGCCGACCTGGGCCGGCTGGCCGCGCGGCT
>NZ_CAJPVH010000071.1 GCF_905397395.1 Cupriavidus campinensis
ACTGGCGCATGGCGCGCTGCGCACCACGCGCGGCGCCGCCGTGACCGCCGCGCGCGCGGACGCCGGCGCCCAGCGCATCCGCTATGCCGGTGCCGGCAACGTCATGGCGCGCGTGATGTCCGGCATCGACGACCGTACGCTGCTGGTCCAGAATGGCACGGCCGGCCTGCAGATGCGCGCCGTGCAGGAGCAGGAGGTGGAGTGGCCGCCGCACGCGCTGCTGATCGTGCATTCGGATGGCATCCAGTCGCGCTGGCGGCTGGACGACCCGGCCGTGCTGCAGCGCGATCCCTCGCTGGTGGCCGCGTTTGTGTTCTGGAAATTCTGCCGGGGCCGCGACGATGCCACCGTCGTGGTGGTTCGCCGCGCGCAGCGGTGATGCCCCCCGGGCCCGCAAGAGACCGTGAGACTGGCCGCGATATGACCCACTCGACTCCCCCGACCCACCCGACCCACCCGACGTCCTCCCCCGACGCCGACCCCGCCGGACTCCTGGCCGCGCTGGCGGCGCGCACCCAGGAAGTGGAGGCGCTGCGCGCCGAACTCGACGAAACCAATCGCGGCGTGCTGGCGCTGTATTCGGAGCTGGACATCCAGGCCGACCAGCTGCGCCAGGCCACCGAGCTGAAGAGCCGCTTCCTGGCCTATATGAGCCACGAGTTCCGCACGCCGATCGTCGCCATCCAGAGCATTACCCGGCTGCTGATCGACCGCGTGGACGGCCCGCTCACCCCCGAGCAGGAAAAGCAGGTGGTGTTCGTGCGCGACACCGCCGCCGAGTTTGCCGAGATGGTCAACGACCTGCTCGACCTGGCGCGGCTGGAGGCGGGGCGCGTGGATGTGTCGCCGGCCTGGTTCGACATGGTGGCCCTGTTCGACGCCCTGCGCGGCATGTTCAAGCCCGTGCTGACCAACCCCGAGGTGTCGCTGATCTTCGAGGCGCCGCACGACGTGCCCAAGCTGTTCAGCGACGACCGCAAGCTCTCGCAGATCCTGCGCAACTACATCTCCAACGCGCTGAAGTTCACGCCCAGCGGCGAGATCCGCGTCTCGGCCGTGTGCGATGGCGACGACACCATCACGTTCTCGGTGCGCGATACCGGCATCGGCATCCCGGCGGAGTCCCACGGCGAGGTATTCCAGGACTTCGTGCAGATCGACTCCCCGCTGCAGCGGCGCTACCGGGGCTCGGGCCTCGGGCTGGCGCTGAGCAAGCGGCTGGCGGAGCTGCTTGGCGGGCATGTCGGCTTCGAGAGCGAAGTCGGCGTGGGCTCGCGCTTCTACGTGACCGTGCCGGTGGCGCTGCCCGTGCCCCCGGGCGCGCCTGCCGGAGACCATCATGGCTGACCACAATGCACCAGCCACCGGCAGGGGCGACACCCCGCCGCTGGTGCTGGTGGTGGACGACAACCCGGTTACGCGCTACGCCACGGTGCGCGTGCTGAGCGCGGCCCGCTTCCGCACCATCGAGGCCGAGAGCGGCCAGGAGGCGCTGCAACGCGCCGACACCAGCGTCTCCGCCGTGGTGCTCGACGTGAATTTGCCGGACATCGATGGCTTTCAGGTCTGCCGCCGCCTGCGCGAGCGCACCGAGACCGCCACCGTGCCGGTGGTGCACCTCTCCGCCACCTACGTGGCCGACTACGACAAGGTGCGCGGGCTGGACGCCGGCGCCAGTGCCTACCTGATCCACCCGGCCGAGCCGGCCGTGCTGGTGGCCACGATCTCCTCGCTGCTGCGCGCCAGCGCCGCCGAGCGCTCGCTGCGCGAGAGCGAGGCACGCTTCCGCGCGATCTACCACCAGGCCATCGGCGGCATCTGCACGCTGGACCTGGAGGGGCGCTTCGTCGATCTGAACCCGGCCATGCTGGGCCTGCTGCAGCGCCCCGCCGACGCGCTGATCGGCCAGCCCGTGGCCGCCTTCGCCCCGCCCGATTGGGTGGAGCGTGTGGCCGAGGCCACCGGCCAGCATCTGCAGGACGGCTGGCAGGGTGCGTTTCCGCTGCGCGACGCGCAGGGCGAGACCATGCACCTGGAGTGGAGCATTTCAGCCGTGCTGGAGAACGGCGTAAAGGTGGCCGTGGTGTCCAACATCACCGACCGCGTGCTGCTGGAGCGCCAGCGCGAGCAGCTGATCGAGCGCGAGCAGGCCGCGCGCGCCGCCGTGGAGCGGCTGAACCGGATGAAGGACGACTTCATCGCCATCCTCTCGCACGAACTGCGCAATCCGCTGAACGTGATCTCGGTCTGGACCCATGTGCTGAGCCGCCACGTGACTTCCGAGGAGGGGCGGCGCGGGCTGGCGGCGGTGGAGCGCAATATCGCCATCCAGCGCCGGCTGGTGGCGGATCTGGTCGATGTGTCGATGCTGAACGTCGGCAAGATGAAGCTCGAACGCGAACTCACCAAACCCGCCGACGTGATTGGCGGCGCGCTGGACAGCATGCTGGCGCAGGCCGCCGAGCGGCGCGTGGCGCTGGACGTGGACCTGCCGGCCACGCTGGTTCCCCGCGCCTGGCTGGACCCGGCGCGCTTCCAGCAGATCCTGTGGAACCTGCTCTCCAACGCCATCAAGTTCTCGCCCGAGGGCGGCGCGGTGCGCGTGGAGGCCAGCTCCGATGCCGACACGCTGCGCGTGCGCGTGGTGGACCAGGGGCGCGGCATCGCCCCGGACTTCCTGCCGCTGCTGTTCGACCGCTTCACCCAGAGCGACGACGCCAACCGGCGCCAGCACGGCGGCCTGGGGCTGGGGCTGGCCATCGTCAAGCATCTGGCCGAGATGCACGGCGGCACGGTGCATGCCGCCAGCGGCGGCGTGGGCACGGGGGCGACCTTCGAGGTCTCGATTCCGCTGGTGGAGCCGGGATCGCCGGACCCTGGCGCCGAGCGCGCCGAGGTGGCGGCCATCCAGCCGGCCGTGCCGCTGAACGCGCTGGACGTGCTGCTGGTGGAGGACGACGACGACGCCGCGGCGGCGCTGTCGGCCATCCTGACGAACGACGGCGCGCAGGTGCGCACCGCGCGCGACTGCGAGGCCGCGCTGGACCAGATCGAGGCCGCCACGCCGGACCTCATCATCAGCGACATCGGCCTGCCCGGCCGCGACGGCAACGACCTGATCCGCGAAGTGCGCATCCGCGAGGCGGTGGCCTCGCAGGCGCGCACGCCGGCCATCGCCCTGACCGCCTTCACGCGCCAGCAGGACCGCCGCGCGGCCATCGAGTCAGGCTTCGACGCGGTGTGCGGCAAGCCGCTGCGGCTACAGGAACTGATGAGCGCGATCGAAAACGTGCTGGGGCCGCTGCAGTGAGCCAGCGGCGTCAGCCCTCCATCCGCACCAGATAGCGCCCGCGCGACTGCCGCGCCAGCATGCGGGCCATGGCTTCGGGGATGTCCTGGAACGCGATCTCATTGGCTACCAGGTCAAGGTGGCGCGGCCGGTAGGCGTCGGCGATCTTCGCCCAGACTTCGCTGCGCAGCGCCATCGGGCTGTTGGCATTGATGCCGATCAACTTCACGCCGCGCAGGATAAATGGCAGCACGGTGGCGTCGAACTGCGCGCCCGCCGCGTTGCCAAAGGCCGTGGCCACGCCGTCTGGCTGGAGCGTGCGCAGCATCCACGCCAGCACCTCCCCGCCCACGGCATCGACGGCGCCGGCCCACTGCGCCGGGTCCAGCGGTTTGCCCGTCGCCTTGGCCACCTCGGCCGGCAGGATCTCCGCCGCGCCCAGCGTGCGCAGGTAGTCGAGTTCGGCGGCCTTGCCGGTCAGCGCCGTCACGGCGTAGCCGCGCCCGGCCAGCATGTCGATGGCGATGCTGCCCACGCCGCCCGTTGCCCCGCTTACCACCACCTTGCCGCGCGCCGGCGCCAGCCCGTTGTGCTCCATCCAGTGCAGGCACAGCCCGGCCGTGTAGCCGGCCGCGCCGAGCGTGGCAGCCTCGCGCAGCGAGAGCCCCGCCGGCAGCGGCATCGCCCAGTCCGCCTTCACGCGCGCGTACTGCGCGTGGCCGCCGTCATGGTCCACGCCGATGCCGAAGCCGTGCACCACCACCGGGTCGCCCTCGCGGAAACGCGCGTCGGACGACGCCACCACGGTGCCGGTCAGGTCGATGCCGCCGATGCGCGGATACTGGCGCACGATGGCGTTGATGCCGGCGGCGGCCAGCGCGTCCTTGTAGTTCAGGCTCGACCACGCCACGCGCACCAGCACCTCGCCGGGCGACAAATCGTCAACGTCCAGTTCGACAAAGCGGGCGGCGGGCGCGCTGGCCCCTGCCGTGGGCGCGTGAAGCCGGTAAGCCAGAAATCGCGACATAGCCTTTCCTATCTATCCATTGCCAATCATTGCCAATCAATCCAGCGACGTGCCGGTGGACTTCACCAGCGCCGCCCACCAGGCGGTATCCGTGCGGATCTGCTGGGCGAACTGCTCGGGCGTGTTGCCGACCGGCTCGGCGCCCTGGTCGATCAACCGCTTGCGCATCTCCGGCCGGGCCAGGATCTTCAGCGTGGCCTGGTTGAGCCGGTCGATGATCGGGCGCGGCGTGCCGGCCGGCGCCATCAGGCCCTTCCAGGCCGTGACCGTGAATCCTTTCAGCCCGGCCTCTTCCGCCGTGGGCACGTCCGGGGCAATCGGCACGCGCTTGTCACTGGCCACCGCGAGCGCGCGCAGCTTGCCGGACTGCACGTGCGGCCACAGCGGCGGCATGTTGTCGATCAACACCGTGATGTGCCCCGCCACCAGGTCCGCCACGGCCGGGCCAGTGCCCTTGTATGGCACGTGCTGCATGCGCAGGCCGGCCATCTGGTTCAGCAGCTCGCCCGCGAGCTGGGCCGGCGTGCCGTTGCCGGGCGAGCCGAAGGTGACCTGCCCGTTATGCGTGCGGGCGTAGGCGATGAACTCGGCCACCGTGGTCACCGGCAGCCCGGCATTCACCACCATCAGGTTGAAGTCGCGCGAGATCATCGTCACCGGCGCGAGGTCGCGCGCGGGGTCGAAGGTCATCTTCGGATACAGGCTCGGGTTGATCACCGTCGGCCCGGCGCTGGCCAGCAGCAGCGTGTAGCCGTCCGGCGCGGCGCGGGCGACGATCTCGCCGCCGATATTGCCGCCCGCCCCGGGCTTGTTCTCGACCACCACGGTCTGGCCCAGCTCCTCGCGCAGCGGATCGGCCAGCAGGCGCGCGACGATGTCTGCCGTGCCGCCCGGCGCGAACGGCACCACGATCCGGATCACCCTATTGGGGTATGCGCCCTGCCCCTGCCCCTGCGCCACCCCCACCACACCCAACATCCCCCATGCAAGACTTGCGACGACTACACATGCTTTGAACATTTTTGTCATCTCCGGTGGTTTTGTCCGGATGTGACATTACACGTTCAGCGCGGCGCCGTCGCCTGCGCGATGGTGCGCCGGGCGATATTCAGCTGTTGGATCTGGCTGGTACCCTCGTACAGCCGGAACAGGCGCACGTCCCGGTAGAAGCGCTCGATGCCGTAGTCGGCGATATAGCCGTAGCCGCCGAACATCTGCACGCAGCGGTCCGCCACGCGGCCGCACATCTCGGAGGCGAAGTACTTGCAGATCGACGCCTCCATGGTCACGTCCGCGCCCGCGTCGCGCTGGCGCGCGGTCTCCAGGATCAGCGCGCGGGCGGCGTGGATGTCGGTCTGGCAATCGGCAATCAGGCCCTGCACGAGCTGGAAGTCCGCCAGCGGCTGGCCGAACTGCCTGCGGCCGGTGACGAAGCGCACGGCGTCGTCGAGCATGCGGATGGCCGGCCCGATGCACAGCGCCGCCAGGTGGATGCGCTGCTTGTTCAGCACCTTCATCGCCGTGCGGAAGCCCTGCCCTGGCTCGCCGCCGATCAGGCTGTCCGCCGGCACGCGGCAATCGCGGAAATAGACCTCGGAGACCGGCGAGCCGGCCTGCCCCATCTTGCGATACGGCGCGCCGGTGGTGAGCCCGGGGGTGTCGCGCGGCACGATGAAGGCCGAGATGCCGGCCGCGCCGGGGGTGTCCGGATCGGTGCGGGCCATCACCGTGAACAGGCCGGCGAGGGGCGCATTGGTGATGAAGCACTTGGTGCCGTTGAGCACGTAGTGGTCACTGTCGCGCCGGGCCGAGGTTTGCAGCGCAGTGGCGTCCGAGCCGGCTTCCGGCTCGGTCAGCGCGAAGGCGCCGGTCACCTCGCCACTGGCCAGCAACGGCAGGTAGCGGCGCTTCTGGGTCGGCGTGCCATCGGCCACCAGCGCCTCCGAGCCGATGCCCGTGTTGGTGCCCACGCGGGCCCGGAACGCCACCGAGCACTGCGACAGCATCATCGCCGCCTGCACCAGTTCCTCGGTGGTCATGCCGGCGCCGCCGTATTCCTCTGGAATCGAATAGCCGAACATGCCTTGCGCGGCCATGGCGTCCACGATGTCGCCGGGCACTTCGTCGCGCTCCGCTACCTCGGCCTCGCGCGGCACCAGGCGTTCACGCACGAAGCGTTGCAATGCGTGCAGGAAGGGATCGAAGACTTCCGGGTCTCGGATCATTCGGTTTTTCGCTCCAGTCGGCACCGACAAAGGCAGGGCATCGCGTCGAGCGTACGGTGGGTGCATCGTTTGCACTATCAATGTTTCGCTATCTTGAACATCGTCTACCCTTATGGAAGAACCCGGCGGCAACACCATACCAAGGGTTAACCCCATGATCTCTCGCCCCCATCATCCCGATCCCGCGTTTGCCACCACGCTGGCCCATGGCCTGGGGCTGCTCCAGTGCTTTCGCGCCGGCGAGACGGTGCTGAGCAACAAGGAACTGGCGGATCGGACCGGCTTGTCGAAGGCCACCATCAGCCGGCTGACGTACACGCTGGCCGCCCGGGGCCTGCTGCTCTACGACAGGCACTTGCGCCGCTATCGGCTGGGCTCCACGGCGCTCTCGCTCGGCTATCCGCTGCTGGCCTCGCTGGGCGTGCGCCAGTTGGCCCGCCCGCTGATGAAATGCCTCAGCGACTGCATAGGCGGCACGGTCTCGCTCGGCATGCGCGACCGCCTGCATATGGTCTACGTGGAGACCGTCCGCGCCCATGACGCCATCGCATTCCGCCCGGAGATCGGGGCGTCATTGCCGATGCTGACCACCGCGATGGGGCGCGCCTGGCTGGCCCAGGCGCCCGAAGCGGTGCGCGCGCCAGTCGTCGCCGGCCTGCGCGAGCACGCGCCGGACGAATGGTGCGACCATGCCCGGGCCGTGCCGGAGGCCATCGAACATCTGGCGCGGTTCGGCTTCACGCGCACGCCGGGCGCCTGGCAGCGCGACGTGCACGCCGTGGCCGTGCCCATGCGCACGCTGATCGACGGGGAAATCCTGATCTTCAACTGCGGCGTGCTGGCCAGCCGCCTGACCCCCGACATGCTCGAGCAGCGCATGGGCCCGGGCCTGATCGAGATGGTGCAGGAGGTGGAATTCTTGTTGCTGACCGGAGCCGGCTGATGGCACCCCATCCGCCCCAGCCCCCCGCCCCGCCCGAGCGCGACCGCCAGTTCGCCACCACGCTGGCGCGCGGCATCGACATCCTGCTGGCCTACCGCCCCGGCGAGTCCCTGCTCGGCAACCGGGATTTCGTGCTGCGCACGGGCTTGTCGAAGTCCACCGTCGCCCGGCTGACCCACACGCTCGCCGCGCTCGGCTACCTGCGCCATGACGTGGCGCTGGGCAAGTACCGCCTGGGCGCGGCGGTGCTGGCGCCGGCCTACCCGCTGCTGTGCGGCATGCCGATCCGCCAGCTTGCCCGCCCGCTGATGCAGGCGATGGCCGGCGAGCTGGGCGGGGCCGTCTCACTGGGCATACGGGACCGGACCCAGATGATCTACGTGGAGACCGCGCTTGCCACCCCAGACCTCGCGTTCGCCCCCGACGTGGGCGCCGCCATGCCGATGCTGGCCAGCGCCATCGGCAAGGCATGGCTGTGCCGGGCGCCGGCCAAGGCCAGCGCGGCCGTGCTGAACCGCCTGCGGCTGGAAGACCCCGAGGCCTACCACCGCGCGGCGCCGGCGCTGGCGCAGGCGCGCAAGGATCTGGCGCGGCATGGCTACTGCACCAGCCGGGGCGAATGGCGACCGGATGTGTTCGGTTTTGCGGTGCCGCTCTGCGCGCGCGTGGATTCCCGCTGGTTTGTCATCCATTGCGGGGTGCTGGCGCAGGCGGGGGCCTTCCATGCGGTCGAAAAGGTCATCGGTCCACGCCTGGTGGCCCTGGCGAACCAGCTCGAGATGCGCCTGGGGCTGCGCTGACGCGGCAGCTATCCATCGCAAAAACACCACAAAAGCCCGCCCCCACGCGGGCTTTTCCTTGACGGCACAACGCCCGCCTAGGATCATTCGACTTTTCCGAGTAACGCGAATCGTTCGTATTCACGTTAGTATTCGCACCTTCGAGCCAACATAACAATGACTTCCAGCTTGCCCAATGCCGCGCGCCGGCAGCACGCGCCGTCGCGCGTGCGCCCTCTGGCCGCTTTCGCCCGGATGGCCGTCCTGACCGGATTCCCGCTGTGTGGCGTCGCCTTCGCCCAGACGACGGAGCCGGCGGCAGCCGCCCCAGCTGAGCAGGCGCTGCCGGCCGTGACCGTGAGCGCGGCGCAGGAAATCGAAATTGGCCCGCAGCTGAAGAAGAAGGCCTCCGGCGGCGCGCTGGGCAACCGCTCGCAGCTCGACACGCCGTTCTCCACCACCATCGTGACCGGCGAAGACCTGGCGGACCGCCAGGTGACCAAGATCGGCGATGTGTTCTTCAACGACGCCTCGGTCTCGGACAACAGCAACGCAAATAACGCGTGGGCGTCGTACACCACGGTGCGCGGCCTGCAGCTCGACTGGCGCAACGCGTACAAGATCAACGGCATGCCGTTCATCAGCTACGGCCTGACGCTGCCCTACGAACAGCTCGAACAGGTGGAACTGCTCAAGGGCGCCTCCGGCTTCATGTACGGCTTCGGCAACCCGGGCGGCACGGTCAACTACGTCACCAAGCGCCCGACCGAGCAGTTCACGGCCAGCGTGGAACTGGGCTACCGCTCGTCGCACGTATGGACCGAGCACGTCGACGTGGGCGGCCGCGCCGGCCCGGACAATATGTTCGGCTACCGCCTGAACCTCACGCACGAGGAAGGCAAGCCCAGCAATGCCGTGGGCATCAACCGCAATTCGGTCTCGCTGGGCCTGGACGCACGCATCACGCGTGACCTGACCTGGACCTTCGACGGCATCTACCAGGACCGCAACACCTGGGGCGCCACGCCGACGTTCTACACCGGCTCCCTGCCTGCCGGCGGCCAGTTGCCGGGCGTGGTCAGCGGCCGCGGCGGCCTGTACGCCGGCCCCGACGCGCACTTCTATTCGAACCTGCAGGTGTACCAGACCGGCCTGCGCTACCGGCTCAACGACGACTGGACCGTCAGCACGACCTACAGCTTCAGCAAGCAGTCGCGCAGCCGTAACGAAACCACGCTCAACCTGCAGAATGCGGCAGGCGACTACACCGATTTCCGCTACGACGGCGCCGAAAGCCAGCAGTTCAGCAACTGGACGTCGATGGTCGAAGGCAAGTTCCGCACGGGCCCGTTCCGCCATGAACTGGTGGCCGGCCTGAGCTGGCAGAAGCAGATCGACCGCTACAGCACCAACTCGGTCTACACGCAGTTGGCCAACGGCAACATCTACGCCCCGTACACCGGCGTGTACTACAGCCAGACCGGCTTCAACAAGTACCGCGCCGGCGACACCGAGCAGAAGGCGGCGTTCGTCAGCGACACCATGTACCTGACCGAGAAATGGTCGGTGCTGGGCGGCCTGCGTGTCACCAACTACGAGCAGAACGGCTACGGCTTCCCGGGCACCACGGGCGGCAACACCAACTTCACCAAGAACGGCCTGATCACGCCCACCGCGGCGATCATGTTCAAGCCGATGCCGAGCACCACGCTGTACGCCAGCTACGTGGAGTCGTTCGACGGTGGCGGCATCGTCTCGTCGTTCTACTCCAACGCCGGCGCCGCGCTGACGCCGGCCAAGAGCCGCCAGTACGAAGTGGGCGCCAAGACGGACCAGGGCCTCTGGACCGGTACGGCAGCGCTGTTCCGCATCGAGCAACGTACGGAATTCGGCCGCAACGACGGCGGCACGCTGCCGGTGTTCGTCCAGGACGGCAAGTCGATCTACCAGGGTGTGGAGATGGCGGGCAGCACGCGGATCGGCTCCCAGTGGGAAGTAGGCGGCAGCGCGATGTACCTGGACAGCTATTACGACCAGGGCCAGCTGAACATCGGCAACCGCGTGGCCGGTGCCCCGAACTGGATCCTGACGGGCCGGATCAGCTACCGCGTGCCGTTCGTGCCGGGCCTGAAGGTTGGCCTCGACGGCAAGTACACGGGTACCACCAAGGTCCGCCCCGAGGGCGACCTGACGGCAGGCGGCTACACGGTGTTCAACCTGGGTGCCTCGTACAGCACCCGCGTGGCCGGCAAGGAGCTGACGCTGCGCGCCGCACTGACCAACCTGGCCAACAAGCGCTACTGGGGCTTCCAGTACGCTGGCTACGTCCAGCCGGCGGACCCACGTGCCGTCAGCCTGACCGCGAAGATCGCGTACTAAGCTGACCTGAGGCGCGTAGTGAGTCGGATGCGCCACCTATGAAACGCCCTGCCCTGGCAGGGCGTTTTGCTTTGGGCCGCTTGGAGCGCCGATCCTGCCGCGTATACAATCGCGGTCTTTACCCGTTCACCCCAGACCTTCGCCCCGCCATGACCACCCTCGGAACGCCCCTCTCCCCCTCCGCCACCAAAGTGATGCTGCTCGGCTCCGGCGAGCTCGGCAAGGAAGTGCTGATCGCACTGCAACGGCTGGGCGTGGAAACCATCGCCGTGGACCGCTACGAGAATGCGCCGGGCCAGCAGGTGGCGCACCATGCCCGCACCATCACGATGAGCGACGGCGAGCAGCTGAAGGCCCTGATCGAGGCCGAGCGCCCGGATCTGGTGGTGCCCGAGATCGAAGCCATCGCCACCCCGATGCTGGAGGCGCTGGAAGCCGCCGGCGTGGTCCGCGTGATTCCCACCGCCCGTGCCGCACGGCTGACCATGGACCGCGAGGGCATCCGCCGCCTGGCCGCCGAGACGCTGGCCCTGCCGACCAGCCCGTACAAGTTCTGCGATTCGCTCGAGGAACTCCAGGCCGCCATCGACGGCGGCATCGGCTACCCGTGCGTGGTCAAGCCGGTGATGAGCAGCTCCGGCAAGGGCCAGAGCAAGATCGACGGCCCCGAGGGCGTCAAGGCCGCCTGGGACTACGCCATGGCCGGCGGCCGCGTGAGCCACGGCCGTGTGATCGTGGAAGGCTTCATCGACTTCGACTACGAAATCACCCTGCTGACCGTGCGCGCCGTGGGCGCCGATGGCCAGGTGGAAACGCAATTCTGCGAGCCGATCGGCCATGTGCAGGTCAGCGGCGACTACGTGGAAAGCTGGCAGCCCCACCCGATGCATCCGCAGGCCCTCGCAACGGCGCAGCACATCGCCCGCGCGGTGACGGCCGACCTCGGCGGCCAGGGGCTGTTCGGCGTGGAACTGTTCGTCAAGGGCGAGCAGGTCTGGTTCAGCGAGGTCAGCCCGCGTCCGCACGACACCGGCATGGTGACGATGATCACCCAATGGCAGAACGAGTTCGAACTCCACGCCCGCGCCATCCTCGGCCTGCCGGTCAGTACGGCGCTCAAGAGCCCCGGCGCCAGCGCCGTGATCTACGGCGGCGTGGAAGCCCAGGGCATCGTCTTCGACGGCGTGGACGACGCGCTGCGCGTGCCGCAGACCGAACTGCGCCTGTTCGGCAAGCCGGAGAGCTTCGAGCGCCGCCGCATGGGCGTGGCGCTGGCCTACGCCGAAAACGTGGACGTGGCCCGCGCGCGCGCCAAGGATGCAGCCAGCCGCGTCAAGCCGCGCAAGGACTGAGGGACTGAGGGACTGAGGGACTACGCCGGTCAAGGCGTGATGGCGACCTTCAGCACGCCGTCACGCTGATTCGAGAACAGGTCGTACGCCTCGACGATGCGTGACAGCGGGAACCGGTGGGTCACCATCGGCCCGAGGTCGAGGCGATTGGTCTCGATCACCTGCATCAGCCGCCGCATCCGCTCCTTGCCGCCCGGGCACAGCGACGTCACGATGCGATGGTCGCCCAGCCCGGCGGCGAAGGCATCGAGCGGAATACGCAGGTCGCTCGAATAGACGCCCAGGCTCGACAAGGTGCCACCCGGCTTCAGCACGCGCAGCGCCGCCTCGAAGGTGGCCTGCGTGCCGAGCGCCTCGATGGAGGCGTCCACGCCCCGCCCCCCGGTCAGGCGCAGGATCTCCGCCACGACGTCCACCTTGCGGAAGTTCACCACGGCATCCGCGCCCATCTTCTGCGCGATGGCCAGACGCTCGTCGAGCCCATCCACCACGATAATCATCCCCGCGCCGCACAGCCGCGCGCCAGCCGTGGCGCAGAGCCCGATCGGCCCCTGGGCGAAAATCGCCACCGCATCGCCAATCTTGATGTTGGCCTGCTCCGCCCCGGCAAAGCCCGTGGACATGATGTCCGGGCACATCAGCACCTGTTCATCGGTCAGGCCGTCCGGAATGGGCGAGAGGTTCGCCTGGGCATCGGGCACCAGCACGTATTCGGCCTGGGTGCCGTCGATGGTGTTGCCGAAGCGCCAGCCGCCCATCGGCTTGTAGCCATGGCCGTGCGCCTGGCCATCCTGCGAAGGCCGCCCGTCCTGGCACGCGTAGGAATGAAAGCTCGGACAGATCGCCCCGGCAATCACGCGCTGGCCCACCCGGTAGCCGGTCACCACGCTGCCAAGCTTCTCGATCACGCCGACCGGTTCATGGCCGATGGTCAGGCCCGGCTTGACCGGATACTCGCCCTTGAGGATGTGGACATCCGTGCCGCAGATGGTGGTGGTCGTGATGCGGATCAGCGCATCGGTCGGCCCCACCTCTGGAATCGGCTTTTCCCGGAGTTCGATCTGTCCGGGCCCCTTGAAGACCAACGCTTGCATGCTTGCCATGACGCACTCCCGACGGTTGCCGCAGATAAACAGGCTAGTCGATGGGACAAGGACATGCCAATCCGGAGCCGGGGTATCTGCGCGCGGGTTGATCGCGTGCAAGCTTGCTGCAAAGTCTGATGTTTTCGATCAATTGACGTTGCTACGCCCGTGCATCCGCCGCCGCCACGGCAAGTGCCGCATGCTGCGCGCCGAGCACCGGGTTGGCCCGCAGCCCGCTCAGGTCCGCGCCGGACGGCGCCTGGTACAGCCGCAGCCCCAGCTCCGGCAGGATCGCCAGCAGGTGGTCGAAAATATCGCCCTGAATGCGCTCGTAGTCCGTCCAGCCGGTCAGCGTGGTGAAGCAGTAGACCTCGATGGGAATGCCCTGCGAATCAGGCTCCATCATGCGCAGGTTCAGCAGCAGATCGTGGTGGATTTCGGGATGGGCGCGCAGGTAGGCCATGCCGTAGGCGCGGAACGTGCCCACATTGGTCAGCCGGCGCCGGTTCACCGGGTCGTCGTCCGGGCCGCTCAGGGTAAGGTTGGCCTGCGCCACCTGGGCCTGCTTGATCTCCAGGTAGTCGTGCAGCAGCCGGAAGCGCATCAGCGCGTGCAGCTCCTCATCCTCCAGGAAGCGCACGCTGGTGGCGTCGATGCGCAGCGTCCGCTTGATGCGCCGCGCGCCGGACTCGAACATGTGCCGATAGTTGCGGTAGCTCTCTGAGAACAGCTTGTAGGTGGGCACCGTGGTGACCGTGTTGTCCCAGTTCTTGACCTTGACCGTGTGCAGCGCGATGTCCATCACGAAGCCATCGGCATTGGACTGCGGCATCTCGATCCAGTCGCCGATGCGCAGCATGTCGTTGGTGGTCAGCTGCGTGCTGGCCACCAGCGACAGCAGCGTGTCCTTGAAAACCAGCAGCAGCACCGCCGAGAGCGCGCCCAGGCCGGAGAGCATCCAGAGCGGCGAGCGGTCGATCAGGATCGACAGCACCAGCACGCCGCAGACCAGCCACAGCGCGAGCTGGGCCACCTGCACGTAGCCCTTGATCGAGCGCGTCTGCGCCCGCTGGCTGCCCGCGAACACGGTCTGCCAGGCCGAGAACACCCCGGACAGCATCAGGAACACGCTGACCCACGTGCCGGCATGGGCCAGCCGCTCAATCAGTTGCGAGAAACGGCCGAGGTTGGGCACCTCGCCGATGCCGAGCGCGATTACCGCCAGGAAGATGGCGTAGCCAAGCCGGCGGTAAATGCGGTGGCGCAGCAGCGCCGCGGCCCAGTTGCGGTGGCCGGACAGGCTCAGCACCCGGTAGACCAGGCGGCCCGCCACGCGCGCGATCAGCCACTGGGCCAGCGCGGCAATCACGCCGAGCGCCAGCACATAGAGCGCAATCTGGGCCGAGGGGTGGGCGGGAAGGCGTTGCTGGAACAGGTCCAGCAGGGCATCGAAATTCATGCGGCAGGCAGGTCGGTCAACAAACAAGCGCCAAGTGTACTAGCCACCCGCCCCGCCGCGACGGCTTTCTCGCCCCCGCCTGCCGTTTTCAGAATCGTCTCACGGCCGATTCTCGATCGGTTGATCGTCGATGCCCACCCTCACCCGTGTGGCGCGTACATCGCCATCAGCTGCTCGTCGGTATAGCCCCACTGGCGCGCGTCCTCGAAGGCCACCACGGTGTCCTCGCTGTGGGACAGGTCGATGACCTGCGGCGGCACCGCCTGGGACGCCGCCACGTTGTAGAACGTCATCACGCGGGGCCGCAGCGGCTCGTCCTCGTTCTGGCCGCACACCACGCCCAGCCGGCTGGAGCGCAGCCGCAGCACCGTGCCAAGCGGGTAGATGCCCACCGTGCGCGTAAACGCCTTGAATACCCGGCGGTCGAACAGCGTGTCCACGCGCACGGCGATGTACTCCACCGCGCGCGCCGGCGCCCAGGCCTGATGGTTGGGCCGGGGCGAGGTCAGCGAGTCATAGGTATCGCAGATCGCCGCGATCTTGGCGTGCACACTGATCTCGTGCTCGACCAGCCCGAACGGGTAGCCGCGCCCGTCCACGCGCTCGTGGTGGTGCACGCAGACGTCGAGCGGGATATTGGTGTACAGGCGCGCCTCGTTGAGGATGCGGTAGCCCGCCGACGGGTGGCGACGCATCTGCTCTTCCTCGGCCGGCGTGAGGTCGGTGGCCTTGTGCAGCAGCGAATCGGGCAGCGTCAGCTTGCCGATGTCGTGCACCAGCCCGGCCAGCCCGAGTTCACGGACCTCGCCATCGGGCAGCTTGAGCGTGCGGCCCACGGCAATCATCAGCGCGCACACGGAGAACGAGTGCAGGTAGGTGTAGTCGTCCTTGGCCTTGAGCCGGGCCATGGCCAGCAGCGCCTGGGAATGGCGCGACAGCGACAGCGACGCCGAATCCACCAGCAGCAGCGCCCCGGCGGTCTCCAGCGCGCGGCCCATGCGCACATCGCTGAACATGTTGCCTACCAAGGAGCGACCACTCTTGATCAGCTCGCGCGCGCGCTCCAGTTCCTCCTCGAAACTGGCCTCGGGATCGTCGTCGGAAAGGTCGGCCTCCATCATCTCCGGCGCGGCCGGCGTGGGGAGGTTGCGGCCCTTGAGGATGTCGATCCACACATCCTGCACGTTGGCCGACTGGATCTGCGTGACCTGGTCGTCGCTGGTGACGAGGAAACGCGAGCGCCAGAACGGGTGGTTGATCCAGGGTCCGCCCAGCCTGGCCACGAACATGCCCACCTGGAGCTGTTCCGCTCGAATTCTTCTCAGCATGCACTTGTCCCTTGAAATGGGTGCGGATGTCTCCGCGAACCCGTCAATCCGGGGCTCTGTCAGGCCCCTTGTCCGGCGCCACGGTCGTTGCCGCGGCACGCAGTTGTTGTTTGCGACCCTTTTGTGTAAGACCCTTTTGGCCCGCGTTAACGGCAATCGCCGGCCAATCTTTAGCGGTTTTTTCGGAATCTTCCGAATTCGACCATCCTGCACGACGCACCACCCAGGCCAGCAGCCAGACCCCAACCCCGGCCGACCCCGCCACCAGCCCGACACCGGCCATGCGCTGGTCGTCGATCAGGTAGCTCGCGCACAGGCGCGCGGGTGCGTCGATGAAGAGCATACCGAAGGTCAGGCCCATCCAGACCATGTTGCCGCCGAAGAACAACACCAGCGGCCACGCCGCCACGCGGAGCGCGATGCCAGTTGACAAGCCGGCCACGAACACCGTAGCGAATTTGGCGGCATTGACCGCCGGCGACAGCCGCGCGAGGTCCAGTGCAATCGGCAGCATCCACAGCCCGTAGCCGAGGGCCGCCACTACCAGCAGGCTCAGCGCGTGCGGCCGCAGCGCCGCCATCGCCCGGGCCTGCCAGCGCGCCGGGGCCAGCCGCGCGGACAGCCAGCCGGCGGCGAATACGCCCGGCAGCAGCGCCAGCATTTGCAGGGCCATCGAGGCTTCCAGGGGCTCCCGCAGCGCTGGTACGGCCAGGGTGACAAAGACGGCGACCAGCGCCAGAGGCCGGACGATTCTCATCGCCCGGCTCCACCCGCCAAGGCATGGCGCTGGGCCAGCGCATAGGCCGCGTGGAAGTCTTCCAGCGCGAAGCTGCCCAGCACCACGCCACGCGCATCCACCACCTGCAGGCCGCCGTTGTGGACGAAGCCGCCGAAGCCGTCCGGAATGGCGATGATGTCGGCCTCGCGCAGCAGCGCCTGCATGGCGGCGGGCGCGTCCGGCGCAGCCACCCGCCATTGCGGCGGCCTGGCGCCGTGCTCGCGGGCGTAGCCGGCCAGATCGGCGCCGGTGTCACGCGGATCGAAAGACAGCGAGATCAGGCCGATCCGGCCGGTCATGCCGTCCGCCTCCAGCTGGCGCGATAGCTGGGCGAACGCGGCCCCGAGCGCGCGGCACACGGTCTGGCAGCGGGTGTAGATGGCATCGACGAGATACACGGCGCGAGCACCCTCGGCTGGCCCTTCGGCTGGTAATTCGCCGAAAAGCCGGTGCGGCTGGCCCAGTTGGTCATGCACCGCGATGGGCGGCAGGCGCATCTGGTGCGCGGCGATGCGCGCCTCGCGGCGCTGGTCAAGCGTCCAGGCCGTCAGGCCATGCGTGATGGCCCAGAGGCCGCTGGCGCCCAGCACGAGCACCAGGCAGAGCACCGCCAGCACCATCAGCACAGCCGGAGACCCGCGCGGGCGCGCGGGCTTAACACGGTGGGCGAGGCTAGCCACCCGGGCTGCCGAGCGCCGCGTCACCATCGAACGGCGCCGCCATGGTGGCGGTCTGGGTGCGCGCGGCGGCCACGGCTTCCGCCGTCACGGGGCCAGCGGTATTGCCCCACTGGCTGCGCACATGGGTCAGCACGGCAGCGATTTCGGCATCGGACAACTGGTCCGCGAAGGCCGGCATCGCCCCGTTGTAGGCGGTGCCCTTGACGGTCAGCTTGCCGGTCACGCCACGCAGCACGATGGACGCCAGGCGCGCCTCCTGCCCCACCACCCATTCCGAGCCCGCCAGCGGCGGGAACACGCCCGGCAAACCCTGCCCGGTGGCCTGATGGCAGGCCACGCAGCGGGCCTGGAACACCGCCGCGCCATCCACGGCGCCGCCGCCGGCACCCTTGGGCTTGCCTTGCAGGTCGGCCAGGGTGCGGCTGTCGCCCAGCGCCGAGGGCTGCTCGCTCTCGGACGTCACGATATAGAACGCCCCCCACGCCACCAGTGCCGCCACCATGGCCAGCACGTAGCGGGGA
The DNA here is from genome assembly GCF_905397395.1 of Cupriavidus campinensis. Lineage (GTDB taxonomy): Bacteria > Pseudomonadota > Gammaproteobacteria > Burkholderiales > Burkholderiaceae > Cupriavidus > Cupriavidus campinensis. Next base: position 17,846 of record NZ_CAJPVH010000071.1, read on the forward strand.
ATCGGCGCGCGGTTCTCGTGCGGATCGGCATTCTCGCGGGCACGCGCCGCGGCGGCCTGCCGTTCTTCCGATGGATCTGCCATCTGTTTCCTCTGCGGATACGCTTGTCGTGTACTTATCGCGGGTTCGACTCGCCGCCGGCGGGCGGCAACACCGCCCCGGTGCGGTTCAGCGACTGGAGATAGGCCACCAGGTCAGACGCGGCGGCGGTTGGCACCACCACCTTGCCCGGCGGCGCGTAGCCCGGGGGCAGCGTCACCGGCTTGTCGCCCGGCTCCGGCGCATCCTTCACATCGAACAAGTACGGATAGCTCGGCATGATGCTGCCGCTCACGTAGGCGCGCGGCTGGTACAGGTGCCCGAGGTGCCAGTCGGCGCCGGGCTGGCGCACGCCGATATTCATCAGGTCCGGCCCGGTCCGCATGGTGCCCAGCAGGTGCGGCTTGTCGTAGTAATAGTCGCCGGCCACGGCCACGCGGCCCCAGCCGCGCTTGTCGTCCGGCGCGTAGGCGCTGTCGCGCGGCTGCTGGGAATGACAGTAGATGCAGCCGTTGGCGATATAGACCTCCCGCCCGCGCAGTTGCGCGGCGGTATAGGGCTTGGTGCCTTCGGTGGGCTTGACGTCCTGGAGTTGCAGATACGGCAGGACGACCAGCGCGCTGGTGGCCAGCGCCAGCATGGTCATGCCCCCCGCCAGCAGGGCGCTTTCATTGTTCACGGTTCAGACTCCCTCGGCAGGTTTTTGGCCCGGCTGGCTGGTTTTGCGCTGGCGGCCCTGGTGGAACAGCGCCGGGCGGTCACGATTGGGCCCGAGGCCGAAGATCGCGCAGACGAAGTTCGTCACGAAGAACAGGTGGCCCGCCAGCATCAGCGCCCCGCCCAGCGAGCGGGCGCGCAGGTAAGGCAGGGTCACGGCGACCGAGTCCATGAACGGCCGCGCCGCGTCCAGCATGGCCAGCCCCTGCAGCCAGCCGCCAATGCTCAGGAAGACGAAATAGATGCCGATGCCGCCCGCCGCGAGCCAGAAGTGCATATAGATCATCCAGCGGTACGGCCATTCGCGGCCGGTCACGCGCGGCACGATGAAGTACAGCGCGCCAAAGAACGCGAAGCTGACGAAGGCGTACAGCCCCAGATGGGCGTGGGCCACCGTGTAGTGCGTGAAGTGGGCCACGCGGTTGACCGCGCGCAGCGCCTCGAACGAGCCCTGGATGGAACTCAGCGTGTACATCATCCCGCCGAAGGTGACGAAACGCAGCGTCGGCGAGTCGATCAGCCGGCGGAAGTTGCCACGCAGCGTCTGGTGCTGGTTGATGGAGAACGCGATCACCGGAATCAGCATCATCATGCTTTGCACGATGGACAGCGTGATCAGCCACCCCGGCACCGGCCCGCCCACGAGGTGGTGGCCTCCCACCTGCCCGTAGAAGAACGCCAGCGCCCAGAAGCCCAGCAGCGAGAGCCCGTACGACCTGACCGGCTGGCCAATGATCTTGGGCAGGAAGTAATAGATGGAAGCCAGCGCCAACGGCGTGTAGAACAGCCCCAGCACGTTATGGCCGAACCACCAGTTCATGGTGGCCTGCTCCACGCCGAAGTGCACACCGGGCACGTTGGCCACCAGGAACAGCACCGGGAACCAGAACAGCGCGCAGCCCATGTACCAGACCGACACGTAGAGGTGATCCACCTTCCGGTTGACCAGCGTCAGCACCAGCGGCACGCCCACGAAGGCGCCGCCCACCACGAACAGGATGTCCACCTGCCAGGGAATCTCGAGCCACTCCATGCCATCGGAAATCCCCGCGCCAATGCTGCCGATGCCGGCAATCAGCCCCGCATTCCACACCGCCGCGCCCAGCACCGCCCAGCGCGCGCCCACCAGCGCCGTCTTGAGCAGTCGGGGCAGCAGGAACAGGGCGATGGCCAGCCCGGCCATTGGCGCCCAGCCGTAGGCCACGGCATTCAGGTGGATGGTGCGAATGCGGCCGAAGGACAGCCAGGGCACGCTGGCGAGCAGGTCCGGTTCGTGCAGCTTGATCGAGGCGGTGAGCCCGGCCATCGACGCCACCACCAGCCACACCATGGCGCAGCAGATGAACAGGAACACGACTGGCGCGGAAGATGCATCGGCAGCATCGCGCGAGGGGTCGTCCATGCCCGGCGTCAGGTGCGCCGAGGCGGGATCCTCGGGCTGCCCGGCCTCGCCGTCGGCAAAGATCACCCGCGCGGCGGCTGGTGAAGTATCGAACAGGCCCTTCTGCATGCTCCAGATAAAGGCCGCCAGCGCGATCACCGAAAGCAGGAACGCGGAGAGCAGAATGGCGATGGTATTCATGGCATTGCCGGCAGGGCATGAGACGAGTCCTGCGCAGATTACGCACGGGGCGATTTGGCGCCCATAGCCACTTCCTGAGATTTTTGGGTGACCACCGCCGCCGGACGTTGCAGGCGCGTTACGCACAGGAGGTGCACAGGGGGCGCGCAGAGGGCACTGAATCGGGGCACCCATGCGAGGCGATCGTCCGGAAGATGGCCGCTTCGGCCCCCTGCCCTTGCAGCCCGGTTTTACCGAATTACCTTAAATTGCATCAAAGATGCAACTTAACTAGAATGGCGCCAGCGCTTGCCAGCGCGCGGTTTCCGACCGATCACTCGCCCCCCGCCCCATCATGAACGTCCACTTGACCATCGAAGGCCGCCACGGCCTGGCCAGTCAGATTTATCGCCAGTTGCGCGCCGGCATTCTCGACGGCCGTCTGGCACCGGGCGAGCGGCTCCCATCGACGCGCGAGCTTGCCACGCAACTTGGTGTTTCCCGGAAGACAACACTCGATGTCTTCGAGCGGCTGACCGCCGAGGGCTATCTGCGCTCGCGCACCGGCGAGGGCACCTTCGTGGCGGCGACCATGACCCGGCGCGGCAACCTGCCCACGCACGCCACGGCGTTGCAGCCGGCAGACCCGCTCTGGGAATCGATGCCGGACGCGCTGCCGATGCGCCAGGAGGGCGTCTCGCCCCAGTACGACTTCATGGGCGGCGTGACCGAAAAGCGCCTGTTCCCGTTCGACCAATGGCGCCGCTGCGTGAGCCATGCGGTACGCGTGCAGGCACGCGCACCGGCCGGCTACCGCGACCCGGCCGGCGAGCCGGAGTTGCGGCTGGCCGTGTCGCGCTACCTGGCCCTCAGCCGCGCCGTGGTCAGCAACTGGCATGACGTGATCATGACCCAGGGCGCCCAGCAGGCGCTGAACGTGCTGGGGCGCGTGGTGCTGCGGCCCGGCGACGTGGTGGCGATGGAAGATCCCGGCTATCCGCCTGCCCGCATGAGCTTCAAGGCGGCGGGCGCGCGGGTGGTGCCGGTGCCCGTGGACGCGGACGGCATCGTGGTCAGCGCCCTGCCCGCGGACGCGCGCCTGATCTATGTCACGCCCTCGCACCAGTTTCCGCTCGGCATGCCGATGAGCCTGGAGCGCCAGCTGGCACTGCTCGACTGGGCGCAGCGGCGCGGCGCGCTGATCGTGGAGGACGACTACGACGGTGAATTCCGCTTCGAGGGCCGGCCGATGGATTCGCTCAAGAGCCTCGACCATGACGGCGTTGTCGCCTATGTGGGCACGTTCTCGAAGACCATTTTTCCGGAGCTGCGCATCGGCTACCTGATTCCGCCCGCCTCGCTGGCGCAGGCGCTGCGCCGGGCCAAGCAGACCGGCGACTGGCACAGTTGCACGCTCACCCAGACCGCGCTGGCCAAGTTCATGCTCGACGGCTACTTCGCCAAGCACCTGCGGCGCATGCACAAGGAGTACGCGGCGCGGCGCGCGGCGCTGCGGCGCTGGCTCGATCACGAACTGTCGCCGTGGCTGGCCCCGCTGCCGACGTCAGCCGGCATCCATCTGGTGGCCGAAATCCGTCCGAACGGCAAGAAGCCGCCTGACGAGGCCGCGTTCATCGCCCGGGCGGGAGCGGCGTCGATCGGCCTCTACGGCATCGGCGGCATGTTCGCCGGGCGGCCGCCGCGCGCGGGGCTGCTGATGGGCTACGGCGGCCTCAGCATCGAAGAGATCGACACGGCCATGCAGCGGCTGCTGGATACTCTCCAGGGCCAGCCGGCGTTACCGGGGGCTGCCCATCTGTTGCCCAACCGGCATACACGGCCGGGCCGGGCCGCTATACCTTGAAACATCCGGAATTCTGCCGTTAATTGTTGTCGGCCTCCGCTATTGCGTCTTTCCTGCTTGATGCATACCCATTACGACAACCTCAAGGTATCCCGCGACGCGCCCCAGGAAGTAATCCGGGCCGCGTACAAGTCGCTTAGCCAGAAATATCATCCCGATCGCCACGCGGACGGCGAGGAAGCCAATCGCATCATGCGGCTGCTGAACGTGGCCTATGACGTCCTGAGCGACCCCGGCCGGCGCGCGGAGCATGACCAGTGGATCGTGGAGCAGGAGCGGATCGAGGCCATGCGCGCCCGCCGCCGCGAGGCGCCGCCGCGCCCCGCGCCGGG
>NZ_CAJPVH010000072.1 GCF_905397395.1 Cupriavidus campinensis
CCGCGCGCCCCGCGCCTGCCTCGGCGCCGGCGCCGGCCAAGCCACGCGTCCGGCCGGTCAGCACGACGGCACCCGCCCCCCGTAACCATGCTGCAGAGTAAAGGAGACGGGCGCCATGGATAAACGCCGCGTCATGTCCCTGATCCGGACGGCCCTCACCGGCTTCGACAAGCCGCTGGCCCTGATCGTCTTCCTGCTGTTCGCCACGGGCATCGTGGCGCTGTATTCAGCCGCCATCGACATGCCGGGCCGCGTGGAAGACCAGTTGCGCAACATCCTGCTCTCGTACGCAGTGATGATGGTGATCGCCTACATGCCCACCCAGCTGCTGATGCGGATCGCGGTCCCCTTGTATACGGTGGGCGTGGCGCTGCTGATTGCGGTGGCGATGTTCGGCCTGATCCGCAAGGGCGCGCGGCGCTGGCTCAACGTGGGCATGGTGATCCAGCCGTCCGAGATCATGAAGATCTCGATGCCGCTGATGCTGGCGTGGTACTTCCAGAAGCGCGAGGGCGTAATCAAGTGGTTCGACTTCGTCGTGGCGCTGGTCATGCTCGGCATTCCGGTGGGGCTGATCGCCAAGCAGCCGGACCTCGGCACGGCGCTGCTGGTGCTGGCGGCCGGCCTCTATGTGATCTATTTCGCCGGGCTGACGTGGAAGATCATCCTGCCGCTGCTGGGCATCGGCGTGGTGGCGATCACGCTGCTGATCTCGTATGAAAGCCAGATCTGCGCCCCGGGCGTGAACTGGCCGGTCCTGCACGACTACCAGCAGCACCGCGTCTGCACGCTGCTGGACCCCACCACCGACCCGCTCGGCAAGGGCTTCCACACCATCCAGTCGATCATCGCCATCGGCTCGGGCGGCGTGACCGGCAAGGGCTGGCTCAAGGGCACCCAGACCCACCTGGAATTCATCCCCGAGAAGCACACCGACTTCATCTTCGCGGTGTTCTCTGAGGAGTTCGGCCTGATCGGCAACGCGGTGCTGCTGGTGCTGTACCTGCTGCTGATCTTCCGCGGGCTGTATATTGCCGCCAATGCGCCGACGCTGTTCTCGCGGCTGCTGGCGGGCGCCATCACGCTGATCTTCTTCACCTACGCTTTCGTGAACATGGGCATGGTGAGCGGGATCCTCCCGGTGGTGGGGGTGCCGCTGCCGCTGCTCAGTTATGGCGGGACGGCGCTGGTGACGCTGGGCATGGGGATTGGCATCCTGATGAGTATTTCGCGTCAGAAGCGGCTGATCCAGACCTAGCAGTGCCGTTTGCTACACTGCCATCCGAAAAATACTCCGGTAGAAGCTTATGAACGCCCAAGATGTCGCCGCCTGGCTGCAGAGCAATCCGCAGTTCTTCGAGGAACACGCCGAACTGCTGGCCGCGGTGCAGCTGACCAGCCCGCACAGCCATCGCGCCGTGTCGCTGCAGGAGCGCCAGATGGAAATCCTGCGCGAGAAGAACAAGGGGCTGGAGCTGAAGCTGGCCGACCTGGTCCGCCACGGGCACGACAACGACCGCACCCAGCAGCGCATGCATGCCTGGCAGTTGCGCCTGCTGGCCGAGGCCGATTCGCACGCGCTGCCGTACACGGTGCAGGACGGCCTGCAGCAGGTGTTCGACGTGCCGGCGGTGGCCCTGCGCGTGTGGAACGTCGGCGAAGCCTTCACGCACATCGAAGTGGCGCAGGGCGCCAGCGACGACCTGCGCCTGTTTGCCGAAGGGCTGCGCGCGCCGTACTGCGGCCCGAACAGTGGCTTCGAGGCCGCCGCGCTGCTCGAGCGTGACGACATCGCCTCGCTGGCGATGGTGGCCCTGCGTGTGCCGGCCCGGCCGGACGAAGACGCGCTGGGCGCCGCCTTCGGCCTGCTGGTGCTGGGCTCGCCCGATGCGCGCCGCTTCCACGAAGGCATGGGCACGGCCTACCTGGGCCAGATCGGCGAAGTGGCCGGCGCCGCGCTGAACCGCCTGCGCGACTGACATGGCCCGCCGCCCGCCATCGGAGAGCGAGGCACCGGACCCCAAGCCGGCGCCCGATCCGCTGGTGGTGCGCTACCTCGACTGGCTGGCCACCGGCCGCAAGCTGGCCGAGCACACGCTGGCCAGTTACGGCCATGACCTCTCCGTACTCCAGACCCACGCCGCGCGCCACGCGCCGGGCGTGGCGCTGCTGGCGCTGGAAACCCATCACATCCGGTCCTTTGCCGCGCGCATGCACGGCGGCGGCCTGTCCGCGCGGACCATCGCCCGCACGCTCTCCGCCTGGCGCGGCTTCTACCTGTGGGCGGCGCGCCATGGCCACGGCGTGGCGATGAATCCCGTCGATGGCGTGCGCGCGCCCAAGCGCGGCCAGCCGCTGCCCAAGGCGCTGTCGGTGGAGCATGCGGTGGCGCTGGTCGCCCATCGCCCCGGCGACTCGGCCGAGGCGCGGCGCGACCAGGCGGTCTTCGAACTGTTCTATTCGAGCGGGCTGCGGCTGTCGGAGCTGGTGCAGCTGGACCTGCGCTATACCGAGGATGGCGCGTACCGCTCGATCGGCTGGATCGACCTGGCCGGGGCTGAGGTCACCGTGATCGGCAAGGGCTCGCGCCGGCGCTCGGTGCCGGTGGGCAGCAAGGCGATGGAGGCGCTGCGGGCCTGGCTGGCCGTGCGTGACACGCTGCTGCGCCCCGGCGCGGCGCCCGAGGACGCCCACGCGCTGTTCCTCGGCACACGCGGCAAGCGGCTGTCCGGGGCCACCGTGCAGTCGCGCATCCGCAAGCAGGCGCTGTCGGCCGGCGTGCCGACCCACGTGCATCCGCACATGCTGCGCCACTCATTCGCCACTCACATGCTGCAGTCGTCAGGCGACCTGCGCGCGGTGCAGGAGATGCTCGGCCACGCCAGCATCGCCACGACGCAGGTCTACACCTCACTCGACTTCCAGCATCTGGCCAAGGTCTACGACCAGGCCCACCCGCGCGCGGGGCGTGCAAAGACTGCCGCCGCAAAGCCTGCGCCGACACCATCGGAAAAAGACGAAGAAAGCTGAGTCACCCGGCCGGACCCCATAGCCGCCAAGCCATCTTCGCCGACGCGAGTTTCGGCGTTTTACGATTGTAGTGACCGGATCCTCGCGTCTAGCATGCCGAATACGCAGCTTTTCAGGCTGCGGTGGCATGGAAGCGAGGTCATATGGCTGATGTTTTTGAAGAGGACGATGGGCGGTCGGCTCAACCCGCGCCGGCTAACGAATCGAAGCGGAACAAGCTCAATATCGCCACGCGCGTCGTGCCGATGCAGATCGACGCGCAGGGACGGCCTTACTGGGAGTCGTTCCTGACACCGGAAAGCTTCGAGGTCCGGGCGGAAGCACAGATTCCTCCGCACCTGCCCGGAATTATTATCTTTGTGTACGGGGTCAATTCGGAAGGGGAGTGGTATGACGCGGCGGAAGGCGCGCTATGCGACGGGTTGAATCAGCGATTGAATCGCGCAGACCTCGAAGCAACCACCTACACGGCGGTTGATAGCGTAACGAAACAGCAGGATGGGCGCCGTGTCGTAACAGCAGGATATTCCCCCGTCATCCGCTTCTACTGGGGCTATCGAGCTCCCGATGGTCAGGAAGAAAACTATACGATCCCGCTACGAAATATCCGGGGCACTGATTACAGTGCGCCGCAATGCACGAGTCAGGGCGGGCCATGGTATTGGGGCGGTGGTCCTTTCCAGAACGGCACAAATAATCTTCAGCAACTCTGGAGCGAGGCCGGTTTCCGCCGGCATGTCCTGGGTGTGGATATGCAGGCGCTCAATACCGAGACGGAGCGCCAATTGCAGGACGCGCCGCCACGCACCTATTACGCCCATGCGGTGCAGCGTCTGGCCGGGCTGATCGACAAGATTCGCCGGCATTCGCCTAATGACACGATCTCGATTTGCTCGCACAGCCAGGGAACGATGATTGCCATGGCCGCCACGGCCTTGTGCGAGACGCGCGCCGGACGCGCTGTTCATCATGAATTCGCCGTTCGCGCTCGACGACAAAATCACCGACTCCCTCACCTGTGGCAATGAACGACCTACCGAACGGGCAAGGGTCAGTACTTTCCGCAATATCGCCAACCGGATCAAACAGGAAAAGCGGGCGCTCTCACCGGCGCAGATAAAGTGCTTGCAAGTCGGTGCGACCGAGGACATGAATTTCTGGCGCCCCGATCTCGAAAATCACTTCGGCATGCCCGAGCGCGACAACCATGGGCGGTTATACGTGTACTTCAGCCCCCATGACCGGGTGATGGGTTGCACGGCCTTGCAGAGTATTGGCTGGCAGGGCTTGGATGCCAATCTGCTGGCGGAGTTGGGCGATACGGTCAAACAAAGGATGCTGGCGCGAGGTACGCCTTGGTACGCCTTGCGGCGACGCGCCGGGCGTCAAGAAGTTTGGGTCGCTACCGCCGATCCCGGATCCACCTCCCGGGGTCAAGTCCGACGATTTCTGGGACGGTAATCGCGGGGTACTGGGTGGATTGATGAAGCTTTGGGCGGTACCTGACAAGAACAAGACGGTGACGATCAACGCCGAGGCAGTGCCGAATCCATTGACGGCTGAGGAGGTGCAGCGCTTCGATAGGCCAAAACATACTGCCGCAAAATGGGGCGAGGTTGACCCGGAAACCGGTGAGCGTCTCGATACGACATTCTCATATCTCGCATCGATCTACGAGCCGGAGGAATACAGGGAAGAGCCAGACATCTACAACGATGGGCGACCCAATCGCAGAATTGAGACCCGGGAAGAGATGCGGAAGCGCATCGACCAATATCAACCCGAGCCGACGGATCACAGCAGCTTGCCTGAAAATGCCGAATTCATGAAGCGCGTGGTCGCCTATGACCTGCCCGTTGGCTTCTGCGATGCATATAAGGACCCCACATTCTGGACCCGATTGCTGCAGGAGGCGGATTGGACCTCCTTGCGGGACCCGTATTTCCTTACCGGCAACCTGATGAAGCCCGCCATGCCGTCGCATATCGACGGCGAAACCGTGGCAGCTGAAATCACCCGCGCTCAGGCTGAAAAGATCAAACGGAGGGAATTCTGATGCGAAGCGCCATCACCGCCGCCGCGCTGGGCGCCCTTTTGATTGCCGGTTGCGCCACGCCGCCCTCTTATGTCGGCCCACCGCTGGACGCCGTCTACGATGTGCCGCCACAGGTGATCTATCGCATCGACGACCATCGTTTTGTGACACTAGAGAACTATTGGGATTGCCACCATGGGACGACGTACTACAACGACACGAAGCAAGGGATTCGCAAAAGACTTGGGCGCAACGGCATCGAGAACTTTCAGGGCAGGCTCATCAATGCGGATGCAACCGGCCTGAACCTTGTCATTCCGTCGTCCCAGCCGCCAGAACGGACGTGCAGCGACCGAGGCTGCTCCATCTCGTTGCTCTATTCGACCGATGGCGGCAAAACCTTCAAAGGCTGGCGCTATATGGTGAGCTTCGACCCATTCAAAGACTCGAAGCGGTTCACCATTGCGGCGACTGAAGACGCTATGTATATATCGAAATTGCACAGCGAGACTACCGGCAGAATTATTACCGCGCGATATCCGTTGATTCCCGGTTTTGTCTACGGCAAGGAAGACCTGCCCAATGGTCTGCGCATTGAGTTTGATACCAAATTGCCGTCTGGTCTCCGCTCCCCCACCGGTCAGGAACGCTTCTCCTGTGACCCGTCCATTCGCCCCACCAACCCTCCGGTTGTGAGGTAAGGGGCGCTAGTCAGACCACTGCGACAAAATGTTGCGGAAGCGCTCCATCTCGGGCAGCAGCCACTGGCGGAACGCCTGTACCTTCGGCAATTCCAGGCTGGCGTGCGTGCTGACGAAGTACAGCAGCCACGGGCAGACGATATTCACGTCGAACAGCCGCACCACGCGGCCGGAGAGCAGGTCGTTGTAGGCCAGCGAGGAGCGGATCAGCGCGATGCCCTGGCCCTCGGCGGCGGCCTGCAGCAGCAGCGAGGAATCCTGCAGCAGCAGGCCCTTGCGCGGCTCCGGCCAGTCCAGCCCGGCGGCTTCGAACCACGGTTGCCACGGATCGCCCTCGCCGCGCAGCAGCGGCATGCCGGCCATGTGCGCCGGCTGTTCGGGCAGGCGGCCACCGTTGAAATCGGGGCTGCACACCGGAAAGAACACATCGTCGAGCAGCCGTTCCACGTACAGGCCCGGGTAGTCGCCATTGCCCATGCGCAGCGCGACGTCCACTTCCTCATTGGCGAAATCGACCAGCGAGTTCGATGACAGCAACTCCACGTCCAGCTCCGGATGCTGCTCGATAAAGCTGCCGATGCGCGGCGTGAGCCAGCGCGCGGCGAAGGACGGCATGGTGCTGATGGTCAGCCGCTTGTCGCGGTTGCCGGCCTGGAGCACACGCGTGGCATCGGCGATCTGCAACAGCGCGTCGCGCACGCGCTCGGCGTAGACCCGGCCGTTGGCGGTCAGCATCACCCGCTTGCCGCGCCGCTCGAACAGCGGCTGGCCCAGTTCTTCCTCCAGCGCGCGGACCTGGTGGCTGACGGCGCCATGGGTGACGAACAGCTCCGCCGCCGCGCGGGAAAAGCTCTCGTGGCGCGCGGCGGCCTCGAAGGCGCGCAGCGCGGAGAGCGCCGGCAGGCGCGGGAAATCGCGCTTCCAGCGCTGTCCGTTGTCGGGGTTCCAGCTGCCGCTCCAGACCATGATGCGAGTTCTCTATGTGAGTTTGGCTAACAAGACACAAGAATATATATCGTTTTGATAGTGCTAGGGCAATCACTAGAATGCAATGCACCGGAACCGCTTGTCAGCGCCCCCTAACTGGCCCGGTCCAATATCCAGGCCAGTTCCGGTGCATCTGACCCGTCAGCGGGCACCCGGCACACGGAGAAAGCCATCATGAAAGCCTTGCTCACAACGACAGTGTTCACCCTCGTCCCTGGCGAAGTCACCAGCCTCTCGCTCCATGCTGCCCAGCGTCTGTTTGTGGAAGACGCCAAAGCCACGGACGTGTGGGTGACCCGCGAGAACGACTCGGAGGATTACTGGCTCCGTTGTGGCGGCAGCCTGTTGCTCCGGCGCGGCGATGAGATCGTGATCAGCGTGGACCCGAGGGCGACCCGCCCGGTCAGGCTGGCGCTGATTGCCGAAGCACGCCGCCCGGCGGCGACCGTGGCGGACCTGCCACATTTCGTGTTCCGCGCCGTGAGGCGTTTGGTTCGAGGGACCGAATGGACACCGGGCCAGGATCAGGTCACGGCCTCCTGAACTGAGGCTGGTCTGGCCGCCGAGGCCGGGCCGGGAGGCCGAACGCGAGACCCCGCCATGACCGGGGTCGCCCACCAGGGGCCGGCGCATGCCGGCCCTTTTCGTTACACTCTCGGGCATGCATGCCATTCAAGTCATCGAGCGGGGTCTGGAGCCGTACGCGCCCTGTTTCGACGCCATGCGCGCCTATACCGAGGCCCGCACGCCCGACACGCCGGACCAGATCTGGCTGGTCGAGCACCCGCCGGTCTACACGCTCGGCCAGGCCGGGGACCCCGCGCACCTGCTCTCGCCCGATGCCGCGATTCCCGTCGTCAAGATCGATCGTGGCGGACAGATCACTTATCACGGGCCGGGCCAGGTCGTGGCCTACCTGCTGCTGGACCTGCGCCGCCGCCACCTGATGGTGCGCGAGCTGGTGACCGATATCGAGCAGGCGGTGCTGGACACGCTGGCGGCGTATAATCTCGCAGCCGAACGCAAGCCCGGCGCCCCCGGCATCTATCTGTCGGACGGGCCGCACCAGGGCGCCAAGATTGCCGCGCTCGGCCTCAAGATCCGCAACGGCTGCAGCTATCACGGCGTCAGCCTCAACGTGCAGATGGACCTCTCACCGTTCCTTCGCATCAACCCGTGCGGCTATGCCGGACTGGAAACAGTCGACATGGCCAGCGCGGGCGCCACCGTGCCGGTGGCAGGCGAAGCCGGGGGAACGCCATTGACGCTGAGTGCAACGACCCCCGTCACTGCGGCCCACTACCCCGAAATCGCGCGACGCCTGGCGGCGGCCCTGTGCGAGGTGCTGGCGGCGCGCGAAGCGCGGGCCCCGGCGCGCGGGAATGCCGCCGCCGAGGCCGCCTGAGCACAGCGATGGCGCCCCCGGCCCTGATTCACAGCCAAGTCCACAGCCAAACATGCACGCGGCCAAGCGTGCGGAGAACAGTATGAGCGACGCCCTGATCGCCCCGTCCAGCGAAGCCCCGCAATCCCCCGCCGAGTACGATCCGACCCGCAAGCAGAAGTCGGCCGACAAGACCGCGCGCATCCCCATCAAGATCGTGCCGGCCGAGAAGCTGAAGAAGCCGGAGTGGATCCGCGTGAAGGCGGCCACCGGCAACTCGCGTTTCTACGAGATCAAGGACATCCTGCGCGCCAACAACCTCGTCACGGTGTGCGAGGAAGCCAGCTGCCCGAACATCGGCGAGTGCTTTGGCAAGGGCACGGCCACGTTCATGATCATGGGCGACAAGTGCACGCGCCGCTGCCCGTTCTGCGACGTGGGCCATGGCCGCCCCGATCCGCTCGACGTGAACGAGCCGGGCAACCTGGCGCGCACCATCGCCCAGTTGAAGCTGAACTACGTGGTGATTACCAGCGTGGACCGCGACGACCTGCGCGACGGCGGCGCCCAGCATTATGTGGATTGCATCTCGCAGACCCGCGCGCTGTCGCCGGCCACCCGCATCGAGGTGCTGGTGCCCGACTTCCGTGGCCGTCTGGACAAGGCGCTGGACGTGCTCCAGGCCGCCCCGCCCGATGTGATGAACCACAACATGGAAACCGTGCCGCGCCTGTACAAGCAGGCCCGCCCGGGCGCCGACTACGCGCACTCGCTCAAGCTGCTGCAGGAGTTCAAGCGCCGGAATCCGCACCTGCCGACCAAGTCGGGCCTGATGGTGGGCCTGGGCGAGACCGACGAGGAAATCCTCGAAGTCATGCGCGACATGCGCGCCCACGATATCGACATGCTGACCATCGGCCAGTACCTGGCGCCGTCGAACCACCACCTGCCGGTGATGCGCTACGTGCATCCGGATACCTTCAAGATGTTCGAGGAAGAGGCCTACAAGATGGGCTTCACCCACGCCGCCGTCGGTGCCATGGTGCGCAGCTCGTACCACGCCGACCAGCAGGCGCATCAGGCCGGGTTTGCCTGAAGCGGGCGGGTAGCACGAACAAGGAAGGCCGGGACATGCTCCCGGCCTTTTTTATTGCCAATCGTTCCGACAGGCAGGCAAGGGGCGTCCTGAATGTCTGCTCGCGGCTTTCAAGCACCTTTCATAGAAAGATACTCAAAAGGCACTTAATCCCCGTCTTGGCGTCATCTTGTCGCTAACGGTGCATAACACCCTAGGGACAACCCCGAGTGCTGGGCGTCGGCATGTTTCGTTATGATGAATTTATCGATAAATCGTCGATGAAATACGACTGAGTCACATTCGGTCCGAAACCATCCGCCCCATCCTCACTGGTTGCCCCACATGCCCGATTGCACCGTCCATCGCCTGGCCGAGCAAGCGCTGCTCTATAGCGTGTCGCCGCCCGCTTCGCTCGATGTCCAGCGCCGCATCTGGGCCATGGCCGAGCGCGCTGCCGACTGGCGCGGCGTGGTGGACGTGGTGCCCGGCATGAACAACCTCACCGTGGTCTTCGACGACACCGCCGACGTGGCCGCGCTGGAGCGTAATCTGAAGGTGGCGTGGGCGTCGGGCGAAACGCGCAACGCCACCGGCAAGCTGGTGGAAATTCCCGTGCGCTACGGCGGCGAGTTCGGCCCCGATCTGGCCGATGTGGCCGCGCATACGGGCATGACGCCGCAGGAAGTGGTGCGCCGGCATGCGGCGGGCGAGTACGTGGTGTATTTCCTTGGCTTCCAGCCCGGTTTCGCCTATATGGGCGGCATGGCGCCGGAGCTGGCCACGCCGCGCCGGCGCGAGCCACGCCTGGCCGTGCCGGCCGGTGCCGTGGGCATCGGCGGCGAGCAGACCGGCATCTATCCCGCCGTGCTGCCCGGCGGCTGGCAACTGATCGGGCATACCGACGCCCAGCTCTTCGTGGCGGACCGCGATCCGCCGTCCCTCTTCGCGCCGGGCGACACCGTGCGCTTCATCGTCGAGGAGTATCTGGCGTGATCGAAATCATTCGTCCCGGCGCGCAGGCGTCCGTGCAGGATCTCGGCCGGGTGGGCTTCCGCCGCTTCGGGGTGGGCCGCTCGGGCGCGGCGGACAGCCTGGCGCTCCAGGTGGGCAACCGGCTGCTCGGCAACGCGCCCGGCGCCGCCGGCATCGAATTCACGCTGGGCCGCGCGGCCATGCGTTTCCATGCCGATATGCGCGTGGCGCTGGTCGGGGCCGAGTGTGGCGCCAACCTGGACGGCGTGCCGGTCTGGTGCTGGCACGCCTTCGATGTACATCGCGGCGAAACCCTGACACTGCCGTCTCCGCGCGGCGGCACCCGCACCTACCTTTGCGTGGCGGGTGGCATCGACGTGCCGCTGGTCATGAACTCCCGCAGCACGGACCTGAAGTCCGGCTATGGCGGCTTCGAAGGGCGCGTGCTGCGCGAGGGCGACAAGCTGCCCGCCGGCCGTCCGGGCCTGGACGAGGAGCGCGACTGGCTCGGCGTGGCCGCCCCGGGCTGGGCGCTGCCCGTGAACCGCATCGACGACGCCTGGGCCATCCGCATGCTGCCCGGCCCCGAATATCCCGATTTCGAACCCGCCGCGCAGGCCGCGCTGTGGCAGTCCGACTGGACCATCACGCCGCAGAGCAACCGCATGGGCCTGCGCCTGCAGGGCCCCGCGCTGGCGCGCCGCGCCGAGCGCAGCGGCGACCTGCTCTCGCACGGCGTGGTGCCGGGCGTGATGCAGGTGCCGCCGGCCGGCCAGCCCATCGCGCTGATGAGCGATGCGCAGACCACGGGCGGCTATCCGAAGATTGGCGTCGTGATTGGCGCCGACCTCTGGCGGCTGGCGCAGGTGCCGCTCGGCGCGTCCGTGCGCTTCGTGCAGGCCACGCTGGACGAGGCCGCCGCCGCGCAGGCGGAGCTGGACCGCTACCTGCGGCAGATCGACCAGGCGCTGCAATGGCAGGGCGATGGCATGAAGATCGCCGCGCGCCGCCGCACCACCACGCGCTTCGTCGCGTAACGCCGGCTGGACCCCACCGTACAAGGAGAACCCCCATGCAAATCGACCTGAACGCCGACCTGGGCGAAGGCTGCGGCAACGACGAAGCCCTGCTGGCACTGATCAGTTCCGCCAACGTGGCGTGCGGCTGGCACGCCGGCGATGCCGCCACCATGCTCCAGACCGTGAAATGGGCGATCGCCAACAACGTGGCGATTGGCGCACATCCGAGCTTCCCGGACCGCGAGAACTTCGGCCGCACCGAGATGCAGCGCGACCCCGAGGCCGTCTACGCCGACGTGCTGTACCAGATCGGCGCGCTCGACGGCATCGTGCGCGCCCAGGGCGGCCAGCTCGCCCACGTGAAGCCGCATGGCGCGCTCTACAACATGGCCGTGCGCGACGAAACGCTCTGCGCCGCCATCGTGCGTGCCGTGCGCGACTACAACCCCGACCTCGTCTTCTTCGGCCTGGCCAACAGCCGCATGATCACCCTGGCGCGCGATGCCGGGCTGCGCGTGAAGGAAGAAGTGTTCGCCGACCGTGGCTACAACCCCGACGGCACGCTGGTCAAGCGCGGCACGCCGGGCGCGCTGCACGACGACGAGGAAGTTGCCCTGGACCAGACCCTGTCGATGGTGCGCGACCAGCGCGTGCGCGCGATCGACGGCACCTGGGTACCGATCCGCGCCGAAACCGTGTGCCTGCACGGCGACGGCGCCCACGCGCTTGCCTTCGCGCGCCGCATCCGGGAACGGCTCGGCGCGGAAGGCATCGCCATCCGGGCTGGTGCCTGACGGGCGCCCGCCCGCCGGCGCTGGCTTTGCTCCACCGTTCGCTTCACCTTCTATCTGGTGTTACCCATGGAATCGGCTGTCAATCTTTGGCCCCTGCTCGGGGTCGGCGTCATCGTCATCGGCTTTGTCCTGCGGTTCAATCCCATGCTGGTGGTGGCGCTTGCCGCCATCGTCACGGGGCTGACCGCTTCCATGCCGCTGATGCAGATCTTCACCGCAATCGGCACGGCCTTCGTCAAGGCACGCAACCTGCCGCTGATCATCCTGCTGCCGCTGGCCGTGATCGGCCTGCTTGAGCGCCACGGCCTGCGGGAGCACGCGCAGGCGTGGATCTCGCGCATCGCCTCGGCCACGGTTGGCCGCCTGCTGATCGTCTACCTCGCCGTGCGCGAGCTGACCGCCGCCGTGGGGCTGACCAGCCTGGGCGGGCATCCGCAGATGGTGCGTCCGCTGCTGGCCCCGATGGCCGAGGGCGCGGCCGAGAACCGCTTCGGGCACCTGCCCGAGCCGGTGCGCCAGCGCGTGCTGGCCTTCTGCGCCGCTACCGACAACGTCGGCCTGTTCTTCGGCGAGGACATCTTCGTGGCCTTCGGCGCCATCGCGCTGATGCACACCTTCCTGCTGTCGTCGAACATCGACGTGGAGCCGCTGCACATCGCCGTCTGGGGCATTCCGACCGCGATCTGCGCGTTCCTGATCCACGCGGTGCGCCTGAAGCGGCTGGACAGCTGGCTGGAGCGCGAGCTGGGCAAGACGCCCTCGGGCACGCCGGCTACGGCTGGCAAGGTGGGGGAGTAAGCCATGATCGTATCCATCGACTATCTCTACTGGCTGGCCGGCTTCGTGCTGGCGATTACCGCCCTGATGACCTTCACGGACAAGACGCACCCGCGGCGCCTGTCCACCGGCCTGTTCTGGGCGCTGTATGCGGCCATCTTCCTGATTGGCGACAAGATCCCGCCGGCCATCGTCGGCATCGCCGCCGTGCTGATGGCGCTGATCGCCGGCTTCGGCGGCGTGGGCCATGGCAAGCACGGCACGCTGCCCGAGTCGGAGCGCCGCGCCAGCGCCAAGCGTCTGGGCAACAAGCTGTTCATCCCGGCGCTGCTGATTCCGCTGGTGACCGTGATCGGCACGGTGCTGTTCAAGGACGTGAAGCTGGCCGGCGTGCCGCTGCTCGATCCGAAGAATGTGACGTTCGTGTCGCTTGGCATTGGCTGCCTGGTCTCGCTGGCCGTGGTGTGCTGGCTCACGCGGGACACCGTCACGCAGGGCATGCGCGAGTCGCGCCGGCTGATCGAGTCGCTGGGCTGGGCGCTGGTGCTGCCGCAGATGCTGGCCATGCTGGGCCTGGTCTTCGCCGATGCCGGCGTGGGCAAGGCCGTGGCGCACCTGGCCACCGCCTACATCAACATGGACTACAAGCTGGTGGCCGTGGCGGTGTACTGCGTGGGCATGGCGCTGTTCACGGTGATCATGGGCAACGGGTTTGCCGCCTTCCCGGTGATGACCGGCGGCGTGGGCGTGCCGATCCTGGTGGGCATGTTCGGCGCCAACCCGGCCGTGATGGCGGCTATCGGCATGTTCTCGGGCTACTGCGGTACGCTGATGACGCCGATGGCGGCCAACTTCAACATCGTGCCGGCGGCGCTGCTGGAGCTGGACGACAAGAACGCGGTCATCCGCGCGCAGGTGCCGTCGGCGCTGGCCATCCTGGCCGCCAATATCGTCCTGCTGTACTTCCTGATGTAACCCATGGAGACACGCATCATGCGTACCCGCACCGTACTGCTTACCGGCTTCGAGCCGTTCGACAAGGAACCGGTCAACCCCTCATGGGAGGCGGTGCGGGCGCTGGACGGCCAGCAGGTGGGCGATGCGATCATCGTCGCCCGCCAGCTGCCGTGCGTGTTCGGCGCGGCCATCGAGGCGATGTCGGCGCTGCTGGCGTCGGTGAAGCCGGATGTGGCGATTGCGGTGGGCCAGGCTGGCGGCCGCACGGAATTGTCGATCGAGCGCGTGGCGATCAATGTGGACGATGCGCGCATCGCCGACAACGCCGGCGCGCAGCCGATCGACCTGACCATCGCCGCCGATGGCCCGGCCGCCTACTTCGCCACGTTGCCGATCAAGGCCATCGTGCGCGACCTGCGCGCGGCGGGCGTGCCGGCGATGGTGTCGCAGACCGCCGGCACTTTCGTCTGCAACCATGTGTTCTACGGGCTGATGGATGCCATCGCGCGGCAGGGCCTGACCGGCACGCGCGGCGGCTTCATCCACATTCCCTATCTGCCGGAACAGGCGGCGCGGCACCCCGGCGCGCCGAGCCTGGCGCTGGACACGCTGATCGCCGGCCTGCGTGTGGCGGTGCAGACCACGCTGGCCACCGACACGGATATCCGCGAGCAGGGCGGCCAGCTCCACTAATCGATTCGATTTCGATCACGGCTGGCCCGGACCCGGGCCGGCATCCGCCTGCCGGTCCGTCGCCGCCGCCACGGCGCGCGCCGTGGCACGGCGCCGCGCCAGCCGTTGCAGCCGCCGGCGCATGCTCATCTGCTCCACGCGCCACAGCACATAGAAGAACGCCGCGAACGGCCACAGCCAGCCCAGCCACTGGGCCAGGCTGTTGAAGTGCACGAAACGTCCCATGCGCCAGCCTTGCTCTGAAATCCACGCATACGGGTTCGGCGGCAGCACGTTGGTCAGCACCACCAGCCCCGCCAGCGCCACGATGGCCAGCAGCGCGCGCAGCCAGCGCGGCAGGCGCAGCAGCAGCACCAGCACCAGCGAACTCGTGGTCAGCGCGAAGCGGCCCCCCTCGGACAGCCAGTTGAAGGTGTTGTCGTCCGCGAACTGCAACTCGGCCACGGTGGCCTTGAGCAGCAGGGCGAAGGCGAGCAGCCCGGCCAGGATGCGCAGCATCGGCGCGGTGCGCCGCATCGCCAGCGAGGCGAATAGTCCGGTCCCGATCCAGCTGCACGCGGTCACCATGGTTTCCAGCATCAGCTGGGCCTGCATGTCGTCGGGCCGCAGTCCCACGTTGTTCTGCCAGTCGAGCAGCGCCGGGAAGTAGCTCTGCAGGATCTCCATCGGCCAGGAATCGGGGTCGGTCATCCATTCCCGCACGATGCCGCCCATGCCGAACAGGTGCTCCTGCGGAAAGATCTGCGCGAACGGCCACAGCAGCACCAGCAGGATCGCAAAGCTGGCATGGGGCTCGAACCAGGCCATGCGCAGGCGCGTGAGCGTGCCGCGATCGACCAGCGCGCTGGTGAACGGCGCCACCATGGCCGCGCCCAGCAGCGCGCCGAGTGCGTTGGTAATCAGGTCGATATTCGACGAGATGCGGCTGGGCAGCCAGGTCTGCAATGCCTCCATCACCGCCGACAGCAGCGCGCCCGCCACCAGCGCGATCAGCGTGGCGCGCGCGCCCGAGATGCGCGGGTGCAGCGCCAGCACGACCAGCGCCCCGAACGGGCAATAGCCGAGCACGTTGGTCATCAGGTCGAACTCGGTGATGTAGCGCGGCTTGGGCGCCGTCAGGAAGGCCAGCGGCGAGATGCCGTTGTTGACCCAACCCGTGAACGGATAGAGGCTGGCGTAGGCCACCAGCAGCGTGAAGCAGATCAGCCCGACGCGCGCCAGCGGCGAGTGGCGCGGCAGCCAGCCGTCCAGCTCCGTCTGGCGCGGCTGCTGCGGTGGCTGCGGCGGCGGGGGCGGGGGAGATGTCGGGGGCGCGACCAGTGTCATGCGTTCAAATGCGAGGGCCCGAAGAACCGTTACGGCCGGGGCGGATTCGGTGACGGCGGCGAGGCCGGCAGCGGCACCGCATTGGCGCCGGGCGGGTTGGCGACGGGCAGCGCGGCGGGGCCGGATGCCGTGGCGGCAGCCAGCGGCAGCGTGGCGGCCCAGTCGAGGATGGCGGCGATCACCGCATCGCTGCTGGTGGAGAGCGCCTTGACGCCGCCGGCCCCATCGGCGCTGGGGGCGGGCTGCTCGGCCACGAAGGTCTTCTGCCCGATCAGGCCCTTGTGATAGACGGTGGCGCGCGCCCGCACCACGCCGCGGCTGGCGGTGGCGCTGTCGAACACCTGCTCGAAGGCGAGCAGGTCCACCTTGAGTGCCGGCACCGAGCCATCGCCGAACCACGTCAGCGCGCCGCGCCCGGACACCGCGTCGCGCAGGCGCGCATCGAACAGCCGGGGCGGCGAATCCACCCAGCGCTGCGTGGCATAGGCCTGCAGGCGCTGCGCCTGGGAATATTGCAGGCGGTAGTAAAGCGACTGGTTGTCCATCCATACCGGGCCATCGGTCTGGGCCACGCGCAGCTTGGGCAGCGCCGCGGGCGACTGGGACGGCGTGCCGGCCATCGGCCCGAGGTCGTAGGTCAGCGCGGACGGTCCCGGCGACAGCGCGCTGCATCCGGCCAGTGCCAGCAGTGCGGCCAAAGCAGCGATTCGTACGAGTCCTACAGGCGTCATGGCTGGGTCCAGATGAAAGTGAGAGCGATGGTGGATGGTCATGGTGCGCGGAACCCCGCTTCGCCCGGGCCCGGCGCGGGCGAGGGGCCGCCGAACAGCACGCTGCTGGGCCGGTCGTTGAAGGTGCCGGCGGCGCGGTCGATGGTGCGCGCGGTCTGGCGGGCGTCGCGCGCCAGACCGTTGAGCTGCGGCAGCGTTTCCTCGCTCAGGATGCCGGCGGCCGACTGCACCGAGTCCGCCGCGCCCTGGAGGTTGGTGCCCACGCCGTTGACCGTGCGCAGCACCGTGCCGTTGGGGCTGGCCAGCTCGTCAGCCAGGCGCCGCGTGGAGGCCAGCGTGGCGTTGAGGTTGTCCACCGCCTGCGGCAGCTTGGCGGCGGCCGGCTGGAGCGAGGCGGACAGCTTCGAGTAATCCTCGGCTGTCTTGTGTACCGAGCGGATGGCGGCCATCAGCTCGTCGCGGTTGGTGGTCTGGAACATCTCGTTAAGCGAGGCCATCAGCGTCTCGGTCTGGGTCAGCAGCGAGTCGCCGCGCTTCTCCAGTTCCTCGAAGAAGCCCGGCCGCATGGCGATGCGCGCCGGCGCCCGCGCCGAGGTGGGCAGCGGCGGCGACGCCTTGTCGTTGCCGGCCTCGCGCGCGGTGTCATCGAGCTGCACGTAGGCGATGCCGGTCACGCCCTGGAAGCCCAGCGTGGCGTAGGTGGTGCGGGTAATCGGCGTGTCCTGGTTCACGCTGATGCGCACGATGATCTGCCCCGGCACCTGCGGATCGAACTTGATCGACACCACCTTGCCCACGTCGAGCCCCCGATACTTCACATCGGCCTGCGGCCCGAGGCCGTTCACCGTGGAGCGGGTGATGAGGTCATACGGCACGCGCACGGCGTGGTCGGAACTGAACCAGAACAGCGAGAACAGCACCAGCACGGCCAGTCCGATGGTGAAAACGCCGGCAAGGAAGGCGTTCGACTTGTTTTCCATCAGGTGTCTCCGGAAGGGGGGCGCGGGGCCTCGGGCCGGCTCGGGGCCGGCAGGGCCTGCAACGCGCGCTGGGCGCGGTCGCCCAGGAAATATTCGCGGATGAAGGGGTGGTCCACCTTCACCAGTTCGGGGATCGGGGCGGCGGCCAGCACCTTGCGGTCGGCCAGCACGGCCACGCGGTCGGACAGCGCTACCAGGGTGTCGAGGTCGTGGGTGATCATCACCACGGTCAGGCCCAGCTCGCGCCGCAGTTCGCGGATCAGGGCCACGTAGTCGTCGGAGGCCATCGGGTCCAGGCCGGCCGTGGGCTCGTCGAGGAACACCAGCTCCGGCTCCAGCGCCAGCGCGCGGGCCAGCGCCACGCGCTTGATCATGCCGCCGGAGAGGTCGGCCGGCATCTTGTCGGCGTCCTTGGCCGAGAGCCCCACCAGTTGCAGCTTGAGCAGCGAGGCCTGGCAGATCAGGTTGTCCGGCAGGGCGCGCAGCTCGCGCATGGGCAGGGCGATGTTATCGATAACCGACAACGCCGAGAACAGCGCCCCGCGCTGGAACTGGAGTCCCCAGCGGTTGCGCAGCGCCTGCAACTGTGCCGGCTTCAGCTTGGCGGGGCTCTCGCCGAAGACCTTGATGGTCCCTGAGGTGGGCCGCTCCAGCCCGACGATCTGGCGCAGCAGCACGGTCTTGCCCGTGCCCGAGCCGCCCACGATGGACAGCACCTCGCCGCGATAGACATCGAGGTTGAGGTGGTCGTGCACCACGTTGTCGCCGTAGCGCTTGACCAGGTCGCGCACCTCGATGATCGTCTCGCGGCGGGCGGGGGAGGGATTGGCCGGTTGGTTCATAGGCCCACGTCCTTGAACAGGATGGCGAAGATCGCGTCGGCGATGATGACCACGGTGATCGACGTGACCACCGAGGCCGTCGTGCCTTCGCCCAGGCTCTGCGTGTTCGGCCGGATGCGCAGGCCGAAGTGGCAGGCCGTCAGCGCGATCAGCATGCCGAACACCACGCCCTTGCCCAGCCCGAGCCAGAGGTTGGCCACCGGCACCGCCTCGGGCAGCTGGCGCAGGAAGAACGAATAGCTGATGCCCAGCTGGAACTGCGCGGCGGTCATGCCGCCCAGCAGCGCCATCATGTCGGTCCAGGCCACCAGCAGCGGCATGGCCACGGCCAGCGCGATCACGCGCGGCATGATCAGCCGGAAGCCGTGCGAGATGCCCATCACCCGCATCGCATCGAGTTCCTCGGTCACGCGCATCACGCCAATCTGCGCGGTGATGGCGGACCCGGAGCGCCCGGCGATCAGGATGGCGGCCAGCACCGGCCCCAGCTCGCGGATCACGGCCATGCCCAGGATGTTGACGATGAAGGTGCTGGCGCCGAAGGTGCGCAGCTGGTTGGCCGACAGATAGGACAGCACGATGCCGATCAGGAAGCCCACCAGCGCCGTGATGCCCAGCGCCTTGTATCCCACGTTATAGACGTTGGCCGAAATCTCGCGCCATGGCCCCCGGTGCGGCGCCCGGGCGAAGCGCAGCAGGTCGAAGGTGAGCTGGCCCAGCATGGTCACCCCGATGGCGAACTGGGCGAAGAACGACAGCAGGCTCGCGCCGAGGATGGTGACCGGGTTGAAGCGATCCACCATGCGCTTCTTCCAGCCGTCGCGGCGCAGCGAGGCGATGCGGTCGAACACGCGGCGCTGGCCGTCGTTGAGCGCCACGTTCGCCGGCATCTTGCCGTTCCACGCCTGCCAGATCAGCTGCGCGCCGATATGGTCGAGCCGGTTCACGCCGGCCAGCGACCACGCGGCGTGCTGGGGCGCCTCGGTCAGTTCGTGCAACTGCGCGCGCAGCCCACGCGCTTCGTGGCAGCCGGCGAGCGCGAGTGCGGTCCAGTCCCCCTGCAGTGCGATGCTGCAGGATCCGTCCTGGCGCGAAATCGTGATGGCTGGCGTCGATGGGCGATCCAAGGGTGAATCCAAAGGGGGGCGGCGATGTGATGGGGGAGTCTCGATTCTATGCTACCGGCCGTGACGTGGCGACCGGGCATCCTCTGACACGGCCACGCGGCGCCGTCTGACAGCCACGCCATCGGGCCAATCCGGCCAAATCGGGCGACGCGGCTACAATCGCGGCTAACTGCGCAACCCCGCGCGCTGACCTTGACCCGCCCCGCATGACCGCGCCTCCCGACCGCTCCCCCCCCAGCATTCCCAGCCTTGCCGACGATGCCGCCGCGCTGCCCGCGTGGCACATTGACGCCGCCGCGCTGCGCACCGCGCTGGACGCCGGCCCCGCGCGCGGCTGGACCGTGGAGGTGGTGGAGGAAACCGGCTCGACCAACGCCGACCTGACCCAGGCCTGCCGCAGCGCCGGCTGGGTGGAGGGTGAAGACAGCGCGCGGGTGCGCGTGGCCTATCGCCAGACCGCCGGGCGCGGCCGCCAGGGCCGGCCGTGGCAGGGGCAGGCGGGGCTGACCTTCTCGGTGGCCATGCCGCTGGCGCTGACCCCGGCCCGCCTGAGCGGCCTGAGCCTGGCCGTGGGACTGGCGCTGGCGGAGGCGCTCGAGGACGTCGCCCCCGTGCTCGGCCCCCGCGTGGGCCTGAAATGGCCCAACGACCTCCAGATCGATGGCCGCAAGCTGGCCGGCATCCTGATCGAATCGGTGCCGGCGCGGCCCGGCGCGCTCTGGGCGGTGATCGGCATCGGCCTGAACCTGGTGCGCGATGCCCGGATGGAAGCCGCGCTGGGCCGCCCGCTGGCCGGCGTGGCGGAGGCGCTGCCGGGCTTCAACCCGGCCCACCTTCCCACCCGGATCCTCGGCGCGGTGCTGAACCGGCTGGCGGCGATGCGCGCCGTGTTCCTGGCCGAAGGCTTCGCGCCGATGGCGGCCCGCTGGTCCGCGCGCGATGCCTTCCGCGACGAACCGGTGCGGCTGCTGCACGACGGCACGCTGCTGGCCGAGGGCCTCGCCCGGGGCGTGGACGGCGACGGCCACCTGCTGCTGGAGACGGCGGACGGGCTGCAACGGATCGCCAGCGGCGAGGTGTCCTTGCGCGGAGCGGCGGCATGAGCGCGCGCCTGCTCATCGATATCGGCAATACGCGACTCAAATGGGCGTGGAGCACGGACGACACTGACGCGGCCGCGCCACCTGGCACCCTGCCCACCCCTTGGCGCCACGCGGGCGCCGCCACCCACGCCGCACCGGCGGAGTTGGCGGCGCTGGTCGGCACGTGGCGCGGGCTGGCGGACGGCGGCGTGCCGTCGGTCTGGATCGCCAATGTGGCCGGAGCGGCGATTGGCAAGGCGGTGGCGGCCACGCTGGGCGACGCCTTCGGGGCCGCCCCAACGCTGCAATGGGTACGCACCACGGCCGCCCACGGCGACCTCGTCAACGGCTACCGCGAGCCCACGCAGCTCGGCGTGGACCGCTGGGTCGGCAGCATCGGCGCGCACCGCTGGCTGCCCGGCGAGACGTTGCTGATCGTCACGGCCGGCACGGCCACTACGCTGGACATCGTTACGGCGCAGGCCGATGGCGGCGCGCGCTTCGAAGGCGGGCTGATCCTGCCCGGCGTGGCGCTGATGCTCGGCTCGCTGGCCCGCAACACGGCCCAACTGCCGGCGCTGGACGTGCTCGATACCGGCGCGGGCGCCGCGCGGGCGGTGCGGGCGTTGGGTGCTGACAACACTCACGACGCCATCGCCGCCGGCTGCCTGGCCGCTCAGGCCGGCGCCGTGGAGCGCTCCTGGCGGGCGCTGGGCGAACGCGGGCCGGTACGCTGCCTGCTTTCGGGCGGTGCGCGACAGGCGCTCTCCGGCGCACTCGCGATGCCGTTCGAGATGCACGATAATCTCGTGCTGCTTGGACTGCACGCGATGGCCACCGGGGCCTGAGGCAGCCGCCAGGCGGCCCAGCATCCAAGCTTCCCAGCATCGCCAACCGAATCCGTCTTCCATGTCCCAGAAAGGCCAGACTGCCCTGCTGCTGATCCTGCTGCTCGTCAACGCGCTGCTGCTGGCTGCCGTGCTGGGCGGGTTTGGCCCGGACCCGCTGGCCGGCTGGATGGAAAGCCCGCGCGAGCCGCAGCGGGTGGCCCAGCAGGTGCGCGGCGAGCGGATGCGGCTGGAGCCGCCCGCCGACACCGCCACCGG